>CAZWPD010000042.1:11899-21357 GCA_964636145.1 uncultured Coxiellaceae bacterium
GATTACGATTGTGTCATCTTCACTGGCAATCGCTTCGTTCAAATTTAGAGCTATCAATCTGCTTTAGACTTGGCGCTAAAGCGGATTTAGGGTATCTTGGGAATCTATGCACAACATCAAAGCCTTAAAATCATTCCAGCGCTGCGTGTCGTTTTGTACCGCAGACAGTTACGATTTGCTCGGTCTTGCTAATTTCTTCAAGAAGAAGGGTTACTTCACGCGCTTATCCCGTGACGTCCTGCATATCACCAATTTGAAACGACCCGGTGATGTGTTCTTTTTTACACACGGTTGTTTTGTCTGCTGGGGTTTTAAAAAACCGTTTGAAGATAAAATTCTCGAATATGTAAAAGATTTTTCCTCTAATCCGCTTGCGTCAATTGAGACAGATTATTTCTATTTTGAGTACGGCGAAAACACGACTCTTGATACTCATGAAAGCCTGCGTCTCGACATCATTACGCTTGAGTCGGAAGAGACCCAGATCAAGCTCGCCATCTCATATGGCTTATCGCAATCGATCAAGCTGGAAGCCTTTGAGGAAGCCATCAAAGGCGTTATTCGCCAAAACAATTATTTGCCTCAGGAAATCGCCACCCGCGGCAAGGTGTCTCTATCCCGTCGGGCTATTTTCAAGCGCATGGGCGAAATCTTCATTGCCCGTAGTTCGATCAATTTGAATATTGAATATCTGGATGTCCCGGAGTTTTTCTGGCGTAACCCCAATCTCGAATCCTATTACATGATGACCAGTAAATTCCTTGATATCACCAGCCGCGTTAGCGCTCTTAACCAGCGTCTCGATGTGTTGCAGGAGTTGTTGGACATGTTAAATACACAGGTTCAGCATCTGCATTCCAGTCTGCTAGAGGGTATCATCATTCTGTTGATTATGATGGAAATCCTGATCAGTATTTTCAGATTGCATGTGATGTAATCCTCGTCATGCATTGACGGGCTTAGATTTGTTTACATCCCAACTCAAAAATGCCAAAATACTCGGCAATTATGAGATCTAATACTATGCAATCAAATGCTCAGTTGGTATTAAAGTCAGGAGAAGTATTTTACGGAAGTATCCCTGAATCTCAGGATGTTATCTCATTTGGCGAAGTTGTTTTTAATACCGGTATGGTCGGCTACGTCGAAACCCTCACCGATCCCTCGTATGCTGGTCAAATTCTTGTATTCACGTATCCCCTGGTTGGTAATTACGGTGTCTCGTCCTCAAAGGGATGGGAGTCAGGTAAAATTCATGCCAAAGGCGCGATATTTGCCGAGTTGTCTCCGTTTTATTCTAATCATGCCGCTGAAAAATCGCTGGCTGACTGGCTCGCAGAGCAAAAAATTCCATACATGACCGGTGTTGATACCCGCGCACTGACCAAGTGCCTGCGCGACAAGGGTGTCGTCCCCGGGGCTATTGCTCCTGCTGGAGCCAAGCCAACCGAATTCGGCGACTTTGAGCATACCCATTGGGTGCGAGAAGTGTCGATCAAGCAGCCCGAACAGCACGGTTCTGGTGAGAAGCTGATTATTGCCGTCGATTGTGGCATGAAAGAAAACATCATGCGTAATTTGTTAGGATTCCCCGTTCGCGTTAAGCGCGTGCCGTATGATTATGATTATTCCAATGAAGAGTTTGACGGTGTGTTTCTTTCAAACGGTCCTGGTGATCCAGTCGTTTGCCAGGAAACCATACGCGTGCTCGCTAAGGTCATGGAAAAGAAAAAGCCCATCTTCGGTATTTGTCTCGGTACGCAATTAATGGCGCTTGCAGTCGGTGCTAAAACTTACAAGCTGACATTTGGCCACCGTTCGCAAAATCAGCCGTGTCTCTATATCCCAAATAATCGCAGCTATCTGACCTCACAAAATCATGGCTATGCCATTGATGAAAATACTTTGCCGTCAGGTTGGCAGGTATCATTCCGCAATCTCAATGATCAAAGCGTTGCCGGCATTGAGCACGAATCATTGCCGTATTTTTCCGTGCAGTTTCATCCTGAATCTGCCCCCGGCCCTGAAGATACTCAGTGGTTGTTTCAAAAATTCATGGATCTGGTTTTAAAATAGAATTCAAATGAGGCGCATATGCTCTTTAAAGGCAAAAAAGTCCTTCTCCTTGGCTCGGGCGGATTACGCATAGGACAAGCTGGTGAATTCGATTATTCCGGCTCGCAAGCGATTAAGGCCCTGAAAGAAGAGGGTATTAAAGTTGTTCTGGCGAACCCGAACATCGCTACAGTGCAAACCGACGAGCATATGGCAGATAAGCTCTATCTGCAGCCGCTGAACGTCAGCAGTATCAAGCAAATTATTGAGCGTGAAAAACCCGATGCAATTTTATTAGGGTTTGGCGGTCAGACGGCTTTAAATCTTGGCATCGCCCTTGAGCGAGCCGGAATTCTCGCTGATCACAATGTGTCGGTTTTGGGTACGCAAGTGAGCTCAATTCTTGAAACAGAAGACCGTGATCTCTTTAAAATCGCTCTCGAAAATATCGGCATCAAATCACCAAAAAGTTATTCGGCCACAAACGTAGAAGATGCACTGGAAGCGGCAGAGAAAATTGGTTACCCGATTATGATGCGCTCCGGGTTCTCACTCGGCGGTCTTGGCTCGGGAAAAATCGCCAATAAAACCGAATTAAAACGCCGTGCACAAGAGTGTTTTGCCACCGTACCACAAATTCTGATCGAAGAATATTTGCTCGGCTGGAAAGAATTTGAATATGAAATCGTGCGCGATGTTGATGGCAATGCGTTGACGATTTGTAACATGGAAAATCTGGATCCCATGGGTGTGCACACCGGCGAAAGTATTGTTATCGCCCCGGCGCAAACCTTAAGTAATGAAGATCATCAAAAGCTACGTAACATGGCGATTGCGATTGCCGGTCATTTTAAAATCGTCGGCGAATGTAATATTCAATACGCCGTGAATCCGGAAAACGGCGATTACCGCGTGATTGAGATGAATGCTCGCTTGTCGCGCTCCAGTGCGCTGGCTTCCAAGGCAACAGGTTATCCGCTGGCTTTGGTCGCTACCAAGTTGGCACTTGGTTACCGCCTGCATGAAATCAGAAACAGCGTGACGCAAAAAACCTGCGCGTTCTTCGAGCCGGCGCTCGACTATGTGGTGGTGAAAATTCCGCGCTGGGATACGCATAAATTAAAAGTTGCTGAGCGCACTATTGGAACGGAGATGAAGAGCGTCGGTGAGGTGATGGGTATTGGCCGCACCTTCCCGGAAAGCTTGCAGAAAGCCGTGGGCATGTTGAATATTGGTGCTTCATGTCTCAGCGATTACCCCAGCCAAATTGAGAATCCGGAGCAAGAAATCCAGTTTCCAACCGACCGAAGAATTTTTGCCTTGTATCAATTCTTCCGTGACGGCGGCACTGTTCTGCGTGCGCATGAGCTAAGTAAAATTAACGAATGGTTTTTGCGTCATATTCACGCGTGCGCACAAGTCGATAACCGTATCTCAAAAGAAACTCTTACTGATGATTTACTAAAAACCGCTAAGCTAATGGGTTTTTCCGACCTTGCTATTGGCCTTGTGGTTGGCAAGAAAGAAGATGATATTCGCGCGCTGCGCCAAAAAGCCAATATCATTCCTTATGTAAAGCAGATTGATACCTTGGCTGGTGAATTTGCTGCGCAAACCAATTATTTATATTTGACGTATCATGCTTGCGAGCACGATATTTCAGCTTCTGAAGTTAAACCTGTGATTGTTGTTGGTTCTGGTCCGTATGCGATTGGTTCATCGGTCGAGTTTGACTGGTGTGCGGTCAATACTTCACGCGCATTACGTGAATGCGGCAAGAAAGCAATTTTGATTAACTCCAATCCGGAAACTGTTTCCACCGACTACGATGAGTCCGATCGTCTTTACTTCGAACAGCTGACACTTGAACGCGTGCGTGATATTGCGGACTTTGAACAAGCAGAAGGGATAATCGTTTCGGTTGGCGGCCAGATTGCGAATAATCTCGCGCTGCCGCTCGCAAAACGTGGTTATCACTTACTTGGCACCAGTGCCACTTTTATCGATCAGGCCGAAGATCGTGAAAAATTCTCAGCATTATTAACCAAGCTTGAGATTGATCAACCAGAATGGCAGCGTGTCACCAGTCTCGAAAATGCGAAGCAATTTGCTGATACAATTGGTTATCCGGTTTTGATTCGTCCTTCGTATATTCTTTCTGGTGCAGCGATGAATGTCGCATATGATAGCCATTCCTTGCAGCAATATCTGCGCGAGGCGTCATTGGTATCAGCAGAGCATCCAGTCGTTATATCCAAATTTATTCAAGATGCAAAAGAGCTTGAAGTTGATGGTGTGGCGAATAAAGGCGAAATAGTAATTGAAGCCATCGCCGAGCACGTTGAAAATGCTGGTGTTCATTCTGGTGATGCAACGATTGTGATTCCGCCGCAGCGTTTGTATCTCGAAACTATCCGTAGAACGAAAAAAATCACTAGCCAGATTGTGCGTGCCCTGCAAATTACTGGGCCATTCAATATTCAATTCATCGCCAAGAATAATAATATTCAAGTCATCGAATGTAATTTGCGTGCAGCTCGTTCATTTCCCTTTGTTTCCAAGGTCACCGGCTATAATTTTATATCTATCGCTACGCGTGCGATCTTGGGTCTGCATACACCGATAGATTATGAAACTCTTGAGCTGGATTACGTCGCGGTGAAGGTTCCGCAGTTTTCATATAGTCGTCTCAAGGGCTCAAATCCGGTCGCCAATGTCGAAATGGCATCAACTGGTGAAGTGGCGTGTATTGGCGAAGATATGTACGAAGCTTATTTGCGTGCCTGGTTATCAGCAGACCAACCGCTGCCAGAAAAGAAACGTCTATTGGTTTCGATTGCAGATAATTACAAGGGGCGTTTGCTGCCGCTTTTAAAAGAACTAGATGAAGATGGCTGGGCTCTCTATAGCACGGCTGGTACGCATCAATTCCTTACCAAAAATGGCATTGGTTCGTATTTTGTTTGCAAGGCCAGCGAAAAGCAGGAACCCAATATCCAGAGTTTGATTACCGGCCGTAAAGTTGATCTCATTATCAATATCCCCACCGCCAATCAAATCAATACTGAAACTGATGGTTATATTATCCGCCGTATGGCAGTTGATCATCATATTCCATTAATTACCAACTTGCAGATCGCACAGATCATGCTGCAATGTTTGATTAATTTCAAAGGCAAACCACCGGAGACCGTCTTATCATGGCAGGAGTATATTCAGAGACACATGCGCAAGTTGCCAGCGATTCGAGCGATTGCGTAATGAAGCCATCATTCTTGAATCAAGATGTGTTATCGATCAAGGAATTGACGCTGCAACAAATTGAGCTCGTCTTGAAGACTGCCGCTCAATTAAAAAAGCATCCGCAGCATGATTTGTTGAAAAACAAAATTATCGCGAATTGTTTCTTTGAGCCGTCAACACGCACACGTTTATCCTTTGAATCTGCGGCATTGAGACTTGGCGGCGAAGTGATAGGTTTTGCTAGTGATGAGAGCTTATCAACGCAAAAGGGTGAAACACTTTACGATACGATGCGCGTTGTTTCTGGTTACGCCGATCTTATTGTGATTCGTCATCCTAAAGAAGGTGCGGCGCGTTTAGCAGCAGAAGCGTCTTCTGTGCCGGTTATTAATGCGGGTGACGGTGCCAATCAGCATCCCACTCAAACTCTTGTCGATCTATTTTCAATTCAGGAATGTCAGGGTAGTCTTGACGGATTATCGATTGCGTTAGTGGGTGATTTAAAATACGGTCGTACCGTGCACTCATTTGCGCAGGCATGTAAATTTTTCAATATCAGATTATTTCTGGTTGCACCGGAAACGCTGACCTTGCCAGAGTCAATCTGCGATACCATGAAGCGCGAAGGTGTGCGCTTCTCTTTTCATCAGACACTGCAAGAAGTTATTCATAAGGTTGATGTCGTTTACATGACGCGTATTCAAAAAGAACGTATGCCGTCAGCAGAGTACCAATCGTGCAAGGATCAGTTAGCTTTAAATCTCGCTGTGCTTCAGCAGGCCAAGCCCAACTTGCGAATCCTGCATCCGCTGCCACGTGTTGATGAAATTGACCATGCGGTTGATGGTACGCAGTACGCGTATTACTTCCAGCAAGCGCAAAACGGTGTGTTTGTGCGTCAAGCCTTGCTCGCCTTGATTTTGAATGGAGCTGCATCATGACAACCAAGACGCTTTCAGTTTCCGCTATTCAAAATGGTACGGTCGTCGATCACATCACTACCGATCAAACGCTCCGCATTATGCACATGCTACGCCTGTTGGATAAAAAGCATATGGTGACGGTTGGTTTCAATCTGCCAAGCAAGCGCATGAAGTTCAAGGATTTAATTAAAATTGAAAATCATGAATTGACCCCGGATGAGGCAAATCAAATTACAGTGTTTGCACCAGATGCAACCATTAATATTATAAAAGACTATGAAGTCGTAAAAAAATTGTCGACGACTCTGCCAGAGAGTATCAAGTCTATTTTTATTTGTCCGAATACAGATTGCATCACGCATGATGAACCTGTGGAAAGCTTCTTCTATATTCAGGACGCCGGCAAGGTGTTGAAGCTGGTGTGTAAATACTGTGAAAAATCCTTTGAACGTAATCAGGTGAAAGTGAAGCAATGATTGTTGTTAAACATGTAAATACCATTGATGGTGCTGTGATTGATTTGGAAATTCCTTCGACAACAAATCAAGTGATTGATGCTACTGGGCTGCTTGCTCTGCCAGCAGTCATTGATCCGCATGTTCACTTTCGTACACCAGGTTTAGAGCATAAAGAAGATTGGACAACTGCGGCGCGAGCCGCCATTAATGGCGGTTGCACCATGGTATTTGATATGCCTAACGTATTTCCGCCAACGGTTTCAGAAGAGTTACTCATTGCCAAGAAGGCACTGATCAATCAGCAATTACAAGCTGCAGGAATTCCGCTGCGTTATGAGTTATATATCGGCGCCGACAAACAGCATCTCGATCAATTAGCTGTTGTTAAAAATCAAGTGATAGGCATTAAAGTCTTCATGGGCTGTAGTACTGGCAATCTGGTCATTGATGACGATGAAAGCTTGCATAAGGTTTTTGAAATCGCTGCAGCGAATGATATGTTAGTCGCTGTGCATGCTGAAGACGAACAAATGATGCATGAACGTAAAGATAAATATTTCAATGCTAACGACTACGCCTGTCATTCCAATATTCGTAATGTCGATGTTGCCGTTAAGGCAGTTGAGAAAGCAATCTCACTTGCGCGACAATATCAAACAAGATTGTATGTCTTGCATGTGAGTGCAGCGGAGGAGGTTGAGCTCGTGAGAGCTGCAAAGCGTGAAGGCTTGCAAGTGTTTGCTGAAACAACCCCGCATCATTTATTTTTTGACACGAGTGCCTATGCAACATTGCATGGCAGGGCGTGTGTCAATCCAGCTTTGCGCGAATCACGCCATCATTCAGCACTGTTTGCCGCAATTAAGGATGGTGTGATTGATACTATCGGTTCTGATCACGCACCGCATACCATCGAAGAAAAGAATCAGCCTTACGGTCAATGCCCATCAGGTATGCCAGGTATTGAGTTCATGTTACCGGTGTTGCTGAATGCGCATCATCAAGGTTTAATTTCGCTCGTAGATATTGTGAAACTCACTTCACAAAACGCGCGTAAAATTTTCCGTTTACCTCGGTATCAGGATTGGGTGTTAGTCGATTTAAATATATCCGCGACAGTCAAAACCACGGCGAGCAAGTGTGGATGGTCGCCTTATATGGGTGTGACATTTAGTGGCTGGCCGGTTTATACCATCATGCGCGATCAGCTTTTCGCACTCAACTAGAGCGCATTAGTCACCTTATGAAAGCGGATCATTCCCGCGCAAGCGGGAGTGTTCATTGCGGCTCACCGTCTTGCTGGGACGCAATCTAACTGCATGATTAATAACGATATATATTCATCATTTATCGTCTATAATTTAATTATAGAATTGAATCATTATAACAATGATAGGGTTGTAACCTAGGAGTTAAACCATGTCACTCTCAAGGGCGGAAGCAAATCTGATAGAACTTATAAAATCAGAGGCAATCAATGATGTTCCCACGCATGAGTTTATCGCCAGGCTTATCGCGCAAATTCAAAATAAAAATAGAGAACAAGATGGTTATATTCGCTATGGTTCAAGCGAATTTATGCGTGTATTTAAAAAAGAATTATTGGACGAGCAATACTTGCCGACGCTGCTTGTCGTCGAGGTATGCAAAGCATTATTAACTCAACAGACATTTGATGCTGTTGATAAAGAAGCGCCATTACGTACCGCGCATGTGTTTAATCAATTATACGAAGAGTTGGTGCGCAGGCATCAATTTGATATTGGTGATGGTAATGTTGATGTGAAAGTTCCGGAAGATATTAATGTCATTAACTTTGAAATGTTAAAGCATTTCAGGGCTGCGTTTGGCAAGTCGGCAGAAGAAACCATGGTTGGTTGTATCTTGCTTAAAACGCAAACCCGAGACAAAAGTGATGTTGTCTCAGTTGGCACCACTTCTAATGTCGCATCAGATGCCCAGGTTGCCGTGGTGATGAGAGGCTTGCGTGAACAGCCGGAACTTTCGGATCGCTATTTAGATACTTTAAAAATTTCAGATCAACATGAGCGAACCGCAAGCCCGCTGATCGCGCGTAAAGGTGCTGCAGAGAAAGTAAAAGTATCTGATAGACGCAGGAGTTTTAGCGGATTTTTTGCCGAGAGAAAACCAAAAGATGATGAACCTAAAGCGGTAAAAGAAACCAAATCCAGCCCTAAAATGCGTAACGGCGGTGAAGGTGAATAGTTTCTAATGAGGTGGAATCTATGGATAATCGCAAGCCTGATAAATATAAAAAACAATCTCCTGGTAAGGTAAGGTCGCATGAGTCTGGTCGCCTCAATTCTTTTTATACTAATATCACGCTTAATGGGATAGAGTCTGAGACTTGCAAGTTGGTTGAAAGTGTCCCGTATCTCTGGGTTTATAACGATAAAAAAGAGATTATCATCGGCGTTGAAAATCCAATTGATTATCCGCAAGCCTTTGTTGATCCTAGTATTCCTATTCAGAAAGCTGCCTTCGAAAAAATCAAGCCATCACTGTTTGCTGCTCGTAAGCTCGGTCATCCAACCTTGGCAAGTCATTTTGATGATAAAGGAATGGCGTTGACGGATCGTGGTCAAGCCTATATTGGCGGCGAATTAGTTTGCGAGAACGGCAAGTGGATCTTGAATAATGTTTCAGGTCGTTACGGCAAATTAAAAAATAAACCCAAAGATGTGCAGCGACTGATGCATGAGGTGGGGAATAAATTATCCGCGGCGCTTGGCGTGCAAGTGATGGTAAATGTAACCTT
>CAZWPD010000043.1:0-10057 GCA_964636145.1 uncultured Coxiellaceae bacterium
TCGCATTTATAGGCCGAAGGCCTGTCTTTTGTAGCCCGGGGTAAGACGCGCTTTTTGCGTCGCAACCCCGGGTAGAAATCACAAGATGAGGTAGCGCTGAAAGCGCGATTCCAATTTATGCACGCGCTTTCAGCGCTTGATATATGCATTCTTAACCCAGGGTCGCGACGCAAAAAGCGCGTCTTACCCTGGGCTAGGAAATCAGGCTTTCAGCCTGAAGAACAGCATTGATAAAAAACATGAGAATATCAATAACTTGGCAGAACGTAATTACTGCACCCATGTCTGTAGGATATTGGGGCTTACCAATATGTTGCTCGGAAACACTTTCTAAAACGGCAGTTGGATTTCAAACTTTAGAAGCTGTTATTTCATGTTCACAACAATAAAATCACATTACCTACATTTTCCTGGAAGTTATTTGGTTATGATATGTTTTTGCATTAGAAACGCGACTTAAGACTCCCTGCGCTAAGTTGTTGATATACTCATATTTTTTTGTTGGCCGCCGTAGGTTGGGTTAGCGCGCTCTTGGCGCGTAACCCAACAATCAAACACGCTAGCTTCGGAAATATCAGACATTACAAATTCATCGCCGCGCACACACAACACAAACCAAGCACGTTATAAGAATTTAACAGTCATTGCCTACAATTATATTGCTTATCTGTTGCTTTGTGAGAAGTTACACGAACAAACATGATTGCTGCCCCAAAAGCCGCCTACGATATCGCACAGATCTAACTTGTTGATATTCTGATAATTTTTTCCCTATCTAGTGAATTATTTACCCCTCACCCTTTCCCTCTCCCGCAACCACCATAGCTAACTTTTGTCGAAATCTATGGGCGGGAGAGGGGACTTTCTTTTCGAAAACATGAAAAATGGGAGGTTCAACAAAATATAGAAAACAAAATCCCACCCCACAATGCAAAATGCCGACTTTTCCAAGGAAAAGCCGGCATTTTATTGTCGGTTTACAACATCTGGCGCACTTTCATGCGCCCAGATCACAACTTTTAGCCGTTTTGCGGCTGTTCGTTGCCGGTGGAGCTAGCACCATCAACGGTCACTTCTTTCATGCTGAGGCGGATACGGCCCTGGCGATCAATTTCCAGAACTTTTACGCGCACAACCTGACCTTCGGCCAGCTTATCGCTGACTTGGGCAACCCGTTCATTAGCGATCTGGGAGATATGAACCAGACCTTGCTTGCCAGGGAGAATGTTAACCAGCGCACCGAAGTCCATCAACTTGGTAACCGTACCTTCGTAGATAGTGCCAACAATCACGTCTGAGGTAATCGCCTTGATACGTTCGATAGCAGCTTCGCAAGCTGACAAGTCAGCTGCTGCAACTTTCACTTCGCCATCATCGGTAATATCAATCACGCAACCGGTTTCTTCGGTCAGGGCACGAATGGTTACACCGCCCTTGCCAATCACATCGCGGATTTTATCGGTTGGGATACGAATAGTCAGAATACGCGGTGCGTAAGCAGACATTTCCTGACGTGGGCCTTTAACGGATGAATTCATCAAGCCGAGGATATGTAAGCGACCATCTCTTGCCTGATGTAAGGCAGTACGCATGATTTCTTCGTTAATACCTTCAATCTTGATATCCATTTGCAGCGCGGTCACGCCATCGCCAGTACCGGCAACTTTGAAATCCATGTCGCCGAGATGATCTTCGTCGCCCAGGATGTCGGTTAATACCGCAAATTGTTCGCCTTCTTTGACGAGACCCATGGCAACACCGGCAACGTGCTTCTTGATCGGCACGCCGGCATCCATCAGCGCAAGACTGGTACCGCAAACGGTAGCCATTGAGCTGGAGCCATTGGATTCAGTAATTTCAGAAACCACACGAATAACGTAGCCGAATTCGGTCATGCTTGGCATAACGGCGGAAATACCGCGCTTTGCCAGGTTACCGTGGCCGATTTCACGACGTTTCGGGCTACCGACCATACCAACTTCGCCGACGGAGTATGGAGGGAAGTTGTAATGGAGCATGAATGTTTCTTTACGTTCGCCTTCGAGAGCATCGATAGTCTGGGCATCACGTTCGGTTCCGAGCGTTGCCACCACAATAGCCTGGGTTTCGCCGCGAGTGAAAAGAGCTGAACCGTGGGTACGTGGCAGAATGCCGGTTTGAATGGCGATTGGTCTGACGGTCTTGGTATCACGACCATCAATACGCGGTTTGCCTGCCAAAATCTGGCCGCGAACGGTATCGTACTCGAGTTTGCCGAATACGGATTTAACTTCACGGGTTAATAATGGCTCTTCCATCTTGCCAGCATTTTCGGCCAGCATGTCATCAAGGACGCGATCACGAATGTCGCTAATGGTCAGATTACGTTCTTGCTTGTCTTTAATCTGGTAAGCTTTTTCAACATCGGCTTTTGCAAGTTCAGCAACACGCTTGGCAACGTCAGCATTCACAACTGGGGGCGCCCAATCCCAGATCGGGGTGCCAGCTTCTGCTACCATTTCTTTAATCACAGCAATAACTGCCTGCATTTCTTTGTGCGCAAACATCACCGCACCCAGCATCACATCTTCTGGCAATTCTTTTGCTTCTGATTCAACCATTAACACGGCTTTTTCGGTACCGGCAACGACCATGTCTAACTGGGAGGTTTCCAGCTGAGTTTTGGTTGGATTCAACAGGTACTTGCCATCAGCATAACCAACACGCGCCGCAGCCAAATGGCTGGACACTGGCATGCCAGAAAGAGCAACGGCAGCAGCCGCACCGAGCATGGCTGGAATATCAGAATCAACTTCCGGGTTCATCGACATAACTGTGGCAACCACTTGCACGTCGAAATTGAAACCGTCTGCGAACAATGGGCGTAATGGGCGATCGATCAGGCGGGAAGTTAAGATTTCTTTCTCGCTTGGACGGCCTTCACGTTTGAAATAACCACCGGGAATACGGCCGGCAGCATAATTACGTTCTTGATAATTAACAGTAAGCGGGAAGAAGTCTTTGTCAGCACCGGTGTCAGCTCCAACTACAGTTACGAGCACCACGGTGTCTTCCATCGTCACCATTACGGCGGCGGTTGCCTGACGGGCAATCGAGCCGGTTTCTAGAGTTACGGTTTGATTGCCGTAACGGAATGTCTTTTTAACTGCTGTCACAATAGATACCTGCTTAAGTTGCTTAAATAGTTTATGGCCAGAACCCCCTCCTTAAAGGAGAGGGCTGGTTGATAATGATAGAGAGCAGGGAATAACGGCTGCTCGTCTGAAGCTGCCAGAATTAGCCGCGGATCTCTAATTCTTTGATAATAGTGGTATAACGATTTAAATCTTCGCCTTTCAAATAACGCATCAACCGACGGCGTTGGCTTACCATATTGGTTAAACCATGGCGGGTATGAAAATCATGCTTATGAATTTTCAAGTGTTCGGTTAATTGATTGATACGCGCGGTCAGAAGAGCAATCTGCACTTCCGAGGAACCGGTGTCATTCTTGCTGCGTTTGTATGTTTTGACAATCTGTGCCGTAGCAGCGGTTGTTAACGCCATGAATACTTCTCCACTTCGATATGATATATGTCTTGATTCTTAAAAGGACGCTATTGTAGCGGGGAGATCCCCTGTGGACAAGTCTTATATTGCGAGTTGGAACGTCATTGCCGCAAAAGCGGGAACCTCCATCAGAAGCCTGATTTTTCAAGAGATCCCTGATTTCGCCAGGAAGAAGAGGCTTGCACTTGCATAATACCGCGCCTTTATCAGACAATAACCCCATGACCCCTGTAAAATTATTAGCCAAAAGTGCCGTTATCGCTCTTGCTTACTGCCTGCCGACCCTGGCCGCGGCGGCAAAGGACACGCTCACGCCTCCAGCTTTGCCAACGCCTACGCTGGACCCACTCGGTCAGCAACTATATGACAACCATCACTGGTCACTACTTTATTATTACGGCCAAACCGTAAATGGTGCCTTCGTTGGCACCGCCGTCGGCAACTTCACGCACTGGCCGGAACACATCCAGTCACTGGAAGTGGCTTACACCTTGAATCAAGACAATTTTTTTCGAAAGCTGGTCAACCCTTTAGTGGGAGTCGTGCAACTTGCCGGCAATGGCACCATCCGACAGGGTGATAACCAGAATACTATTTATGAAGCAGACCCATACATTATTTTCCGCTGGGCCAACTGGCCGTGGAATCATTATGTAACAACATCTTTCGGATTCGCCGAAGGTGTATCCTACGCTTCATCCGTGCCTGCGATCGAAAAACGCAACAATACCAATACCAAAAGATTCTTGAACTACCTGATGTATGAAATCACCTTGGCGCCCCCAAGCCACCCCGAGTGGCAGCTTGTCTTCCGCGTCCATCACCGCTCCGGAGCCTACGGTCTGTACCACGCCGACAACACCGGCTCGAATGATATTGGCCTTGGCATCAGGTATTTGTTTTAACTTGAGAGCAAATTAGCTAGAATTTGCCATAAATATACCAACTGGAGTGCGGATAAAATGAGTAACACCAGAAAACCGAATGGTAGCCCGCTATTAAGAGAAGTTTTCAAGGTTCCAGCATCGCCAGTCGACAAAGCACAACCACCGGTGATGAAAACCAAAAAATCTTTAAATGATATAGATGAAATGTACAAGCATCCACGCAGCAACCCATTGTACGCACATTTATTTTCAGCAAAAGCCGAAGCAAAGCATGCCGAAGCCAACAAATCAGTCACGGATGAGAGCGCCGCACCAAAGCCCATTAATCCGTAACTGCAGACGTGACACATCCCCGGCAATGAAACCCATCACACACCTTGAAGCAACAGACTTAGGTTGTATTCGGCAAGGGAAGTTTTTATTTCCGGCTGTCTCATTTTCGTTATCCGCTGGTCAGTTGTTACTGGTTGAAGGCGCCAACGGTGCCGGTAAATCCAGTTTATTAAGATTAATCGCCGCTGCCGCGACACCCGCACACGGCTCACTAAGCTGGAACGGCAAGTCTCTCGAAGATTCGTATTCTGAATATACTGAACAATTACATTACGTCGGTCACACCAATGGCATTCGCCTGGGTTTAACCGTCGCTGAAAATTTAATTCTTGCCGGAGAGTTAGCGCAGCATCCGGTTAGCGATATCGAGGCAACGCTAGCTCTGTTACAACTAAGCGAGCAACAGCATAAGCAAACACAGTTTTTATCGGCGGGACAAAAACGCCGTACCGCGTTAGCCCGATTATTTTTGATCCCACGCAGCTTATGGATTTTAGATGAGCCGCTGACTTCGCTGGATGTCGCCACCCAAAAAATATTGCTAGATAGAATTGAAGAACATCTCGCCCGCGGCGGCATGTGTGTCATGACCTCGCATCAACCGGTTGAGCTCACTCAACGTGTTCAGCACCTGAGGTTAGTATCATGTTAAAAACCTTATGGACGGTTTTTTATTTTGAATTACTACTTATGTGGCGGCGATCACAAGAGTGGTTATATCCCATCGCTTTTTTTGTGATTGTGATCAGCCTGTTTCCGTTTGCGTTTACACCCGACCCAATGTTGTTACAGAGTATGATTCCTGGCGGCGTATGGATTGCAGCGCTCTTCGCCAGCATTTTATCCGTCGAAACAATTTTTCATGCCGACATGGAAGAGGGCAGTCTCGAACAATGGATGTTAAGCCCGGTGCCATTACCATTTTTGACGCTCGCTAAATTAGCGGCGCACTGGATGACGACCGCTTTGCCACTCATCATCCTGACACCATTCATCGGCTGGATATTCAGATTGCCGGCAAACACCATTGTCATTTTGGCAGCGAGTTTGTTGCTCGGCACACCAATCCTCACCTTAATCGGCAGCTTTGGTGTTGCACTCACGCTGGGTTTACGTCAACAAGGTGTCATGATGAGTTTATTGATTTTGCCGCTGTCTGCACCGGTACTGATTTTTGGCGTGAACATGGTATTACAATCTGCCGCCGGCTTTTCTGCAGCCGGCCCGCTCGCACTGCTCGCAGGATTATTGGTTATCGCGATTATCGGCATACCCTTCGCCGCTTCTGCGGCACTGCGTGTTGGTCTGGATGACTAAGCTTTTCCGCTTCTTCTAATACTTGCGTGTAATGCCCGCGCTTATTCAAAACAAAATCTGGATCGCGCTGTTTAAGCGCTTTGTTCACCATCTCAATCGCTTGCTGCGGCATGATATTGTTGTTAATCAGATGCAACGCTGCCGCAACCGGCGTCCGATTTGTTCCTTGCTGGCAATGGATCAATACTTTTTTCATACCGGGCTGTAATTTCTGCAAGCGCTCTTGAAACATTGCCAAGCCTTTTGGTCCGGGCAAAACTTCTTCAGGAATACCTTTTTTAGAAAGCGGTGCGGGATCAATCAAACTGACAATATTGTCAGAGGGAATTTGGTAATACGGCGCGAGTTTTTTTCTGAAATTCGCTGAGGTGAGATAAAGCGTTTGTTTTAATTGCGGGATAACAATTCGCGCCCAACCGTCTGGCTTGCCCGTTTTTGAATATTCGCCGGGATGTAACAATTCGGACTTTCGTGTCCACATATTCCATTTCCTTGATACAACATTTCCATGAATACGAGCGCGGCTTCATTGCCGCGCTCGCTTACTAACAAACTAACTTCGAACAGGATTGCCCAAGGGTTTGAACGCCTGAATTTCAGTCTGTGTTCTGCCGAGAATCAACGCATGAATATCTGCCGTGCCTTCATAAGTTTTAACCGTCTCGAGATTCAGCATGTGACGAATCACTTGAAAATCTTCGGTGATACCATTGCCACCGTGAATATCACGTGACTCACGGGCAATATCCAGTGCAGTCACTGTCGAGTAACGTTTCATCATCGAAATCATGGCGGTTTCAACACGACCTTCATCTTTCAAACGACCGAGACGCAAGACGCCTTGTAATCCAAGGGTTATATTGGTTTGCATGTTGGCAAGTTTGAATTGTATCAATTGATTTGCCGCGAGCGGATGACCAAACTGATTACGGTCCAATACGTATTGACGTGCAGCGTGCCAGCAAAATTCCGCAGCACCTAAAGCGCCCCAGGCAATACCGTAACGAGCATTATCGAGGCAGCCGAGTGGACCAGCTAGCCCATCTGCACCTGGCAATTCATTTTCAGCAGGAACAAAAACATTTTCCATGAGAATTTCGCCAGTGATAGAAACGCGCAAACTTAATTTGCCGTGCATTACCGGAGCGGACAATCCTTTCATGCCTTTTTCCAGGATGTAACCACGAATACGGCCCGCGTCATTCTTGGCCCAAACGACAAACACATCAGCGACGGGAGAGTTGGTAATCCACATTTTACTGCCGCTCAGAATGAAACCGCCGTCAACCGACTTGGCGCGGGTTTGCATGCCACCTGGATCAGAACCGTGATTCGCTTCCGTCAATCCAAAGCAGCCGACCCACTCGCCAGTTGCCATGTTAGGGAGATATTTATTTTTTTGCGTTTCATTCCCATAAGCATAAATGGCGTGCATGCTTAAGCTGGATTGCACGCTCACCATTGAGCGGTAGCCGGAATCAACGCGCTCTAATTCACGCATGATTAACCCGTATGAAACATAGTTAACACCAGCACAACCGTAACCTTGAATACTCGCGCCGAGTAGGCCGGCTTTGCCGAGTTCTTGCATTAAATTGGGATCGTAGGTTTCATCGCGAAAAGCTTCGACGACACGCGGTTGTAAAACGCCCTGAGCAAAATCTCGTGCCGAGTCGCGAATCATGCGTTCTTCTTCAGTTAACTGATCGTCAAATAATAGTGGATCATCCCAACGGAAGGCTGTTTGATTTTTTGCTTTCATAAGTATTCCTTTCTTATTTGATATAAATTCTGCACACGGTCTGGTTACGCAACGCCTGTTTGCACGGGTTTTAGGGGATATGACTGAGCTAGCAACACCCCGTCTTTAATCGTGACCACACGTTCACAACGCCGGCTAATTTCTTTATCGTGCGTGATGATAACAATAGTTCGACCTTCTTTGCGATTTAAATCCGTAAATAATTGCATAACTTCATTGCCGGTATCACTATCCAGCGCACCGGTTGGTTCATCGGCGAGAATAACTTCTGGATCGCCAACCAGTGCGCGAGCAATTGCAACACGCTGCTGCTGCCCGCCGGATAATTGGTTTGGTCGATTATTAGCAAGATGGGCAACGCCAACTTTTTCCAATATTGCCATAGCATGTTGATTCGCTTCAGTTTGCGCCATGCCCCGATAAAAGAGGGGCAGAACAACATTTTGCAATGCCGTTAAACGCGGCAAGAGAAAGAAGGATTGAAACACAAAGCCGATTTTCTGATTACGAATGTCGGCAAGCTCATCTTCAGTCAAACTAGAAACATCAACATTATTGAAAAAATAGCGCCCAGACGACAAGCGATCAAGAAAGCCAATAATATTCATGAGCGTTGATTTGCCTGAACCAGATGTGCCAACTATCGCCATCATTTCGCCACGTTCAATTTCAAGCGAAGCATCGCGCAGCGCCTGAACTTCGGTCTCGCCCATGCGATAAGATTTACATGCGTGCTCAAGCTTGATTAGGGACGACAATTTTATCTCCTGGGCTTAGACCTGCCAGAACGTTAACCGCATCTGGCGTAGATTTACCTGTGCGAACCAAAACTTCTTTTATTTTTTTAGTTTGTTTGTCGTAAGTTTTAACGAATGAGACACCATTTTTCTCAACGATAGCCGTCACAGGAATCATGATGCGTGCATCTTCACTTAAATTAATATCTACTTTCGCACTCATACCAACGTGAATTGCGTTTTGTTGTTCTTGCGTCAATTTCGGCACTGAAACTTCGACGGCAAAAGCTGGGATGCCGCTGCTAGACGCCTCTGCCTGACGGTCAACGCGACTGATATTCCCTTCGAGTATATAATCAGGAAACGCGATACCGGTCACCGTAACTTTTTGGCCTACTTTAAGTTGATTAACCGTCAATTCATTCACTTTAATACGAACGCTAACGCCGCTCATATCGCCGATAACAGCCAGCACATCGCCTTGTTTGACAACATCGCCTTTTGCGATTTTTTTAGCGTCATCTTCACTTTTGGTAGGAGCTAGTAACACGCCGGAAGCAGGGGAGAGTATACGCAAGCTTTCTGATTTTTTTTGTAAATGCATAGCTTGATCAATCTTGTCGATATCTGAAATCGACAAATTATAAAGATCGATATCTTTGATATCCATTTGCTGTAACAGATTTTCAAGCGCATCTTTTGCTTGTAGTAAAACCAAACGATTGGAATAGTAATTTGCTTCTTTCATTTTGAAATCATCATCGGAAATGAGTAGGTTTTTATGCAGGAACTCTCCCTCCGATAACTGTACTTTACTCGTATTAAAATCACTTTTAGCCTTGATATATTGCATCAACGCTGATTTATAATCGGTAAGAAATTTAGGTGACGAGAGCATAAAAACCAATTTTCCGGGGTCGACACTTTCACCGTATTGCAATGGCATTTCCACCACAACACCATCGACTGGGCTGGTAATCACTAAACTTCGTAATGGCTGTATTGAACCTGAATAATAAAGCGTATTTGATTCTGAACGTGATTCAACGGTTTCAAAATGAGAATTTTCTAGTTTTGGTTCGTTAGAACAACCCTGCAATAAAGCCGAACAGACTAAAAACATTATTTGAAAATTAATAAAACGCATTTTTAACCTCATTTTTAACCTTAACATCCCAGGTTTTCAGCGTATTGCCGGTTAGCAGATCCAAACCTACCAGCGCTTTCAAATACATGATACGCGCCGTTAATAATGCTTGCTGCGATTGGATAAGTTGCATTTGCGCTGACTGCAGCTCGAGACTGTCAATCAATCCGTGTAAATATTTTTGATAGCTAACGGTATATGTTTTTTGTTGTAGATTCTCGGCGGTGATTGCAAAACCCTGGGCGCCTTTGGCGCTCACCACTTGGTTGTAACCATTAATCGCGCCGGTTTCTTTTGCCCATTTTTCTTGTTGAAAATTCAACTC
>CAZWPD010000043.1:10157-13749 GCA_964636145.1 uncultured Coxiellaceae bacterium
ACCGCCGGCGTCACATTCCAGTTACCTGTATTTGTCGCGGTATTGCCGAGGTAACCAGTAGATGTAAAACGATTTTGAGTATATCCGGCTTGCAGCGAATAATGCGGCTTGAACTGCCACTCTTGCACCTTCAGATTAAGTTTTTGTGAAAGATAATTTAATTGTGATTGCTGAACATTTGGGTTGGTCCTTACTGCAAGCAAAATGGCATCGTGTAAAGTTAAAACCAATTTTTTGGGCGGCATGGTTTCGGCGTACGCGACATGCACGATGAAAGCCATTGCAATTAAAGACGAAATTTTTTTCATTTTTATTTTAATTTATTTTTATTCTTTTACTGCTTTGCTGTGTCATTCCCGCGTTTTGCGGGAATGACACAGGCATTTACTCTGCGTAGCTGCGACTCAATTTATTTTTACTGCTATGACGATTCATTGCCAATTGCACCAAATGTGTTAATAAATCCGAATAGCCTATACCCGATGCTTCCATTAATTTCGGATACATACTGATTTTAGTAAAACCTGGCAATGTATTCACTTCGTTAAAATAAATCTGCTGGGTATCTTTATCGAGAAACAAATCAATACGAGCCATGCCTTCACAATCGAGAACAATAAATAATTCTTTTGCAATTGCGCGCGCACGTTCTTTAATTTCTTCAGATACATTAGCTGGAATTAAAAGATCGGCACCTTTCTCATCAATGTATTTCGCATCATAAGAATAAAATTCATGATTCGGTTTAATTTCACCAACTACGCTCACGAATGGTTCATCGCTATTTTCAAGAGATTGTAATACAGCGATTTCCAATTCCTGAACATTCAAGGCTTTTTCAACCAAGACTTTGGTATCAAACCGCAATGCTTCTTCTATCGCTGGCTGTAATTGACTGGCTTCTTTTACTTTGGTGATACCGATGCTGGAACCGGTGTTGGCCGGTTTCACAAACATTGGATAAGAAATTTTAGCTTCAATCTGCGTGATGTAACGTTTCGGATTTAAATTCCACACATCTTGTTTAACCACAACAAACGGTGCCACATTGATACCAGCATTCATGGCTAAGCGTTTGGAAACATCTTTATCCATACCAACAGCCGAAGCTAATACTCCAGCGCCAACATAGGGAAGATTGGCAAGTTCCAGCAAGCCTTGCAAGGTCCCATCTTCGCAGTACGAACCGTGCATGGCAGGGAAGACGACATCAAATTTTTCTGGTTTTAAATCTTTAGATACGGCAAGAGCTTGATTGGTCTCAGCGGGCTTTCCCACCCATTCCGGTGTAAACCAGGCACTGCTGTCATCTTCAAGACGATAAACTTTATTGTGCTCGAGACTATTCGCAAACACATCATGACCTAAAAACCAGTTACCCTGTTTATCAATGCCAATCGGCACAACATCAAAATAATTGCCATCCAGGTATTGAATGACATTTTTGGCCGATTGTAGGGAAACTTCATGTTCCGCGGAGCGGCCGCCAAATAACACGGCAACTCTAATTTTGTCCGTTGGTTTCATAGTGAATCCTGCTCGTCATCTAGATATTGAAGGGCACATATAAGTTGGACAAAACTATACTATGTTTCGTTTTGCATCGCTACCTGACGATGCCTGTTGATTATATTAACAATAATTCAAATCTAGCTATATTAAAGGCAATTAATGATTGACATAAGCTGTGGAATGTTAAAAAATACGCGCAGATAGTATAAATATTGGACACAAGTGCTTGCAACCCTTGGTTTATTCTGATAATCAATGAGTTAAACCACAAACGATCTAAATCGTTGCATCATACATAATACGAGAATCTATTCAACATGATGAAAATTAAACACATTTTGGCAATTATTGTATTATTGGGTTTAGTAGGCGCCAGCTTTCCCTTTGATTGGCTTTTCCCACATCCAAACCCGGAAACCTTAGGCACTAAGGCATGGTTAGATAAAGAGTTTCAAATCCTGCATTCACAAGCCAGCAGTCTCGATTCCGATATTTTACGTTTAAGTTTAAAAGCTTACGTTCGTGCCCGTAAACAAGGTTATGACGCCAAACAGTTATTAACCATTATCGATTATTCAAAGCCTTCTTCTGAAAAGCGCTTATGGGTATTTGACATTAAACGTGGCCGAACCTTATTGCATACTTGGGTGTCCCACGGCAAAAATAGCGGCACGGTTAGCGCCAATTCATTTTCCAACAGCAATGGCAGTTTAAAATCCAGTATTGGTGTATTTGTTACCGACGAACCATACGTTGGCGGTCACGGCATTTCACTGCGCATGCGCGGCCTGGAAAAAGGCTTCAACGATAACGCTTACAGTAGAAACATTGTTTTTCACGGCGCATCTTACGTGAATGGCAGTCTCGCACGACAACTCGGCCACATTGGCCGCAGCTGGGGTTGCCCGGCAGTTAGCACCGACACCATCAAATCGCTGGTCGACACTATCAAGGAAAATACGGTAGTCTTTGCTTATTATCCAGATAAAAATTGGCTAAGAAATTCCAGGTTTGTAGCCTAGAATAGAGCAAGATTTTTTTTAAAACTCCGTAAACAAAGGATGACCCATGAAAGTTAACTTCATACTATGCGCATCGTTAATGGTGCTGTCTAGTCAGGCGTTTGCAACCGCTTACACCATTCCCGCCAATGATGAGTCAATTATTGGCAGCATTCAAAGTGGTTTTGTAAAATCCGGCGATTCCGCCGCCACTATCGCGCAAGCTTATGATATTGGTTTTAACGAAATTCAAAATGCAAATCCGGAAATTGACATGAATCACCGCTTTTCCAATAGCCGTGAAGTTGTCATTCCAACCCAGCATTTATTACCAAATGCACCACGCAAAGGTATCGTGATCAATCTGCCAGAAATGCGCATGTATTATTACGAAGGCAAAGAAGTTCATACTTATCCAATCGGAATTGGTAAAACTGGTAAGACCATTCCTGTCACAACCGCAAAAGTAACTTATAAAAAAGAAAATCCATTTTGGTATCCGCCACAAGACATTCGTGAATTTAATTTGGCACAAGGTGTGATTCTGCCGCGCGTGTTGCCACCTGGTCCGGATAATCCACTTGGAACCTATGCAATTTATATGACAGTCCCAACTTATCTGATTCATAGCACCATTTTCCCGGAAAGCGTTGGCCGTCGCGCCAGTTTCGGCTGCATCCGCATGTATGAAAACGATATTGAATCATTCTTCCCAACAGTTAAACGCGGCGTACCGATTGAAATTCTAAATTCGCCAGTAAAAGTTGGTTGGCAAAATAAATATCTCTACATGGAAGCCCATACCCCGCTTGAAGAAAGCAAAGCTGACTTTGATGCCACCTTACCAGGCATGGTCCACAAGATTGTAGAAAATACCTCCACAAAACCAACTTTGGTGGACTGGCAGGAAGTATCTTTCATTGCTCAAGCTAAAGACGGTGTTCCGCATGAAGTTGGCGTGACGCTGAATTAATTTTCTTCCTGATTTTCCCCAGTTTTAAATCTCTAAAGCGTGGTCTCTCTCCTTAACCGGGAGGGAGTTCCACGTTTTTGCTCAATTATGATCGTAGGTTGGGTTA
>CAZWPD010000043.1:13849-17752 GCA_964636145.1 uncultured Coxiellaceae bacterium
CCTCTGTAAAAAATTAATAAATTGGATTTGTGTTTATTTTGGTGCACTTCAATAAAAATGTGTTCGTTTCACATTCAACACTGGAATCGAAAAATACTCATAACCGCTTTTGGATAACAAGCTTTTGATTTTTTTTCGTCATTGCGAGCCCCGCGTTGTTTGCGGGGCGTGGCAATCCAGTCATTAGCTTGGAAATTTAGTATCGGCTGTAGAGATACAAGCTAGATTGCTTCGTCGTTAGAAACACTACTCGCAATGACCAATCTTTCAATGTCCGCATTTTCTATCGTTTATCTCAGTTTTAGATCCTGCGGAACGATTTTCCGAACGCAAGCTTGTTATTGTTGTTTTTTTATATGCTTTTTTTCTCATTCCCATCTCCCTATCTAATTAATATTATTCTTTTATTCTTTTAAAGATTATTCTTGTTATATAGCAGAGCATTTTTTGTGGATTACTGGTAAAAATCATTATTAATCATTGAATTATGGAATTTGAAACCTGTGGAAAACTTTTGTATGGTTGTGATGATAACGGGGATAAAAGGGGGTCGGTTTGGTCGACCTTGCCAATCGGTCTTTTATGCACAGCTTTCAACGGGGGTTTAAGTGCACTTATCCACAATGTTTGAATGGTTAGAATGGATAGGATCTGTTCATAAGACCGATATTGACCTCGGTTTAGAGCGAATCAGTGAAGTTGCCGCGCGCCTCAACTTGTTAACACCCTCTTGTCGGGTGATTACGGTGGGTGGAACCAATGGCAAGGGTTCAGTGGTTGCCGGTCTCGAAGCGATTTATCTGGCGGCGGGGTATCGCGTTGGTGCGTTCACTTCACCATATCTATTTCAGCACAACGAAGAGGTGCGCCTAAACGGCGTTATGGCAGACGACACATCTTTCTGCCTCGCGTTCGAGAAAATCGAGTCAGCACGCGCTCACGTGTCTCTGACGCCGTTTGAATGGCATACCCTCGCTGCACTTTTGATTTTTGCGGAAGCAAAACTCGATATCATGATTTTGGAAGTCGGTTTGGGCGGAAGATTAGATGCTGTGAACATCATCGATGCGGATGTAGCGGTGGTCGCTAGTATAGGAATTGATCACACAGCCTGGTTGGGTGATACACGAGAATTAATAGCGATCGAAAAGGCCGGTATTTTCAGGCAGGACAGACCTGCTGTCTGCGGTGATGCTTGTACGCCGATAACCTTGCCAGATGCAGCAGACAAGATTGGCGCTCGGTTTTATCAGCAGGGAAAAGATTTTCATTACACTGAAGCAGCCGACAGTTGGTCGTGGCAAGCTGGAAACACCGCATATGATCATTTACCGCGCACCAGCTTGTTAACGCAAAACATGTCGACTGTCTTGATGGCGGTCACGCTGATGCAACCGATGTTGCCGGTGCAAGAAGAGGCCGTCCGTCGTGCACTGCAAACCGTTACGTTGCCCGGCCGAATTCAGATCGTCACTGGGCCGGTGATTGAAATTTTTGATGTGTCGCACAATCCGGCTGCGGCCGAAGTCCTGGCGCATCGCCTCCACACCATGCCGTGTGCCGGCAAAACCGTCGCCGTGTTCTCCATGCTGGATGATAAAGATATCGCCGGCACCATCGCCGCGATGCGCGGGGTGATTGATGAGTGGTATGTCGCACCGCTTACTTGCAAGCGTGCCGCGTCAGTAGAAAAGTTACGTCGTCTTTGCGAAGTGGTAACGCTGTGTTCGTTTTACGAATCTATTACCGCAGCCTACCAGGCTGCTCACCAGCATACCGAGCCTGGCGATCGCATGGTTATTTTTGGGTCGTTTTATACCGTTGCGGAAATCATGAGTATAGGCAGCCATGCCGGAGGTGGTAAATAAAATATAAAATAATCAATTAGTTAATATCTAAACGCGCGGATAAAATCGACTATACTTGAGATAAGAAGTCGAATCTTTATCAAGGTTATCACTATGGCTATTGCGTTGAATGCGTATCCCAGCCTGAATGATGTCAGCGCGCAGCTGATCGGGGATATTGGTCGCTACGAGGTAACAGTGATTGATACAAACCCTATCGCTCACGACAGCAGGCTATATGCTGGTATTCAGCAATATGAAGATAGCCGTGAAAATAAAATTAAAGAATACGAATTAAGATATGAAAATAATAGCAGTGTCCGAGAAATAGATTTAAAAAACCCCAAATACTTCCGGGAGAAATTCGCAAGATTTGTGGCCGAGCTGAATCAGAACGAGAACCTACGGTATCGCGGCAGTGAAGAGACCAGAAAAAATCACCCGGAAAAAGCCAAGATAAAAATGAATGACTTGTTTGGTGCGGCAGGCGTTGAATTATATAAGCTGGCATTGGAGGAAGAGGCGCAAGATAGAGCATTCACGAGTGCTGTATATCAAAGTTCTATTGTTCCTTATCCTGGTGAAGAATGGGTAGAGCGACCAGTCTTGTTGGTGGGAGGTCCGTCAGGCAGTGGAAAAACTTCATCAGCGGAAGCTGCTTTGGAAATGGTTAATCCGATTCTGGAAACAAAAAAGGGAACTTCAGCCGGTAATGCAGTTGTAACCGTAGATGGAGGCAATGGACGTAAAGTTAGTCATATTTTGGATTTGGCACTGCAGGTTGCGGAAAATAAGGGATACACAGGAATCAGTGATATACATAGCAAGAGTAAAATTCTCGAAACGACTAAACAAAGAATTTATAATTACGCGCTGCATGAAACACGTCATGGTATGGTGATACCAGAAACCTTTTCCGCTTTTTTTAAAAAATCAGATCAGTCACGCAAAATGCTCAACGAGGTCCTCAACGCCAAAGGCGTAAAACCAATTTTTGCCAGAGTGCAGGGCAGAAAGTCTGTTAGTTTTAGAAAGGTCGTTTCTGTGATGGCGAATCGCCGGGCTTGGAAATCAGATGAGTTTAACAATAAAAAGGAATTGCAAGTCCATAGAAAGGAAAGAAGTTATGAATCCAAAGCATATATGAAAGGTGGTTTTTCTTTTGGTGTGGTGGGATCAATGCTAGCCGAAAGGTGGTTTGCAACACACGCCAAACTGAATACTAGTTTGGTTGTTACCAATACTCTCGAATTAAGAAAGAAAAATCAGGATGGCGATTGGGTTAGAGCGAGGAAGAAAGATACCGGTGTCATTCTTGTTGATCATCGAATTTATGCAGAATGGGCTGTTAAGAAAGCATACGGTGAAACCGAGATTGATTTGGATGATTATGCAAAGCAGAACCGAAAAAAGCCGACGATCACGTATTCAAGTGAAATGGGATTGTTAATCTGCAAAAAGAAAGTAGAAGAAAAAATTGAGGCTCTGAAAATATCACGAGGTAAAGAGTCAAATCGTAGGAGAGGAAGCGGTAGCTTCACAACGAGCCGAATGGACATGCTTGAGATATGGGAGCAAGCACAAGAAGTATTACGAGATACTCTAGCCAAAAAAGCGAACGGTGAAGCAATAGACTGGATGGACGTCTATGTGAAAATCGACCGATGTGCAACTGAACTAATGCCAAAATCGACGTTGTTTACTCCCGCGCAAGACAAGATTTTTACAGAGATCAAAGAACATCTAATTAATCTTCACAGAGTTCAATTAATGAAGAACCAGATTGACCCGGATCAATTACTGGTACTCGCCAAGCTAGTCTTGGCAGATGAAGAATTCAAGCCTCGTAAATATAATGGGATTAGAAAGTATATTGCTGATGAATTTTCAAAAGTATTAAGTATGAATGCTGACTTACCTGGCGATAAACATCATCAAGAGAATATCAAGAAACGAATGCGAGATTTTCTGAGTAATTATCCAGAGTTTGTTAATGCCCAGCCGAAACTCAATGCGCTGGTGAAACGGGTAAGCGTGGACGCTGACGTATCGTTTG
>CAZWPD010000043.1:17852-20638 GCA_964636145.1 uncultured Coxiellaceae bacterium
GTAGTGCTGCCCGATAAAGAAAAAGAAGAGCCTGCTGGTATCATCTCGTTGAAAAGTATCCTTAAGCGCTACGAAGAAGAATATGAAGATTTCTACCACAATGAGGCGGCGCTCCTCGAGTTTTTTAACACCTGCCGCGAGGCAGTTGGTGAGGAAATAATTAAACTTGATAAGAAAAATCCAAACGCATGCGAACTTTATAAAGCGTTAATCCACTTCGAGAAAGATAAAATCCATGTCTTGCATGAAGAGAGATTAAAAGTTCATGAATTTAATATATTAGCGCCTAGACTCTTTGAAAATACTAAACATCCAAGTATCAAAGAACATATAAAAAATTTCCAAAAAGTATGTCTTGATAGAAGTGATAGACCATATTTGCTGTTGCTACAGGATTACCTATTTAATGTAAATAGGAGTAATTATATAGACGGTGATATAAAAGTTACTTACCGTGTACTGGCAAACTTTGTAAAAGCGCAATTGATGAAAGAGGACTCATTATTTTTGAAAGCATTTCCAACACCAACTGCATTAGCGTTGTGTATAAGAAAAGATATGTATTGCCCAGTCATGCATCATAAAAAAGGTTGGGTATCATATTTAAATACTTATGATAAGAGAGAGGCTTTCTGTAGCGCGTACGAAAGAGACATTGATTCAATCGCATGGCAAATTATATATAAGGCATTCTCAGGACATTTCGATGCGATCTTCAAAAATGTAAAGGATGTTGAGGTTTTTCTACAAGAATTGGCGCTGTCGAAGAATGCATCATATAGCGACGGACCAAATTTTGATATTTATAGCCAAGCGGAAATTAAGAGAATTCTATGTGGTGCATTAGTAGCGCGTCCTGAATTTTTAATCAAGATAGCTGCAGCCGATCAAAAAACCAGAAATCATTTATATAAGGCATTGCCGGGTCTTGAGGATGCTGTAAAGAAACAAACCTACCAAAGCTCGGTGCTGGGGTTGTTTGCCGCAAAAAAAATAGGGGAAGGAGCTGTGCTAAAGCTAGATAAACACATCCTTCGCAAAATTGCCAGGCACGCTGCCGAAGAGGCTGGTTCTAAGCCCGATGGGACTGAGAATAAGAAACTTAAAAAATAGCTGCGATTCGGAGCACTCGAGTAATCGACTAATCCGTAAGTTAATTACATAGGCAAAGATTAATCCGCAGCTATACATAATAATAAACTGAAAAATGAGAGAGGGTGATATGCGTTCAGGGCCAAATGATAACGTTGATTTTAGTGTGCAATATGTTCTTGATCTGATTGGGTTGCTAAAAAGGAGCCCGAATAACTTTTGGGCCGGCAAAGGCGTAGTGCTGCCCGAGAAAGGAATAGAAGAACCTGCTGGTATCATCACGTTGAAAAGTATCCTTAAGCGCTATGAAGAAGAATATAAAGATTTCTACCACAATGAGGCGGCGCTCCGTAATTTTTTTAAAACTTGCCGCGACGGAGTTGGCAAGGAAATGATAAAGCTTGATAAGAAAAATCCTAATGCGTGTGAACTCTATCAAGCGTTGATGGACAACGATAAAGAAAAAATCCATGACTTGCATCGGGCAAGAGTGAAAATTCGTGAATTTGACAGTATCAAATCTCACCTCTGTCATTACGATCAACATGCAACAATCAAGAAGCATGAAAATGGTCTAGCAAAAATAGAAGCGGTCCGGGATAAGGGTCGTCCGTATTTACTGTTCATGCAGGATTATTTGGCCAATTTATGTAGGAGGGATCGTGTAGGCACTGAATGTAAAGGCGTATACGCAGCTCTTAGTAAATACATAAATGATGTGCTATTGAGCGAAGAATCAGAATTTTTGAAAGTGATTCCGACTGCTATTGATTTAGCTTTGTGTATACGAACAGATACGTATTGTCCCAGAGTTTATAATAAAGATCATTGGAAGAATGGTATATATGAAATTATCAAACAAATGATTTTTCAGGAAGAGCAAGAGCAATGTATTCGTCAAATGACACATCAGATTATGAAGAAAGCCTTTACGCAATATTTCAATCACTATTTCAAGGATTTGAAAGATGTTATAGATTTTATAAAAAATTTAGAGATGGAAATGCGTCGTTATATATACTACGGGCCAAGCATGGAGCCGTATGAAGGTATGTCAATCGAGAGAGCACTTGCAAACGAGATAATCAAACATCCAAACATATTGAACAGTATTGCCGCCACCGATCTACCCACGAGAGAAATGTTATACGAGAAGTTGCCCGGTCTGAAGGCTGCAATAAAGAAACAAGTCTATACCAATACTGCTGTTGGCTTGCTGTTGGCAAAAAACCATGGCGCATTGGGATTAATGGATAAGAATATCATTAAGAGAATTGCTGGTCATGCGGCTGATCAAATAGATGAGGAACCAAAGAAACTTAAAAAATAGCTGCGACTCTCAACGTCCGTGCACTCGCTTCCACATTATGCACTCGAATATAATCTATCGCTTGTTCCGCGAGTCGCATGGTCATCACCAGCGTTTCCAGGTCACGTTCTGGTGCAGGTACAGGGCTTAAGTTTGCCATGAATAATTTGCGTGAATGTCCGATTAAGACTCTGACACCAAGTTCAGAAAATTTATCTGCATGATTGATGATGCGTAAGGCTTGGCCGGTCGATTTTCCAAAACCAATACCGGGATCAATAATAATTCTATGGCGGGCAATGCCTTCATTTTCCAGAAAAGCGATGTGATGCTGACTCCAGCGATACAAAAAATCAACCGGATCTTGATCGCGCGGAATGGTCGC
>CAZWPD010000044.1:0-7705 GCA_964636145.1 uncultured Coxiellaceae bacterium
GGTGTTGAATATACTGCCTGATATCTTGAGTGAGCACGGCAAGGTGGTCTTGATTATCCCTAATGAAAACCGTCTGCACTCGAGTATTACCTACGATATGCTGCGTGAATTTATCCGCAATTTTAATGCCTTGGTGAATACAAAGCTCAAGGTCATCGACGTAAAACCGATTTGGAATAACTACTCAATGTTGGGTGCGGTAGTGATTGATAAGATAAATCGTAACTTTTCTTATAGTAAAAAAATTCGATTTTTGATGTATGTACTTGTCGGTATTCCTGGATGCGTGATCACGATAATTAGAAATGGATTCATGTGGTTGCTAGGTAGGAAGAATACGAACGGGTATTGTTCGAATATTGTCGTCACACTTGTACCGGAAAAGCCATAATGACTATCAATGAACAATATAAAGTGGCTGAAATAAAATTTAGCGCGATCCTGCCAAACTACAATATGGCTGGACTTCTGCATAAATCGATTCAGTCACTCCTAAATCAAAAAAATCCTTTTGATGAAATAATCGTGGTAGATGATGGTTCGACCGACAATAGTGTTGATGTCATTAATGAAATCAAAGCAAAACATCCAACTGTCAGACTCATTTGCCATGAACGTAACCAGGGTGTTAATCCAGCATTAAACACTGGGTTAGCGGCGGCTCAAGGGGATTATATTCTCCTGTGTGCAGCCGATGACACTTACGGCGTTAACATGGTGGCAAGTGCTAAAGAGGTTATCAAGCAGCATCCTGATATTGGATTGGTCTGCGGTGATGCCATGGTAAATCGTTTTGATCTTGCGGAGCCGTTTCATCGCACTCTGCCTTACCCGCCCAATAAATATATTGATCCAGTAGAATTTACCAACATTGCGAGCAAAGGGTTTGTGTGTTTCAACAGTGGTGGCGGGACACTAATGAACCGTAAGGCGGTGGAGGCGGCGGGCTGCTTGGTGAATAATACGCGTTGGCACGGCGATTGGTTGCTATATTTCGTCGTTGCTTTTCGGCAGGGTATTTTCTACGTCAAAGAAGATTATATTTCTATTACCATGCGTAAGGAATCTTACTCCGAGGGTAAACGTTATAAGGACGTGCAAGATAAGGTAATTATAGACACCTTGCATGCCATCTATACGCGCTATCCAGATGTCTGGCCGGCGTTCAAGCGTGCTGGTTTGCTTCCGCATTTTGCACCGCGCTATATATTATTATTGCTGTCAGACCCGATTGGGCGTCGATTTATAACTGCCCGGTTACTGTGGAAAATTATATTGAATAACAAGATGGTTGTGCGAGTGGGTAGGCTGTTTCCTTATCGCGTGATTCTCGGTGTACGCAAATTATTAAGAGCTTAAATCAAGGATGTAGTCTATGAGTATTAGTACATTTGAACCACAATACAATGATTGTTTACAGGTGAAGGAGCAACACGGCCTGACTCAATTAGGCATCATGTCGAACCAGGTTTGGCATGACGACCCACGTCGTTTGGTGTTTATGTTGTCGCGCTACAAATTTGTTTCGAAAATGCTGAGTGGCAGAAACAAGGTGGCTGAAATTGGTTGCGGCGACGCTTTTGGTAGTCGTATTGTTTTGCAGACCGTTAAACAATTAGATGTCTATGATATTGATCCAGTATTTGTAAAAGATATTACCGAGCGCCAGATTGAGAGGTGGGCCGTAACACCATCGATACACAATATTTTGAGTGGGCCGCTGCCACAAAAATATGACGCTGTTTATAGCCTGGATGTTGTTGAGCACATTGAGCAATCGAGCGAGCATCTATATATCAATCATATTAAGCAGTCACTCGCCCCGCATGGAGTAGCAATTATTGGTGCACCGACCCTGGAGTCGCAAGCGTATGCTTCTCCACAAAGTAAATTGGGCCACATTAACTGCAAATCTGGCGAAGAATTCAGGAAATTTTTTGAAAAGAATTTTCATCAGGTTTTTATCTTTTGTATGAATGATGAAGTTGTTCATACCGGATTTTACCCGATGGCACACTACATGTTCGCCATTTGCTGTGAACCTAAATAAGTTGGAAGCGTGATGCGTATTGGCATTGATTTTGATAACACGATTATTGGTTACGACAAAGTATTTTGTCACTTAGCCAAGGCCGCCAAATTGGTCGCTGATGACTACGCAGGTTCCAAGCGTGAATTGCGAGAAATTGTTCAGGCATCGAGTGAGGGTGATCTTGCCTGGCAGCGTTTGCAAGGCAAGGCTTACGGTGAGTTTATTAATGTCGCAGAAATATTCGCTGGTTTTAAAGAGTTTATCTCCGCCTGTAATCGCGATGATGATATAGAAGTATTTATCGTCAGTCACAAGACTGAACTTGGTCATCACGATGACAAGCGGATTAATCTGCGCAACGCTGCGCGTGAGTGGCTGCGTGAGCAAGGTTTTTTCGGTAATGAGACGCCGTTTATCAAAGAAGAAAATGTGTTTTTTGAAACGACTCGAGAAGAAAAAATTGCGCGTATCAAAGCTCTGAACTGTACGCATTTCATTGATGATTTGCCCGAAGTGCTGTTTGCGCCGTCGTTCCCGCCACAGGTAGAGCGGTTCTGGTTCCAACCGGAAGATCAAATGGAAATGGCGACTCATGCTGAAACGAAAATATATACCAATTGGATAGATATAAAAAATGCAATCTTTGCAAGCTGATCACACCCCTATGCAGTCTCTGACTGACACGCTCAAATTGTTATTGGGTTGTCACGATGCCAAGATTTTATCAAAAAGTGGCGGCGGCAATAGCGTCGTCTATTGCGTTGATGTTGGTGTCAAAAAACTGGCAGTGAAATCCTACCCACCGTATGCGCCAGGCAAGCGCGATCGTCTGGCCGCAGAAGTGATGGTTTATCAGTTTTTGAATGAGCATCATGTTTCATCGGTCCCAGCATTGAAATTATTTAGCACCGAAGATCGCTTGTTAGTAATGGAATGGATGGATGGTGAAATTCCAGTTTGTCACTCCGCGGATGATATAGAACAGGCGATTGCATTTATCGCAGAAATTGCAAGATTGAATGCAGTCCCTCGAGCGCGCGAGTTACCGTTGGCCGCTGAAGCATGTTTATCATTAACAACCATTATTGGTCAAATTTCGCAACGCTTACTGCGGTTGCTGGCGGCGGCTGAACACGAGTCACAATTACAAGAATTTCTTCAGAATGAATTTATGCCAGTCTTTCAGGACTGTCAGGAGTCAGCCAAGGCAGGTTTCGCAGCTGCAGGGTTGAATCCTGACGCTGAATTGCCGCAGGAAAAGCGTTCATTAATTCCAGCCGATTTTGGCTTTCACAATACGATTCGAGACAAAGATAATCGTCTGCATTTCTTTGATTTTGATTATTTCGGCTGGGATGATCCAGTCAAATTGCTCGCTGATATTTTGTGGCATCCAAAGATGACACTTACTGCTGTTGAGCAGCAACAATTTATTCGTGGTATTGCCAATGTTTACAGAAATGATGCGACATTTTTACCACGCTTTCATCATACACTCGCCTTGTTTGGCTTGAGATGGACCTTGATTTTCCTCAATGAGTTCATTCCGGAATTTTGGCAAAACCGTCAACATGCGGAAGTTCATGCGAATCAAGATGAGGCTAAAATAAATCAGTTACAACGTGCCAGGGCAACATTGCTTAATGTAAAAAATATAGGATCACAATATGAATTCATTACCTAATCAAGCTAGTGAGATCGCACTAGATGAGCGCTCTGTCTATCTGCGCCAGCTGGTCTGTAGAACATTGGAAGGCGGTAACCGCGGACACGTTGGTTCAACCTTGTCACTCATCGAAATCTTGCGCGTACTCTACGATGATGTCTTGCAATATGATGCCAAGAATCCAAAGTGGGATGCGCGCGACCGTTGCATCTTAAGTAAAGGTCACGGTTGTATTGCGCAATACGTCTTGATGGCTGATAAAGGCTATTTTGATATGGCACATCTTGATACTTTTTGTCATTTTGATTCCATCCTCGGCGGACATCCGGATGCGAATAAAATACCAGGCATTGAAGCTTGTACGGGCTCGCTAGGCCACGGTCTTTCCGTCGGCTTTGGTTTCGCGCTCGCTGCGAAAATGAAGAAACGCAGCAACCGTACGTTCGTCATTATGGGTGACGGCGAGATTAACGAAGGCTCGGTCTGGGAAGCGGCGATGTCGATTGGCAAACATCAGTTGGATAACATCGTGGCGATTGTTGATTACAACAAAATCCAATCAGCTGGTGCGACCAAAGACATTCAGGATTTAGAGCCGCTGGGTGATAAATGGCGCAGCTTTAATTTCGCGGTTGAAGAAGTCAATGGTCATGATGTGAATGCGTTACGCGATGTGTTTGCACGCTTGCCGTTACAAACTAAAAAGCCGACTGCGATTATTTGCCATACCGTGAAAGGCAAAGGCATACACTTTGCCGAGCACAATCCAAGCTGGCATCACAAAGCTAAATTAACCAAAGAAACCGTTCAAGAAATGTATGCAGCACTGGAGATGAAATCATGCGCCAAACATGCGTAGACATGATATATGAGTTAGCCAAAAAAGATGATCGTGTCGTATTTATCGGCTCAGATTTAAGTCCGGGCATGCTTGCAGATATGAAGCGCGATTATCCTGATCGTCATTACATGGAAGGTGTGTACGAGCAAAATATTATTGGTATGGCCGCAGGTCTTGCGATGGAAGGCTATATTCCTTACGTCAACACGATTGCTACTTTCATTACGCGTCGCTGCTACGAACAAGTTGCGGTTGATATTTGCATGCACAATTTGCCGATACGCTTGATTGGTAATGGTGGCGGTGTGGTGTATGCACCACTCGGGCCGACACATCTTGCCACTGAAGATATCAGCATCATGCGTGCCTTGCCAAATATGACTGTCATTGCCGTTAGCGATGCCGATGAAATGGTAAGAATGATGAATGCGACCCTTGAATGGAAACAGCCAATTTATATTCGTCTGGGTAAGGGCGGTGATGAAGTGGTGAGTCGTGAAGAAAATGGATTTAGCATCGGTGAAGCAATTTGCATGCACGATTCCCGCGGCGCAAAGAAATTACGCGTTGTATTAATTTCGACTGGTGTGATGACACAGCGTGCACTCAAGGTTGCTAAAGGCTTAGAGGCTATGGCTATTGGCGTCACTCACTTGCACTGCCATACCGTCAAGCCTCTCGATACCGCGCAAATATTATTTAATGCCAGAGAAGCTGATTTGGTAGTAACCATTGAGGAAAATACACTGATTGGCGGTCTTGGCAGTGCGGTAACAGATTGCCTGATTGAAAATTTTGGCAGAAATATCCCACTGATTAAACGTTTCGGATTGCCAGACAGATTCCCGGATAAATACGGTAGTCAGGAATTATTGCTCGATTACTTTGGCTTATGCGTGGATAAATTGATGGGTGATATTACTGCTGTCCTGCACGAAAACTTCCCGGCGCAACTATCTGGTGCGGAGTTGTCAATCGTGGCCAATAATGCATAGGTCATTGAGTATTTAGGAGTCATTAATGTTATCGAGAATAAAACGCAAAATCCGTCATTTGAATCCATTGTCAGCTGGTTCAAATTTTGATGCTATCCTTAAGCAGCTGGGACAAACACCGTTATCAGAAAAAAATGCGGCCAGGCTGGTTGATTTTGCCGTCACTAATGCTGTTGCTCCTAATCATCATTCAGTCTTTTGGGGCGACAGATTATTAACGATCGATAAAAGCGCCGGATTTCTCTCTGATCCTGTATTTAAAGCTGCTTATGACAAAGTGCGTGGTTCACACCAATACGACCAGTACGCATCTCCTCGCACCATTTCATGGCGCTTGCATACCTTGGTATGGGCAGCCAGGTGTGGCATGCATATCGAAGGTGATTTCGTCGAATGCGGAGTGTTCAAAGGTGATATGTCGTGGGTAATTTCGCAGACGGTCGATTTCGCCGCGAAATCTAAAAAATTTTATTTATATGACACCTATGATGGATTTTCTGAAAAATATTCTTCAAATGATGATTTTCCTGATAATCCAGGTTTCATCGATTATGCAAATACGTTTTATCGTGACCCTGGTTTGTATTCCTATGTCTGCAATCGCTTCAAAGATCGTGAAGATATCAGAGTGATCAAGGGGATCGTGCCAGATGTTTTGCATCAGGAATGTCCGGAAAAAATTGCCTTCCTGCATATTGACTTAAATTCACCGGCCGCAGAAATCGGCGCACTTGATGTGTTATTTCCACGCTTGCAGTCTGGCGGAATCCTGGTATTTGATGATTATGGCTGGAAGCAATTTCATCGTCAAAAAGATGCAGAAGATGCATATATGAAAAATCTTGGTTACGAAATTATGGAGCTGCCGACCGGTCAGGGTTTGGTAGTCAAGCGCTAATTATTCAAGTGATTCAATGAAGGATGTAAAATATGTTATTTGCTGATATCGAACCAAAAATAATTTCACAGCTGCATCAGCGAATACTATTGTTGGACGGCGGTATGGGTACCATGATTCAGGGTTACCGCCTGCAGGAAGCTGATTATCGCGGTCAGCGTTTTGCTGATTTCACGCATTCGCTGAAAGGTAATAATGACCTGCTTTCCATTACCCAGCCGCACATCATTCAGGAAATTCACCGCGCTTATCTTGATGCTGGCGCAGACTTCATTGAAACGAATAGCTTTAACTCAACATCAATTTCACTCGCTGATTATCACATGAGTGATCTCGCTTATGAATTCAACGTTGCCGCTGCTCGCGTTGCACGCGCTGCTACCGATGAAGTGACGCGTTTGACACCAGAGCGGCCGCGTTATGTGATCGGTATTCTTGGGCCCACCAGCCGCACGGCTTCTTTGTCACCAGAGGTCAATGATCCTGGTTATCGTAATGTCACGTTTGATCAATTGGTCGCAGCTTATGAAGAGTCGATAAGAGGTTTGATCGACGGCGGCGTTCACGTTTTAATGATAGAAACCGTATTCGATACACTGAATTGCAAAGCCGCAATTTTTGCGATCAAAAAATATTTTGCGCGTACTGGTACACGTTTGCCAGTCATGATTTCTGGCACGATTACCGATGCCAGTGGTCGTATTCTTTCAGGGCAAACTACTACGGCATTTTGGCATTCTGTGCGCCATGCTAACGCTTTATCAGTTGGTTTGAATTGCGCACTTGGTCCGGAAGCATTACGACCGTACATGCAAGAACTCTCCAAAAATGCTGATACCTTCGTTAGCGTTCATCCTAACGCCGGCTTACCCAATGCTTTTGGCGGTTATGATGAAACGCCAGAACAAATGGCAAAAGTCATTCATGAATTCGCCCGCGAAGGTTTGGTGAATATTGTCGGTGGTTGCTGTGGTACCACACCAGCGCATATCAAGGCGATTTCTGAAGCGGTGCAAGGTCTTGCGCCGCGCAAAGTACCGGTTATCTCCAAGGCCTGTCGCTTGAGCGGTCTTGAACCGGTAACGATTGATGATAATTCCTTATTTGTGAATGTCGGTGAACGCACGAATGTCACTGGCTCGCTGCGTTTTGCGGAACTCATTCGTAATGATGATTATGAAACAGCATTAAGCGTCGCTCGCGATCAGGTCATGAATGGTGCACAAATCATCGATATCAACATGGATGAAGGCATGCTAGATGCCGAAAAAGC
>CAZWPD010000044.1:7805-19906 GCA_964636145.1 uncultured Coxiellaceae bacterium
TCGTACGAGCTTCTCGTCAATGAAGCCGGCTTCCCGCCCGAAGATATTATCTTCGATCCAAATATTTTTGCCGTCGCGACCGGTATTGAAGAACATAATACTTACGGCGTAGCATTTTTTAATGCTGTTAAAAAAATCAAAGCGAATCTACCGCATGCCCTAGTCAGTGGTGGTGTCAGTAATGTCTCTTTCTCGTTTCGCGGTAATAATGCAATTCGTGAAGCGATTCATGCAGCATTTCTTTATCACGCCATTCAGGCTGGCATGGATATGGGTATTGTCAATGCCGGCAATCTTGCGATTTACGCTGATGTACCGAAAGAATTGCTGGAGCGTATCGAAGATGTCTTGTTCAATCGCCGAGCTGATGCAACTGAACGTTTGCTGGAAGTGGCTGATAACGTCAAAGGGCAGAGCCTCACTAAAAAAGAAGATTTGAGCTGGCGTGACAAGCCGGTGTTGGAGCGTTTGTCATATTCGCTGGTCAAAGGTATTAATCAATTCATTGTTGAAGATACGGAAGCTGCGCGTCTTTTGCTTGGTCATCCATTAAAAGTCATCGAAGGTCCTTTAATGGATGGCATGAATATTGTCGGTGATTTATTCGGTGCCGGTAAAATGTTTTTACCGCAAGTGGTTAAAAGTGCACGTGTGATGAAACAATCGGTTGCCTATCTTGAGCCTTACCTTGAGGCAGATAAATCCTCAGTGCAAACCAAGGGTAAAATCTTGTTGGCAACGGTGAAGGGTGATGTCCACGACATTGGTAAAAATATTGTTGGTGTCGTGTTGCGTTGCAATAGCTATGAAATTATTGATCTCGGCGTGATGACGCCGTGTGAAAAAATTCTCGAAACAGCGCGCAAGGAAAATGTTGATATTATTGGCCTCAGTGGATTAATTACACCTTCCCTGGATGAAATGATCCATGTTGCGAGCGAGATGGAGCGTCTTGGTTTCACGCAGCCATTACTAATTGGCGGTGCGACTACCTCGCGTGCACATACGGCGCTTAAAATAGAGCCGAATTATAGCCATGCAACGGTTCATGTTGTCGATGCCTCTCGCGCTGTGGCGGTTGCAAGTACATTATTAAGCGAAAGCCAGAATCAGGAATATAAAGAAAAGATCAAGCAAGAATATGTGGCTTTACGTGAGCTGCATAAAAACAAAAAATCGGAATCAGTGATGATTTCCATTGAAGATGCACGTAAAAATAAATTTGCGATTGACTGGGATAATTATACTCCACCAAAGCCATCGCTGTTCGGTATCATGAAGTTTAATGATTATCCGCTTGAAGACTTGGTCAGGTTTATCGACTGGACACCATTCTTTGCGACTTGGGAGTTGGCAGGCAAGTTCCCTCGCATTCTCGAAGATGAAGTCGTTGGTGATAGCGCAAAGTCGCTGTACGCTGATGCCCAAGCTATGTTGAAAAAAATGATTGCGGAAAAATGGTTGAGCGCAAGCGCAGTGATTGGCTTTTACCCGGCAAACAGCGTTGGTGATGATATTGAAGTGTATGCCGATGAAACTCGCCGTAAAGTGATTGCGCGTTTTTGTATGCTGAGACAACAAACCAAGAAACAAGCTGGCAAGGCGAATATGTGTCTCGCAGATTTTATTGCCCCGAAATCCTCAGGTAAAGCTGATTATATCGGCGGATTTGCAGTGACCGCAGGTTTGAATATGGAGGCGAAGCTGAAGGAATTTGAAGCTTCTGCTGATGACTACTCTGCCATTATGTTTAAGGCGTTGGCCGACAGATTGGCTGAGGGTTTTGCTGAATGCATGCATGAGCGCGTCAGAAAAGAATATTGGTCGTACGCACGTTCAGAGAATTTGACTAACGAACAGTTGATTGACGAGCAATACGTCGGCATACGCCCGGCACCCGGTTATCCGGCCTGCCCTGATCACACTGATAAGCCGGTGTTATTCAGATTACTGAACGCCGAGAAAAATGCGCACATCCATTTAACGGAAAGTTATGCCATGGATCCTGCTTCTTCTGTTAGCGGCTTCTATTTCTCGCATCCTGAATCGAAATATTTTGGAATCGGTAAGGTTGGAAAAGATCAGGTTGATGATTACGCTGAACGCAAGCAGATGAATATAGTGGTCATGGAACGCTGGTTATCACAGCAATTAAGTTACGACATTAAAAAGACGGTTTAAAGGGATTTTATGAGCACGAAGAATGCATCACTAATTAGTTTTGAGTTTTTCCCGCCAAAAACAGCGGAAGGGTTAACCAATTTAACTGGCGCCGCCAAAAAATTATTAGAGTATCAGCCTAATTTTATGTCGGTGACATTTGGTGCCGGAGGCTCCACTCGCTCAGGAACGATAGACACTGTTGCCTTATTGCAGAAAGAAACCGGGATCAGCATTGCTCCGCATCTCGCTTGTATTGGCTCGACAATTCACGAAATAAACCAGATCGTCAAAGAATATCAGGCCATGGGTATCAAGAGGCTGGTCGCTTTGCGTGGTGATATGCCATCAGGCATGGTCAATGCTGGCGAATTACATTACGCCAGTGAATTGGTGGAATTGATCCGTGCCGAAACAGGTGATTATTTTCATATTGAAGTAGCGGCGTATCCCGAATTTCATCCACAGGCTAAAAGTGTCGCCGATGATGTGTTGAATTTAAAACGTAAATACGATGCCGGTGCAAATAGCGCGATTACACAATACTTTTTTAATCCCGATGCTTATTTCCATTATCTGGATGATTGCGCGAGTCTCGGTATTCATATCCCGGTGGTGCCGGGTATTATGCCTATTACCCAATTTTCTAATCTGGCCAGATTTTCAGATATTTGCGGCGCCGAAATTCCACGCTGGATGCGCAAGCGTCTCGAGTCTTACGGCGATGACGTCGATTCCATTCAAAAATTTGGTCTGGAAGTGGTGAGCAAATTATGCGAACGTTTGCTGGCTGGTGGTGCGCCAGGCCTGCATTTCTATACTTTAAATAAAGATAAGGCCTGTGTGGATATCATCAAGCAATTGAATCTTCATACCCAAGTCATGCCCTATGTTGAAGCAGCTGCAGTTTCAGGATAGGAGTCTAACTATTGCTTGGCAGAATCCAGGCCTTGTTGATAGATTTCAATAGCGGTATCGATATCACCAAAAAATTTGAGACGGCCTTCTTCGAGCAAGATGGCCTTATCACAAAACTCTTTGACTAACTCAGTAATATGCGAGGCAATGACAACGATACTGGATTCATTCAGCATCGACACCAGCTTGGCTTGCGCTTTTTGCATGAAGTTCGTATCACCAGCGCCAAAGACTTCGTCGATGAGCATGATGTCTGGTTTGATACAGGTAGATATAGCAAAGGCCAATCTGACCATCATGCCGGATGAGTATGTCCGGACTGGCATATACAGGTAGTCACCGAGACCGGTGAAATCAGCAATTTCATTGATCTGCTCTTTGATTTGGCGATGCGAAAGTCCAAGAATGGTGCCGCGTATCACGATGTTTTCGTAGCCGGTGAATTCGGCTTCAATGCCTGAACATAGATCTAGCATTGGTGAGATATTGCCATCAATTTTAACTCTGCCAGAGGTGGGCTCGTAAACCCGGGCCAGTAATTTTAGCAGCGTGCTTTTTCCGGAACCGTTATGCCCCATTAGGCCAACGCGATCGCCGTGCTTAATTGAAAGGCTGATATCATTCAGCGAGCGTACGACGACGTGTTGCTTGGAATCCTTGGAAATAGTGCCGCCAGTGGCAACGCGCAGAAATTGCTTTTTAAGCGAACGCGAGCTGACGTTGTATATAGGATATTCTACGGAGACATTTCTTAGATCGATTTTTGCCATGTGGTATTCCTATATCCAGTAAACAATTCTGGCTCTGCGGCGGACTAGCATTGTCCAGCCAGCCACTAATCCGACTAACGTCAATACCATGACGAAGGCTATGTTATACATGGTTGGTGCATTGCCTGTTAATGGGGCACGTATCAGTTCGATGTATGAATATAGTGGATTAAGGTCAACGATGTAGTGATTTTTCTCCAGTAATGCATCTGGTTTCCACATGACTGGAGTGATGAAAAACACAACTTGAATGAGACTTTTAATAATTTGCGAGATGTCGCGATAGCGGGCACCGATCATAGCAAGCACCAAGCCATAACTAACAGCATTAATATAGAGAAGTAATAATCCCGGGAACAAAAGCAGGGTATTAAGATTCACATGGGCTGAATTATGATAAATGATCCAGATTGGAATAATCACGGCCAGATTGTGAAAGAAGATAATAATATTTCTGCTGGCGATACGGTGAATGTATAGCGTATACGGCAGTTTGACTTGCTTGATTAAATGTTCGGAGACGGCAAGGCCGTCGGTGAAGTCGGTAATCATTGTCGAGATTAACGTCCACGCTAGCATTCCACCAGTAAGGTATGGGAAGTATTCAGCCATATCGGTGTGAAAAATATGCGAATAGATGTAGCCCATGGTGTAAATGGTAATTGCCATGCTGAGCGTCAACCAGAATGGCCCAAGTATGGAGCGGCGATAGCGCAGCTTGATATCTTGATAAGCGAGCATCACCCAGATAGGCCATTTACGCAGACCTTCTTTAATATCTGCTAGCGCTAATTCTGATTGGTTGATCGGTTCGAAAATAATGTTTTCATCGAGGTATGACGATGCATTGCCCGACAGGGTCATTGCAGGTGCAGCAAGTGTTTCATCGTGAGTTGACATAGCTGTTTACGCTTTATTCTTCATGAATAGATTTATGGGCGCGAGGATAACACGGCGACACAGTGGAAACAATAATGTGTTCTTGAAGCTGTGTCGCGATACTTTACAATCATTACGCAGGCGTTGGTTCTTTGGCCGCAATATTGGCTTTATACCAGGCAATGGTTTTTTTGATGCCTTCATCAAGTGTGGTTGTTGCAGTCCAGCCGAGATCATTTTTTGCTAGATCACAATCGAGAGCGATGCTGGTTTTGATGGTCGGGCGTAGTAAGTCGTGTTCAATTTTCAGGTCTTTACCAGATTGAGCGATAATTTTTCTGACCAGATCACGAATGGCGATGCCTTGGCCGTAGCCGCAATTATACAAACCAAATTTTCCTGTCTGATTGTCGAGGCTGCGTTCTACGAAATTAATTAAGTCATCAATGTATAGTAAGTCGCGCGTTTCTTCACCAGTGCCCCAGACCACTATTTTGTCCGAGGCAGTCATCACTTTGTGGATGGTAGCGGCAACAACATGACTGTGTTCAAGGTTGAATGCGTCATGTGGGCCGTAGATGTTGGAGTGACGAATGGCAGTGAATTTTGTGTCAGAGATTTTCGAGTAAAATTCACACATTTTTTCCAGATAGAGTTTCGTGTTACCAATGCCAAAATAATCTTTATAGAGAGGTTGGTTGGCGTCGAAGTCCATTTCTTTGAGTGGGAATTCTGCCGACTGATACATGGCGGTGCAGCTGAAAAAAATGACGTGTTTGATTTTATGTTCAAACGCGGCACGGAATAGATACGAGCTCATCACTGCGTTATCAGTGACTGCCACAGAGGGGCGATTCACTAGATCATCGGCGCACGAGTGTGTTGCTGCTGCCTGAATGAGAATTTCGGTGCCGCTGATGATGTGTTCGATATCGCCCGGGACGCGCAAATCAGCATGATGCCAGGTGACATTCGGACAATTGAAAGATGGCTGGTTATAATGAACGGCATGAACATCGAGATCATGGCGCTTGCTTAATTGTTCAGTCAGATTGCGCCCAATGAATCCTGTGGCCCCACAAATCAATATTCTTTTTTTCATGATGACATCATCCCGGATTAATTTTTCCACACATTAACGAGTCAGAATATCATGGTAAAAGAACTCAAACAATCATGGGGTTGTGAGTGTTGCGCGCCCGTAGTGATCATCAATTCTGACGATGTCGTCTTCGCCAAGATAGCTGCCGGTTTGCACTTCTATCATGATGAGAGGTTTGTCAGTGGTGTTAGACAAGCGATGCGGTGTGTTCATTGCCACAAAAGTAGACTCATTGGTTTCCAATGTATATTCTTTGTCGCCATTGATAATGCTTGCTGACCCTTCTACCACCACCCAGTGTTCACTGCGACGATGATGCATTTGTAATGACAATGATGCGCCTGGTTTAACTTCAATGCGCTTGATCTTGAAGCACGGACCTTCTTCGAGGACGGTGTAAGACCCCCATGGTCGATGTACAGTTTTGTGGGTCAGATAGCTTTCATGGGCATTTGATTTCAGGGTTTGAACAAGTTGTTTGACGTCTTGCACGCGATCGCGCTGCGTGATGAGCATGGCATCGGGTGTGTCAATAATGGCGAGATTGCTAATGCCAATCGAAGTGACCATGCGTGTTTGGCTGTGAATGAAATTGTTTTCAGAGTCGATGAGGATGGCTTCACCCAGAATGGTATTGCCGCGATCATCGGCGGTGAATAATTTTTTATAGGCTTCCCATGAGCCAATGTCTTGCCAGTCAATGTCGCATTTGATCACGGCAATATCATCTGAATTTTCCATCACGGCGTAGTCGATGGAGATACTCGGTATGTTAGCGAACGTAGCTTCATCTAATTGCATGACATCTGGATTAGTATTTTTCTGTTGACTGGCTTCCCAGCAAATTGTTGCATGTTGCATAATCTCTGGCGAGTGTTTTGCAATCTGATCAAGAATAGTGCCAGCTTGAAAGCAAAACATGCCCGAATTCCATAAAAAATTACCAGATGCGAGATATGAAGCTGCAACTTCTGGTGTTGGTTTTTCCACAAAACGCTGGGCGCGGCAGGCGTTAGCCGTGAGTACATCGCCGCATTCTATATAGCCGTAACCAGTTTCTGGTGCACTCGGTGTAATGCCAAACGTGACCAGCTTGCCTTCAGCAGCGAGTGTGAATGCTTGCTGGCAGTAAGCGGTAAATGCAGTTATCGGAGTTATTAAATGGTCGGCCGGCAAGACCAGCATGATGGTGTCCGCGCCGTATTGTTGTTTGATTTTTAGGGCAGCAAGCGCGATGGCGGCGGAAGTATTGCGCGCGAATGGTTCGAGTAAAAAACTGAGTGCCGGATACGGATGAATGCCGGCGGCTTCATATTCGGCGCGGCTTTTTAAATAATATTCTTTATTGGTGATGGTCATGATTTCTGCGGCTGCCGTAAATTGACAGGCACGGGCAAAGGTTTTTTGCAGCAAGCATTGACCGTCAGGCAGGGTAATAAATGGTTTGGGGTGGGATTCGCGTGAGATCGGCCATAATCTGGCGCCGGCGCCGCCGGAAAGAATGATGGGAATAATTTTATTCGGCATGTCTGGGTATCCTAGTAACACATGGGCTCGGCAAGTTTAGGACGGCTGTTGGGTTGTCGTATGTTGTCAGCCACTATATTCTTTAGCGATTCCTTGAAGCGATCAATATGAAAACGTGCGGCGTTTTGCACGCAGGCGGCGCTGGTGAAGCGCGCAGCTTGATGTTCAAACGTATTCACGGCTTGTACTAATGCTGGTACGGTTTGTTCATCGAAGAATAGTCCGGTTGGATGTGGATGGCTTAGGCCAAGCACGGTTTCAAGTGCGCCGCCTTTACCAAAAGCAATGACGGGTGTGCCGGCAGCCTGAGCTTCAACAGGCACCAAACCAAAATCTTCTTCGGCCGCAAAGATAAACGCTTTGGCTAGTTGCATGTGCTTGACGAGCGCTTCGTTGGATTGATAGCCGAGGATTTCCACATTGCTGCCGGCTTTCTGTTTGATCTTATTCATATCCGGGCCATCGCCGATAACGACAAGTTTTTTATCAGGCATGTGCTGAAAACTTTCCACGATTAAGTCGATTTTTTTATACGGTACGAGTCGCGATGCCGCGAGATAATAGTCTTGTTTGTCAGCGCCTGGCTTAAATTTGGTGTGATCAATTGCCGGATAAATAACGCTGGCTTCGCGACGGTAAACTTTATGAATGCGGCGCGCGATAAATTGTGAGTTGGCGATGAAATGATCGACGCCATTGGCGGTGCGTAAATCCCAGAGGCGTAATTTGTGCAAGAAGTAACGTGCTAACCAGCCGCGCCATTTTTTATCCAGGCCAGTTTCTTTGAGATATTGATGTTGCAGATCCCACGCGTAACGCATAGGTGAGTGCACGTAGCTAATGTGTGTTTGATTGGGGCCGGTGATAACGCCTTTGGCAACTGCGTGTGAGCTCGAGATGACGAGATCGTAGTTGGAGAGATCAAGTTGTTCGATGGCAAGCGGCATGAGAGGTAAATAGCCGCGATATTTGCTTTTGGCAAAAGGTAAATTTTGTATAAAAGTTGTGTGCACAGTTTTATTGCGCAAGAAATCACGTTTATCTGCGTCAACAAAATCGACTACGGCGAAGATATCCGCCTCTGGATAACAGCTAATAATATCTCCAATCACTTTTTCCGCGCCGCCGACGGCGACCAGCCAGTCACATACGATTGCAGTTTTCATAGATAAGTACACTGATTTCCAATAAAATGCCCAAAGTTATTAACGGTAGGATACCACTGAACTTATGCTGCCTAAAGGATTGCTAAAAGAATATTCGCGCGCACTATCATTGTTAATCCGGTTGCTGGATATGACGGTGTTATTTTGTGCGGGTTGTGTTGCTTATTATTTTAAATTTCAAAGTTGGGATATTTCACACGAATACTTCCTGGCGCTCATTGTGGGTGTGATCACTGCGCCCATCGTATTTTCATCTTTAAATATTTACACATCTGTGCGTGGTAAAGGGCTGGTTAGTCATTTCTTTCAACTCATGCAAGCTTCAATGATCTTGTTATTGTTGCTGGCTGGCTTATCATTTTTTACTAAAACCGGCGAAATTTATTCCAGAATCTGGTTTGTAGGCTGGATTGCATTAGCATTGCTCGCCTTGATTTCTTATCGTTGCGCATTGTTATTATGTTTGCGCTTCATGCGTGCTCGCGGCATGAATGAGCGCGTGGTGGTGATATTTGGTGCTGGCCAGCTAGGTGAACGCTTCGCTGAAGCTGTGCAGCAGGCATTATGGACCGGCTTTCGTATTATCAATTTTATTGATGACTCTGCGGCCGATAAACCGGCAGTGATTTGCGGTATTCGTGTTATTCAGACACCGGAGTCATTAAGCCAATATTTGAGCTTGCATCGCGTTGATGAAATCTGGCTGGCGCTGCCGCTGCGCGCAGACACACGCGTGAAGCAAATTATGCATGAGCTGCGCCACTTAACCGTGACAACGCGCTTGGTCCTGGATATTTTTGATCTGGATTTAATTAATCATTCTATTAGTGATGTCGCTGGCTTTCCAGTGTTGAATATTAGCTCAACACCTATGATGGGCGTGAATCGGCTGACTAAAGCGATTGAAGATCGGATCATCGCCGCGATGATTGTATTGTTAATAAGTCCATTGTTGTGTCTCATTGCTCTCGGCGTGAAATTGACTTCGCGTGGACCGGTGTTATTCAAGCAGCAACGACATGGTTGGGACGGTAGAATTATCAAAGTTTATAAATTTCGTACGATGTACCAACATGAAGAATGCGATGGCAAGGTGACACAAGCGACTGTTCACGATCCGCGTATCACACCGTTTGGACGGTTTTTACGCCGCACCAGTCTGGATGAGTTACCGCAATTTATTAACGTTCTGCAAGGCCGCATGTCTATTGTAGGGCCGCGCCCGCACGCACTCGCACACAACGAACAATATAAAGAAGTTATTCATACCTATATGCAGCGTCACCGCGTCAAACCCGGCATTACAGGTTGGGCGCAAGTGAATGGCTGGCGCGGCGAAACTGATACGCTGGAGAAAATGCAAAAGCGTGTTGAATACGATTTGTATTACATCAATAACTGGTCGCTGGGTTTCGATTTGAAAATTATTTTTTTTACCCTGTTTCGAGGCTTTGTGAGCCGTAACGCCTATTAATTCGCTACCCGGAGCGTGCATGTCTGCTAAAGAAGTGTTAGTTGTCGGTGGTGCCGGTTACATTGGCTCAAATATGTTATTGCTCTTGAAGCAGGCGGGCTTTAAACCTGTTGTTCTCGATAATTTATCGACTGGTCATCAAGATGCGGTGTTCGATGCGGAATTAATTATTGGCGATATTGCCGATCAAGCACTATTGACTGATGTGTTCACCAAGCATCAGTTCATCGCTGTCATGCATTTTGCTTCGCGGATTGAAGTGGCTGAGTCGGTTACTAAACCAGATTTGTATTATCAAAATAATGTTGCCGCTTTTATCAATTTGCTGAATGTAATGTGTGCGCACAATGTGAAGAATATTATTTTTTCTTCGAGCGCAGCTGTCTACGGCGACCCGCAAGCGCAGCGAATTAATGAGAAGCACCGCTTACAGCCGGTGAATCCATATGGTCGTACCAAGCGCATGGCTGAAGAAATGCTTATCGATTATGCAGCGGCAGGAAAACTAAATTACGCGATTCTGCGTTATTTCAATGCAGCTGGGGCTGATCCTTCTGCTCGCGTAGGTGAGAGACATACACCCGAATCGCATCTCATTCCATTATTGTTGCAAGTCGCCGCGGGAAAAAAACCATCGATTACTATTAATGGCGAAGATTACCCATCAGCAGATGGTACTTGTGTGCGTGATTACATACACATCAGTGATATATGCAATGCACATTTACTGGTGTTGAATGCATTATTAAAAGGTAAATCAAATTTGCTTTTTAATCTTGGCACTGGCCAGGGTTATACCGTCAAACAAGTGATCAATGCTGCGCGTCGCGTGACTGGTCATGCTATCCCAACGCAGAGCGGCAAGATGCGCGCAGGCGATCCTGCTGTGCTGGTTGCAGACGCGGAATTAATTAAACAAGAATTAGGCTGGCAGCCACGCTATCAAGATCTGGATACAATAATTCAACACGCATGGGCATATCAGCAAAAAAATCCACAGTGAAACTTAACGTTTTCTTAAGCCAATGATGGGTCATTGCTGGCTGTGATTTATGCGTGTTATATATGATAAATAACACAACGATACGTAAGGAGATGTCGATGACGCTTGAGGCTAAAAAAGCCAAGTTGTATTTGGAGAATAAGGTTGCTAAAGGTTTACGTATTGAAATTAAGAACAAAATCAAGCATCAGGATAAGGCCGTTGAAACGATAAAGCGCCATGATAGAATTTCCGAATTCGATCCGAAACAATCCATCCCTGTCATTTTGCAAATCCTTCTCGAAATTAGTGAAAAATTGCCACCAGTGCCAGTGGTGCAATCAGGGCCGAATAACAACAATCAATCACCTGATGAGTTAGCACCGACGCGCGTACTTTTACAGAAAGCGACCGAGGTGTTTGCTGAGACGGATGAAAATCAAAATACCAATTTAATTTCGCTTGGCCTGAAGTTTGCAGTTACAGATAAGTTCTCAAAAGAAAATATCACCAAGGGTTTGAAGGAGTTGGTAGACGGTGCGCAACATATACAGGTGACAACGGAGACTGAGCTGCTCTGGGAAGAGTGCAGCATTTGGCTGCGCGGATTGCACCGCCGTACTTTAGATAAAATGCCGCTGGATAAAGATGGTAAACCAGTTAAGGGCGATGATGGTGGTTATGTTATCAGTTTCAAGAGCAAAACCGATCATTCCACGCTAGACGGCGATGATAAAAAATTTAAAGGTCTGGTTGGGCTGACCAAGATGGATATCTCACAATATTACGATGATGCATCAAATGTGATTAATCAAAAGTTAGCAGCATTTAGAAGTGGTCTTGGTGTTGATAAGGCGGCTGCATCGGCAGATTTGAGGGATAGTAGCAAGAACAAAGGAGAAGCGATTGTGGAGAGCAGAACATCGATAGACGCAAGAGCTGTGGAAGTAAAGGTTGCTGAAAATAAATCTGTTGCCGCCGTTGTGCCGGCTCCGGTTGTTGCTCCAGTTCCAGCGCTAACAGTTGGCGAAAAATTTGTGACGCAGGTTGATAATAACCTGCGCCTTGGTTTTGATATTTTGAATGCTTCTCCAGAAGTTGCGACGCGCTTGCGCGAAGACAA
>CAZWPD010000045.1:0-19507 GCA_964636145.1 uncultured Coxiellaceae bacterium
ATTGCTTCGTCGTGAAGAACACTCCTCGCAATGACGGGCTCACAGTGATGACGTCATCTTTTCATTATGCTAAAGTTTATCCCATCCATAGATCAAATAATAACCAAAGTGAGCGCCATGCTAGACCGTATCCGTATCGTACTCGTTAACACCTCGCACCCGGGCAATATTGGCTCGGCGGCACGTGCCATGAAGACCATGGGTATCACCGAGCTCTATCTCGTCGATCCCAAAGAATTCCCGAGCCGTAAGGCCGATGAAATGTCATCGGGCGCGCAAGACATTCTCATGAAGGCTACAGTGGTTAATACATTGGCAGAAGCGATTGCTGACTGCGCGTTGGTGATTGGCACCAGTGCGCGTGAGCGTACGATTCCCTGGCCGTTGCTGCAGCCGCGGGCAATGGCGGAAAAGGTGCGGCAAGAGCCGCCGAGCAGCAAGATTGCCATTGTCTTTGGCAACGAACAATCAGGCCTCACTAATGAAGAGCTACATTCTTGTCAGATTCATATTCAAATTCCGGCTAATCCGGAATATAGTTCATTAAATCTGGCCGCTGCAGTGCAAGTGGTTGCATATGAGTTACGTCTGGCGAGTTTGAGTAATGAGCCGCTTCAGCAAGAATGGGATTATCGCCCAGCCAACGCTGATGAAATGGAACGATTGTTTGCGCATATGCAAGATGCATTAGTAGCCATCGATTTTTTAAAACTGAGCGCACCGCGCCAGTTAATGACACGTCTGCGCCGTTTCTTTTTCCGCGCCCGGCCAGATGTCATGGAGCTAAATATTTTTCGTGGCATGATGACAGCGATTGAAGATAAGGCACGCTCTGGTTAGGCCTGTCATGGCGATGAGTGTTCTTCACGACGAAACAATCCAGACTATGCTGGGCACTCAAGCTACAATATTGACTGGATTGCCACGCCCTGCAAAGAACGCAGGGCTCGCAATGACGAGAGACTGATGTGTCCGGGAACAACAGGAGAAGCAACGAATGGATGCATGCGAATTAACGATCTTGATGCCTTGTCTCAACGAGGCAGAAACCCTGGCTGTTTGTATTCACAAAGCCCGACAATTCCTCACTAATCAAAATATACGCGGCGAGATTCTGGTTGCTGATAACGGCAGCACTGATGGCTCGCGCGAAATTGCTGAAGCCAATGGTGCGCGCGTGATTGCGGTGCCAGTCAAAGGTTACGGCGCAGCATTGAAAGGTGGCATGCAGGAAGCTGCCGGTCGTTATGTGATTATGGGTGATGCCGATGATAGCTATGATTTCCTGAATTTATTGCCATTCGTCGACAAATTACGCGAAGGTTATGACCTGGTGATGGGCAACCGCTTTATGGGCGGGATTGTTGAGGGTGCCATGCCATTTATGAATCGTTACCTTGGTAATCCAGTGCTGTCTTTTGTGGGTAGAACATTTTTTTCCAGTGAGATTGGTGATTTTCATTGTGGCTTGCGCGGCTTTCAGCGTGAAAGATTTTTGGCTTTAGATTTGCAGGGCGATGGTATGGAATTCGCCAGTGAAATGGTGGTGAAAGCCTCGCTGAATCAATTAAAAATTACCGAAGTGCCAACGCAATTATATCCTGATGGCCGTAGTCGTCCGCCGCATCTGCGGCCGTGGCGTGATGGCTGGCGTCATCTGCGCTTGTTGTTACTGTTATGCCCGCGCTGGTTGTTTTTAATTCCGGGTGTGGTTTTTATGCTGCTGGGTATGACACTCATCACCGCATTAACTTTTGGGCCGATTAATATTAGCGGTATTAATTTTGATATTCATACCATGTTATTTGGTAGTGTGTTTGTCATTATCGGTATGCAGGCCGCGGGCTTTGCCATGTTTGCACATACGATTGCCGAAGAGCAATTGAACTTGCCGGCGCAAGATGGCTTGATTGACAGTGTGCTTAGCTATTTCACCCTTGAGCGCGGCTTGGTGATGGGGCTCTTGTTGTTATGCGGCGGCATAGCGGGTGCTGGCTATTCTTTCTGGTACTGGCAGCAACAAGCCTTTGGCAATCTGGTGCCAACAGACATGATGCGCATCTTGATTCCCTCGGCAACAGCCATGATTATTGGCCTGCAAACAATATTTGGCAGCTTCTTTATGAGTTTGCTAGGTTTGCATTATGTCAGACAAAAATAATGTCATACACGTACTGGTATTGGTTGCAGGCATGCTGGCTTCCGGCTTTATTGCTGTCAGTATCGGCAAGGAATTAAATTGGGATCTGGCTAGTTATCATTATTACAACCCGCTCGCATTTTTGCAGCATCGTCAGCTTCTTGATGTTTGGCCGTCTGAATACATTCATGTCCATCTGACACCAACCGCTGATTTTATCACTTATTATTTTATTACCTATTTACAACCTAAAACCGCTGTCATGCTGTTGGGTGCATTACACGGAATCAATTTTTGGTTGCTCTTTCTAATTGCAGCAGAAGTATTTGGCACACTATCGTCAATCACCTATCCACGCGCACTGGCGATTGTGGTTGCAATCATCGGTATGTGCGGGCCAGCGGTGCTGCCAGGTTTAGGCTCGTTTCAACATGACTTACTGGTGTCATTATTCGTGTTGAGTGCGATCTATCTACTTCTGAAAGCATGCCAGCAGCGCTTCCCACTGTCTTTGTTGCTTGGTTGCGGTTTGATGTTGGGGGTCGGTGCCGGGTTGAAGTTGACCGCAGTAGTTTACGTGTTAGGTGCAATGATTACCGTATGCATGATGCGATTGCCGCTTAAACAGCGCGCAGCGATGTTGTTGGCGATTGGCGGGGGTGTGGCTGCTGGCGTCCTGGTGACATCTGGTTACTGGATGTGGATGCAATGGCAGCAATATCATAGCCCGCTGTTTCCATTTATGAATGCCGTGTTTCAAGCCCCAGATTTTCCGGCAGTGAACTGGAAAGATGCTCGTTTCATGCCGAAATCCATATTGGAGGCAGTATTATTCCCGTTTTATTTTTCTTTAGACGGTCGTACTAACGATTTGCCGTTTCGTGATGTGCGTTTTGCGATTGTTTATGTTTTGTTGGTCGTCGCGTGCTTGCGATGGATTTATCGGCGTGCTTGTGGTGTGAAATCGGGAGAAAAGACGAATATTGCTGTGCAATGGCTGCTGGTCTTTTTTGTTGCCTCGTACATCATCTGGCAGCTGCAATTTTCAATTATGCGTTATGCCATGCCTCTGGAAATGCTGGCGCCACTGGTGATATTCCTGCTGTTACATACGATGATGCAAGAAAAGCTGGTATTAGCAGGGTCTGTATTTGCAGCGTATGCATTGATTCTCATTGCAATCTCACCCGCTCCAGCTGTACGTGCACCGTGGTATGCAGGTAATTATTTCAATGTGCAGTTGCCGCTTGCTGCCGAACGTCAGGGGCCCGCGATGGTCTTGTTGCCGGTGTCAGCTTATGCATTTAATCTCAAGCCGCGTCCGCAAACTTATTTAATCGGTTCATTGCCGCCGAGCTGGCGTTACATTGGCGTTGCTTTTAATGGCGAAAAAATAACTGTCGGTGTGCGCGCACCAGAAGTGATTAAACATTTTAACGGCCGTCTGTTTCTGCTGGCATCCGGTGAATTTTTACCACAAATGTATCAGGCAGCAGCAAGTCTTGGTTTGTCGGCCGCGGGTCCGTGCGATGATATCAAGAGCGACCGGCAAAAAATCACGTATGAAGATGTGAAATTGTGTCCGCTTAAAAGATAATTTTTCTCCATTCATCTTCTTGGTAGGCTGGATCTAAAAACAACGAAGTATCAACGAGCTTAAGGCGGAAGCTCTGTGCTGCGCGTGTGCGTACGCGTGAGTTGCCAAGTTGGATGTGCTCTCCATTTCGATAATTTTTTCCGTTGATCATGATAGTGGGCGAGGTGGACTCGACGATGTAATCACCACTAAATTTCAGTGGAAATACGTTGATTCCAGCGGGGACGATTGGTGCATAGGAGTAAATGCTTCCCCAGAGGTGTTGATAATTCTGTGTCAGATACGATTTGATGCTGGGCGGTAAGCCGTTCATACGATAATTATTAACGTAAAACTTTACACGTGACTGATCCAATGCTTGCTTGATGGTGTCAGGCGTTGCATGCGGATCTTCGTAGAGCGCCGCGGTCATGACTGGTAACAGCTTCTTATCCGGGCGATATAAATAATCAATTGCCGGACCCATGAGGTGACGTAAGCCAGCGATGGGTTGAGTTTTATTGTAGATGAGTTCGATGCCGGCCGTGTAATCACTGCCGTCGCGTAACAATGAATTTACTGCGGCAAGATTTGCTTTTTGATAACTGCCATCCAGATTCATGAGTTTTGGGATGTAGAGACACGCCGGATAAATAAAGCCTAAAAATAGTATGCTGCTCGCCATTAATGCACGCATGTCACTCGGTGTTTGCTGTGTTATGCGCATGGTAATCACTAGTGGAATGATATTGATGAGTAAGTACGCGAGCGGCAGGTGCATGGCGGCGACAAAAATAATGCTTGCTGCAACATAACCACCTATTGTTGCATACGCGGTTTGTTTGTTGATGGTGAAGTAAATCTGGCTGCGGGCAGCAAGAAGCAGAATCAACCAACTAAAAAAGGCAGCGTATAAAACCAGAAATGCTGGAATCGTCACTTGCATGTAATATGGGAAGACCTGCTTGTACGGAATCAGGCAAAATAAAATCGTCGAGGCGTAAGTTATTACTATTTTTCTGTTCTGATATGACTCATCTCCATTGATACCAATCAGCAAACTTACCGCTGTCAGCGGCCACAGCAAGAACACAATCGGGTTGAACACCAAAATAACGTACCAGTAAAGTTGACGCGTAGCATCGTACCAGTCGAGATGATACATCGCAGCCGCTTCGACAAAGACATTATTGAGTACATTCGACCACCCGGCGAGCATCGACCAGAAGAACAGGTAGGCGGCGATCGTCATAACTGTTGCAGAATTAAATTTAATCGCGTTTATGATATTTTTCCGATAATCTTTTTCAGTCACTAGAGTAACGAAGAGTGCCGCATTACTTGCGAATAAATACCAGATAGCTTTTTGTGATGTGCTAAAACCCAATCCAAGCAGCAGTCCTGCCAGATAATAGCGTTTGTTCAGTAATGATAATAATGAAAACAAGCAAAACCAGTAGCCCAGCAAATCAACACGAATATTGGTTGAGTAGCTGAGGGTGATTTCCATGCTAACGAGTAAGGCAACGCTGCCTAACACGCCGGCACGTGAAAAAAATCGTGTTAACCACGTCGATGCTGCGAAGATGCAGGCGACATTGATGAGGGCGATCATATTTTTGGTGAAGATAAGCGTGTTGAGCGTGCCACCAGTGCTCGTCATGGGCCAGAGCAGCAAATAATAGCCGAGTACCGTTTTATACGGTGAAAAATCGCGGTAGGGCAGCCCGTCTTTGTACTGATAGATACGGTGTGCAAACCAGAATTCGTCTACAGAAATCATCGCGTATTGGTTGAACCAGAAACTGAAGGCAAGGTAGCCAAAGCAGAGTGTAACGAGGCCCGCGAAGAAATTTCTCGCTCGAATATCGGTCATATTTTTATATCCATCAATGAGTTGCCAACCATCATAATGAGAGTTGATCTTTACAGCAATAATCTCCATCATATGTGCCATATGACAACCATGACACGTCCAATTTATCTTGATTATGCTTCTACCACGCCAGTTGATCCGCGTGTGGCAGAGCTTATGATGCAGTACCTGACACTTGATGCTGAATTTGGTAATCCTGCGTCTCAACATATCTATGGGTTAACAACTAGAGATGCTGTTGAAAATGCGCGCGAAAAAATTGCCGTATTAATCGGTGCTGAAAGCTCCGAAATCATTTTTACCTCAGGTGCAACCGAAGCAGACAATCTCGCTATTAAAGGTGCGGCGCATCTGTATCAGCGTAAAGGGCGCCATATCGTCACCATGAAGACTGAGCACAAGGCGGTTCTGGATTCATGTCAGCAACTGGAAAAGGAAGGTTTTAGCGTTACTTATTTAGCTCCCGAGTCTGATGGCAGCTTGAATCTCGATGTGTTTCGCGCCAGTTTGCGTGAAGACACAATATTAGTTTCAATCATGCACGTGAATAACGAGATCGGCGTCATACAAAATCTTGCGGCAATCGCTGCAGAAACTGCAGAGCGCGGAATTTTATTGCATGTGGACGCGGCGCAAAGCGCGGGCAAAATACCGCTTGATATACGCGAGTGTCCGGTTGATTTGATTTCTCTTGCTGCGCACAAGATTTACGGCCCTAAGGGTGTCGGCGCGCTGTATATTCGCAAAAAACCGCGCGTGCGTGTCGAGCCGCTGATACACGGTGGTGGTCACGAGCAGGGTATGCGGTCTGGTACCTTACCGGTGCATCAGATTGTTGGTATGGGTGAGGCGTTTGCTATTGCATCACGTGAATGCGAACGTGATTACCGCCATGTTTCACAGCTGAATAATCGTTTTTTAGAGCTGCTATCTGCTATTCCAAATTTAAGTATTAATGGCGGCGACGCTGAGCGCTCTCCGTTTATTTTAAACCTGCGTTTTGAGGGCATGCTGGCAGATGCAATTATTAATAAAATTCCAGAAATAGCAGTCTCGACCGCTTCTGCTTGTCAGGGCAAGGGCACAGAAGGATCGTATGTGCTGCGTGCATTGGGCTTGTCAGATAATCAGGCAAAAAGTTCGATACGATTTTCGTTTGGTCGGTTTACGACGGCAAATGATATTGATGTGGCGGCCGCTGCATTGAGTAAATTGTTTGGAGTGTAGGTTTGTCATTGTGAACAGTGTTTTTTAAGCATTCAGTAATCTAGTGGTGAGCATCCTGCTGGATCGTTGAAATCTGTCAGGCTGAAAGCCTGTTCATAGCCCAGGGTAAGGCGCGTTTTTTGCGCCGCCACCCTGGGGATAGAATCACATGATGAGCTAGCGCTGAAAGCGCGATTTCTGCCTGGGCACGCGCTTTCAGCGCTCGATATACATTCGCATCCATAACCCAGGGTGGCGGCGCAAAAAACGCGCCTTACCCTGGGCTATGAACAGGCCTTTGGCCTGGAAAGCATCCTACGATTAAAAATCCAACAAAATATCAAAAGCTTGGCGCAATACTGTTTTGCGAGCTTTCTACTGCGACACAGTCCATCTCTCCGTGCACTTGCTATACTTAGACAAACGAGAAGAGTGAGGTATTCATGCGCCCACGCACCATCAAAAATTACGTCGATGAAGAGCTGCAATTTGCGGAAGATGTTGAAAAGGTATTTGCTGGCGATCTCAGTGATGAAGCGAGTCATGAAATCATTGTCCGACTCACCGCCGCAAAACAAGCCGCGGAAGGTTATCGCGAAAATGATATCAATGCATTTTTGGCGAAAGTTTATTATTGTGTGGGTTCACGTTTTGCTAACGCAGGTGACATGCAATCTGCATTAGATAATTTTCTGCAAGCACAAGCTGTGCTCCCTGAGGCAATTAACAACGACGGTAAAATAGTAAAAACAATCGAGGAGATGGAGCAAATACAGGTTTCTATTCGGGCATGTCTGGATATATTGCATGAAGATAACTTAGAAGCTTTTACCGATAAGCCGCCGCAAAACGAGCTAAAACCAGTAGCAAGACCACATCGCCCAGAGGCTGCGCTCCCACCAGAATCGACGCTGAAAAACGCAGGCGGTTTTGCTAAAAGTCCCAATAGTGCTTTCCATTCTCCGCGTGAGGAGCCTTCCGATCCTGAAGGCCAGGGTAAAGAAAGAAAAAAACCTGGTTTGGGATCTTAACGCAATACCATCTGTGGTTCAGGCGGCAAAAACGCCACACCTAATTTCACCGGCGGCAAGTTATGTTTGTTGCGCTGCCAGTTAAATTCCATGACGAAGGGTTTGCCTAATCTTGGATATTGTCTGGCAACTTCCTCAGGCAAGGTTTCATTTGTGGAAATATCCCAAACAAACACCGCGCCTTCTTTATTGAAATCGTTTAATGAAATCCAGGTTGATTTACGCAAATCCCATTCCATAAACACCGACGGATGTTCTTTGGAATAAAATGAAATATTGCCGCCTATCCAGCGTGAACCGGCAATGTAACGCACCGGTGTGTGATAGGTTTCTTCCCAGCGTTGCGCGATAGTTTGCGCAACTTCTTTGCCGGGGAAATTGGCGCTGGAGGTGTCGGAGGAATCGATAATTGAGATGCTATAGCCAGTCAGCAGTGCTGCCATAAAGAGGAAGATACCGGCAATTAATGCGTAAATTTTAGTAGCAGAAAGGCGCGGCGGCAGTGCCATCATCAATAACAGCGTCCAGAATGACATCAGTGGCATGCCCCAGCCGGCGCGTAATTTGATGCCCATGACTAATGATAATAATGCTGTTAGCACAAATGGCCCGAGACCGGCGTACAGTAAAAAGTTGCGATTGAACGCGGAAATTTCTGGTCGCGGTGTTGCTGTTAGCGGACGTTTGCCAATAAATAACGCGCCGAAAATAACCAGCGCCGGAGCGAAAGCTTCAAACTGCTGCCAGATAAATTGTGCGGGAAAATAAAAATGATTGGTCCAGCTTGGTTCGGCATTGGTGCGCTGGAAAACGTAAGTCACGGTGACGTAATCATGTTGTGTCAGCCAATAAATATGCGGTGTGATAATGAGAACGAATGCGCCAAGACCGAGATACGGCGGTAAGGTCAGTAATTGTGAGCGGTTTTCTTTGCGCAGTAAAAACAAACCGAGCGCGGCAATTAATGCCAGCGTGTAATATTTCGCCATGACGCCAAGCGCGAGGAAAATTCCTGTTAACAGCCAGGTGGTGATTGTGCGTTTTTGTACGGCTTGATAGAAAAAATAAATGGAGACGGCCCACAGCCCTAATTCGAGAGTGTTGTCATTAAAATCGATGGCATGAAAATTGAAATATTGAATCGCTTCCAATAATAAAACTGCGGCGAGTGTGTAGGTGGGCGTTAAGATTTTTCTGCCGATGGCCCACACGCAGGCTAAACACGCAGCAACAGAAAGTTGACTGAAAAGATAAATCATCCATCCGGATTGACCGTCGAGATAAGTAGCCAACGCCGTTAACCAGCCATTCATGAAGGGGTTTTTATCATAGCCCCATTGCAACTGATGGCCCCAAATGGTGCCTTCAATGGAATCCAGCGGCAGGTTGTCACGCACGATGGCGGGCACCAGTGTCCAGGCAGCAAGATGCAGCAATACGAACACTGTAAACCAGGTCTGCGCGGATGGGTATTTGCTAACTTGATGATTATTCATGCTTTCTTTCTTTTTATGATAAGCGCATATATTAAACGCAAGCGGGTATAAAAAACAATCATTGTCGTTCGTTCCAGTTTGCAGGGTCTATAATAATAGCTGGCAGACAGAATATAAGGGGTGGGTTATGCCAATCAATAAAATCAAAGAATATTTGGATAAACATCAGGTTAAATATGTCTCGCTGGCGCATTCACCAGCGTTCACCTCACAGGAAATTGCGGCTTCAGCCCATGTCTCTGGCAAGGTGCTGGCAAAGACCGTTATGGTCAAAGCCGACGGCTTGTTGGCGATGGTTGTAATCCCCGCCAACTCTCACGTTAACTTCGCCAAATTACGCGAGCTAGTGGGCGCCAAGGAGGTTGATTTGGCTTCCGAGTCTGAGTTCAAGGAAAAGTTCGCGGGTTGTGAAGTAGGCGCCATGCCGCCGTTTGGACCCTTGTACGGCATGACGGTTTACTTGTCCGATCAGATACACGGTGAAAATATTATCTTCAACGCCGGAACGCACTCGGAGCTGATGCAGCTCTCGCTGGCTGACTATCAACGGTTGGCTGAGCCGAAAGTTGTGGCGATTTAGTTGTGTTTGCAAAGAGAGAGAGGCTGTTTTTTCTGACTGGTCTCTCTTTCATTTCTATCCCACTTGAGCTGACCGGAAGCGCTGGTACCGAGAAGGAATGTCCTGCAGTCCTAGAAGCTCGTAATGTCGCCCTTGCTGTATGGGTGCTGTCGCGCAGAAATTCCGCCGGAGCTGGAGCTGGAGCTGGAGCTGGAGCTGGAGCTGGGGTTTGTGCTGGCTGAGCGGTATTTCTTCCCAAGGCAGTTGTGATCACTCCTCCACAAGCTAATCCGAAGGCCATAATGCCCGCAAAGAGTTTGATGATGCCCGCAGTGCCAAGTGTGTTTGCGATGGTTGCGCCAACTGCCATGCCTGCAGCTGCGGTGCCGCCGCTGAAAATAATCGCAGCTGTTACACCGGCAATCGCGAGTCCGATACCAACGCCGATAGCAAGGCCAATTAATACATTTTTGAGGGTGAAACGAGAAACGGTTGGTGCTGCGGCAGTTCGGTGTTCATGTAATAATGGTCTTTCTTCATCGTCAGATGAGGATTCTTCCGCATCATCATCTTGCAGTGCTGCTGGTTGCTGGCGCTGGTCTGCTTGATCTATTGAATCGGAAAAAGAAATTTCTTGATCTTGGCTCGGGCCTGGTGAAGCGACATGGCTGCTATCAGTTGAGTATGAAATTTCAGATGAATTTTTCGAGCCTTTCACTTCTGAAGCTTCGCTCTCATCTCCGTGTTTGTGCAGATCTTTATGAACGCGCATAGATCTGCGCAAGCCGCCCGTGGCTTCTTCCGCGCCATCATTATTCAGGTCTGGCATGGATTCTGTAGGTGGTACTGGAGGCTTTTTTAACTCCGCAAGTGCAGCGACTGGATCTGGTATGTCTTTCGCGCGCGGCAGATTAATGCCGTGGTAATTGGTGGAGCTAAAAATTTTATGTTGGCGAATGCTTTCCTGGATTAACTCGAAGTGCTCGAGCTTGTAGTCAAGTAAATGATCGCATAAGAATTTTTGGAATGCTTTGCTATCTGCCTCAGGGTCGATCATGAAGTCATTGGTGATAAATGGCGTCAGGCCGTGGGTGTTGACTTGTTTATCATCAATTATTTTTTTTAATAATTTAAGCTCTTCATCAATGCGCTCTTGTACTTTTCGTACTGACATCAGGATTTCTTTCATGGCGGTACCAAGATGTTCAATCTTGATTTCCAGCACTGATTTAGATGTTGGCTTTGTGCCAATAATATCTTCATCATCGACCTCTGTGAAAGGTGTGTCTATTCTCTGTTGTATGCCCGTGTTTGCATGACGAAGTGCTTTGATCTGAGCATTCACCATGTTTTCAATAAAGAGAATTGTCAGGTTGCGCGGTGTCCATAAAGATAATTGGTTGTGTAAGTCTTGTAGTCGGGCTAGTGAATTTTTGTCTGACTCATCTCTGGCGAGCAAGCGTTCAATCTGATGTTGCTGAATCTCTTTGGTTTTATCCTGAATTAATTCATTTTGAAAGTTTATGAAATCAGTTTTTTCTTGTTCTTTTTCTTTTACGCTGATTCTAAGTCCGACATTCTTGCCGTCTTCCTTGTTGGCATTTGCTTCAGCGCGTAATTTCTTGAGGGCGCGGTCGAAGTTGAGGCTTTCCTTGCGGAGATTCTCTCTCAGTTTGAGTAATTCTGTTTCGAGTTGTCTGGTGATCTGATCCTTATCCTGCAGGACAAAGCAATCAGATTTATTGTCAGCGCTGAGTCCGAGTATGTTTTTAGCAGCAACAGCTAATTCATGATAGTTGTTGTCTTCAATCTGCCACCATTGATCATTGCGCATGGTATTCCAGGTTTTTACCCGATTAGTATCGCTAGCCTGAAGAGAGGAGATATTCCATTTCGTGCAATAAGCTTCTTCTTCTTTTGATGTATACAGCGCATGACCAGAGAGGGCTCGTAATGCGGCTGTGATGCTGGAATGTTCGTCGAGTTGTTCATTTGGCGGCAGCCATTCAGCTTCTTGCTGTGTCTTTAAATGTTTAACCAGTAATTCGTTGAGGCTCTTCCATATCTTATGCTTAGGGTGTTGTGTTTCCAATTTAAGGCAGCGATGCAGTAAGTCGAGTACACCGTAATAGGTGTTGAGGGGATTGGATCCGGGCTTTCGCGGCTGAGTGAGTTTATCGAGCTTGGCGATAACCTCGGTATCTTTGTACATCCAGAGTCCGCTGAGGTAGGTCTTGTATTCATCCACGTGTTTTTTTATGTTTAGGACAAATGCATTTAAAAATTCGGGTGTTACTTGTTCGCGCGTACGCATGGGTTTTGCCTTTTCAATGGTTCATGCCAGACTGTCAAGATGACACGGCTGGCATGAATTATAGGCTTCGCAAATTAACCAATACTTAAGTCATTATTAAGGGATGCTTAAATGACGAAAGTTATAGCTTAATCACCAAGCTATCATCGTCTGAGTAGCTTGTGGAGCAAGCATGATTCTGCCTAGAGGGCACTTGTTTGATTGCGAAGATATCATCATCGGAATCGCTCTCGCTGGCAGCTTTTGGCTGGAGATGGCGCGGCAGGTGGCCAGCAGAATGATAAAGTGCGTCTTGATCAACTTTAGACGGAATGGCAATTGGGTGGCTATGTCTAAAGTGTGCATCGTTATCACACACCAATGCTTGCTTGCTGGTGTGTAATGCTTTTAATGCTTTTGGTGTTGTTTCCAGCACGGCTTTAAGGTCCGGCACTTTTTTTTGTTCTTGTTTGCTCTCAGCCTGTTTTTGCTGTTGCTCGCCAGTTGCTTTGGCTTGCGCTTCCATTTCCAGCAGGTCGGTATTGGCTTTTGCAGAACGACGCAGCCCGCCCGTCACCACAGTAGTTTGTGATTCTTCATGCACGGCCATCCTGTTGACATTGTTAGTTGTGCGACGCAGGCCACCTAATACTACGGCGGTTGATGACTTGGAAACTTCAATAATTTCTACTTCAACTGAGCCGTCTAATTGATCCAGATCAGCAGCAACTTTGTTTGATCTACGCATGATTTCACTCTCTCGTTTTTTTTATAAGTATCGAAATATTTTCGCCATTATAAGGAAGTCAGATTAAGAGGTGATTAAAAGATGCTTAAGGGGGGATTAAGGGGGGTATTTACTTCTATCCGCATTATTTCAACGTCGCACGGCATGATTTTCAGGCCGAAGGCCTATACCTAGCCCAGGGTAAGGCGCGCTTTTTGCGCCGCCACCCTGGGTTGAGAATGCGAATATGTATTGAGCGCTGAAAGCGCGTACCTAAACTGAAATCGCGCTTTCAGCGCTAGTTGATCTTGTGGTGGCATCCCGGGGTGGCGGCGCAAAAAGCGCGCCTTACCCCGGGCTACCGAAGACAGGCCTTCGGCCTAAAAAGCGAGAGGGTGCTATTTCATGCAAACAACGTTACGTCTTTAACACTTCTCACTCCGCGCGCACGGCGCATCTACACTGCCAGCCTCAACCTGCAAGGTAATATGATCAACATTAAATTTTTCATGTAAATCATGGTTGATACGCTTGTGATCGGCATCAGTGAGCGGGTTTTCGGGCATCACTAAGTGTGCAGTCAGGGCAACTTCGCGAGTACTCAAGCCCCAGATATGGAAATCGTGCACGGCGGTGACGCCTGGGATGTGGCGCAGATATTCTTTAACGCCAGTGTGGTCGATATAATGCGGAATACCGTCAAGAATCAGATGCAGAGAATCGCGCAGTAAACCCCATGTCCCCCATAACACGATGGCAACGATGAATAGACCAACCACTGGATCAATCCACTGCCAGCCGGTGTAATAAATTAAAATGGCCGAGACAACAACGCCAACCAGAATGAGTGCATCCGCCAGCAAGTGCCAGAAAGCACTGCGAATATTAAGATCGGATTTGGCGCCGCTCATGAATAGCATGGAGCAACCGAAATTGACGGCGATGCCAATCAAACCAATCACAATGACAATTTGTTCATTCACTTCTTGCAGGTGAATTAATTTGTAAATCGACTCATAAGCAATTAATGCCGAGGTGGCAACGAGAATAAATGCATTGGCCAGCGAGGCAATGATTGTCGTGCGTTTGAAGCCGTAGCTATAACGTTTGCGTGCTGGAAAGGTTAATAACCAGTTGGCGATCCACGATAAGACTAATCCTAGCACATCACCAAGGTTGTGCGCGGCGTCGGCCAGCAAGCTCATGGAGTGGGCGATAATACCGTAAACGACTTCAGAGCCGGTGTATAACAATGTGATGCTCACCGCAATCATGAATGCGGTATTGAACGAGCGTGGGGCGCTGTGATCATGGCCGTGATCATGGCCGTGGCCGTGTGAGTGCCCGTGATGGGAATGCATGTTTAATCTCTCCGTAATTTATCGGTGACGGCAAGCGGCGTTGGGTAGTACATCACGGTCCAGTAGCAAGAAACAATGAAGGTGATGATGACGGCGGCTTGCGCCATGTTGGAAGCTTGTAATGAAATGACTTTGGCGGTGAGTGCCATATAAATGACGAGTAATGAGAATTCACTCATTTGACCAAGGCGGACGCCAACTTCGTGGCTGACTGTTTTCACTTCTCCGGATTTTACCATCAGCCAGCGAAACACCAACGGTTTAGTGGTGAGCATGAGTCCAGCGAGGATAAAGGCGGGAATGGCGATGGTGTTGAAATTCTGAAAATTAAAGGTTGCACCGACAGCAAAGAAAAACAGGACAAGAAAAAAATCACGCAGCGGTTTCAGGCTTTCGGCAATATAAAATGCGATGGGGTTGCTGGCGAGAGCAACGCCGCCAATGAATGCGCCAATTGCTTCTGAGAGGCCCATGAAGCGGCTGAGTTCAGCCATGCATAAACACCAGCCTATCGATAAAATGAAAATGTATTCGTGGATCCGGTCAAAGCGAGCGATCAACTTCGAAAGGACGTAGTGTTCGAAAAAATATGCCGTTAAAAATAAGACGGGAAAGCCGGCGATGGTATACCAGATGTGATCAGTGGTAGTCGTTTTCTTGGCGACAACTTCCAGCAAGAAGATGACGACGATAGCAATAATATCTTGTAGCAGCAGCACGCTAATCATCAATTCGCCAGTATGCTGGTGATGCAGCATGGTGGTCGGTAGTAATTTTATGCCAATAATGGTGCTCGAAAACATGGCGGTAATGCCGACGATGATGGATTCGTTCGCTGTGTAGTGAAAGAGCTTGGCCACCAGAAAACCAACCAGAAAAAAGATCAGAGAGCTGGCGAGGGTGATGGTGCTCATTTTTCTGAGCGAATGCAGCAGGTTTTGTGGCTGCAGATTGAGGCCAAGCAAAAACAGCAGGAAGATGATACCAATATCACCTGCCTGCTGAATGATCGCTGGATTATCGACAAACTTGAGCCCGAAGGGGCCAAATAACGCGCCCAGCGCGATATAGGCCACCAACAGGGATTGTCTGGTGAACAACGCGAGCGTCGACAACACCGCCGTGCCGGCGAAGATCAGGAACATTACATAAGTAATATGCAGATCAAATGTCATCATGAGTCCTGGGTTAGTAATCAATCATCCTCTAATAGGGAAACCAGGCGCGCGTTGCCTCCTACTGCGGTCGTATTAGTAGAGATGGTGCGTTCGACGCAGAGTCTTGGCAGGTAGTGCGGGCCGCCAGCTTTTGGTCCAGTGCCTGATAGTCTTTCGCCGCCAAACGGCTGCACACCAACGACTGCGCCAACCATATTACGGTTGATGTAGATGTTACCGACCGGCATACGGTCAGCAACATATTGGGTAACGGCATCAATGCGACTGTGTATTCCTAATGTTAATCCATATCCGGTGTTGATGATAGCATCCATTACCTTGTCGAGCTCGCCAGCGCGGAAGCGAATGACGTGCAGAATCGGGCCGAATACTTCACCTTCAAGAATGTCGAGATTTTCGATTTCAAACGCGCACGGCTTGAAGTAGTAACCATTGAGATTGGTTTGCACTGGAATTTCAGCAATGAGTTTGCCGGCATTTTTCATTTTGGCGTAATGTTCCTCGAGCATTTTGCGCGAGCCGGCATCGATCACCGGGCCAATATCAGTGGCGAGTTGGCCTGGATCACCAACGGTGAACTCAGCCATATAGCCTTGCAGCATGGTGAGCAGTTTCGGTGCAATATCTTCCTGCACGAATAACACGCGCAACGCCGAGCAGCGTTGGCCGGCGCTATTGAATGCCGAGGTGACGATGTCAGCAACGGTTTGTTCAGCGAGTGCCGAAGAATCCACGATCATGGCATTTTGACCACCGGTTTCTGCAACCAGAACAGCGATCGGGCCATTACGATTTGCCAGCGAGCGTTCGATAAATTTTGCGGTTGCGGTGGAGCCGGTGAACATGACGCCGGCGACGCGTTCATCATTGACAATTTTGGCGCCGACAACACTGCCGCGTCCAATCAAAAGTTGCAATGCACTGGCTGGTACGCCAGCTGCCAACAAGATTTGTACGGCTTTGCACGCAATAAACGGCGTTTGTTCCGCAGGTTTGGCAAGTACCGTGTTACCAGTTGCGAGCGCAGCAATGATCTGGCCGGCAAAAATAGCTAACGGGAAATTCCATGGACTGATGCATGCAATGACGCCGCGCGGACGCAACATGAGTACATTGGATTCACCGGTGGGGCCTGGTAGTTCATGCGGCTTCATGTCTTCGCGTGCGCGGAAGGCATAATAACGGCAATAGTCGATCGTTTCTCTGACTTCAGACATGGCGTCTAAAATTGATTTGCCAGCTTCACGATTTAAAATGGCGATTAATTCTGGCATGGCTTCCTGGAAGCTGTCGGCAGCGCGTTCAATAATGGCGGCGCGTTCTTCAACCGGTGTTTCGCCCCAGGTTCGTGTTGCAGCAGTGGCTGCAGCAATCGCTTCTTCGACATCTGCTTCATTGGCTTTGCTAGCATGACCAATTGCTTCAGATAAATTGCACGGCGAGAAACGCTCTTCCGTGTTGCTGCTATCAATTCGGACTTGACCATTAATGATTGGTCCTGCGCTCCAGCGCTGTTCTTGCTGAATGACATCATCTACATGTGCCGCAAAGTCGGCGAGCGAATGATTATTTGATAAATCAATGCCAGTGGAATTCATCCATTTGCCGTAAATATCGCGTGGGCTGGGAATATGTGGATGTGGTTTTGAGGTCAAGGCTGCAACACGTTCAGTGGGGTCAAACACGATTTTATCCATAGGAATTGTATCATCCGCTAGTTTATTGACGAAGGAGCTATTGGCACCGTTTTCGAGTAAACGGCGAACCAGATAACCAAGTAAATCTTTGTGTGTTCCGACTGGCGCGTAGATACGGCACGGGCGGTTGTATTTGGATTTGTCGACGATTTGGTGATAGAGCGGTGCGCCCATACCGTGCAGACATTGGAATTCAAAGTTGGTGTTGTTACCGGCCATTTCCATGATGGCTGCAACCGAGTAAGCGTTGTGTGTGCCAAATTGCGCGTAAAAACACGCAGGCTGCGACAAGAGTTTACGTGCGCAAGCGAGGTATGACACATCAGTGGAGTTTTTGCGTGTGAATACTGGATAGTCGGTGAAGCCTTGAATTTGCGTGACTTTGATTTCCGCATCCCAGTACGCGCCTTTGACTAATCTCACCATGATGCGTTTATTGTGACGGTTGGATAAATCGGCTAACCAATCGAGAACGAACGACGCGCGCTTTTGATAGGCTTGCACGGCGAGTCCGAAGCCTTCCCAATCTTTGAGTGCCGGATCGGTAAATACTTTCTTGAAGATATCGAGTGAGAGATCAAGGCGGTCTGCTTCCTCGGCATCAACTGTCAGTCCGATGTTATATTCTCTGGCTTGTTTGGCGAGCGTTAACAATAAAGGAGGCAGTTCAGCCATGACTTGTTCGTATTTGGTATATTCATAGCGTGGATGCAAGGCAGAAAGCTTGATGGAAATTCCCGGATTTTGCGTAGGATTGCCGGCTTTGGCGGCTTTGCCGATCGCATCAATCGCGAGGACATATGAATCGTAATAGGTTTTTGCATCTTCCGCAGTGCGTGCCGCTTCGCCGAGCATGTCGTAGGAAAAACGATAACCTTCAGCTTCAAATTCTTCGGCGCGCTTCAGGGCGCTATCAATATCTTGACCCATGACGAATTGTCCGCCGATGGCCTTCATCATTTGCAGCATAATCGGGCGGATCACGGTAGCGCCCAGCTTGCTGACGGTGCGTTTTAAGGTCGCCGTCATGCCTTGTTCAGTATTTAGCGTTGGTGCGTAAATTGTGCCGGTGAGTAACAGGGACCAGGTGGCGGCATTAATGAAGAGTGGATTTTCGCGGCTTAAGTGGTTTTTCCAGTCGGCAGTCGAGAGCTTGTCGCTAATAAATTTATCCATGGTAGATTTATCAGGAATGCGCAGCAGGGCTTCTGCGAGGCACATCAGCGAGATGCCTTCTTCGGTTGATAGATCGTATTGATGCAGCAAGGCATCGATTTTACTCTGTTTTTTCTTGAATTCGCGGGTGGCGACCACTAATTGTTCGGCTGTAGTCAGAACCTTGGCGCGCACCTCTGGTGTAAACGCAGCCTCTGGGATCAGCTTTTCCAGACATTCTGCCTCATTCATTCGATAAGCATTTGTGATAACATCGCGCAAGGGATTGGTGTTGGACAAAGACTTATTAGTGATCATAAAGTTCCCAGTAATTAAAAAATGACGACGCCCTATTTTATTGAAAACCAGAGATTTGACTAGAGAAATATACAGATGAGAGCCGTTAATCTGGCATCCCGCTTTCGTGGGTTGCTGCCAGTTGTAGTAGATATCGAAACTTCAGGGTTAAATCCTGCCACCGACGGGTTGCTGGAGATCGCTGCCGTCATGCTTGCCACGAATGAAGAGGGCAAGCTGCAGCGCAGTCAAACCCTGTCGTATCATGTGGAGCCTTTTGTAGGCGCGCGCATTGATCAGGAAGCTCTGCAAATTACCGGCATCGATCCGGAAAGCCCGCTGCGTTTTGCAATTCCAGAGGCGCAGGCCCTGCATCGCATTTTTGCCGCCGTGAAAGAGCAGCTCGAGGCGGAAAAATGTTATCGCGCTGTATTAGTTGGTCACAATGCCTGGTTTGATTTAAGTTTCATTCTTGCTGCCGCCAAGCGTGCCGGTATTCGTCATCTGCCATTTCATACTTTTACAACCTTTGATACAGCCTCTTTGTCCGCTGTTGTGCTAGGTGAAACTGTCTTGGCACGTGCTGCCAAGCGTGCTCGCATTCCATTTAACGTGCTGCACGCCCATTCTGCGATTTACGATGCGGAAAAAACCGCAGATTTATTTTGTCATTTAGTGAATCGAGTGGCGGAGTTGCCGAGAAGGTAGCGTTCACGTTCACGAAAAGGCCGAGGTCTGGGCGTAGGTTGGGTTAGCGTTTTTTGCGTAACCCAACGTGCCAATCTCGAAAGATGGTTGTTGGGTTACGCGCAAAAAGCGCGCTAACCCAACCTACGATCACTCCGTTCGATCTTGAAAGTGTTGCCGTAAAGTAGCAGGGTAGCCCGGTCGCGGGGGGGTGGGGGGGGGGGGTGG
>CAZWPD010000046.1:0-10045 GCA_964636145.1 uncultured Coxiellaceae bacterium
CTACCGCGTGTCGCACAAATGCACCGCATGGCAACTTCTCTCGAAAATCAACAACGTGGCAGATGGCAAGAACATATCAAAGTCGTTAGTAACGAATACACGACACTTTCGGTGAATCAGGCTGTTTTGAAAGAGATGTTAACGGCTCATCAGCCAAAGCCTGTTAGCGGCAAGCGATGATGCTAACCTTGAGCGCGTAATCACATTACCATTCAGTAATAATTTTGCAGATACGCGCTACCCAAGGCTTTGTTCGCTATCTCGGCACCCATGTCCTGCTGCCGGAGCTGCCGCCGTGATAGCTTGGATATTTACGATCTAAACATTTTTCAGCATCATTTTTGATCGTATTTCGCTCTGTAACATTCAGCTCTGCAAGCCAGGGCTTGAAGATGCATTGATGACGCAAGTTATCAATTGGTGTGTCGCGAGTGAAGGGCTGCAACAAATCAGCCTTGTCGAGCTGGATTAGATAGTGATGAAAATCCTTGCAGCTTACTGTGGCGGCGGAATTTTTCGCGGCAAGAAAGTAAGTTAGCAAAGTAATGATTTCACTATCGCCCCATAGATACCAGCGTCCGTAGCCTTTTTGCGCGTGGTATTGTTGCAATCTTGATTTTAACTCAGTGACTGTCATGTGGTCTTCTCCGCTAAAATCGCATGCTGCCAGTGGGCCAGCTCTGGTTGCTAGAGGAGTAACTCCCGTCTGGTAATGATTCGTAGATTGCTGTGCCAGTAGCGGCGAAAAAGCGATAGATTGAGGATCTGTTTGCATATCTTAATTGGTGGCAACGACTTGACTCGCTGATTAGATCAAGTTTCTGTTCTTTCGGCAATTCCTGCATCCATGGATTAAACACTATGGTCATGCTTGCTCTGGTGTCGCCCCAGATGAAATCGCTTTCTGGAAAGAGGTGACCGAGTTGCAGGTTTTTTAAATATTCGAAAAACTCGAGAAAACTGATCTCGGGATCACTGTTCGCAACAGTGCGAATGGCGATGAAATGCTCTAATAAAGTAATTTCCTGACGATCGCCGTACAAATAAGTGCGCCCGCTGCCTTTGCCTTGCTCGTGATATCTCTTTAAATTTGCAGCGATGATGCTTAGTTTCATGTTAGCTCTGCTCCACTTGTTTTTATTATTCTGCGATTTTCACAGAGTGATCAACTGTTTAGAAGGGTAGTTATACCTATTTGCAATTATCACCACTAACATGAATGGGCTAGCAAGATGCAGGAAATTAGCAGCAGCCGATTGTGTTAAACCTCCGGTGCTGCATGACAAACGACTTCAATATTATTACCGTCTGGATCTAATACAAACGCACCGTAATAATTAGGATGGTAAATCTCACGTACACCTGGTGCACCGTTATCGCGACCGCCGACAGCAAGTGCGGCGTGATAACACGCATCAACTGTGGCGCGGTCAGTGGCTCTAAAGGCGATATGAATGGTCGGCGAGGTTTTGTTGCCAGCACGCAGCCATAAATCTGGTTTTTGGTTGACGGCAAAGCCTACCCACTTTTCCCACTCCATGTGCAGTTCGTAGCCTAATGGTTTTAATGCCGCAGTATAAAATTGCTTGGCTTTATTGATGTCACTAACATCCAGGCCAATGTGGTCAATCATCGTCGTTTCACCTCTTGCTGTTAATCCGGGGGCAGCATGCTACATAAATGCGAGCGCTGCTGACAGGGTATTTATACCTATTGATGCTCTCTCATTCAGTGCCTATAATCGCATGCAATGCCAGCGTTTTTTATAAAAACACAGTATAAACAGTAAGATAGATATTATAAATAATAAAATATAATGTTCAAATTATTGACAGTTATCCGTATAGATGACAAAATGCACAGCAAATAAATAAGAATATTCGGCAACTCATGCATCTAAATACCCAAGCATACGACACGCACGGCGAGTTATTAGTGCAGCCCTATCAAGGCGGCGTGCAGTTAGTACAATCGGCAACGCGAAGCGGAACGAGCGTTGCTGATCTTTATGCTATGAACATCAGTTGTTTCTTCCTGAGCAGTGATAGCGTCATTCTCGATGGCAATGACAAGATTGCCGCGACCGTTGGTGCCAATTCAGTGAGTGATATGAGTGGGCATGACTCATCGTATTTTTGCCAGCGAGACTTCAGTGCCAGCATGATTGCCAATGACCGAGAGGTGATGCGCTCCAGAAGCATGAAAGTTGTTGAAGAAACTGGTAAGCGTATTGATGATGCCGTGATTAATACCCTGGCATTCAAGTTGCCGTGGTATTACCAGGATGAAATTATCGGTGTCCTGGGTTGCAGTTTGCATATCGATTCGGCTTCTTTGAGCAGCTTTACGAGCAGCATGATCGGATTGCTGCAAACCGGATTACTGAGACAAAGCCTGACGACGCAGCTCGTAAATATGACGTCGATGGCGAATCAGAATTGCTATTTAAGTCAGCGCGAACTCGAGGTTCTTCAGCATCTGGTTAAAGGAAAATCTGCAAAGATAATTGCTGAATTATTGCAGATATCGAAACGAACAGTCGAACATCATATCGAAAATATCAAACAAAAAACCGGCTGTTCCACAAAATATGAATTAATTTATAAATACGCGAGTCTGGTATGATTGCAAAAATAGATTCATCAAAAGAAATGCTGTTGCGGCCGCATTTAAACGGTGTTGAATTCATTCGTCAGACAGAAAATGATTCGCGATTTATGACGTTCGGAGAGTTAACAGAGGCACCGATGGCAGTCTATATTATGACGACCGAAAGTGCAGTGTTTGATGCCAACCAAGCAACTTTAGATCTAAATCAGGTTTCTTCTTTGCAGAAGTTTATCGGCGCTACTTCGCATGATTGTTGGAAAGGTGAACAAGCCAGCAATCATATAAGAAATGATAAGAATGTGATGCAAAAGCAAGAGCTTCTTATTACTGATGATTCTGCGGTGCGTTGCTATGATGAGTCGTATACGTCGATGTTATCTTTTAAGATGCCACTCTATCGAGAGGCGGCGGTGATTGGCGTGCTGGGTTTTACCTTGCAAATTGATGCGAATATTAAACGCTTGGCAACTCAACTGCTGACGATTGCTCAGACCGGGTTGATTCAGCCGAATAGAATCAAGCAAATTCAACAGAATCTCGATGTAACGAAGAGTCAGGTATATTTTACCGCGCGCGAAATCGAAGTGTTATCACTGCTGGTTAATGGTTCCACCGCCAGGAAAATTTCCTGCATGCTAGGCATTTCACAGCGTACTGTTGAGCATCATATTGAAAACATGAAACAGAAGGCGGGCTGTCATTCGAAATTTGAATTAATCGACAAGTTTCACTGGCAGATAAAGCTCAATTAAATTTTCTCAAGTTAGGTATAACTACCCATTTCATCCAAATAGAGTCATGCAATCATCTCTAAAATAATTTTTAGTGAGGTGGTATCATGCAAGCAAGGGTACATTCCAGATCGAATTTTTATCATTACTCATCCGTCTACTCACGTGAAGAGTTGCGTGAGTATTTCACTGGCCTGCATAAGATGCTGAGTGAAAATCGACAACGTTTCACCAAGCATATTAAATTCAAGCTCACCAATACCCATGGCGCACTTAAACTTGCCTATTCCCCGACTGATAATGTGTGGAAGGTCAAAGAGAATGGCCGTTATCACGTACTTCTGCAAGAAGATGTGGGTAGAGTATTGGCGAGTCGTGTTAGTCAGCATTTTGGCATCACCAACAATTTGTCTGCTGCCAAAGCTAATTTAGTGCTAGGCACAATTATCAATGCCAGTAACGATGATGAAGTCAGTTTAAGTAATGCCATGCTAAGCTGGATGCGCGCACCAGCATGGGCTGCGCTGCACATGCCTAACAAGGATAAGGCCAATATCCGCGATATTCACAAAAATACCTGGCTTAAACTAGCTGTTGAAATGGGTGAACCAGAGCTAGTAAAAGAACTGCATAAACTAATGTGGTTTTTCAAGAAAGATCGAAAGCAACTCGTGTTATCAAGTTCAATTTTGGCGGCAGCGGTCGGTGGATTAATTGCGAGTTCGGTATTGATCAATCCTGTTGGCATCGCTGTTTGTGCGGCGCTTATTTTCTTTGAATTGCTTGATTGGAAGCACGCAGTGAATAAAAACGACAGGAAGCGTGTTGAAGCTGCAATCCTGAAACACATAACATTTGAAAATGCGCATGCTGTGAGCGCTGATCTTTCCTCTATGGCTGCCGTTGTGAGTCATTTGAGCGAGGAAGACCGAGTCGTTGCCATGAATGCGTTGCGGGCGTATGCAGATACAGCTGTTGAGCCAGAAGCCGCTATTGCCGTCGTTCAAGAACCAGTTCCTATGCAACATGAATTGGAGCAAATCTTGTCGGGTGACTATACACCTTCGCCAAAATATTGATGTGACCAGGCGATAAGCTCAGACTTCGACCTGGTTTTAGTTTTTAGTCGCAGCTTGTCGAGGTGATACTCAACGGTTCGATGCGAGATGCCGAGTTGCCGGCCAATTTGTTTGGCGGTCGATTTGCGCGAAAATATGCGTAGTATTTCGGTTTCGCGGCGATCAAGGTAAACATCATTGATCATGTTTCCTGCTAGCAGCTGATCAGGTTTGTGGAGTTGTGGGCCGACAAGGCCCATGCTGCTCAGCATCAGAAGATTATCCGTCAAGTAGCGGATATCACTATGCGAGTGCACGATGGCAATGCCTAACATGCCGATCAGCTTATTGCGCTCATACCAGGGAAACCTCAAGGTGAGCGCAGTCAGCGATACGTCGTCGCCTCTCTGGATGGTATCTTCTGTCATGCTAAATTGCTGCGAGCGAAACGTTTTTTGGTCGTTCTGCATCACATCGCGCGCAGTTAGCTTGCTCGCGTATTCTTCGACGGTACGATCAATGGCGTCGTGTGCAGAAGTAAAACCACAAATCTGCGTTGCTACAGGGTTGATCTGTTGAATTTTACTTTCCGTGTCGAGGAAGTAAGTGTTGATGGGTAGCTGCAAAATATCACTGACGGCGTAGAGGTTTTCATAGGCGTGAATGCGACGGTCTGGACGCACGAGCCTGATCCCTTGCCCGTGTCTCGCAAGTAATAATTCGCTGCTAATATCTGGGCGTTTAGATGTGTGCGTCATGTAAATCATTGATTTTATCTGTATTGATGTATTTATTTTTATGTGACGCCAAGTTTAGCATGTGCCCAGATTGTATTCAAATAACAGGTTGGCGCCACACTTGTCAAAATTACTAGGTAATCGTACGACCTTGTTTGTAGACGAGTCCGTGGTAGATTTCTTCGTAATTAAAATACATCAGAATTTCCTGGAATATCGACATGCAAACAATCAACTTTAGCGATCAACTCAGTAAGCGTGAACTCGAGGTTCTGCAACATCTCATGCGAGGCAAAACAGCCAGGCAAATTGGCGAGCTGTTATGTATTTCTAAGCGCACCGTTGAACATCATGTTGAAAATATCAAACAGAAAGCGTGTTGTCATAATAAGTTTGAGTTGATCAAGAAGCTTTACGAACAATCCTCTATTTTATAGGTATAAATACCCTACAAGACTTTTAAAGCCCATGCTAGGCTCCCACGATAATAATTATAAAAATCGCGAGTGATGTTGGCATGGTAAATAATCGAGATCGTCAGTAAAACTCTGTAATTACCTGTAAATCAGATAGAAAAGTCATCTTCCGAAGCCTTTGCATCCGCTCAATCTGAATTTAATTCATCGCGTGAATTTCATTATAAAAATAAATGAGAGCTATCGATTATGCAAACAAGAATATTCAATAAACCAGTTTCCTCGAATAAATTAACGTTCGATAACTTAAAAAAATTCCTTTCGATATTCGAGAGCTTAACATCAGATGAGCGCTGCAGCAGTTTTCAGGAAGATATGCTGGATTATATTATGTATAGTGAAATTATGTATTTTATCAGCATGCATCAGCCGGATGAGGTTCTTTCCGCTAAATACATTCCAGCTCTCAAGAGAATAATTGCTAATCATGTTCAGCGTCTACATGAATCAGGTTTGGGAAATCAATTTAATTTATCGTTGCCATCTAACCTATTATGCTTGCTAGTTGCACACCATTTATCGGAATTATTCCATAAAAGTAGAATGGGATTGCTATTGCCAACTCTTCACTCCTATGAAAGTATTATTACCACTACAGATTTGCGTGATGATCAATTAACTTTATCCGAAATAGTGTTGAGTGATGACGGCAAAAGCTTCATCGAGATCAGGGAGTGTTTGCTGTCAGCAACCGAAGATGGCGAGCTTAAGCATACGCAATTATTAGATGGCAACTCACCAGTTTACCTCTCCGGAACTGAGAAGGGGCGTGTTATCAATCACAGCGTGGAATCACTTGAGTTATATGCCGCAATTTGCGATCAATATCGATTCTTGCACGATGGTACGACAGTTGGTGCGTGTCTGCAGCGTTTGATAGAGGGGCTGCGTGCTGGTGGATCACGGCGCGCTGGACAAGAGATGAGTGCAGGTGAGCGTGCGAATTTGGCAATCTTCGAATTTTCACAGCTTTATGCCAACCTTCCGGCGGAGCATCATGCGGCACTTGATGGCATGCAAGATAGTATCAAGAAAAACTTCCGCTATTACTGGGAAATATTAGCCCTTCAGCAACAACAAAAGATCGATACCATCAACCGGAATTTTAAAGATGGCCTGCTGTCTGAAGCTGAGCATCATCAGGCTTTAAGCAGTGTTCATGCGAATACTCAGACTTGTGTTGAGCTTACTGCAAACGGACTGGAGTCGATTCTGAAATGTAATCAAGCGCAATTATTCGCAATGAAAATCGATGGCAGTGTCGCTTCTACGCAAGAATCTATCATAAGCTCGCTAGAAGAAAACATCAGAAATAAAGAACATTGGTTTAAGTGGCGATTAGATCAAAATGCGCAGATAGAAAAAGCATTTTTGACTAGCGACCTATATGAATTCAAGAGCGCTCTTGGTGCATCAAGGAAACAGCGAAAGAAAAATCCATTAAACGCTGTTGATATTGCTAAAATTGATGAAAATCTGCCTAAATGGTTTGCGCGCTTAAATGTAGAAACTTTTGAAAGATTTTTATCTATTTTTATTGCGGCAGAAGCATTTGAGATAATCGACGAAAAAATATTACCATTGTTGACTAAATCCCAGCGTCAGCTGTGTTACAGGAAACTGATCAATCAGTTTGAAAATAATCACATCAAAGAGTTGGTAGCTGCCGGTTCTCATAGTTTTTATCTAACACGCGCTGGTGAAGTATATGTTTCAGGTTATAACAATCATGGTGTGTTAGGCCTACAAAGTTATGTTCATCAGCATGCGCCAGCTAAGTTAGGAAGTCTGCCAGCAAACACCGAGATCTGTCAGGTTGCCAGCAGCGGAATGCATAGTCTGTTTTTAACGCGTGATGGGTTTGTTTACGAATGCGGATCAAATCTCGCAGGTCAGTTTGGTGAAAACGCGCCAAGACGTTTAGATCAGCCAACTCTGCTGAGAGCCTTTCCTGATGGAACCAGAATTTGTCAAATTTCGGCAAGTCTTACCTATAGTTTGTTTTTAACTCGAGAGGGTAAGGTCTATGGCTATGGTTCTGCCAAGTTTCGGCGGTTGCTGAAATCTAGCGATCAATCTGTAGATATGGCAGTGGAGTTAACTGGATTTCCAGGTGATACCAATATTTCCCAGGCCGCAGCGGGTGATTACTTTTGCCTTTTTTTAACGCGAGATGGAAAAGTGTATGTTTGCGGTGAGAATCAGTTGACTGTCCCCGAACTGGCGCGTCATTGGAAGCCGAGGCTATTGACGGGCTTTCCAGCCGATACTGAAATTTGTCAAATTGCTGTCTCACGCGGTCACGCACTGTTATTAGCTCGAGATGGCAAGGTGTATGGATTTGGCGGCAATCGTACGGGTGCATTAGGTGCTGAGGTTGCAGTTAGGAATAAGGAATTGGTAAGGGTGATGGGCTTTCCTGCTGGTACTGAAATTTGTCATCTTGCTACGGGTGAGTCACATAGTTTATTTGTCGCGCGTGATGGCAAGGTTTACGGTTGTGGTTCCAATCTCAATCATCAACTGGGGTTAGGGGAAATTGAAGAGCAAAGGGAAATCACGCAGTTAGTTTCACGCAGAGAGCCCTTCGATATCGTTCAGGTTGCGGCGGGTGATGCACACTCGGTGTTTTTAGGGCGTAATGGTCAAGTCTATGCTTGCGGGAGCAACTTGAGCAGGGCTGCACGCGAGGTGTATTTTAACGATAACTCAAGCAATCATGTTATATCTCCGATTGAGGTGACTAATACTCATCAGCATTTATGCGCAAAATACCATTTGCTAGCAAGCGAAGAAAATAACTCGCTTCGTGAGCTCTCACGCTTATCACGCACTTGCAAGCTACTAAATGGACTATTCAAACCAAAAACTCATGCCGCCGTTCTCTTGCAGCACGTCATCAATGCTGATTGGCAAGCAGCATGTGACATGACCAGTGGCAATTATAAACTGATGTTTGAAAAGACCAAGGGTCGGGATGTAAACGGCGATGAGATATGGATGAGTCCCTTGCAATACGCGTTTTACGTCCACGATACGGCTTTGCAAAAGCATTTTAAATGGTTTGCTGATCGGGAGGGCGTCCAGGCTCAATACCTTGAGCAAGCTGCCGAGGTAACAAAATTTTTCGACTTTACCACGATCAAAACAGCATACCTTGACTATATGCAACATTTTAAGGATCGAAAGAAGTATCTAACATTGATAACTTATCGGTCTTTTGAGCAATCACAGTCAGAAAAATTAGGAATGGCGCAACGTCACTATTTGCCACGGCATATGCTGAAGCAAATGTGTGCGCAAAATGTGCCGAATTATGACCCGTTTTCGATCGACGCCACTAAAAGCCCTTGGCCGACAACACCGGAAGTTAGATTTCAGACATTAACAAACGATGTCAAATTCATTATTGCGCGTAATGATGAAACAGGTTTTGATCTATTCTCCAATGAAACCGGAGAAATTTTCGGCATTGATTTTGCGGTGGTACGCGGCGGCTATCCTAGCGCAAATAAAAATCGAGATATGCCTGTCTACATGCCTCCGATTGATCATCATACCCTTCGTATAGTTGATGAATCTATTCAAACAGATTTTGCAGTTTTAACCCGCTTAATCGAGGAGCGGCGCCAGCAGCAAATTTGTCGTCTCGAATTTTATAAGAAAACGAACGAAGCTGATTTTGAGCTCGTATCGAGATATGCCTCTCTACTTGCATCGCGTTGGTAATCATACCCTTCGTATGGTTGATGAATCTATTCAAACAGATTTTGCAGTTTTAACCCGCTTAATCGAGGAGCGGCGCCAGCAGCAAATTTGTCGTCTCGAATTATATAAGAGAACGAACGAATCTTATTCTGAGCTCGTGATGAAGTTGAATTAGCATGTAAAAAAGTAGCATGGATTATTTTTTAATATTGATCTAATAGCACGAAGGCCGAAGGCCTTATGTTAGCCCAGGGTTAGGCGCGCTTTTTGCGCCGCAACCCTGGGAATGGGATAAATAACACTTCAGCGCTGAAAGCGCGATACTGTTGAGTAATAAAGATGCGCGTCTCTTAGCGAAATACATCCGCGCTTTCAGCGCTCGTAGTTTATCGCATAATTAACCCAGGGTTGCGGCGCAAAAAGCGCGCCTAACCCTGGGCTAATATAAGGCTTTCAGCCTTTTACTTACTCAGTAAATCTAATTATTTTGCGGATGCATCAGGCACTCTATCCACTGTCGTTCCTGATTTAGACAAGACATTCAGCAAGCTTTATAGCAGAATATGAATCATTCAATAGCAGGGATGATCCATGATGAATCGTAAAATATTACTTATCACTTTTTTGTCATTATTATCTTTTGACAGTTTTGCCAAAGACAAAACTAAAGACAAAGACTGCTCTCAAGCCGGCAGCAATAACGACATGAAGCAATGCTGGTATGC
>CAZWPD010000046.1:10145-15412 GCA_964636145.1 uncultured Coxiellaceae bacterium
CTATTCTAGTTTATAAACAAGGGCTGCTCCGATCTGGCTAGAGTTGCTGCTAGAGTAGTTGGTGTATTCGGTGCGAATATCCCAATTTTTCTTCACATTGGTCTGCACGCCTACGCCTACCATAGGCCCGAATACGAGATTATGGTTGCCAACGCTCGCTGCCGCACCGACACGACCGTAGAGCATGGTGGAATCGGTGACCATTAATCCCGGGATGACACTGGCGTTCAGGCCGGCAGCATTGCTCCCGCTGGTGCCGTGTGAGAAGGTGCCGCCTAGCTCAGCGCCGACGTAGATTTTTTCTTCTTTATCAACGAATTTGCCTTTGCCAGCAAAGGCATTGGCAGAGGCGCCGTAGAAACCCGAGTTCTGGTAATAACCGTAATAGGATGGATTGCTATAGCCACCAACCGCCAACCCGGCACCGACGTACGAGGTGGTCTTGGCATAAATCGTACTTGAAGCGAATAACAAAATTAGCGATGATGTAACTGTTTTTTTGATCATAAAAAAACACCTTAAGTAAGCAGCCCCTGATCACCCACATGATGAGGGGCTTTTAGTTAATAAAATTGAATTGAAGTTGTTATTTCCTCATTGGTAAGTGTACGAGTGCGTGTTCTCCTCCTTTAGGTTCAGTTGCATCGTTGTCATCAATAAATTCGAGTACATCGCCGGGCTGACAGGCTAAATATCGGCAGATAGCATCTAGTGTTGAAAAGCGGATGGCTTTGGCCTTGCCAGTTTTCAAGATTGATAAATTCTGTTCAGTAATGCCGACAGCTTCAGCGAGTTCTTTGGAGCGAATTTTTCGTTTTGCGAGCATGACATCTACATTAACGATAATTGACATATCACACCTGCTAGATAATTAACTGTTGTTCTTCTTGTAATTTACGGCCTTCGGACATGATCCACGAAGTCAGGATGATGAGCATGGCGGTGAGTATCATACTAATGTTGGCATCATCCATGGTGACCATGGCCACACGAAAACCTGGTGGGTTGGCAGAGGTCAAAACGAATCCGAGCACAAATTCAGAAATCGGCTTGATGACTTCCAGCAGCAGCAACGCATAGCCGGTGTTGCGAATGTATAAAACATTTTGTGTGGAGAAAAATTCATAGCGTTCATAAAGACTGAATAATTTAATCAGCGAGTATAAGACGACTAATTTGACGAATAAGGGGATGCAGGAAACGAAGAATCCGGCAATCTTGGTGTTAAGTGAAAATTGATGCATCACGAGTAATTGGTACGATTTTGGAATCACATTGAAAAAGCCGCCTTGCATGGGCGCGTTTATCCAGCCGTAAATTTGTGCGGCAATCAGGCAGACAAAGCTCACTTGAAAGAAAAGTCTAAAAAATAAGCTGACATATTTAATCTTGTTCATGGTCGCAGTCTCGATGCAGTTAATGTGGAGCTACCTTAACAATAAAATTATCGATAATCAATAAGAAATGATGGTTAAAGAATTATAAATATTAGATTTATAAATACACAATGACAGCGAGCGTGCAAATTTTAGGCGTATTTGTCGCTGCATTATAAATTTGTTATAAGTGAGGATGATTCTACACAGGAGGTGCAGCATGAGATCAAAGGCGCAAGAGTTAGAAAGTGCGAAGGAGCAAGTTGTCGAAAATCAATATTCCGGATTTGTGGGGCTGAATACGGAAAACGAAGAGTTTGCGCGTCACGTGATGCGGCCTAAGGAAATTGCCGCATTTTTTGCTGATGAAGCTAGCTTTGATGCCATATTTGCGTATCCACAAGCAGTGGCGAACGGTTTTAATGCGCCGCCAGTTTTTGCAGCCGAAATGTGCTGCGATAAATTACTCGTTCTGCGTGCTGACATCGTTACCAATCAGCTTCCCAAAGATTGCCTGACGTGGTTTGCCACCAAATTACTGCCAGATGAATATACTGCTAAAGATAAAGTAGAATTTGTTGCAGATGCGCATCACGGCTTCGGGCCTGGTACGTGTCGAGTGACGAGTATGGCGTGTTTATATCCGGATGGACGCGAAGCGACATTCGCGAAAAAATTAGTTGGTGTCGAAAATCGGCCAGCGTTATTTTTAAAAATACACAATCAGCACGGCGGCTTTCATCCTAATGTTGCGATCTTTTTTCCGGATAAGGCAGAAGGTACCACACATGCTGCGGTCAAATTCGGCGAAGCATTTGTACTTGCGAAACAAGGTACATCATATAAAGATGCGGTGTTACTAACCTCAGAATTAATGCACGATATTATCGAAACATTTAATTTATTGGTGAATCGAGGCTTATATAAAAAGGGTAATAACCTGTATTCCACCAATTATAAAACCGAAATTGAGTCGCTTCAGCCGCGGCTGATAGTGGAAAGAAATAGGCTGGATTAATGCTCGTTGTTGCGTAAATCAATTAATGCATACGCCGGCTCGTCATTGCGAGGAGCGTTTTATGCGACGAAGCAATCCAGAAACTATTCATAGCATGCAACTTTGAGTATTTCCTGGATTGCTTCGGCAGAAAAGCGGCCTCGCAATGACGATTTACGCAACAACGCCGCCATTGATGGTTGAGCTCGGAATAAAGCAATATATACAATAAGTTGCATTCAGGTGCTTTTACCTTCCGCCTGCTATACTTAGAGCAACTTCATTGGAGACGCTCATGTTTCGTCAGACACCTGAAAAATTATATGACAAAATCTATGCTGGCATAGAGAAAGGAAGCAGAAAACGCGGTTTTTCTGCTTCCGATTTTGCAGTTGCTGCCATGCGCAAATATCTTGCCAAATATCCTGAAGACTCGGCACAACTGAAGACATTAGTTGAAGCAAGGTACAAAGAGAGTAAAGCGATGAACGAGATTCCTGGCATCATCATGACAGCATATGGCGAGATATTAAATCCGGCAGTAGCTAAGCGCGAAGATGACAAACGAGTGGTGCAGGCGGCGGCACCGAAAGTAGATCCGCGGCCGTATCGCATCTTATTTTTAGGCGACGATGGTGTGGGAAAACACGCTATAGTTAATGGATTTGTCGACGACAGATTTCCAGATGATCACACACCGGGTTCAGTGCGAGATAAAAAACTTGTTGTCGATGGTCAAGAGATTCAATTACACCTTAGGGTGATGGATGAGCATCGTCGTCGCACAATGCATAGAGTTTATACAGGGTATGATGCTGTGGTCTTTGTTTATGATGTCACGAATGATGTTTCGTATCGGAATATTGATAACTGGATGGCAGAGTATGATCGCTTTGGCGATGAAGGGGTAACGCGAATGATAGTTGGCAATAAATTGGATTTTGCACATAAGAGGGTTACTGATTCTTCTAAAGCGAAAAGATATGCGGATGATCACAAGGTGCCGTATTTAGAAGTGTCGGCAATTACGGCGCAAAATATTGCAAAAATGTTTACGACGCTCGGCAGGGAAATGATAGCAGCGCGTCAGGAACAAAGTGCAGCGCAACAGAAAAGAATGAATTACTAAAATGAGGGCTATGCACTGCACAGCCCTTTTTACGTCATCACCAAAAAGATCTTAATTCATCTACTTCCTTTTCCAGTTTCTCCAAGCGAACAGTTTCCAGATATGCGGCGATTTGCTTGTGGCCCAACATTTTTGCTAACTCTTCTGCAGTGATAGTCTTGCGTTCTCCAGCAAATTTTCTCAATACAGCGAATAGATGAAATTTACCATATGAGCTGGTGGCAGCCTGTTGCAGTTCCTCTTTGCTTTTTTCAACCTCGAATGTTATATCGGCACCGTGTTCATGTAGTAGCTTGACGCACTCTACTTGGTCGGAATTCACCGCGAAAAACAGTGCCGGCCACTTATTTTCAAAGTCGCATGCTTCGATGTTTGCGCCCTTATCTAACAATAATCGCATGCATTCGATGTGGCCTTCGTTTGCAGCAGTCATCAGCGCGGTCATGCCGGATTTTTTTTCGTGGCAATTCGGATTCGCGCCTAGATCTAATAATAATTTTACACATGCGGTATTGCCATTCTCGACTGCTGCCAGCAGTGGGGTATAACCATAGTCGCATGCGAGGTCGATCTTTGCTCCTGCGGCAATTAACTCAAGCAAACAGTTGATGTCACCATGAAGAGCAGCTTGAATTAGTGGAGTTGTTGAATGTGCTTCGCCACTACTCAGAGCGTTGACGTCGGCACCGCGACTTAATAACACACGTATACAATTGATGTAACCGCTGCCAGCGGCAACGCTGAGCAGCGGCAAACCGTCGTGGCTTAATTGAGTAGCAAGATCTAAGTTGTGGCCAATGAGATGATCGGCGCATTCATGATGGCCGTAGAGAATAGCAAATTCAAGTGCGGTATAGCCTGCCTTTGTGCGCGCGTCGGCCTTCGCTCCTGCCTCGAGCAGTACTTTGATAATTTCGAGATTTCCATGCTTTGCCGCATAATGCAAGGCCGTATATTCTAGATTTGAATCCTGGATGTAATTTACATTGGCACCTTGTTTCAGTAGAAGTTTGACAGATTCCAGCGAGTTAAATTCTGACGCAATTTGCAAAGCTGTTTTGCCGTCTCCGTCTATTTCATCCACAGTCGCTTGATTTGCCAATAGCATAGCAATGCTTGCGGTACGCCCGAATTCTGCCGCTAAGTGTAACGGCGTACAGCCTTGCGTATTGTTAGCATCAGGAATTGCGCCATGAGCGATCAAGAGCTTGATGGCGTCAGGGTGGTTGCTGATGGCAGCATTGTGCAGGGGGATCCAGTCACAATTGTCTGCCGCGTTAACATCACAGCCAAGTTCAAGTAATGCGGCGATATGGTCGACGGGTTGTTTGCACATCAGTGCCCAATGCAAAATCGTTTGCTCTCTTTCATCGGTCGCGTTAGGTGAAAGTGTGTCCTCATTATCAGAATCTTTATAATACTCTAGCGCTTTCTGGTAAAAGGCATCGAGTACGGCCTGATAATCGTGTACCGCGGCCAGTATAGCTGGGGTGTCTCCATTGTTGTCGGGAGTCATGAGATCATCAATATCGATATGAGTCATGTCGATTTCATCTTGTCTGCCTTCTCTGAGTACGCGAAAAAGATTAATTAAATAATTCGGCAGAGTTTTCATTCTTAAATTTTCGATATTTTTGAAATGAGCCGCGAACGAAGGCGGAGTTGTGTCGTCGCCTGCATCTTGTGGTTGAAAAGAATAATTCCAGTCTGTGCGTAAGGTACGACGTACCTCATTAATTTTATCAGGAAAATGTTTTTGAAATTT
>CAZWPD010000046.1:15512-16929 GCA_964636145.1 uncultured Coxiellaceae bacterium
CCTTGTTTTAATTGTTATCAATACGCGGCCATCAATAAAGCTGCAGTATTATGGATAAACTTGAGCGGGTTGCCAATCTGTCCGTCATTGCCATGACGGTGCAATATACAAATCCCATCACCTTTGCTAACATACGCTCACAAAGTGGCCGCCCCATGCAGGCTGGCCAGAAAACACACAATGAGAACCCGGTATGCGATCTTCATCCACACACATACTCAAGATGATGGACGGTGCTGCCAATCCTGAAGAAGTCGAGCCGCTGCTTGATGCGATGGAGGATGGCCTGGAACCGGAAGTTGTTGTCGAGACCAGGAAAGTGTTGCCGCCGAATCTCCAGCAGAAAATTCAAGCCTACATAGCCAGATTTACCGAAGTGCAACTCAACAGTGTGCCCAAGCTGCAAAAGCCGCGTGTCAGCAGGCAGTACATTTATTTGACGATATTCCTTACGATTGTGATCGCTGCGATTACAGCACCAACCTTATTCATGACCATGATGCGCGATATAATTTTTCCGCCAGCTCGTAATCACGATGGTGATCGGGCACGTTTACGAGAATTAAGCGCCGAGCACGATCGTCTTGGAAATGAGATGAATGACGTTGAGGCAGTAGCCAACAGCTATCGCGAAAAATTAGGCGAATACTTGATGCCGTTTTTCAAGCGCTGGTGGGCGTACGATGACGAAAATAGTAATTGCATCTACGTTCATGATCAAGATCGCGCCGCACATGAAGCGGAGCCGATTGGTATCCCGGCAGATAATCTTATGTGTTACATGGCCGACCGTTTGCAGAAACGCCCCTATCCGGTGACTCGGTGTCTGGAGATTGCCAAAGAAGGTTGCGAGGTTTCCAATCAGCATCCTGATTTGACCGAGAAGATTGACCAAGAAGAAGATCGAGTTATGTCATTATGGCGTGAGCAAAGAAACGTTAGATTCGAGATGGCCGATATCGAGTATAAACTTGAAAGAGACACATTTTTCAATCGTTTGAACGTGCCGTTTCTGGTTTTAGGTGTTGGTATTGGCTTGGCGGCAATAATAACTATTATCTTGGCATCCATGAAATATCGTTCGACACACGTTGAGTATAAGTATGCTAAAGAAGATTTTTATCGGCTGAGTCGTTGCTTGCCGAATCGCGAGCAAGATGCGGAGATGCTGGCTTTGATGACTCGTCTATTTGTTCCGTTTTATGATGATTCATCAATCAAAACTGTCGTAGCATCTCTTAAAGCGAAATCAGATTTAATTCAAAAACGCTGGAACCAGCGTGTCGCATTTTTAAGCGGAGCAGACGAGCGCAACAAAGGCACACCGATTCATACATTCTTCCACACGCCAGGCAGTCGCGAGACGAAAATGAAAATTTTAGAGATGGCGGGATTAGGGCCGAATCAGAAGTGGTAG
>CAZWPD010000046.1:17029-19410 GCA_964636145.1 uncultured Coxiellaceae bacterium
CCGGAAGTTATCTTTTTGATGAACGAAGGATTATGCGGGATAAAAACAAAATTGGGATGCTGCGACCACAGCGCTTTTAATTTGTGATCCAGTTCGAGTGCTTCCTGATTAGACTCAATGCGAATGGGGTTGCCGCCTTCGATGGAGACTCCGCCAACTGCCGCGGTTTCAAAAAAGATGACGGCGTCATAGCGCGCGAGTTCAGCCTGAAGATTAGAGCTGACCGCGGTAAAAAAATCATCGGGTTGATCAGGCCAGTAGATGGCGCCGTCTACTGTGCCGCGGTCGCATAATAAAACGCGACTGGTGTAGTTCGCGTACATGGCGTCTTCGAGATTTTTTTGCACGTAATAAATAGCTTTTTGTGTGGCGCGGCGCACACCATTCGCGCCGAGGCGCGGGAAGCCGCCGCTATATAACAGGGTTGCAGCCTCAGGTACGATAACGACGCTATCGCCGATTTCTCTGCGATATAAATCAGCAGCAGTTGTCTTGCCGCCGCCAGGGCCGCCAGTCAAAACAATGCGACAGCATTTTGTCATGTTCACGCATCCTTTGCTGATTAATTGTAACCATGATATCGCATAAGAATGATACGGGCTATGCTTTGGCTGGTGTCACATTGGCGCTGAAGTATTCGGGGCTATTGATATTGCCAGCCGGGCTATATTCACATACCAGAAAGTCGCCGGGGGTGCCATTTTTGCCATTGCAGGCCGCGACGGCACAGCCGAGTTTGGTGGTGGACTTCCAAACCAGTTGGGTGAAGTGGCCGGTGCGGCTGCTAAATCGTGGGCGTCGATACGAGTAATCGCTGCTTTCGCCATACCAGGCTTTAATCGCAGCAGCAGGTGTGGGAAAGCCGGTCGCCAGATTCTCGCCGTAGCGATAGCTTGAGTGTTTGAATTGACAGCGGGCTGCATGTTTCGCGGCCATGTTCGCCAGCTCATCGTCCCATTGCAAGGCAGGGGCGCCGTGGAGCTTGCGTAGTTGGTTATGCGTTACTAACCCAGCATGAGTTGCCTCGGTGGTGATGGCCGCAGCAGTGCCGGAGGTGAGTATTGTGCCGCTAATAACGGCGAGTATAAAAATGGATATTTTTTGCATGAGGCCAGCTTTTTTTATAATTCTATTGGCGCAAATCTTGGCACTGATTGGCCCTGATAGTCAACTTTCTCCAAAAACATGGATTTTGGTCTGACCCAGAGTTGGCCGTGATCATACTCTGGGCTGGAATATAGCATTTTATAGACCACCATTTCTTCACGGGTTTCGCTGTGCAGCGCCACGCCGATGACTTCGTAAAATTGTTTGTTACGGAAATGCTGATAGGTGCCGAGTTTCATGAGCGTCTTCTTATAGTTAATATTGGATGGCTAATATTTTCAAGCTGGTGGTTTTTTCTGGGGTCCGCAGTTTCACAGTGTCGCCGACTTCAGATTTTAGTAGTGCTTTTGCGACTGGTGAGGTCCAGCTGATTTTGCCTTTGGTTAAATCGGCTTCATCAACGCCGACTAATTTTACTGTCGTCGTGCTGCCATCTTCATTTTCATACGTCACCGTTGCGCCGAAAAATACTTTAGTGAGATGCTTTTGCAATTCAGGATCGACGACTTTAGCATTGTTCAAGCGTTTGGTTAGATAGCGCACGCGGCGGTCAATTTCGCGCAAACGCTTTTTGCCGTAGATGTAATCACCATTTTCCGATCGGTCGCCATTGCCTGCCGCCCAGCGCACCGTCTCAACCACTTTCGGGCGTTCAACATTCATCAGTTGCCTGAGTTCGTTTTGTAAATCAGTCAGCCCGGTGGGGGTGACGTAATTTTTAGAGTGGTCGGTACGAATTTCCGGTTGTTCTGGTTCTTCGTCGCTTTCTTTGGTAAAGGCTTTACTCATCAGCGTAGCACCAGTTTCGGTAAGCCTGCTTGTTTGTTGGCTTCTTCGCACTCTTTATCGAATTGCATGAATTTCAAGGTTGCATCACGACAGTCTTGTGTCGGTTTACCATCTAAATCTGATTGGCAGATGACACGTGAAAGACGTTCTTGTAAGTAGGCGCGTGCACATGGATGTATCTCGGGAGGCTGCTCGTCACTATTGTTTTTTCTTTGGAACATGTCTTACCTCAAGGTCGGAGTTGGTGATGAATGCTGTCGTTCAGTTGTGACAACTTTCGCCGTTGTTTGTGGCTGATAGGCATTAATATAATCACAGATATCCTGATGATTAAATGCAGTCGCTTCTTGAGCGGCAGTGTATTTACTCATGTTTCTTAACTCTTTGTTGGCGCCGTGTTCCATTAATAATTTCACGATTTCCATGTTACCCATTTGTGCGGCGGTCATCAGCGCGGTTTGTCCGGTGTAAGGAGCAGCGACATT
>CAZWPD010000047.1:0-8544 GCA_964636145.1 uncultured Coxiellaceae bacterium
CATCGACACGAACACGACCGCGTGCTAATTGCCTTTGACGACGGCGTATTAAAAGTCGTGAATGATAAAGGCCAGTCGCACGAGTTAGTCTTGAAAAAAAACCAGGCTTACTATCTTAGCAAAGATGTTCCTAATGAAGTTCACACCGATGAAAACCTCACCTCGCACCCGATTCGAGTGATGGTGGTGGAGTTGGAATAAAGCGTCATGCCTGCTAACTCGTCATTGCGAGGAGTGCTTTTCACGACGAAGCAAGACAGACAAGATGGTCGCAGCAGAGTTAGGTTTTATTGAGGATTTTTGAAAATTATTGCAACGTTAGCATCTGGATTGCCATGCCCTGCACAAAGCGCAGGGCTCGCAATGACAACACATCGTAACTTATTGATATTCTCATATATTTTCCAAGCACCCTCTTAATACCCCCATAAGCTTACCCCTGTACAATTCTTGACAATAATAATAAAACCAACTTCAAGTCAGGTAACACTCATGCAAAGACAAGCAGACACCAAAAATCAAGCTCTGGGAAAAGGCGGCTCAGATCCCTATAAAGAGCTACACCGTAGAGAAATGAATGCAGCAAACCCTGAAGCCTACCCTTTGCAAAGAGCGAGGAGTCACGACTACGTCGATATTAATGATAAGGCCTCCAGCCCAACCAACACTATCGTTCCGGCTGTGATTATTCCTACCGAAATTTTCAACCCTGAAGTCACCACTGCCATCGGTCATTACATCCACGAATTTATCTATCCAAACACAAGGCTCGCCGCTGGCAAATATGTCAATAACCTGTATGGTATGACCTTCACGCTTGATCACGATGTCGTGTTTTTTGGTGAACTTGATGCGACCGTCGTAAACAACGCTTCGACTCCTTTGCTTCAATGTCTGCTGCAGGAAGCACACGAAAACATGTATTTTGCTGCGGGCAATCATATCATCGCGCAAAGAGACAGCTCAGGCGCGATCACAAATTATCATTTGTTCATTGCCCAACACGATATCGCTGTCCGTAAAGATAAGTACGGCAACATGGTCTGCGATATCATCAACAATAAACACTGCCTCGGCAGTGGCGGCTACGGCGGCGTGTTTCCCGTGCTAGGCACTGTGAAGCCACGACTTCACGCACCAAACGGCTTGCAATTCGAAGCTGGCAATGATCGTCGACTCTTCAAGGTCGTGGAGAACAAAAAATATGAACGCCATGTGTTTTGCAATAATGCACAACAAGAAGAGGCGCTCACCAAACGTTGCGACCACCTGGCATCTCGTCACTCAATTTTCGGTATCAGCTCCAAGAATCAATTGTTATACGGCATGTCTATCCGCAAAATTGATGGCAGCGACCTGTATGATTACATCCAGGCAGATACCTGGAAAATAGACTCGATCAATTACGATGAATATTTTCAAGTTTCTATCGAGCTATTTGAGAAACTCAAACAGCAAGTACATGACAAAGGCATTATTCATCGTGATTTGAAACCAGAAAATATTCTCATCCGCAAAGATGCATCTGGCTGTCATCTCGACATTATTGATCTCGGCTGTGCCAAATTTAAAACTGACGCAGACACAACCAACCCAGGCACACATCTCTATGCAGCACCTGAGCGATTCCTTTATAGTACCGCCTATGAAGCCTCGGATATATATTCAATGGCACTCATTGTTGGCCTGCTCTGGAGAGACAAGAACCAACGCCACGTTACCAAATTATCTGTGACGGCATTCATTCTCGCACGAGAAGCATGTGATTGGCGAATCAACTTCGACCTATTCAAAGATATGCCGGGCCTACCATACTCATGCAAAAGTATGTTAATGAATTTCTTGTTTAGTGCAACCGAGTTTGAACCACATAAACGCCCGAGTATTGATGAGTGTATCAAAACTTTAAGAAATATTTACCACACTTACAAAGAACATCAACACTCATTCAAAGATAATGGCAAAAATATCCACTCAGCAAAAAGTGCCGCTGAAAAAGCAGCACGAGTACTCACATCATATGGGAAAATATCGATATCTGAAGAATCTGCAAACGCATGGCGTGCAGAACTCAAAACAACCATCGATACACTCCCTGACACCAACATCGCCGTATTTGAATTCATGGGAACATTAGGCCTTAATTGCTTCACAGGATGCCGCAGCAAAGCCATGTTGCTGGCTAAAATTGACCAAATCGTCACCGATTATTTCTCTGTTTACAAGATGATATCAACGATGCAGAGTGACTTGAATGATATGTTCATGAAGGCAATCGCTGCGGGCTTGAAAGAAGATGATCAACACGCGATTAGAGTATTCAAAGAGATCAATCAACTGTCTGCCTTCCGCAGCAAGAGACTTGAATGCACGCTAAACCTTGACACCATGTTCAGTGAAACCGAACACATGCGCAGAAAATACCGGAAATCCCTTCACCTCAAGAAGCACTTGATCAAGCTCACCGCTGAGGTAAGCGAGCAAAACAAGGCAACAACCAGCCTCAAACCTAAATAAAAAACCCGGGTGAGACCCACCCGGGTTTTTCGACCTGAGTTAAACATGGATTAGTGAGCGAATAATCCGTGTGCTTTCTTGTTATCGCTGGTTGACACCACCACTGCTGGTTGATTATCAAAATACGTCGTATAAAGATAATTGATATTGAGATCGGCGTTGCTGATTTGCGTGGTGATTTCTGCAATATCGCCCAAATGATTTTTTACATTTAACACCAGAACTTCGTGTTCTTGTGCTTTAGGAAAATCTTTTTTCAATGCGTCCATGACCTTAGCATTGCTATCAGTAATCAATGAAAAGTGGCCCATACCGTTGGTGCCAGCAGCCCAGGCAGCACGAATATTTGCTTTGGCCTGATTAGAAACTAATTGGGTTAATTTGGCAGCAATACCTTTTGCATTTGCAGTTTCAACGCTGATTTCTTTGGTCAAAGTAGCTTTATACATGGTGATACTCCTTTGTGTGCAATCCCTTGCGGGTTCTTATGTTTTTTGTCGTTTTCCATTTTACCATAGCCCGACAAAGAGCAATTGCCACCTAATTCAGTTCACCTGAAATTTCTCACCTAATTTGAGCGTCTTAGCAGCGCGAAGCACTCGCAAAAAAAATTTTCTCCACAATTCTTGGCGCATTTTTTGGCCACAACTTAACGAGCAATCAGTGACTTAGCACGACAGCATCTTGTTTGATCACAGCCTCCACTGGTGTATGATGCTGGCGAGGAAAATTCGATGCCGACTATTACAGAAGCAAATGCTATTGCAGAGAATCTTTACGGGGTCAGCGGCCTGTGCACTGCCTTACCCGGGGAATACGATGCCAACTTTCACCTCAAAACCGGCTGTGGTAAAGAATACCTGCTGAAGATTTCACGCGCACATGAAGATACCAGCATCATCAATTTGCAAAATGCAGCATTGCAACATCTCAGCAACGCACAAATGTCATGCGCGACACCACAATTGCAACTCGCTTTAAATGGCAGCTACCTCACACAATACGCTAACGGCAAGCATGTGCGTCTCTTTAACTACATACCGGATAAATTATTCGCTAGCGTCAGTTACCATTCTCGCGCATTACTCGCCAGCCTTGGCACCCAGCTCGGCCATCTCACAAACGCATTAGCGAATTTTAAGCACCCCGAAGCGAAACGCACACTGAAATGGGATTTACTCCAAGCTCACTGGCTACACGAACATCTGCAACTCATCATCAATACAGAAGATCGCGCCTGCATCGAATATTTCCTGAAGAGATACGATACTGTCGTTGCATCAACATTTCCCCAACTTCGCCGCAGCGTGATTCACGGCGATGTGAATGATTATAATATTTTAGTAAAAACTGACGCCGACGGTGAAACCAGAGTGTCAGGCTTTATCGATTTTGGTGACCTCGTCGAGTCGGCAACCATTTGCGAACTCGCGATTGCCGCAGCTTACGCCATGTTTGCCAAACCTGATCCGCTTGCAGCTGCTGCTGACATTATTCAACACTATCATGCTATTTATCCATTACAGGAAAATGAACTAGCCGTTCTGTTTGATTTAATCGCAATGCGGCTTTGCACCAGTGTGATCAACTCCGCACTTCGCAAACGTGAAAATCCCGATGACCCGTATCTTGTGATTTCTGAGCAGCCGGCCTGGCAACTACTGCGCAAACTTCGCGACACGCATCCACACTATGCACATTATACTTTCCGTGCCGCCTCTGGATTTGAGCCTTGCCCGCAAACTCCTGCCATCTGCAACTGGCTACGAACACAGGCAGCAAATATTGGGCCGTTATTTAAGCTTGATCTTGCTACCACTGATAAAAGCTTTCTTGATCTCAGCCCATCGAGTTTACAAGCTCAACAAATTCCAGATATTACCTTTGATCCTCAAGACCCCAATCCCAAAATTGCGATTGGTCAATACAATGAAGCGCGCTTGATTTATTCGAATGATCAATATCAAATTCCAGGCAACCACGGCGCTGAAGCACGCACCATTCATATCGGTCTGGATATTTTTATCGCCCCGGGTACGGAAGTGCACGCACCGCTAGACGGCATCGTTCATAGCATCGCTGATAATAACCAGCCGCAAGATTACGGCCCCACTGTCATTCTCGAACATAAAATCCCAGGCACTGATCTCTGCTTTTATACTTTATACGGCCATCTAAATCGCGAAACATTGCAACACGCAAGACCAGGACAAATTATCAAGAAAGGCGATGTCATAGGCTGGATAGGCGATGAAACCGTCAACGGCGGCTGGGTGCCGCATCTCCACTTGCAACTCATCACGGACATGCTCGAGAAACAAGGCGATTTCCCCGGTGTCACACAAGCAAGCAAACGCGTCATCTGGCTCAGCATCAGCCCGGATGCAAACTTGATCGCACGGATTCCCGCTCATCAATTTCCGCCGCAAAAATTATCTTGTGCCGAACTCACTATTCAGCGCGAAGATTTTTTTGCTAAAAATCTCAGCCTTTCTTATCAACAGCCGCTGCACATGGTAAGAGGCATAGGTCAGTATCTTTTTGATGAAAATGGTCACCGCTATCTCGACTGCGTGAATAATGTTTGCCATGTTGGCCATTGTCATCCGCAAGTTGTCGCTGCGGGGCAAACGCAAATGGCAGTGCTGAATACCAACACCCGTTATTTACATGATCATCTGACACAATACGCGGAAAAATTACTCGCGACATTTCCCGAAACATTACAGGTTTGTTTCTTCGTAAATTCCGGCAGCGAAGCGAACGAACTCGCTTTACGGCTAGCCGAAACACACACCGGCAAACGCGATATTCTTGTGCTAGATCATGGTTACCACGGCAACACGGCAAAGCTAGTGGAGATTAGCCCGTATAAATTTAACGGCAAAGGTGGCAACGGTAAACCAGACTACGTGCATATTTTACCGCTACCAGAACACGGTCATGCCGCACCAACAGAGATCAACGTTCCAGCCAATCTTGCCGCGTTTATTGGCGAATCGCTGCCAAGCTGCGCCGGGCAAATCGTGTTACCAGATCACTTCCTTCACACTGTTTATGCAGCAGTTAGAAAAGCTGGCGGCATATGTATCGCTGATGAAGTTCAAACTGGGCTTGGCAGAGTTGGTTCGCATTTTTATGCGTTTCAAACCCAGGATGTTGTCCCTGATATTGTGACGCTCGGCAAACCACTCGGCAACGGACATCCACTTGCCGCCGTCATCACCACGCGCGCCATCGCCGATTCATTCAACACTGGCATGGAATACTTCAACTCATTTGGCGGCAATCCCGTCTCTTGTGCAATCGGCATGGCCGTATTGAATGTATTGCAAGATGAAGGTTTACAGGCTCACGCGTTAAAAATTGGTAATTATCTCAAGCAACAACTATCCAGCTTGCAAGAAAAATTTCAGACCGTCAAAGAAGTTCGCGGATTAGGCCTATTTCTTGGCATAGAATTAGTAACCCCACCAACTGCAGCAATCAGCGCAGAAGCCTACGCCACTCTTGTTGTCAACCGCATGAAAGACCGAAATATTTTACTCAGCACGGATGGACCATTACATAACGTCATTAAAATTAAGCCCCCGCTTGTGATCAACCAAGCGGATTGCGATTTACTGGTTAATCACTTGCGTACCGTCTTATCCTCTATTGATATTGATGATTAGGCATCAGCTTGACGATCATCTGATTCTTAATTAAGCTGAGTGACAAACCCATCTCAACATTCATGCAAGGATTAGCCATGAAATTCTCACTCAAATCAGTTGCCGTTATTATCAGCACCATGTCATTACTCACCGGTTGCGGAGCAGATGAGGTGAAAGGGACCGGAGCCGCTGCGAAAGAAAATCGCAATGTTGCTGAATTTCATGGCTTGAACGTGAGTGGCAGTTACGCCATTTTAGGGACCATTGCGAAGCCGCAAAAGCTGGCAGTTGGTTCAAATGCCAATTTACTGCCTTATATTGAAACCACAGTCAAAGACGGCGTATTGTTTGTCAACGCAAAAAAAGACGCTAAGCTCACCCCAACCGTTTCGCAAAATATCTGGTTCACCGCCGACACCCTCGACAGCCTGACATTGAATGGTTCATCAATTTTTCAGTTACTCCACGTCACCACTGACAAGCTCGATGTGAAACTCGCTGGTGCCCATCAGGTGTTACTGTCAGGAGCGGCAAAAGAATTAAAAATCGTGATCAGCGGCAATTCTGATATTGATGCCAAAAACCTTATCTCACAACATGCTGAAATCGAAATTAATGGTTCCAGTACAGTCATGGTGAATCCAACACAATCGCTCAAAGTCACAATCAATGGTAATGGTAAAGTTGCCTATTTCAGCCAGGCACCGAAAGTTGAACAAACCATTAATGGCTCGGGGCAAGTGATTAATAGCTTTGGCGCCAGCACACCAGCAAAAAATTAATTACATAATCCAACGTAATAGCCGCTTAAAACTCTCTGAATACGGCGGATACATAATGGAAAGGTCAAGCCAGGTTGGCTTGACCAATACTGATTTGTAATGTGTAAACGTATCGTATGACTTTTTACCATGATACGCTCCCATCCCACTAGCACCCACTCCGCCGAATGGCAATCCTGGTACCAGCATTTGCATCAACGGATAATTGACACTTACTGAACCTGAGCTGGTTTTTTCAATAATCGCCTGACGCGCCTGCTTATCGTTGGAAAATAAATATAATGCGAGCGGTTTCGGCTTTTGATTGATCATGGTAATGGCTTCATCAATATTTTTGATTTTAAAGACAGGCAAAATTGGGCCGAATATTTCATCCGCCATCACCGGGGCATTCGATGGTACCGGGTACAAAATTGTCGGTGCAACGTAGCAATCTGCTTCATCGCCTTTACCACCAACAATAACCTCGCCGCTGCCTGGCAACAACGCCATTAAACGCTGGCAATGACGCGTGTTGATGATACGACCGTAATCAGGACTCGCTTGCGGATTCTCGCCATAAAACTCGTGTAATACCGTCTTCATTTTTGCCAGCAATTGCTCGACTATGCTTTCCTCAGCGAGTACGTAATCTGGTGCAATGCAAGTTTGGCCGGCGTTAGTAAATTTAGCCCACACCAGTCGTCGCGCCGTCACATCCAAATCTGCCGTATGGTCAACGATACACGGTGATTTGCCGCCTAACTCCAAGGTCACCGGCGTTAAATGTTTGGCAGCCGCAGTCATGACGACGCGACCAACCACTCCATTACCGGTATAAAAAATATAATCGAATTTTTCATTCAACAACGCCGTTGTTTCATCAACGCCACCTTCGATCACGGTCACTGCTGCCGGATCAAGATAGCGCGGTAATTCTTGCGCGAACAATTGACTGACCGCAGGCGCCATTTCACTCGGTTTAATGACAGCAGTATTACCTGCTGCCAGCGCCCCAAGCAAGGGATGCAGAGTCAGCAACACCGGATAATTCCACGGCGCGATAATCAGCACCACACCTAATGGCTCTGGCTGGAGATAGCTACTGCCAGGCTGAACGACTAATGGTGTCGTTACTTTGATTGGCTTCATCCATGCCGATAATTTTTTTTGTGTCTGCTTGATTTCACTCTTTAAAAATTCAATTTCTGTCGCCAACGCCTCCACAGAAGATTTTCGCAAATCCCGGTAAAGCGCAGCTGATATTTTATCCTCACACTCAACCATGAAGCGCATCAAACCAGCTAATTGCTGCTGACGATAAGCTAAACTACGCGTCACACCGCGATTAAATGAATCACGCAAGGCACTCACTATCGCTGGTATCAAATCTGGCTTCGTAGCTGGAATTCGTTTATCCATGGTCATGAAAATCCTTATGCGTGTTTATCGGGGAAAGCAACATAGTTTACAATTTGCCACTGACCATCTTTGTTTTGCTGAAAAACATCCAGACCTTGATCAACCGTCAGTGATACCATTTTATCTTGTACATACTCTTGCAAATACCAGGTAACGCGCACTGCTGCCAATGATTGTGAACGATACAC
>CAZWPD010000047.1:8644-12933 GCA_964636145.1 uncultured Coxiellaceae bacterium
CTGATAAACTTAGACATCGTTTCACTCCATGAATACTACCAACATCATCTAAATAATCGCTGCCGAGGTCAAGGATAATTGCGGCAAAGGCGCAAGTATTATAGTCTATTAGTTTCAGCGGAGACTGCATTAATGACACGCTTTAAGCATATAAAAACGACGGTTCTAACGGCAATTACTCTCGCCTGCAGCAACACTTTTGCTGTACCAGCCACCGCATTCAATCAGTCAGCCCAACAACTACTAACCGCGCATGTCAAACAATACAAAGAACTTGAGTATTTCTCTGGCGCAGCCTTATCAATCTCTGTTCCGGGCGAGAAAATTCATAATTATTATGCTGGCACCGTTGCACACGATGCCAATAGCGCTCCTATTGATGCACAAACCCTGTTTCAAATTGGCAGCATCACCAAATCTTACACCGGTGCACTCATCTTGCAGCTTGATAAAGACAAATTTATCGATCTCAATTCCAGTCTCGACAAGTATCTCCCCCAATATGGTAAGTGGGGTAAGATCTCACTCAAAAAATTACTGAATATGACGAGCGGCTTACCAAACTACACCGACACACCTCTCTTCAATACCGTTGAAGCCAAGAATCCATCGAGCAGCTGGAGTAATACTGATCTTATCGCTTTTGTCTATCCAGACAGCAGTTTTTCACCGCCGCTAAAAACTGGGTATTTCTACACGAATACCGGCTACATTCTGCTAGATATGATTGTCAACAAAGCGACGCAGCATTCATTCAGCGAAGAACTAACCAGCCGTATTATTCATCCAGCCAGACTAGAGAACACCTTCTATCCCTTGCCTAATTTCGACAGCAAGCTATCAGCACGTATGGCGCACGGCTATAACTACAACCAATACGACAACCCAGCACTGGTTGGCGCTGATCTTGTTAATACCAATGTATCGTGGGCGGCTGCAGCAGGCGGCATTGTGTCAAACACCGAAGATATTATTAAGTGGGTCCAAGCCTTGTTTATCGGCAATGAGATTATCGATTCCAAACAAAAACGTGAACTCATGGCAATCGTCTCCACCAAAACCGGCAAGCCGATTGCCAAAACCAGCGCTGCTGATCCGCAAGGTTTTGGTTTAGGTGTGGCGAATATTTATAATGCTGAGCATCCGCTTGAAAGCATGTGGTTTTACGAAGGCGAGACACTCGGTTTCCGTGCCATGTATATCTACGTGCCGTGCAACAAAGTGATTATTTCCGCTGCATTTAACAGCGCAACCAACGATGAAAATGATCACGGGCATGATTTATTGAAAAATGCGTATGCATTAGTACTGAAGAACCACCCAGGTTTGCGCTGCCATTAAATTGATGCGGATGATAATCAAGCTTTAATCGGCTTTACCCATCACTTCACGCAAGTATCGAAACAACTCGAGGGCGCCGCCGGTATTTTTTTCGGTTTTAACATCGTGCTGCGCTTTGCGGATCAAGGTGCGCAAGTGCTGACGGTCGGTCTCTGGGTGAGCTTCGAGAAATTTCTGCAGCCCCTCATCACCTTCAGCGATGAGCTGGTCGCGCCATTCTTCCACATCGTGAAAAGCTTTGACCTTCTCGGCATTGCCGAGCTGGACGTTATGAATGGCTTTTTTGAGTTCGTCGACATCAATCTGACGCATCTTCTTACCGATGTATTGCATATGACGACGCTTGGATTCGTGGGTTTTGAGGGTCTTGGCCGTTTTGATGAGCGCCATTAAATCTTCCGAAATTGGTAATTTATCCAATTGGGTATCGGAAAGCGTGGTTAACACGCGGCCCAGTTCCTGCAAAGCTAACATCTCTTTTTTACGCTGGGTTTTACTAAATTCATCAGGAAGTTGCTTTTCTGCTTCTGGCATGGCTCGTGACCTTTTTTATTGAGCAAAGGTTATAACTTACTTTCACGCCTCACTCAAGGCCTGGTTGCGGGGAGCAGCAGGCCGTGGCGAAGGTTAAACTACATCACCGAGCAGCCACTCTGACGACGATCAATATTGGTGCTGTGCCCAATGTTGACACGCTGCCTCAACACTAATGGCTCAAGTTCAGGAACATCCAAGCGGCGCGTGCCACCTTGTTGCTCGGTGGATTCAAATACAAAGCCCATGGCGACTCTGGCATCAGTAACGTTCATGTTAACGGTTGTACAGTTTTCAAATTGTGCTTCAGCCATCAGATTTGCACCGGTTAAATTAGCTGATTCAAGATTACAGCGCGTGCACGCCAGGTTGAACATTGACCCAGTCAAATCCGCATACGAAATATCTGAGTCTTTCAAATCACCTTCTAGTGAAGCACCACAAAGATTGACGTAAGCAACATCTGCTTGCAAACATTCCGCCAAGTTACCGCCATTACGATAAGTACAAATCACCGCCAGACTATTGAGAATACGCGCTGGGCAGCCTTGTGCTTGCAACTCTTGCATAGCCGCTTGCAGCCGCTGAATGTCCAGACTCACTACATTCGAAATCAAGGCATACACGGCGTAATCAGCTGAAGAATTTTTTGCGCGATTCTGGAGTGCAATTTGCAACTCTGCATTCTGACCAATATGCTTCTGCAAAAACCAGGCGATATCGGCGCGGTTTAAGTTGGCAATGAAGTTCAAGATGCCGGGACCTGTTGAGAGAGAAAAACCTAAATACGACGTATAGCTTTCGTTTGCGTCTAATTGTTGTTGTTGCGCCTGATCGGTATTACGAGCTTGTTCGCATAACGAGCGTAAAGCTGCCCTGCGATCTCTGATGGTCGGCAAGTTATTCAGCACGGACGTAAACCTTACGTCTCTTGGAAGCGTAAATAAACGATTATTCATTTTATTCCCCGTTTGGTGGATCTTCTTTATAGTGAGCATTTATTATACAGATATTTCAAGGATTTGCAAATTATTTACACATATGCGCTATTCAATATTCTATGAGAATATCAACAACTTAGCTAAAACACGGCCTCAATAACCCGCAATTACAGACTAATTGCACGGGAAATATCATATGCAAGCCGCCTACCTATGCTAGAATGCTCACTTATAAAAAATGTCATCCATTAATTAACTACAGGTTCAGCAGTGAATTTTAATTCTTTTAAGTTAGACCCCAACCTTTTAGCCAATATCAAAGCACTAGGTTACGAAACACCAACCCCCATTCAGCAACAAAGCATTCCCTCGGTTCTGGAAGGCAAAGACGTCATGGGCCTCGCACAAACCGGTACCGGTAAAACCGCCGCGTTTGCCCTGCCGATTATTCAGCGTTTGCTGAAAGGACCGCGCCGCGTGGTACGCGCCGTCGTCATCGCACCAACCCGCGAATTGGCTCAGCAGATTCACGAATCGATTGTTGAATACGCGAAAGGCACCAAGTTACGCAGCGTCACCTTATACGGCGGCGTGAACATCAACCCGCAGATTACCGCGCTCAAACAAGGCGTGGAAATTGTCGTGGCCTGCCCGGGTCGTTTATACGATCACATTCAGCAACGCACGATTGATTTATCCAAAACAGAAGTGCTGGTGTTAGACGAAGCCGATCAAATGTTTGATATGGGCTTTTTACCAGACATCCGCCGCATCTTGCGCTTCTTGCCAAAGAAACGTCAGACATTATTGTTTTCCGCAACCATGCCGTTAGCGATTAATGAACTCGCGCATGAAGTGTTAACCGACCCGATTACTGTTGAAGTGGAACATAGCAAACCATCAACAACAGTGACCCAGCAATTATTCCCAGTGCCTAAACATTTGAAGACAGCATTGCTGATTCATATTTTGCATCAAATCGCGAAAGAATCGGTGCTGGTGTTTACACGCACCAAACATACCGCGAAGAAAGTGGCACAGAAACTTGAAGAAGCCGGTTTCAGCGCGACGTCCTTGCAAGGCAATCTCTCGCAAAATAAACGTCAGGCAGCGATGCAAGGTTTTCGTGATGGCAGCATGCAGATATTAGTGGCAACCGATATCGCTTCACGCGGTATTGATGTTTCCAGTATTTCGCACGTTATCAATTATGATATTCCAAGCACAGTTGAAGCTTACATTCATCGCATTGGTCGTACCGGCCGCGCGGCGAAAGAAGGCGAAGCCTTTACCTTGATTACCAATGAAGACAAAGCTGAAGTGCGCGCCATTGAACGCGTATTAGGCCGCACCATTCCACAATGCGAAGTCGTCGACTTTGATTACAGTGTTGCCGCACCTGCTCGTACCTTAGGTGATGCAGCGACACATAGAAGACCGCAGCAGAGAAGATCAAGTGGTGGACGTTCGGGC
>CAZWPD010000047.1:13033-14423 GCA_964636145.1 uncultured Coxiellaceae bacterium
CCTACGCATCCCTCTCCTCACACGCCTCCAACCACTCCGTCTCCGCCGCTTCAAGGCTCGCCTTGGTCTGACTGAGCGTCAGCAAATGTTTCTTCAGCGTTTCTTTCTTGCTGTCTTCATACAGAGTTTGATCGGTGAGCAAGGCTTCAATGCGCGCAGCTTCTTTCTGGAATTTTTCGACTTCTTTTTCCAGACGTTTGATTTTCTCCACTAACGGCCGGCGTGCTTCACGTTCTTCAACAGACTGTTTACGCAGTTCTTTTTTCACATTACCAGTTGGAGCTGGCTGCGCATTTTTATTTTTGCAATACTCAAACAACCACTTTTGATAATCGACCAGATCACCATCAAAATCTTGCAGCTTGCCATCGGCACACAGCATTAATTTATCGGTGGTGCTGCGCACTAAAAAGCGATCATGCGAAATCAAAATCATCGCGCCGGTGTATTCGGTTAACGCCAGACTCAATGCATTACGCATTTCCAGATCCAAATGGTTAGTTGGCTCATCGAGCAAGAGTAAGTTCGGTTTTTTCCAAACGATTAATGCCAGTGCTAAACGTGATTTTTCACCGCCGGAAAATGTACCGACTGCTGCCAGCACGGAATCACCAGAAAAGCCAAAACTACCGAGGAATTTACGTAAATCTAATTCCGGTGTGCGCTCAGCAATACGCCGCATATGTGTCAGCGGTGATTCTTTCAAATCAAGCTGCTCAACCTGATGCTGGGCAAAATAGCCAATGCGCATACCAGATGATGTGACACATTCGCCGTCTTGTGGCGCCATATCTTGCGCAAGCACTTTGATCAAACTGGATTTACCAGCGCCATTCGGTCCGAGAATTGCAATGCGATCATTTGGAGTAATCGAGAAATTCAAATTTCGCAAAATGGTACGCTCACCGTAACCCACGTACACATGATTCAAACTAATGAGTGGATTGGGGATATTGCCAGGCGATGGGAAAGTAAAATGAAATGGAGATTCGCTTTGCACAGCGCTCACCAATTCCAGACGCTCAATCGCTTTCAAGCGGCTTTGTGCCTGACGCGCTTTGCTCGCCTTGTATCTAAAGCGTTCGACAAAATCATGCATGTGCGCCAGTTGCTTTTGCTGTTTCTCAAACGCAGATTGCTGCATGAGTAATTCGGCGGCACGCTGAGTTTCAAACGATGAATAATTACCGGTGTACATCTTCAGATTTTTATTATCGATCTTGGCGATGTGATCGACGATATTATCGAGGAAGTCTCTATCATGCGAAATAATCAGCAAATTACCGGGATATTTTTTCAGCCATTCTTCCAGCCATAAAATAGCATCGAGGTCCAAATGGTTAGTCGGTTCATCGAGCAGCAACATGTCTGAAGGCATCATCAAAGCTTG
>CAZWPD010000047.1:14523-15891 GCA_964636145.1 uncultured Coxiellaceae bacterium
GGGCATGGGTTTTCCGCGCGGAGCCTGCGAGCACGGAAAACTCCCATGCCCACGTGACAGGACCCCGAGGCGGTTTCTACAAGAACTCTTTTACGTTGAAGTTGCGAACCTTTATCGTCACCCTTGACTCCCTCACCCTCAAAATGTTTGTATACCACCCTTGATAACAAGGACCTCATCATGACTCTACGCACCATTCTTACCAGCTTCATCGCCGGCTTTTATGCCGTACTCTGCTTTCACCAGCTGGCACTTGGCTTATTGTATTGGCTTAGCCTTGCCCCAGTGGCACCGTTCAATATGGCAGCGACTCGCCCGTTTGGCATTCCAGCCGTGATTTCAGCTTCGATTTGGGGCGGGATTTGGGGCGTATCATTCGCCTATGCATTCTTTCAACGTCTGCGTGGTGCGGCGTATTGGATTGTTAGTGTCCTTGCAGGTGCAGTGTTACTGAGCCTGGTGGCAGCCATCATTGTGTCGCCAATGAAAGGCCAAGGCATGATGTGGGGCATGGACTACAGCCGCATGTACATGGCCTTATGCGTCAACGGCTGCTGGGGTCTTGGTTGTGCATGGTTCTACAAAATGATGAATGCACGCTAAGCTCAGGCAAGCGTGGTTTGCGCGCCAGGGCGAGGACGCGAGTCCACGGCACCGGTCTTTGCAAAGCCAGACATCATTTGTTGTGGCACCAACTGCTGCAAGGCATCACTCGCCACCTTCAAATAACCATTACGCTTATTGATATAACGATAATCAGACTTTGCCTTGAGCAAAAATAACTTGCCGAGTGGGTGCTTGTCGTCGACGATATTTTCGAGATATGCACGCTTCTTATCTGCGTCATCCATTTTCAACACACAGCCGAACAACTGTGCTTTTGCATCAACAAACTTTTGATATTCCGCGCCGGTTAAAAATCCTGATGAGATAAACTCCAATAATTGCTGATCATTTTGCCGAGCAACTTCAACCCAAAATTTCGGCAATAGTGAATGCTCTTTTTTACCTAGCAGATTCAGCACAAATTCGCGCGACAAACCCTCGCGCGCCAGTTTCACTACAAATTTGAGATATTCTTCGATGCATTCCGAACTATAAACCGAAATCATTTCAAACGGTTTTACAGTGATATTGTGATTACTCAAATAATGAGAGTCTTGCATTAATAATTGATAAATCGCATGAATAAATTCACGCTTCTGCTCACCAGCAGCATGTAATAATTCAGATACCAATATCAGCCCTTGGTGGAATGCCTGCGATTTCGACGGTTGCATGAGCATATGAAAAAAATTCTCGCCCTGCTGATTCTGCATCGCCAATATCAGCAAAATATCAGCTGGCGGCACGCCTCGAGACAGAAAA
>CAZWPD010000047.1:15991-19227 GCA_964636145.1 uncultured Coxiellaceae bacterium
ATGCCTTTTGTTTTAGGTTTGAAACACATGATAACAAGCAGAGATGACGGTTCGGTGACAGCAAGATTACAAACTTGTAATGTTTTGACATAAAAAACCCCGCAGCAGCGGGGTTCTTGAGAAAGGATGTCGCTTAGCCAGCAACGTGCCAGGCACCATCGTCGCCGATACAAGCCGTGCCATTGACGCGATCGGTAATGCCAGTCTTGATCATACTGACGCTGTAGCTGCGGCAGATTCCATTACCGCTCGCCTTGGCAATTGGGGTAACAGCAAAATCGAAACCGCTGACTGGGTTTTTCCAGCGAATGGATTTGCCCAAGCCGCCATCAAGCGCGCGCGCCATTTTGGATTTGTCATTCGCATCCATAAATTGTTCGAGGTAGCCGCCTAATGGACCGCTGCTGGTTGCTTTAATGGTTTCTGGCGGGGTGGCAGAACCTTGTTCGGCCAAGGCTGCTTGCGACTGAGCAGCAGGCGCAGTTGGTTCGGAATTATTGCTATAAATACAGCCAGTGATAACCGTGCTGGCGAGGATGAGTAAGAGGGGTTTAACAATTCTTAACTGGGTCATGGTGACACTCCATTTTCATATTGCATCCATTATACCGCTATTATCACATTTTTCAGCCACAAAATCCGCACAGGGAAACCCTGTAAAATTCCCATTGCCACGAAGAAATTAACCGATAACAACTATAAATCCGTTTAAATACATACAATTACCTTGCGATCATTGAATTGTGCAAATATTTGACAGAAGCCATTCCCGATATGTATAATATTTGATCACTTACGAGGTCATACTAATGCTTAGCCGCGTCGAAAAAGAATCTAAAGAAGCGATTTCAGCCGCCTGTTTCAAAGAACTGCAAAGCTGCGGGCTCCTGAAGAACTATAGCCTATTCGAAGCCAAATATGCCGGCTGCCTCGAAGGCGTAAAACTCAAAGGCGCATCTAAAAACGGCGAGCCCAAGACTACACACACGAAAAAATTTCGTGTCTTTAACAAAAATAGAAATACCGAACTCACCGAATTTGTTGCGCTGTCTGCATTGCAGGCTTGCGGCATACCAACACCTAAAGCCAAAATCAAACAAGTAAATGACTGCACGTTTTACCAATTTGCACGTGATATTGCTGAGTGCCACAAAGCCTCTAGCGATTCCTCGCCCGTCTTTCACACGCTTAGCGAGCTGAGCGTGAGTAAAGGTGTTTTTCAACTTAGCAAGGACAAAAGATCCGTTGAATGTTACGCTGAAAACGGAGCTGCAAAAAAAACAATCGGCATTGATAAAAACAGCATTGCAAAAATGCTCATCGCAGCCATAATCTTTAATCTTGTCGATTTACATGACGAAAACCTCGGCTTAATCATCGACACAAAAGCTGGAACCGCTAAACTCGCTGTCGTCGATTTGCAACTCCGCGTTACTGGTGGCGACAGACCAGAATATACGAAACACACCGCGCTTTCGTCGTTAATCAAATCTTATGATCCTATCCCTAAAGATTTCAATGGAAGTTTTCTTAAGCAATTAAATGAAGACGACTTATTAAAAGCGCTGGATGAACTCACCACGAGTATGAAAAATGCGCGTCAAGCAGCGAAGCAAGCTGTTGTAAAATGCAAGCTGACTTCATGGCTTGAGGATGATTATATCGACACATTGCTGAACTCCTGGCAAACCAACCATGATGAATTACAACTGTTTACGCTGTTAAATCGTCCACCGCAAGCATCTTGCAAGAAGTAAAGAATCATCATTCCCAGCCCAATGCCTGCATGCTAACATTGGGCCATGAAACGCATACCCAAACTACTTAGCAAAACCAAACTCATGCGCGGCTACCGCTGCCTGAAGTGTATTTATCTCACCATTCACAACCCTGAACTGGAACCGCCGGTCACGCCGGAATTACAAGCCATGTTTGACCAAGGCAATCTGGTCGGTGAAACTGCGCGCAAATACATACCCGGCGGCAAGCTGGTGAATTGCAAACCGTGGGAATTCGGTGATGCGCTGCGCATTACGCGTGATTTGATTGCCGATGGCACGGAAATTATTTACGAAGCAGCGTTTGAATACATGGGTTGTTACGCACGCGCAGACATCATTCAATATTCACGTGACACCAAACGCTGGAATATTTTCGAAGTGAAGTCGACGCTGAGCGTCAAGCCCGAGCATATTGAAGATATTGGTTTGCAGACGTGGATTATGGCGAAAAGCGGTTTGCCGATAGAAAAGATTCATCTCATGCATTTGAACCGTGAATGCAAATTTCCCGATCTCAGTAATTTGTTTATTCAAGCGGATGTGACGTCGGAGATGCGCGAGAATTATCCGAAGGTAAAACCTTTCGTCAAAGAAATTTTTGAGACCATCAGCAAAGACAAAGTGCCGGATGTTGATCTTGGCTCGTATTGCCATGAGCCAACGCCGTGCCCATTCACCGCGCATTGCTGGAAGAGTATCCCGGAAATGAGCATATTTAACTTGCCCGGCATCAGAGACCGCAAATGGGAGCTATATCAACAAGGCATTTTTGATTTGAATGATCCACGCCTGACGGATTTAACTGATGTGCAGCAACGCGTGGTGACGAGCACACAAACCGGCGAACGCTTTGTTGATGCCGCGGCGATTAAAGCTGCGATGGCAGACTGGCAGTTTCCACTAGTGTTTCTCGATTTTGAAACGATTAATCCTGCCATTCCACGCTACAACGGCTGCGGGCCGTATCAACAAGTTCCATTTCAATTCAGCGCGCATGTGATGGCGCACCGCGATGCAAAAATTATTCATCATGAATTTTTACATACCGAAGCAGATGACCCGCGCCCGACACTGATTCCTGCCTTGTTAAAAGCTTGCGGGACAGAAGGTTCGATTGTTGCTTACTTCGGTAAATTTGAATCGGATCGCATTAAAGAAATGGCAGATTATGCACCGGAATACAGCGCAGCACTGCTGGCTTTGGTCGATCGCATCGTCGATCCACTACCGATTTTCCGCGCCTCAGTCTACGATAAAAAATTTGCTGGCAGCTTTAGTCTTAAATATGTGGCACCGGCGCTGCTCGGTGAAGAGCAAAGCTATACCGGCATGGATGTCGCCAACGGCGGCGAAGCACAGCGCGCGTTTGAAGAAATGATTGCAGAAAAAACACCGCCGGAGAGAAAGCAAGCATTAGAGAAGGGATTGCTGGAGTATTGCGAGAAAGATACGGAG
>CAZWPD010000048.1:0-4863 GCA_964636145.1 uncultured Coxiellaceae bacterium
CTTGCCAACTCACATGACAAAACATTTTTTACTATTTTCAGGGCTCTCGCTGGAACTGTCAGATTTGGCTTCAGTATCATGGCGAGAAAATAAATTCATACCCTTCTGAAGATAACTATCCCGCATTCGTACTTTCTCTCTTTCAGCAGCAGCTGCAATATGCTTCTGTTGCAACCGTCCACAGATAAATTCAAGGTCACTTAAGACATGCGGTGCCGGCTTGATATCTGAAAGTAAAAATGCACGCCCCGTTACCGGGTCAGTGCGTTGACGTTCGGGCAGGCTGGTTAATGTTTCCAGGTCGTAGATCCTTCCGTTTAACATGACAGGTGTAGCAAAGATTCTGCCGCGTAATAAATTTGATCCCTCGCGTATATGCGACATTTGAATCTTGATGAATGCGCGTATCCTGTTTTGCAAATCAGGATTTCTCACTAAGATTTCATCAATAGCCTGGCCTTCTTGCATGGCTGCACGTGTGATTGGTGAGCTTCTGTATAAAGCCAGCGTGTTTTTAATATAATGTTCATCATAATTTTTATTATCGAGCAAGCAAGTCACGGGGCTATGCATAATTTGCCGGCTAATCGGACAAATATAGTTGCGCGGTACACCGTCTCCATCTACATCAGCCATATCATCCGCATCCAGTTTAAAGCGGACGTCATCAGGTGCTGCGTCTGAGATGTAGTCACAATAGACTGCCAGCGCCTCAAAATCTTCTTCAGACAAAACCAGCTCACTCAGCTTGCTCGCAGCAGAGGTGACTCTCAGACATTTGTCATGAAATGCTATCACTTCAGGGGTTAATGCATCCTGGCGAACAACGGCTGGGGCTAACACAGCTTGTTGCGGTCTGAGTAATGTGATGGAATGTTCAAATTCACTGGCAAAGGCGTTCATTGCATCTTGATCGGGTGGCGCTGAGATCTCACGTCCACTTCTTGGTGCTAATTTGTCGGCTAACACTGATGCGGCATATTGGGCAGGTATCTCTCCACGGTGATTGGCAACGCTAGCACTGGCACCTTTCTGCAATAAATATTGCATGATCTTGGGGCTGGTGCGTGGACAATACAACATCAAATTACCGACAGTAGCATTATGTAAAGGTGTCATGCCATCATTATCTTGAGCGTTAACATCCGCGCCATTTGCAATTAAGTATTTAACTGCTTCAAACAGGCGCGCTCTAACTGCGAGATGAAGTACCGTACGTCCGTATTTGTCTTTAGAGTTGATATCAAAGCCTCTCGCCAGGCATTTATCAATTATGCGAGCATAGCCATTAGGAATACCGCCTAAAGCGAGATCTCTGACGTTAAATAATTCATGAACGGCTGTTCCGCCATCATATGCTGACACCATGGCCGGATTAACACCCGCTTCAAGCAAGAAATCAATGATGCGAGTAAATTTCATGTATTGGTCGCACGTGTACAAATGCCACTGTTCCGGTTGTTTTGAGCCGGCAATTTCACAGTCTTCATTAAAGTTCCATGCCGATGCACGAACATCGTTAAGCAGATGCATGACGCTGCCGAGTAACAAGCTACCGTTATCTAACCGGTGATTAAAGTCCGCGCCTGCTTCTCTCAGAATTTTTAAAATTTCCAGGCATTCCCGGCTATCGGCAGCTCTTGACATCACTTTCAGATACCACGGGGATAATATATTTGAAACCATCCTGTCTCGCTTATCGACAACAGGAACGAGCAGTGCAAGTATTGCTGCGCTGCCAGCCGTGGCAGCAATATCCAGAACATTTACAGAGGTAGAAGTCACCGCATCAGGATTTGCGCCTCTAGCAAGGAGTATGCGCGCAATTTCGATATGATTTGCAGAAGGCTCTGATCTTCTGTAATGAGTGTGGGAATCATAAACGCGTTGAATGGCAAGCATTAACGGGCTTATACCGTCATAATATAAATTACAATCAGCGCCCACATTTAAGAGCTGTATGACTTGTTCAATATTGCCATTCATGATAGCGGTATGTAGTAACGTTGCGCCATCTTCATTACGCTGATTGACGGCTTGATATTCGAAAAGCAAGTCTACTAATTCTTTGTAACCATTTTCCGCGGCAATTTTGATTGCGTTTGGAATAATTGTTTTATCAACAGGCTTTGCGCCGCGAGTCAGGCGTGCTAACACAGTATTTTTATCGTTGGCAGCAACGGCATCCAGTAACGGCACCAGATTCACAACATCGTTTTCTATTAAGGTGCCAAATTCTTTCATGGCGGCATTGGTGCGCTTTAAAAGCATACTGGCACGTTCTTTATCGTGCATGCGGTTGAGGTCAGTCAGTGACACCACTGCCTGATCAGCGCAATTGAAATTCCACGATCGTAATAATTCCAGCGTGATGGGTTTGCCTTGATAAGAAACGCCAACGAAATTCATGCCTGCCAGATCAGCCAGACACGCCAGAAATTGCAAGACATCTTCCTTTTCTTCGAAATTGACGCTTTGGGCATAGTCCATGAACGGCATTAAACATAGTTTGAATTTTTGTTGCTGTTCTTGCAGTTCGACTTTTGCTGCGGCGATTTGTGCTGCGTCAGAGTATTCGAAATGGATGGTGGCAGTCAGCTTTTCGATCACTTCATGATAGTGCCGTGCAGCATTCAAGATAGCTTCTTTGACTAATCTTGCGCCGCCGTGCCTGATCAAAACTTCTGCCAGCTGTAAGCGACCACTGGTAATAGCGACTTCCAGGTAGGTAACTCTGCGCTGAAGATCTTGATGATAGTAACTATATGTATTTGCACCATGCTGCAATAAATACTCAGCAATTTCTGCGTAGCCACACTCGACAGCCGTTCTCAATCCAGCATCAATTATCTCGAGTAAATTGCCAGGGAATCCATTTTTTCTATATCCGCCTATCTTCGCTTTTGTGTTCTCGATAATTTGACGCACGCATTCAACATCGTTAGTTTTTACGATGTCTGCGAAGTCCCGCCTGTCAAAATCATATAAAGATCGTTTTTCAGTTGTTTCTTGAGTGTCTGATGTGCGTTTTGATTGCATGGGATTATATTTATTCTATTAGTTATTATAGTGGCGGCCGCAAGCTGCGGCCGAGGCCAGAATATAGCCAAATATTATACAATCCTGCCTTTGCAATGTCAGTACTTTTTTTAATAAAGATAATCATTATTGATCAATAGCTTAATCAATCTAGACGAAAACAAGCCGGATTTCATACCACACGAACTCTGTCCCGCGGCACAGATGGTTGTCGATAAATTTCATGCCGCCAATATTACCCTGGCATAACCATTGTGATAAATAGCATCACCCAGCAATTTTCAATGCTCGGCCAGTAATTTCTTCTCCATCGTTCTCACCTTTATATATACAAAAGAACATGTCGACGCCACTGAATACCAAGGTATTCAATGCGGTATTGGCTTTGGCAATTGCTGCTGCGGCTGTTGGTGCCGAGATGAATTCTATCTCAAGCGACCAAATATATTTGGTGCCAAAATGATCGCTGTTATTCATCACCGTCCATACGGTTGGATACTTAGGATCGTGTTCAGCATTTTTAACTCCGGCGGCAATAATTGCCGGGACAGCTGGGCATTCACTTGCCGGGATATCGTCAGCGAAGCAAAGTACAGGCAAAAACAGCATTAATATCACACACAGACATGTTCTAATTGAATAATTGTTCATGGACTCTCCACGTACTTGGCCATTTCTGTCATTAGTGGCGTGGATTATACCTCCAATATGCTCTAATATCGAACTCTGGGTTTATTCCAACCATGGGATAAAATAGCGACCCCACTTAAAGAATCCAGTAAATTGAGAACCATCATGACAGACACCTATTGGCAAGAACGGTGGCAAACCAACCAAATTGGCTTTCATCAGTCCAAATTCAACCCATTACTGTTGCAGTATTTTTCATCCCTGGATGTAAAACCGGGTGCGGTCATTTTTGTACCTTTATGCGGTAAAAGCCTGGATATGGTCTGGCTGGCCGACCAGGGCTTTAAGGTCGTTGGCGTTGAGCTGAGCGATCTGGCGTGCAAAGATTTCTTTAAGGAGAATAATATATCGGTTGAGGTGACCACCACTAATACGTTCACCGTTTATAAAAGTGAACACATCACCATATTTTCCGGCGATTACTTTCAATTATCGAGAGAGCAAATCGGAACAATCGATGCCGTCTATGATCGCGCTGCGCTGATTGCCTTACCTGATGAACTTCGCCAACAGTATGCAGCACACCTCAAAGACCTAGTCTCGCCTGAAGCGAAAATGCTATTAATCGTCATGTCGTATAATCAAGATGAAATGGCAGGGCCGCCGTTTTCAGTAGATAAAAATGAAGTTTCGAAACTATACGGTTATCAATTCTCGATTAAGCAATTATATAGCAACGATGTCACGCAAATTTCAGAACACTTGCGAGTGAAGGGGTTAACGAGCTTTACTGATCAGGTTTATTGCCTAGTCGCACAGAAAGCGCCGAACCATGGCGCTTGAAATCTTAAATTAAACTCGAGAATTCCTTATGATTTCGCCCATCCTCAGCCAATAGGTACGCCGCTTTTTTGCCATGTTGGGATAAAAGAAATCTCTCGAATGGACTAGAGGCAAGTGATAATGTAGATGCCTGGTAACGCCAAGAATAGATAGCAGCATTTTTGCAATAAGGAGATTGCGTCATGCGTTTTTTATCTGCATTAAATCTAAAATATCCAAACATATATTTTTTGCTATCTGTTGCCTGCGTTGCGTGCTTTTATCTTGTTTACCAATTGGCTGGGATTCCTAATTGGATACTGGGAATAGATGAATTCTTTTATGCACGCCACCTGCATGAATTCACCTATC
>CAZWPD010000048.1:4963-10751 GCA_964636145.1 uncultured Coxiellaceae bacterium
AGTTGGTATATCGTTGGAATTAATAGTGCAGCCTTATTTAATTTAGTCTGGTTTCGTGACTATCATGATTTGAAGGGTATGATTAAGTTCAATCTTGCTATTATCGCGCCCATCATCTTTTATATTGCCATTTGCTCATATTTTTCATCATTACAAGCTGTTTTAGATAATTTATTTTTCTATGCCTACGGCCAGGGTTTTAACTCCTATTATGGACGCGAGACAACGTTTATCCACTTTCAGAGGATATTGACCAACACGATGGTCTTGATCTCGTTGCTTCCTTATGCATGCTTATTGATGTTGCACTCTCGAAATCGGAAATCACTATTTGTAGCAGTGATGACTGGCGTGATGATTATTCAATTTAGTAACTATCCTATCCTATTTATTTATAATTATGATTTCATCCTCCCGATGCTATATATCATCTATGCTTACGCCATCACACTATTGATTGAGTGGTATCAATTTAAAGCACAGCCCCTATTTCGATCGAATACATTAATGTTAATTTCAGTTCTTTATTCACTAATAGTCTTGTATTTGGTGCAGTATTTAAATTTACATATCTATGCTGGCTTTATTGCCATCATGCCATTATTGATCACTTTTCTATTCGCACAACGCAAACAGGATCGACGTCAATTAACTCTATCTGTTTTGGCATGTCTCTATGTGGCTTTCGCCATCATCTATCCTTTTTATCAAATGATGTATCTGCGCTGGATGTATCAAGGCGAATACCAGCAGACCATTTTAACAACATTAGATAGATTATTGGAAAATGAAGGGGATTACGTTGCCGGATCGACATATTTATATTACAAAGATCAACCGATTTCAGGATTAAAAAATCTCATCGCTTCGCAACAACTTTATCTTCATAATCCAGATAAATATAATCCTGCGATATTACGAGACACCTTTCAACTTGCGGCGGTTACAACCGCACAAGTGATTGCTGAATTTGAGAAGAGCTCAGTAAAGGTGGTAGTCAATAATCCACGCATGATGTTATTACCATCACCATTAAAATCTTATATTCTTCAAAATTATGCTCGTTATTATGGCAGCCTCTATATTTATGCGCCGACCATCACTGGCGGCACACATAATTTCGCTCTTAAATTTTCAGGCAAATACCAGATAAGCTCGGGCAAGAATACTGGCGTTACTATCAATGGACGCTCATTCGCCAATAATCAATTTGTTGCCCTAACCAAAGGCGTGCAGTCAGTAACTGCAGCAGAACCATTTCGGCTGGTATTGATACCACCAATTAATATCAGACCTAATGGTGATGGCTACTTTGATTATTTTCCCGACATGGACAAGATGTCGGCAATATCCATATAGTGAATGACGAAATTAATTTATCGTCTGGGCCGATTTTTTCGGCTCCACCGACCATGATATAAACGCTACATTTCTTTTCGTGACAGTGCACGGTCGAAACTCGAGGCAGCGACGACAATCCTCAAATTGCGATATAAAGAGCGCGGGGTTGCCGCTTCATCTAACAAACCCTTTAACCACCTGATTATAATCAACAAAAATTACCAACATTTAACCTATACTTAAAATGATTACATCATAGATTTACTAGAGTCATCCGCCTTTCCGACTGGAGGCCAAGATGTCAAAGTCACGCGAGAAGCTAAGCATCAGGATCACGGATGGTGATTTAAAAAAAGCAGGATGGTCGAACTATGAATACCTGCCGGTCAATCACGATCAAGTTGGACTACCCGTGGAAAATTCACAAATTACCCAAGGCGGAATTGGGAATTGCTTTATGGTTGCAACGCTTAGCTCGATTGTGGAACATGATCCACTTTACCTTAATAAAGTACTCAAACTCAGTAAGGATGGTAAAACCGCGGAAGTGACATTCATTTACGACTCCCCCACAGGAAAATCTCAAGAAATTACTTATGTGATTGATGCCACCAAGATGTCGAGAAAAAGAGGCTTTTTGAACTTGGGAAAAAGTGATATCAACAACCATCAACACGATGCTATTTACTTAATGGAAAAGGCCTATGCCTTGCACCAGATTTATATAGCTAGAAATACAACAGTCGATGAATTTATATACTTGGGTAAAGATAAAGTTCTGATGATATCAACTGAAGAGTCGAAAGAAAATAAATCGCCAAATCAAGCGCAACCTGCAACGATTAAAATGCCTGAATATCGCAGCGCATTAGCTGGCGGCAAGCCGAGAGATGTATTAAGTGCGTTAAGCCTGCCGGCAAAGGAACATATGATACGAACTGGAATGAAGCTCAAAGATATTAGTGATGTGATTCAACTTTGTGTAGCAGGCAAGATGAATTTTAAAGATAACAAAGGCACGTTTGATAAATTTTTCAATAATGATCATGACGCAGTCGCGCAGTTTTTGAAATATGCAACCGATTTGAATAAAGATCAACAACAACTGCTAAAAGAATTTTTTGACCAAGCCTTTGATATTGCCAAATCAGATAGAACTCTTACTTTAGAACAGCTTGGCAATCAGTTTGATCAGTTGTATCAAAAAATATTTACCGGTGGAGATAAGTCACTGCCAATCATGGACGAAGCTTTAAAAAATAAATTTATAAAAGCGGCTGTAGATTGCGCACCGCCAAGAAAAGTAGGACTAGGTCAGTATACGGGTGAACAAAATGCCTTATATACGCAGATGCACGACCTGATTCACGACGGCCACGTGCTGGCTACAGAAACCACTAAAATTAATAGTAAAAATCCAGAAAGCACTAACCTTGGTATTGGCGAAACAGTAAAAAAAGGCCTGGTTGGCGAACATGCTTATCAAGTTGTCGATTGTTACGAAAGAGGTGATTTGAAATTTGTGCTGGTCAGAAATCCATGGGCAGAGCATGTTCGCGATTATTCTGAAAAAGAACATGTCACCGCGTCAGGAGAAACCAAACGCGTATTTGACGCTGTAGCAAGAGATCAACTAAATGCGGGTGATCAGCAAGAAGGATACAGAGACAGATATCGGGCAAAGAATTCGGCGCGCAGTTTATCCTCGGATGAAATAGATAGCAGATATACGACGCAAGGGTATTTTGAAGTTGAGCTAACTGACTATTTAAAAAACTTCGCTAAATTTCATTACACACAACATTCAGTAGAGGCTGGTATTCCAGCACAGGTTTTTGGCACAACAGCGCAGCTGATGAGGAATGTAGGCGGACTTCATGCAAATACCAATAACGCTAGATTATCAGGCGGCACCAGGAGTCAATCACCTGAACCTGCAGAACCTCTACGTGAACCTGTCATAAATTTAAATCCCGATGGTAGCTCTGTAGTAAAGCGATCCGTATCCAGGGAAGAAATGGAAAAGAGGCTGGAAGAACACCAGAAACTGCGACAAAGCCCTGCTAAAAGTCCTGAGTCAGTTGAAGGTGAAACTAGCCCGACGATGAGACGTGGGCCAGGTTCGAGATCATCTTAACGCGTATGAGCAACAAGCGTTTTCATCAGCTGTGAATTTGTCTGACCTTCATTAATAACAGAAAATGCTGCCACCTTATCATCGAACGAGCCGCGACCGTAGGTGCATAAATAAACTTTCCCATCTTCTTCTGCATATTTATTCATGTTTGTTGTCACATCATGAATTAATTTTTTACCTTGACGATATGCCTGATTTAAAGCAGGAGCTTTGGCATTTTCTACGCCGACAACCGCCATCAGGCGCCAGTAAAGATTTGATGAGATATCATAAAATTTATTTTCGAATTGGTCTGTACCCATCATGACTGCAAAATGATCGTAACCCAATCCTTGGACGGTATCGATGCGGTCAGCATACGCAGCAACAACCTCAGCAGGAGGACATGGCACTTGCGACGCAAAAACCATGCTCGTCACCGAGATCAGACAAATAGTAAGCAAAGGTTTAGAAAATGTTTTCATCGGTGTTTGACCCTTAATATTATAAATTATTTATTACTTAACCAATCCTGTCTTTGCGGCGCAAAGAAATCAATATCAATGGTGTCTTCCAGCGCAGTAAACTCATGCGGCACATTTGGCGGAATAACCAAAACACCACCTGCTTTAACAACAAACTCCTTCCCTTGCGATAATACTTTCACCGAGCCTTTCGTTATCCAGGTAATCTGCTCGCTGGGGTGAATCTGCAATGGAATGACGGCTCCTTTCTGCAACGTCCATTTGACCATCGTGGACTGCGACCCCATCAGGTATTGGCGTGTGATTTTGTCTGAGATCTTTTCTTTAGCGATATTATCAAGCTGATATAAAACTGGCACTGCAAAATAATGATTTGAAATTTCGCGAGCATTATTGTTCGGTGCGGCCTCGGCAAAAACTGTGAGAGGCATCATTAATATTAATGTAACATGCAATCTCTTCATTCTGGTCTCCTTTTGCCTTGATTGAATATACGCTATCAGTCTATTTCCTAGCCTGCACAACAAACATCCTGCATTCGCACTTTGACAGGTAAGTAAAAAGTTGCGAGACTAACAATCATCTTTATATCACAACTATTCGGTTGCAAAAAATGAAACCCAAGATTTTATTTTTCGGATTTGGCTATTCAGCTCAAACATTATTACCGCAACTTACGCAAGCAGGCTTCACCGCTGCCGGGACATCGCGCACACCAAGCACCGTGAAATTGATTAACGACTCATCAATTCAGTTGTTAGACTTTACCTCAAATGATATTGAAAGACACTTATCCGAATCCACGCACCTTCTAATTTCCATCCCACCGTCCCAATCTGGTCATGACATCGTGCTTTCGGACCATGCTGATCTCATCGTGAAAAACGCAGCGCATATTAAGTGGATTGGTTATCTTTCTTCTACGGGCGTGTACGGCAACCACAACGGCGAATGGGTAGACGAACAGAGCGCGTGCAACCCCACTGGTAACACCGCCGCGCACCGCTTAACCGCGGAAAACGAATGGATGGCTTTTGCAGTAAAGCATCAACTACCTTTACACATCTTTAGACTAGCCGGTATATATGGGCCTGGTCGCAATGCTCTAACGCGCATACTGAATGGCAAAAAGCACAGTATCTATAAAGAGGGGCATGTGTTTTCCCGCATCCACGTTGAAGATATTGCAAATGCTCTAAAGGCATCAATCGCAGCGCCGCAACCACTCTCAATTTATAATGTCGCGGATGATGAACCAGCACCAGCACATTTAGTGGATGAATATGCCGCATCTCTCTTAGGTACCACACCTTTACCGTTGATTAATTTCAATGATGCAACGATGTCTTCAATGGAACGCGAATTCTATGCAAGTAATCGTCGCGTCAGCAACAAAAAAATGAAGCACGACCTTGCTATCACCCTCAAGTATCCGACGTATCGGGAAGGCTTAAAGAAAATATGGTTAGATGAATATTCCGACCAGTAAATTCATTACTCATGAGTTTCCACCGTTAAACATGCAACTCATGCTTACTTAATCTGGCACCTACAAACCTAGAGCAACTTCGCCACATCATCATGATGATAGGCTTCGGCGAGCTCCTTTGGTGTGAAACCACGATCTGTTTTTGCGCCGGCAATGGCGCCGAATTCGATAAGAGCCTTTACAATAGATTGATGGCCGTGCGCAGCCGCGACATGTAGTGGCGCCCAGGTTTTGACAGGCTTATTTGGATCAACCTTCCTGTGCAACAAATCTAGTACCATCTTTTCGTCACCCCTTTCACAGGCAAGGAATAGATTTGTCATCCGCTCAAAGCCAGGCTCATCCAGATCATCTTGC
>CAZWPD010000048.1:10851-19132 GCA_964636145.1 uncultured Coxiellaceae bacterium
ATTAAAAAGGATAATGACCCATTTAGATCGAGATCCGTTAATTCCCCCACATCAAGCTGATTCACCTCATATTCATAACGACTTGAATGCTGCAGCCACTCGATATAGGCAATCAACTTCTCAACGTCACCTTCTATCATCGAAAAATCGTTTTTGCAGGACAAGACATTCTCTACCGTATGATAAAACCATGACTCACAGTTTTGGGACATTCCATGCAGCCACAATAATGTCAGACCATGACAATACCCACCTTCGAGAAAAACGTCTCTCTGCTTACTCTGCAAATATCGATTGAGCTGATTGATCAACAGATGCGGCATGTTAAGGTTTTTCCAGGCTTGGCCTGACATTGATAACGAGAGCATCTGAATTTTCTGGATTCGATTTAGGTTTAAAAATTGAATGATCAATCAGCTTGCCTTGATCAATTTGTGTTTCTGATCTCAGATACTGCAATGCTGCTTCAATTTTATCGCCTATCGTTGTTCCCACAAACTGACCAACCTTAACCAGCATGATACCAATGGCTTCAATGGTATTGAGTCGCTCATAGCGATCACTATATGGATCTGTGACATGAAATCGATACATCAACTCACCATCGTCATTCATCTTAAATAACGGCGGGTGATTATTCTTGGTAATCGTCGGAATTAATCGATTAATAGCACTATCATCGAACGAAATTGCTTTATTGCTAACGAATGCCTGATACACTTCATCTGCAGCAACTTGAACCGCATTGATGACACGCCGACGACATTCGCTATCTCTCATTTCAAATAGATGTCCATCACCATACGCCATAAAAGATGTAGGCGTTGGATCATTTACCGTCGCGCTTTGTAATTCGAGGCCAAGATCACCATCCTCATTATGCTGGAAAAAGGCCATAATTGAGCCTAATTCCGGATTGAACATTTGATCCAGCTCCATACGCGGCGTGCGGATGTGACCTGCCGAGAATCGATCTGTTAAAAAATGACATGCATAACCCAATAAGGTATAGGCATATGCTAACTGTTCTAGCCGAGTATTTTCATCTGACTCGCCTGCAGCCCTCACCGCTGCTCGCATTGCGAGTTCATACCCTGCGCGAAACGCCGATACAGCATAATCATTGAAATGATCAATATTATGCATCGCTAACATCATCACATGTTTATTGATATCTCTGATCAGGATTTTATTATCCTGATCTTCATATGAGATATGACGCGTGATCGCATATATTTTTTCAGGATCGCAGGTTTTTAATTCTTGATATGCCTGCATGAAGCGTTGATGTTTGTGCTTATCCGATGGCCCCAGTGCAATCGGTGCCAGATACACACCAAAATAATCTCCCGCCAATGCGATGATTTCGCCAAATGATAGCTCAGCTCCGGTTGGAAATTTAAATTTTTGAAATGCTGAGGGCAAGCCTTTTAACTCGATATCACCGAGATAATGATGTTCTGCTGAGGAAAATTCCCTTTGCGGACGATTATACATGAGCATCCTCCAGAAGTTGCTGTTCTTATTATTATCTAGATATTATCGGACTTTTCTGAGGGCGTTTCGTTAACACTTTCTTAATGAGAGATGACGATGATGTTAAGTATCTCATGTATATGGAGAATTTATTCTTGTGATTTAGCATTAATTGATGATATTAATTATTTCGTTTTTCATAAGCATTTGATCATAGCTATCGGTTGCAAAACCGGATAAATGAAACATTTATCCGGGCTTGCTGATCTTACTTGCGATAACTTCTTTTACTTTCATCTGCGGAAGCAGCAGGCAAGATATGGCGCATCTCTTTTTTCGATGCCAGATCTAATAACTTCGTGACGAATTCAGAAGACTTGCGTAAGTAATTCCCGCTTAAAGCCTCAAAACTGGAACACGATTCATTTTTCAGGCCTGGAAGGTACTTATGTAGCTTCAGAAGTGCCGCTTCATCAACACGGTTTCTTGTACTCATATAAGTAGTGTGTGCATCCAGTACCAGCTCACCATCTATAAAAAGTGAGTCGAGCATTTCTTCGTGATAATCAGAATCATATTTCAAACGCATTTTCAGTCTGCCCAACACATCATGCGCAATTTCAAATGTCTCGCCATATGATCTCCTAAGCTCATATTCCTTGCCTATGTACAAGACACCATTTTTAAATTGCCCTTTCTCGTATTTTATCGAATACGGCCATCCCCTTTCGCCCGGATGCACTCGCAACCCTTGCAGCAAATATCCCTTCTTATCAAATGTGCCATACTCAATAATGCCATTAGCGAATTCTTTTCTGATTTGCCCAACACTCACTTTTTCTTTTACGTCATAAATCTTAATGGTTTCATCAGCTGTGATAACACGCTGCGCAAGGACTTGAGATTGATTTTCTGGGCGCGTTCTTTTAGTTTGAAAGGGTTTACGAAACATTGTGATCTCCGGTTTTAAATCACTTTTTTAACACGGGTTTATTAGAAGAAGTATCGACATTAACATCTTCAGCCGATGGCGCAGATGGTTGTGGGGGCTCTTGGTACTCCGGCGCAGCAGGTTGCGCTTCGGGCATGTTATTTTTCCCGCCAAACATCGATAAAGATGATTGTTCCAACACACGTCTATGTTTATGTTCTTTGATCATCCCATATATTTCTGAACCTTTAACAATATCAGCCGCCCTTAGTCCTTTCTCATTTCGCAATTCTGTATCTGCACCTGCAGAAAGCAATAAGGAAACAAGTGCTGGCATTCTATTTTGCGCAGCAAACATCAGGGCAGTGGTCTTAAATGTTTCTAGCCTGGTTTTAATATCTTTGACATGGAAGGCATTGATATCAATCGTGCCAACAGCCAGTACCTGCTTGATAAGCGCAAGCACATCCTCATGACCTGTTCTCGCAAGCACTTCTATAAGACTATGCAGAATAGTTTGACTCGAAAAATAACGTTTGTCCTTTATTACATAAACGGCCGTCAGATCCATATCTGGCCGGGATATGATTAACTTTGCCACTTCAAAAGGACAACCGGAATCGCTACTCAACGCACGAAAAGCTGGGTGAATTCCACCGGCGCCCGTGGCATTGATATTCACGCGCATGTCACTTGCCAAAAGCAATGCTATTTTGAATTGCTTGGCAGTCAAAGCTGCTTCTAATGCGTTTGCTTTTGCATGACCCGTGATATTGACGTCGATGCATTTTGTCGCAAGTAATTTTTTAACGATTTTCTTTTTGCCGAGTTGACAAGCCAACATCAACGGTGTTGACTGACTAAACTTTTTGGCGTTAATTACATCGCTATCGTTTTGATGAGCATCAATAATATTTAACGCTTCTGTTAATGAGGCGGAGTCATCTTGCTGGATAAGATCACGCAGTCTTTGTCCGATTTTTCTGAGCTCACGCTTGCTTTTGGTATCTTGAGCAGTTGCAGTACGAAACATAATCGAACCTTTTTTTATATTTTATTTTTAATTGAGTAGCATTATAACGAGATCCCAACGCTAATCAATGCGGCAAAAAATAGTAGAAGCCAGGATGAAACGCTCTGTTTCATTCGGGCTGCGCTTCTACAATATATTGCATGAGGATAGAGTATAAAAATTACCTTGAGATTTAGTCGACTCATTATTCACAACTTCATTTAATCCCGCACGCCAATTACCACCAAATTTATTATTCCAAATTGAATGATCTCTTAGCGGATTTATTCTAGAACGATTTTGCCATAAGCGCTCCCATTCTGGATGCTTCCAAAATGGTGCTATGGGTATCAATTCGCAAGTGGATTGATCAGGGTCTATTTTATTAATGACCTGTTTAAATGTTACAAATTTAAACGTTTCTTCAGCAAGCTTTCGCATAACGTCATTTGATTCAGCATAAATCTTGTAACATCTTCTTAGCTCTCTTTCGGTCACGCTAGTAGAACCAGGAACTCCGGTGTAATGTGAGTTTGCAACTCTCTCAATATTTAAACACTCCCGATTATTACCATCATCAGAACCGACAATAAATATTAAAGGTATAATAGATTTACCGTTCTGTTGTCGTTTGTAGTTTTCTTCCATTAGCATGTTGATAATTTTTTTGCAGTGATCTCCAGTTATGCTATCTGGATCAATTTGCAGAAATGGAGAGTTATTGCACGTGTAAACATGATAGCCTTGCTCGAGCAATGTCATAAAAACCGTATATACGCCACAGCTCGAAAAACCATAAATCAACGCTTCCTGGCTGCCATTTAATATGTGATCTATCTTTTTTTTATCAAATCCCATCACTTTTTCCTTTATTGTAAGCGCCCGGATGAAATGCGATTTTTTTCATTTTATCTCCGTTGTTACATTATCACGCACGGATGAGAGGCTTATGATATTAAATTAATCCGATTGCGTGTAGTTATATTTATTGATGCAGGACGTTAAATTGCATTATTATTGAATACCAATATTTAACCACTGATTAAATTTAACGCGCGAATTTTTTCAGGGTTACGCTTGCTAAAACGTCAATATTTATCACGAAGGCAGCGAGTGTAGCCCAGATGAAATGTTTTTTATTTCATCCGGGGTTCAGATAATAATTTATTCCAGTTGCTTATCACAATAAATTTATTGAGAGGGATATAAGACTGATTGAAAAGAATTTCATCCGGGCTTGGTGGCGATCTAACAATCTACCTTTTATGTAGATTCTCCCTTCTCAAGACGTTCTATACCGTTGCCTGACATCCTATACGCGACTCATCGCATCATTGCCTGTGTCATTTAAACTTTCATGTGCTGCTTACCACAAATTCGCCACAGTGTCTGCGGGTCGTTCTGGCATAGCCTGGATATCTATCTGATTTATTGAAAATTTAACTCATACATTCCCTGCTATACTAATAAAAAAACGAGGAAAACATATGCGAGCCGATAATGAACCCAGCCCATTTAAATGCGTTAAACAAGAAGATGTCGATCTTATTTTCGCACAGATTTTAAGGATTCCCGATGAAATCCGGAGAATGCATGAGCAAGTAAAACCTTCGCTCTTCGCTTTTAGCAAGAAAAAAGACGCTGCGACCTTGCAAGAAATGGCTAACGACCTGGTTGCCAAGGCGCAAGAAATTTATAACAGCACGCCTGCTGGGAAACCGGCTTCTTCTACCAACCCCGATCTTTGGCAGCATGAGGAAAAACAAAAGCAAAAAGCGGCTAGCGCAACACAGTCTCATCAGATTATTTCACACGCTAAAACTTTCATGTCAGACGTCCGCCCAATTACCAATATTTACGATCTTAATAACGAAATTGATAAATTAAAAAACCTTCCTCAACGTAATGCCATGCAAAATAAAAAACTTACTCTTCTTGAAACGCAGCGCAAAATATTTGAAGTTGAAAACCGCATTGTCCCCGAAGCTGAAATTGATCATTACTCATCGCTTGCCAAGAAGTATGCCGAGTTACTGAATTTACTCGACAATGCATTTGAGAAAGGCAGATCCGAAAAAAGTATAGTGGTGAAAAATAATGTTGAGACAATACATGGCAATCAAAGAAAGGATGTCAAGGTGAAGCCAGAAATATCTGAAGTCATTCAGTATCTAAATGACAACCCTGATAAAGATCATTATCTACGTATGGTCACAGCCATTCTTAAAGAGAAATTCAGTGACGAGAGTAGACATTTATTCACTGGAATTATGTACCATGACACGACAGGCGTGTACAACAACTCTGCGTTTGCACGAAGGAGACCATTCAACGAATTGGTTGTACCAGAAACATATCAGCTACTTTTACAAAATAAAAATGAAGGGAACGTACTCAGGTATTAAAGAGATGCGATACCCTCACTAGATATCGGATCAAGATGAACTGGCAATCAGTAGATCTGAGGGCTCTATACCTGTTAAAGTACCGTCCTTAATTTTCTTGTAACTTACTTTATGAAAAAATCAATCGCGATTATTGGTGGCGGCCCTGCGGGGTTAATGGCTGCGGAAATATTGAGTCAAAACGACGTCACAGTAGACGTCTATGAGTCTATGCCTTCGCTAGGCCGAAAATTCCTCATGGCAGGCAAAAGTGGGCTCAACCTGACTCATGCAGAGCCTTATCACACTTTTATAACCCGTTACGGCGATAAGCAAAACCAAATTGAAGCACATCTCAAGCATTTCAAGCCTGATGATTTATTAGCATGGGTAAAAGGGCTCGGCATTGAGACTTTCATTGGCACATCGGGACGTATTTTTCCAAAAGAAATGAAAGCGAGCCCGTTGCTTAGAGCCTGGTTACAAAGATTGCAAAGCAACGGCGTTACCATTCATAAGCGTCACCATTGGAAGGGTTGGCAAGAACAATCTCTCATTTTTGACTCCCCTGCAGGTGAAGTAAAGATCAAGCCAGATGCCACGATACTCGCCCTCGGCGGCGCCAGTTGGCCGAAATTAGGCTCGCGTGGGGATTGGGTTGCATGGCTAGAAGAGGCAGGCATCAGCATTAAACCGTTTGTTCCGGCTAACTGCGGCTTCATCGTCAATTGGTCAAAACATTTTAGTGAAAAATTTCATGGTCACCCGATGAAATCTGTTGTGTTGTCTTTTAAAGATTTCAAACAAAAAGGTGAGTTCGTTATAACAAGGACAGGCGTGGAAGGCAGCCTCATCTATGGAGCTTCGGCTAAGTTAAGAGATGAGTTAGCGGCAACTGGTAGTGCCGCACTGACATTAGATCTTGCCCCAGATATCTCAAGAGAAAAACTAATCGCTGCCTTAGCAAAACCGCGCGGGTCCCGAACGTTAACCAGTCATATTAAAAGAACAACGCGGCTCGCTGATGTGAAAATAGGTTTATTATATGAATTTATTTCCAAAGATGATTTAGCCAAAGTTGAAAAACTAGCAGATGCCATCAAAGCCTTACACATTCCGCTTGCTGCAACATATCCACTAGAAACGGCTATCAGTTGTGCTGGCGGCGTTTGTTTTGAAGAACTCGATGAGAATTTAATGTTGCGTAACATGCCCGGTGTTTTTTGCGCGGGTGAAATGCTGGATTGGGAAACAGTCACAGGCGGTTATCTACTCACGGCTTGTTTTGCAACAGGCAGGGCTGCGGGCGAGGGAGCGTTAGAGTGGTTACGGTCAAAAATATAATTAACACTTGGCCTTGCATGGATTTTACGTGTTTGAATTGCGAAATGAATTTTGAGCCCCGGATGAAATTGAAGAGCAATTTCATCCGGGATACGCTCGCTGATCGTTGCAATGGCCATCGCAAAAACCGAACAAGAGGACCCGTTTTTTTAAAGCTAGGCCGCTCTGTTCGATATCGAAAAGCCGACCTTGATCAGTGGCTAGAGACAAATCGAGTAACGCGATGAAAATAAATTTTATGCTATCTATCGCTTCTTAAATACCTCATAGTCAACGCCTTGCAAGAAAATATCTCTTACAGGTTTAGCTTTTGGATTGACAGCATAACATTCTACATTCATACCGGCTTCTTTTAGAAATTCTTCATCAATGACATAATTTCCACTAAAATCGCCGGAAGGTTTAAGTGCAATTAAATAAGCAGCCTCAGCATAAATCTCAGCTCTGTTACTTCCATTTACAACAACATCATCAAAATTTCTATGCAAGGTCTGTGTTACCACTGGCCTTGCTTGCCATAATGAGTTAAATGCAATTTTGGCCTCTCTAAATTCCTCAGCCATACCCAACGTGCAAAGACTCATCCCATATTTACTTATCGAGAATAATAAGTGATGCTGACAAGCAGCTTTAGCAGCATCCATATCTAAAGGTGGAGCTATATTGATTACATGTGGATTCGTAGATTTTCGTAAATAAGGTATGCATGCCTGAGAAAGAAAAAAAGCTGCATGTATGTTACCTAAAACAGTTTTGAATTCTATATCAGTTGTTTCAAGTGATGGCTTAAAATGAAAGGTACTAAAATTATTCACTAAGACATCTATGCCACCGAAGTGAGAAGCTATTTGATCAATCGTACTTTTAATTTCACTGGAATTATCTAAATCAATCTCCCATGTTTGAGCATGGCCGCCATCCATTGTAATATCATCTGATACTTCATTAATTGGGGCTATTCTTTTAGCCTCATGATTAGCAATCACAGCTACTTTAGCACCTGCATTTGCAAAACGTTTTGCAACTATTGCTCCACCACCTTGGTTTCCAGCTGTAACCAGTACAACTTTATCTTGAAGAGACAGCGATTTCATTTGATTGATCCTCGTAAAAACAGAGCGAGTGTAACTCGGA
>CAZWPD010000049.1:0-14983 GCA_964636145.1 uncultured Coxiellaceae bacterium
ATCCAGCCAAGATGCTCACAGCAGAGATTGGGTTAGTCGAGTTTTTTGAAAACGTTACCACGTTAACATATGGATTACCGCGCCCCGCAAACAGCGCAGGGCACGCAATGGCACCAGCTAAGTTATTGATATTCTTATAATATTTATTTTGAGCCAGTTAAGCATTCGTTAATCCTCGTCTGATAAAATTTCAATCAATAATAACAAATATCAACAGCATACCGAGGTAAGACTAATGCGCGGCCATCAACAGTTACCTATCGAACAATTACTGGCTCTCTTTTCTAACAACGGCAGCACAGCACATGACTGCACCGATAAAGATTATTGGGAAGATTACAACACCGGCCTGAATGACGGACTTGTCAGCTACCGTGATGAAAAAGGCAAGAACTCTCCCAGCCCAAGCTACAGCCACATCTTCTTTGGCAATGCAGGGATTAATCTTAACCGGTTTATGAATTCCGACTGCCGTAAGATATTACAACTTGGCGCATCCGCAGGTAAGTTTTTAGGCGAATATCAGCAAAAAGGCTGGTCGGTCATGGGTTACGACTACTCAGCCAGCTCTATTACCACCATGAAAAGCAATAAAATACCGGCAAAATTAATTGATTTAAACAAAGTTAGCGATACCGGTAAACTTGATTATGCAACAGAATTAAAGAGCGATCTTGTCGCACCAACCAATATTTTGTTAATACGGGTACTTGAGTATCTTGATCCAGCCGCACTCGAAGCATTATTATTTTTCATGATTGATAATGCGAAACCAAATTCCGTCTTTGTAGTTGCCGGCTTTTGTGATGGCAAAGAAGGAGAGCTGCCTTATACCGGGCGCACACCAAATTACAAACCATCATTTTTCGGCGCACGTACCGATATGCGAATTGAGCTCCTGAAAAGAGTTGGTGATGATGAGATATGTGTAGTGCGCAAGCTGGATATGGGTAAATAATCGTATTAATGTAACCCGGATGAAATGTTTTTCTATTTCATCCGGGCCACATTCTCTAATGTTTGTTCAACCCAAATTTCCCTGCAAATGCAGTATTCGCACACGCATACGAAAGATCAGTTATTTCTGCACCCTGCACCGTAACAATATCATCAAACTCGGCTTTATTATGGGCGACGTGACACAATACATTCGCTAGCAATAATTGTACGGTCTTGATCATCACGACATTCAATTGCAAATCTTTTGGTAACTGATTAAAACCTTCCAGCAGCGCATCGCTCAAGCTGCTGGTTAAGCTGTTAATTGCATCAGTTGCACGTTCTTCTTGTGATTTTTCTGACATCGATATTCCGCCTCTAGAAATAGTAGTCAAACTGAGCTGTTACAGCCTTGTCAATTTTGCCGGTGCCATTCGGTGCAACTACCGCACCGCCGCCACTCGCCGTATCGCTCGCTGCGTATTCACGGTCGCGCCTGAATTCAAGACTCTGCAAAGTGTTTCTCCACCAGGAAGTATTGACCACCAGCGAAACACGATTCAATGGCAGGCCAAGCGCGAGAGCTTCATTACTTTGTCCCCAACCAATACCAAGAGAGCTTGGTTTGCCGCCAAAAATATCCATTGAGAATGCTGCCTCAAGATCGGTAGCCCATGGCTTTGCACCATTACCATTGTAGCTCATATCATTTGGATTGAAGCTGGTAGACGCACCAACGTATTCAGCAATCAAATCTAAGTGAGACGCTATGCTTAACGAACCACGCAAATTGTATCCCGGTACACGATGCACAATCTGCTCAGCAGTCTCGAAACCACCAGCAGTCTGCATGCCGCCAGAGTCAGCAATATTCGCTATCAGACCGCCGCCCAGTTTACCACTCACATTTGGTGTCGAGAATTTGTAGCCGAGATTGAGTCCACCGTTGTTAACCTTGGGCACCGAGTTTGCATGCGTGTCACCACGGAATATATAAGCTGAGCCGTAAAATGCGCTGACATTATCTTGCTGCTGGTAACCAACCAAAATTGCACGAGCCTTAGTGCGAGTCAAAATCTTGGTTAGAGGATTACTAATCATGACCGATGAATAGGCACCAAATGGAACGTAATATTGTCCAACCGTACCGTAGATCGGCGACTCTGAAAAATTACCAAACGTGATAAATGCCTTGTTTAGTAATATACGTGAATCCGATACACGGAACCGACTGGTGCCGCCAAAGACATCGTTAGAGGGTTCGGTTGGATTATAAGAAAATTCAAAATACCCTAAAAGCCAAGGACTCGGTCCCAAAATTAAACCGCTAAGTGTAACATTAGTAACGTCAATATCAGTGGTACTTGGTGCGCCGCCATTATCCGTATAACCGGCCGCGCCCTCGATCACACCGCTCAGTAACAAATGAGAATGATATGGCTCTTTGACTATCTCGCCGCCCATCACCTTCAACTGCTCAGCAATAGATTTACGAATTTTCAGCAACTGCACGTCGTTATCAATGCTTGGTGTATTAACAATTAAATCATTGCCTGCAAACTGGAAAGGCACGCCCACATACGGACCGGTAGAGACAAAAGCCTGACCAGGCACATCGAGATCAAATGGCAAAAACTCATGCTCTTCTTCAATCAACTTGACTAATTGTTTTCCAGTCATGCTGCCAGTCATATTGCGGGAGGATTTGGTATTGCTACTAGCATTACTAGATTTTGCTGTGCCTTGCTTGTTAATTGACCGACTGGTCTGATTAACCTGATGCTCGAGAGAGCTCACTTCTTTCTGTAAACTGGCCACTGTTTTTTTCAGTTGGCTAGCTTGGGCTGACAAATCCTGCACATCTTGCTGGCTAACTGTTGCCGCAGAAAATACCGGAGCAGAAATCAAACCTGCTACTGCGAGTACGACTGCGAGGGGTTTCGAACGGATAATCATAGGATTGGCTCCTTGTTGTGTTTTTTATAGCCGCATTCCCGAGAATGCAAGACTTACGCCAGACAAAATGAAACGGCAACGCTAACAAAAATCATTTGCCAACTCAAGGAAAAATACGGAAAAACTATTGTCTAAAAATGGCTGTAAATATTAGGTCAGAGAACAGCATCAGACGTGCGAGAATAGTTGCCAGAGCAAGTCACTCTCCAGTAAACTTTCGTTTTGCATAATAAGTTGCCCCATGAAAATGACGCTAAAAAAACTATACCAACCCTTCGCTGCGGCAATGCTTGGTGTTGCGCTGATGTTTGCCTTTGCACCCTTCGAAATTTTCCCACTCGCTGTTTTAGCTCCCGCAGGTTTATGCGCACTTATTTATCATGCAAATCCCAGAACATCATTCTGGACTGGTTTTTATTTTGGCCTTGGTCTCTTCGGCTCTGGCGTGTACTGGATCTTCATCAGCATCAGCCGTTATGGTGATGTCCCCGATATCGTCGCATTTTTCATCACCGCTGGTTTAATCGCAATTCTTGCCCTCTTTCCTGCTGCGGCCTGCTATTTTACCAACCGCTATTTCACACACGACACCCGCACCAAAATCGTTTATGCATTTCCAGCGATCTGGGTACTCACAGAATGGGTGCGCAGCTGGTTCTTCACCGGCTTCCCCTGGCTGCTGATTGGTTACAGCCAAACCAACTCACCACTGAAAGGCATCGCCCCCATTTTCAGCGTTTACGGTGTCTCACTTGCGGTGATGATCACTAGCGGCTTGATTGTGAATGGTGTGATGGCATTACGCAGAAATAATTTCTTCGCCGTTTACATTAATCTTTTCGCCATCGTCGCAATCTGGACCATTAGCGGTTTACTTGCCCTCATCCCCTGGACGCAACCTGTTGGCAACCCTATTTCTGTCAGTCTGGTACAAGGCAATATTCCACAATCACTCAAATGGGATCCAGAAAACATCGAATTATCATTCGACAGTTACCGCAACATGACTGATCCGTTATGGGGAAAATCAGATCTGATCATCTGGCCTGAAGTCGCAATTCCCATGCCACTAAATAGTGCACAAGATTTTGTTAACGACATGTCCAGCAAGGCAATTGCCAGCAAATCGCAATTGATTTTTGGGATTCCCGTGCAAACGCCAAGCGAAAATGGCTATTACAATGCCGTATTAGCTGTCGGACAACATCAAGCTGCCTATATCAAACGCCAGCTCGTACCATTTGGTGAATACGTTCCCATGCAACGTTACGTTGCGCGCATTTTTGATTTTATGAACGTACCCATGTCCAACACCATACCGGGGCATGCATTCCAACCACCAATGAATCTCGGTAATATTAAAATTCAGACATCAGTCTGTTATGAAGTGGCTTACCCTGAACTCTCACGCATCACTGATAAATCAATTAATTTATTGCTAACAGTCACTAACGATGCCTGGTTTAACCGCTCAACTGCGCAGGCCCAACATTTGCAAATGGCAGCCATGCGTGCCATTGAAATGGCAAGACCAGCATTATTCGTCAGCAACGACGGCATCACTGCTATCATCAATGACAAAGGCATTATAGAAAGCACCGCACCCGCACACGTTGCCACTGTATTACAAGGTCGCGTGCAAGGACACACAGGCTTCACACCATGGATGCGCAATGGCCTGGATCCACTAATGGTAATTATTCTGACGATGCTTTTTGCCTCGTATCGAACCGCACGTCGCACGCACAAGTCACACCATGCAAGCGCCGTTATCACAGCAAAATAAAAATTAAGCGAGTACACCAAATGCAAGATCAATATAAACCCCAAGAAATTGAAGCGAACACACAAGCATACTGGCAAGAACGCAATGCCTTTCATGTCACCGAAGACATAAATAAAGAAAAATTTTATTGTCTATCCATGTTCCCGTATCCAAGCGGGCGCCTGCACATGGGCCATGTTCGCGTTTACACATTAAGCGATGTTATCGCTCGTTATCAGCGCATGCTTGGCAAAAACGTGTTGCAACCGATGGGCTGGGATGCATTCGGATTACCAGCTGAAAACGCAGCGATTCAAAAGGGTGTACCACCAGCAGAATGGACGTATCAAAACATCGACCACATGCGCGGACAAATGAAGCGCATGGGATTTGGTTACGACTGGAACCGCGAAATTACGACCTGCGACCCAACTTATTACCGCTGGGAACAATGGTTGTTTGTACGCCTACTGGAAAAAGGTCTGGTTTACAAAAAAAATGCTGAAGTGAATTGGGATCCAGTTGACCAAACTGTACTTGCTAACGAGCAAGTAGTTGACGGCCGCGGCTGGCGCTCAGGCGCATTAATCGAGCGCCGCGAAATTCCGCAGTGGTATTTAAAAATCACCGCCTATGCCGATGAGTTACTCAATGATTTAGATAAATTGGAATACTGGCCTGAACAAGTCAAAACCATGCAACGCAACTGGATAGGAAAATCCGAAGGCGTTGAAATCAAGTTTGAAATTCCAGGACAAGACCCACTTACCGTGTTCACAACACGCCAGGACACATTGTTTGGCGTGACGTATTTGGCAGTTGCGCCTCAGCATCCACTCACCAAAAAACTCGCTGAAAATAATCCTAAACTGCAAAAATTCACTGAAGCCTGCAAAAACATTAAACTTGCTGAAGCGGACATCGCCACCATGGAAAAACAAGGTGAACCACTCGGCATTGACGCCATTCACCCCATTACCGGCGAAAAAATTCCTGTCTGGGCCGCGAATTTCGTTTTAATGGAATACGGCTCTGGTGCCTTAATGGCAGTCCCGGCTCACGATCAACGCGATTTCGAATTCGCTAAAAAATATCACCTGCCAATCAAGCAAGTCATCAAGCCTGCTGACGACAAACCATGGGATTTCAAACAAGCCGCATTCACTAGCTACGGCATTCTGCAAGATTCAGATCAATTCAGTAATCTGGATTCAGCCGAAGCCTGCAAACAAATTGCTAAATATCTTGAAGATAAAAATCTCGGTAAACGTCAAATTAATTTCCGCTTGCGAGACTGGAGCATTTCCCGACAACGTTACTGGGGTACACCTATCCCGATAATCAACTGCGAGCATTGCGGCGCCGTACCTGTACCCGAAAAAGATTTACCGGTAGTTCTACCTGTCGATGTTAAATTCAGCGGCGTTACATCACCTTTAAAATCAATGCCGGAATTTCTCAATACTACTTGCCCGAAATGCAAGGCACCCGCAGAACGCGAAACCGATACCTTTGACACGTTTATAGAATCTTCTTGGTATTACGCTCGCTATACTTGCAGCAAACAAAACAAATCCATGCTTGATGGCCGTGCCAACTACTGGGTACCAGTCGACCAATACAGCGGCGGCATTGAGCACGCTGTCATGCATCTTCTGTATGCGCGCTTCTTCCATAAATTAATGCGCGATGAAGGTTTGTTAAACAGTGACGAACCCTTCGTTCGTCTCTTAACCCAGGGCATGGTGTTAAATGACGGCACCAAGATGTCAAAATCGAAAGGCAATGTTGTTGATCCGCAAGAATTGATTGAACGCTACGGCGCCGACACCGTACGCTTATTCATGATGTTCGCAGCTCCACCCGAACAAAATCTCGAATGGTCAGACAGTGGCGTAGAAGGCTCGCATCGTTTCCTTAAGCGCCTATGGACGTTTGGTTATGAGAACTGTGAAATTATTCACGACCAGAATCATTTGCCATCCAGCAATCAACTCGGCTCACATAACTGGGAAGGCGCTGATAGCGAGCAGACAGAAATATTTCGCCAAATATATGACATTCTCGAACAGGCGAAGTTTGATTTCGAACGCCAACAATTTAACACAGTCGTCTCCGGTTGCATGAAAATCCTCAATTTACTGACGAAAATTCCTGCATGCCAGCCAGGCAAAACCGATATCAAAGACATCATTATCCACAAAGGTTTTTCGATATTATTGCGATTGCTGTCGCCAATCACACCGCACATCACTCATCAGCTATGGAGTGACCTCGATTATAATGGGCTCATCATCGAAGCCGAATGGCCGAAATCAAGTGCCATTGTTTTCAAGGTCGAAACCATTGAACTAGTCGTTCAGGTTAATGGCAAACTACGCAGTCGTGTGCGCGTCTCGCACGATGCCGATCAGGCAATTATTGAAAATGCCGTTAAGGACGATGACAAAGTGCAAACAGCGTTAGCCGGCAAAAACATCAAGAAAATGATTATCGTGCCCGGCAAACTGGTTAATGTCGTCACCGCAGCCGAGTAAAAAGGAAAATGAATATGCCGTCATTACGAGCCCTCACATTGCTAGTCCCGCGCTCTTTGCGTGGGGCGGCGATACAAAGCTGGAGAGCTTCCCCAAAAAAATCTCTACTCGCCATGACGTGCTTCTGTCTTCTGACTCTATTGCTAAGCAGCTGCGGCTTTCATCTGCGTGGTGAAATGCCGCTCGCTGCACCTTTGCATCGCATGTATGTACAGTCCACAGATCCATACGGCACCTTAACAAGAAATATCAAACAATCACTGAAAATGTCCGATGTCACCCTGACCGACAACACATCAGAAGCAACAACTATTCTTTCGATTACTCACGATGATACAAGCCAGCAATTACTGAGCGTCAGCGGCACCCAGCAAACCCGCCAATACAAATTAATTGTTACCGTTGTGTTTGAAGTAAATGACAACCATGGGCGCACCATTGTCAGTCCGCAAGCACTGAGCGACAGTCGCGTCATCACCGTGCAGTCAAATCAGATCCTTGGCAGCAGCAGTGAAGCCAATCTTTACTACCAACAGATGCGTCGCGCGCTCGCATCCGCCATTATGTATCGCCTGTCTTCGCATGAAATTACCAGCGTGATTAATGACGCCTTTAAACCACCCGTTACGCCCAAAAAGCAAAAGGCTAAAAAGTCGGCATGAAATTAAATATCACGCAACTTGAACAACAAATTTCTAAACAAATTGCCCCTCTCTACTTAATCAGCGGCGACGACCCCATTCTCAAACAAGATGCAGTGCAACTCATTCGCAAAGCAGCACGCCAAGCCGGCTTCAGCGAACGTGTACGGCTTTCGGCAGAATCAGGACTCGATGAAGAGCAACTCTACACCACACTCTACTCACCATCATTATCTGCCGACAAAACGCTAGTTGAACTCGATTTTCGCGGCAAATTGCCAGGCAAATCCGTCACAGCTATTATCGAAGACTACCTCACTAAACCGTCAGCAGATATTTTAGTATTGATCGACACCAACAAATTGGAAGATACTGCTGTACGCAGCTCGTGGTATAAAACCGTTGAAAAGCTCGGCACTGTCGTCACCATCTGGCCAGTCGCTCGCGAACAACTTCCGCAGTGGATCATGCAACGCGGCAAGAAATACAAATTAACAATTCAGCACGATGCCGCCAGTTTGCTTGCCGATTACGTCGAAGGCAATCTCACTGCCGCGACACAAGCAGTCGAAAAAATTTACCTGTTAAAGCAAGACAAACCAATTAACGCTGAAGTGATTCAATCCATCCTCGCTGATGAAAGCCGCTTTACCATTTTCGATCTCACTGAATCCATGATCTCTGAGAATCAGGCACGAACACTGCACATCCTTGAGACTCTGGAACTTGACGGTCTGGAACCTGTCATCGTGCTCTGGGGAATCACACGAGAACTGCGACAATTAGCAGACATGGCGAGTCAACAGCAGCAAGGCATCCCCTGGGATGAAATTTTTAGAAAACACAGGGTATTCCCACGCCGCCAGAACGGCATACGCCGCTTTCTCGGTCGATTCAGCCAGCAAACATGCCGCGAGTGCCTAACTCACGCCGCAAGCATCGACTCCATCCTGAAGGGCGGCAGCCCTGGTAATGGCTGGGAAGCATTGCAACTGTTATGCCTAAGACTGGTATAATATGAAGAATATCCACCAATGAGCATGAGAATGCCCCAAACCCATCAAGCCATCGGAATACTAGGCGGCACATTTGACCCCATCCACCACGGCCATTTACGTCTGGCACTGGAGCTATACGAGTCCCTGAGTTTATCCAGGGTTCACGTCATTCCCTGCTTCCAGCCAGTGCATCGCAAAATGCCCGTGGCGAGCCCGGAACAACGCTTTAAAATGGTTGAATGCGCCATCAAAGGCGAGCCTGCGCTTTATGCAGATGCGCGTGAAATTCACCGCAAAAATCCGTCTTACATGATCGACACCATTCTGGAAATGCGCGAAGAAATGCCGCATGCCCGCCTTTGCCTGATGGTCGGCATTGATGCCTTCCTCGGCTTTGCAAGCTGGCATCGCTGGAAAGACATTCTGCAAGAAGCCCACATCATCGTGGCACATCGCCCGCAATATCAGTTGCCCGCAACAGGAACGATCGCCGATCTTCTCAAGGAGAGATTACAGCAAGATCCGACATACATTCATGAACATAAGGCTGGGAAGATCTTACTCCGCCCCATCACCCAGCTGGAGATATCAGCATCGGACATTCGAAAACAGATTGCAATGGGACGGAATCCAAGGTATTTATTGCCCGATAGCGTTTACGACCACATCATTCAACATGGTACTTACAGCATAAGCCGGATATAACATTATGAAGCCAGAAGATATACGTGATTTAGCAATTAACACCTTGGACGAGATGAAGGGCATTGATATTGTCGCCATGGACGTCCGCACCCTGACCAGCATCACTGATTATATGATCATTTGCACCGGCCGCTCTACCCGTCACGTCAAGGCTCTGGCCGAAAGCGTAGCGGTTGCCGCCAAAGAAAAAAATGTCGGCTTTGTCCGCACCGAAGGCGAACGCGAGAGCGAATGGATACTCGTCGATCTCGGTGACGTCGTGATTCACTGCATGATACCAACCGCACGCGCCTTTTATAGTCTCGAAGATTTATGGGAACCCGTAAAAGAATTACGTGACAACCAAAACACTAAATAAGTATCGGCATGAAAATCCGACTACTAACCATCACGCATAAGTCGCCTTCCTGGATACAGGAAGGCTACGATGATTATGCCAAGCGCCTGCCGCCCTCGTGCAGCCTGGAATTGATTGAAATCCCCGCAGAAAAACGCACCGTCAACGCCGATCTAAAAAGGATTATGGAACGTGAAGGCGAAAAAATGCTGGCGGCGATTAAGCCTGGTCATCATGTGATTGCCTTGGATAAAGGCGGTAAAAACTGGACAAGCGAGCAACTCTCAAGCCAATTAAGCAACTGGCTGCAATCAGGATGCAATATTGATTTATTGGTTGGTGGACCGGAAGGCATCTCACCTGCCTGCCAAAAAGCTGCCCGGGAATCATGGTCGCTATCTACACTCACCTTTCCCCATCTCATTGTTCGCTTAATAGTAGCAGAACAGATTTACCGCGCCTGGAGTATATTGCAGAACAGTCCGTACCACCGTTAAAGCATCATTCTGGACTGTTCAATCCAATCACGGCCAAGGCAACTCGAACCTTTTTGTTTAACGCATTTTGCAGCTCAACTGCCTTTGCATATTGCGACTCTGCAGCAGCAATTGCTTTTGACGATGCCTGCTGATTCAGCAACATCTTCACTTTATCAGCTGCGGCCTTTACCTCTTGCTGAATAGAAATAAACTGCTGCTGCATGATCAAGACATCCTGACCAAATTTTTCGGGATTACGTTGCTGATCCTCGACTAAAGACATGACTTGGTCAGCCGCGACATTTACTTGCCTGCAATGATCAGATAGTTGTTTCCCTAAGGCCATTTGTTTATAGCAAGTATTCATTTCAGCCTTCAACTCTTTCGGATGCATCATTAAATATGAATATAAATCATCTCCATCAGCTTGAGGCTTTTTATCACAAGCTGACAACGCGAACAGCGCGACGGAAGAAAGTACTAACCAAGAAATTATTCGCATGAAACCTTACCTGAAAAATGAGAATGGCAGCGCATTGCTATCAAGATATGATAAGAACGGCATGAGCAGCAAAAGAAGGCCCGTAATTAATAAAAACACGACTGTGCTGATTGGTACGTATAAAGGACTGCGACGATGCTCTTTATATTTAATAACCGAGGCAAACAAAAACGAGATACCGATAATAATGGCACCACTATATACAAAGTCAGAGAACAAACCGACCGGATCCATCATGTTTTGCGCCACACCACCAAGACCCGGCAAGTTACCAGCAACCGAGATCTTAGCCAACAAACTGCCGACTAGCGCAACAATAAAGATATTTATTCGTTTCATATGGATTCACAACCCTCTGATAGTCAAATCTGAAAAATACCTCACCCCACATCTTACCCATTGTCACGTTAAAAAGTGAGTATAGAAAATGGAAATTTTGGTCATTTTATTATAAATTAGTAAGTATGTTTAGTAATATATCAACGGATATCTTTGACGCTGTGATTAACTATCCCATTACCGATAGTAACTTGCCTTTTTCTGAATATATCAGTCAGACACGCAACATCATCGAATCCCGCCGCGAAGACTTGTCTCACAACCAAATGGCCGCCAGCATCATTGCCGCGAACTCACCATTTGAATACCGCCCCGTCACACCAGCCAAACGCGGCGCGTTACTTATCCACGGCTTACTCGATTGCCCATTCACCTTTCGTGAAATTGGTAGCCACCTAGAAAGAAACGGCATCTTAGCTCGCGCTATTTTACTGCCCGGCCATGGCACCAAACCTGATGACTTAATGACTGTGACGTATCACGACTGGCTGCAAGCAGTGCGTTATGGAATAGAGTCACTGAAAAAGGAAGTTGAAGAAATCTATCTAATTGGCTATTCAACAGGTGCCGCACTTGCAGTCTATCACGCGCTGCAAGACAGCCAGATTGCTGGCATCATTCTACTCTCGCCCGCTATCAAGGTACGAGCGCCAGTAGACATCGCCGCCAACTGGATACACCTCACCAACTATTTCGGCAAAAATCGACACTGGGTGTATCACTGTGAAGAGAATGATTATGTGAAATACAAGTCAATTGCCTTCAACGGCGTCAAACAAGTCAGCAAGCTCACTGAAACGGTGCGTGAAATAAATCACGAAAATCCATGTAGCACACCCATCCATATGATTTTAAGCCGCGAAGATGAAACCATTTCAAGCCATGATGCCATCGATTTTTTCAGTTCACTGCATCACCCAAAAAGCAAAATGCTGCTGTATACCTCTATCGATCACGCCTATCCTGATTCACGGATTGAGACACGAAATTCCAGCAATATTGAATTAAACATCGCTCACTTGTCACATCCTTGCTTGTCGTTCTCAGCTGATAACAGCCACTACGGACAACAAGGCGATTACAAACATGCTGCTCGCGCCGACCACAATATCAGATACGGCGCCTACAATCGGATTGAAATGAATGCATTCGATACTTTATTCAAACTCGGTTTAGCCAAATACCGACGCAGAGTGTTAACTTACAATCCTGACTTTAGCAACATGGTTGAGAGCATTCACAAGTTCATCTCACAACCATGAATACCTGCCACCTTAACTCTTGCCGTGTCGCATCCATTGAACTATCAGCATGAATGCGCCCACACAAATCGCGGAATCAGCTACATTGAAGATGGCAAAATGCCACTCACCCAAATGAAAATTGATAAAGTCAATGACGTGACTATAAAGGATTCTATCCCAGGCATTACCGAGTGCCCCGGCGAGAATCAAACAAAACGCGATATTCTGCCAATATTGATGACGCGATGATTGAGCGAGTGAAAATAATATATATATCGCCACCACTAGCGCGAGACCACCCAACACAAAGTGCTGCCAACCCGATGCAGAATTCAAGAAGCTGAATGCCGCACCGGTGTTGTAAGCAAGCGTCAGATTTAAAAATGGCAGCAAGGTTAAGGGTTCACCCAGAGTCAGGTTATCCATCATCCAGACCTTGCTATTTCTATCGATAATCAAGATCAAGATCGACAGAACTAGCCACACCAGGCCACTAGTCATCACTTTGCCAAAACAATTACGCATATTGGCGCTTCTCCCCAGCTCCCGCTACATTCTCCACGCAGCGGCCACATAATCCCGGGTATTCTTCATTGGCATCAACATCAGCACAACGATGCCAGCAGCGCTCGCATTTTGCATTTTCTGTCGCCCGCACCAGTAACGATAAACCAGGAACTTCTGTCATCACCGCATCTAACGGCGCATTACTATCAGAAACAATACGCGCACCGGAGGTAATCAAAACAAAACGCAATTCATTTTCCAATGCATCAAGTATTGGCTTGAGACTAGAACCGCAATACAGTGTCACTTCAGCTTCTAATGCTGAGCCAATCTTGCCGGCATTACGTTGCGCTTCAATTTCTTTATTTACCGCATCACGTACCGCGTGAACCTTCTCCCAATATTCTTCATTCATTTCATCAGCATGATCCAACTCAGCCAAATCACGATACCACGTCGCCAAAAACACTGAATCAAGCGTCACACCTGGAATATACTGCCAGATTTCTTCGGCTGTGAATGACATAATCGGCGCCATCCAGCGTACAAATGCGTGGATAATATGATAGAGCGCAGTTTGCGCAGAACGCCGGCCGCGACTATCGGTTGCCATGGTGTACTGTCTGTCCTTGATGATATCAAGGTAAAAGCCGCCCATATCTGCCACACAAAACTGATGCAGCTTTTGCACGATCTGATGGAATTGATAAGAATCGTAAGCTTCCTGAATTTCATTTTGCACACGACGGGTTTTATCAACAGCCCAGCGATCCAGCGCCAGCATATCATCGTCTTTTAACAAATCTTTTTCCGGATCGAAGCCATTGAGATTCGCCAGGAAGAAGCGCGCAGTATTACGAATACGACGATACATTTCTGAAGTACGCGTGAAGATTTCTTTTGAAGCTGCAATCTCACCGCGATAATCAACAGACGCCACCCATAAACGCAACACATCTGCGCCCAATGTTTTGATGATTTCTTCAGGCGCAATCACATTACCTAACGACTTCGACATTTTGTGGCCGTTGCCATCAACAATAAAACCGTGGGTTAACACTTCGCGATACGATTCTTCGCCATTAATGGCGACAGCAGTCAAGAGCGAAGACTGGAACCAGCCGCGGTGTTGATCGGAACCTTCCAGCACTAAATCAGTTGGATAAGTTAAACGCGGCGTTGTCTTCAACACACATTCATGCGACACACCGGAATCAAACCACACATCCAGCACATCACTCGATTTTGTATAATGCGCAGCATCCGCCCCCAGCAACTCATTCGTATCCAGCGTATACCATGCCTCAATACCCTGCTTTTCAATATGCTGCGCGACGGTTTCCATTAATTCTTGCGTCTTCGGATGCAACTCACCGGTTTCTTTATGAATGAATAATGCAATCGGCACACCCCAGGCACGTTGACGCGAGATACACCAGTCCGGACGATCCGCCATCATGCTGACAATACGCGACTTACCCCAACCAGGAATCCACTCGACGCGTTCAATCGCAGCCATGGCTTTCTTACGCAGGCCATTTTGATCCATACTGATAAACCACTGCGGTGTGGCACGGAAAATTAACGGGGTTTTATGACGCCAGCAATGCGGGAAGCTATGGTTTAGCTTGGACTTGCAAAGCAGTACGCCGTTGGTTTCGAGTAACTCAATAATTTTGTCATTTGCTTTCGTGACATGTAAGCCTGCAAAAATTGGTGTAACTTGTGTGTAACAGCCATCATCGCCAACTGGATTATCCATAGGCAGGTTATTTTGCTTACCCATGAGATAGTCATCCACACCGTGCGCCGGCGCGGTATGCACGGCGCCCGTACCGGTTTCAACCGTCACGTGATCGCCTAACACCACCGGCACTTCACGATCGTAAAACGGATGTTTGAGTTTCACACCCGCTAATTTTTCGCCGGTGACCCTGCCAAGTATGCGATGATTTTCAATTTTGTAACGAGCCAATACGGAAGCCAGCAAATCTTCAGCAATCAACACTTGCTCGCGCTCTTCTAATTCAACCA
>CAZWPD010000049.1:15083-18378 GCA_964636145.1 uncultured Coxiellaceae bacterium
ACAATATTCGCTTCGTATTTATAATCCATAGTCAAATACGGATTATCCCAATCACCAACCACGCCAAGACGTTTGAAATCTTCGCGCTGCACATTTACATATGAGATAGCATATTCGCGGCAAGCCAAACGAAACTCCGCAGCCGACACTTTTTGCCCGGGCTTACCCACTTTCTTTTCGACATTCAATTCAATCGGCAGACCATGGCAATCCCAGCCCGGTACAAATGCCGAATCAAAACCGCTAAGAATTTTGGATTTAACCACAATATCTTTCAGGGTTTTATTGAGAGCATGACCAATGTGAATGTGGCCATTCGCGTACGGAGGGCCGTCGTGCAGAATAAACGTTTTCTTGCCCTGACCAGCTTTACGCAGCTGGCTGTATAATTCTATCGTCTGCCATTTCTTCAAAATCTCCGGCTCGCGCTGGGCAAGATTGGCTTTCATGGGAAAACCGGTTTCCGGCAGATTCAGTGTGGCTTTGTAATTCACTTTAGTTTCGCTCATAACAACCCTTGTTTTTCAAAATATTCACGAGTGACTGCAACATCTTTAGCAATCTGGTCTTTCAATAATTCAATATTGGGATAACGCACTTCATCGCGCAATTTTTCACAAAATTCGACTTCTACATAGCGCCCGTAGATCTGCTGATTAAAGTCGAGCAAGTGTACCTCGAGGATGGTCCGCGTGCCATCAACAGTCGGCCGCACACCAAGATTAGCCGCTCCGGGCAAAGGATGATCAGCCAAGCCGTGAACCAGAACAGTATAAATTCCCATCAGCGGCGTTACCGCCCGATGTAGAAAAATATTGGCGGTGGGAAACCCCCACTGCCGCCCTAATTGCTCACCCGGCCGCACCCGACCCTGCATGGTATACGGCCTACCCAATAAGCGCCTGGCCAAGGCATGATCACCGGCTTGCAAGACTTTACGCAGCCGCGTGCTACTCACCCTTTCATCTTCAACTTTAAGCGTCGGCATAGCAGCAGTGGTGAATCCGTATTGGGCACCGAGCTCAGTCAGAAGTTTAAAGTCGCCCTGCCGCTGGCGGCCAAAATGAAAGTCATCGCCGACCACAACGTGCACCGGGCGCAGATTCCGGTGGAGACATTCCGCCACGAAATCAGTTGCACTTTTGCCGGCAAGTTCATGATTAAATGTTTGTATTAATACCTTATCAACGCCACAAGCCTCAAGTGCACGAAACTTTTCCCGCATGCGGGTCAGGCGCGGCACCGTCTGCTCACCCTTGGCAAAAAACTCTAACGGTTGCGGCTCAAAGGTCATGACGACTGAGGGCACACCCAGTTCACGGGCTTTTTCAACCGTCTGCCGAAGCAAGGCCTGATGGCCGAGATGCACACCGTCGAAGTTGCCTATCGTCACGACACCGCCCTGCTCTGAGGGGGTAAGATTATAATGAGAGCGTATTAATTTGGCCGGCATGGGTGGCTTCTAAATATTATTAGTATGAAGCAGGAAAATATAGGTTAATTCCTGACTTTTTGCTAGCATGGTGAGATATGTTTTTTTGCACCCGGAGATGATGCACATGTCGCTGATGACAGCCGAAAAATTGCAAGCTATTGTTGAAGCCGCACTAATGGTCGCAGGCCAACCCCTGACGATCGCCGCCCTGCAAAACCTGTTCAATGAAGATGAACGACCCAATAATGCCGATATCAAAGCCGCATTAGCGGGCATTCGTGAACGCCACGAACATAGCGGCATCGAGCTGCACGAAGTTGCCAGCGGCTACCGCCTGCAAGCCAAAACCGAATTAAGCCCGTGGCTAGCCAAGCTCTGGGAAGAACGCGCCCCGCGTTACTCGCGCGCATTTCTGGAAACACTGGCCATTATTGCCTACAAGCAGCCCATCACCCGCGCTGAAATTGAAGAAATTCGCGGCGTGACCGTCAGCTCAAACATCATGAAAACTCTTTCCGAACGCGAGTGGATTCGCCTGGTGGGTTTTCGCGATACACCAGGCAAACCAGCCATCTACGGCACCACCAAAACCTTTTTAGATCATTTTGGCCTCGCTTCTCTCTCAGCATTACCAACATTAGCCGAGTTCAAAGATATGCAGACTCACGACGCTGAACTACAAGTGCAGCTCGCCATTGAGAATAGCGATATCGGCCCTGACGACAGCGAAGTGATCCCCGCTGAACGCGATGCGATTGTCGCAGAAGAAAATAACGAGACCACAGCAGAAACAGCCGAAGCAGAAACAACGGAAACAGCAGAAGCAACAGACGCTGAAGCCGTAGAAACAACCGCAAGCTCAGAAACTGAATCTGCAGAAGCTGATTTTGAAACCTCATCCGATGACACCGAAGAAGATGAGATCGAAAACGATGAAATCGATGCTGAAGATGACTCCGAAATCGAAGCAGAACTGGAAGAAGAAACAGAACTTGAAGCAGAGGCTGCTCACGAATCTCAGCAAGCAGCTAGCACTACCGTAACTAACATTGACGCTCATGACGAGCTGAATCAGGCAAATGCATCAGAAGTCGAAGAAGATTTTGACGAAGCTGATCTCGCACTGGCACAGAGTTAAACTATGAGTGAAAAAATTCAAAAAGTCCTCGCTAACGCGGGCGTGGGATCTCGTCGTCAAATTGAAGGCTGGATTGCAGAAGGTCGCGTTACCGTAAACGGCCGCACCGCTGCCATCGGCGACCGCATGACATATCGCGACAAAGTCTGCGTCGACGATCGTGAAATCAAACTCATGAAGAGCAAAACGCAAAAATCCCGCGTTTTGCTTTATCACAAGCCTGAAGGTGAAATGTGCACGCGCAACGACCCCGAAGGCCGCCCCACCATATTCGAAAGTCTGCCGATTATTCGCAACAGCCGCTGGATTTGCGTCGGTCGTCTTGATTTCAACACCTCCGGTTTGTTACTCATCACCAACGACGGTGATTTGGCTCATAAGCTCATGCATCCAAGCTCCAGCATCGAACGTGAATACGCCGTGCGTATCCGCGGCGAAGTGAACCCGGCACATCTGTCACAAATGAGCGAAGGCGTCATGCTGGAAGACGGCGAAGCCCACTTCGAGCAAATTGCTGACGGCGGTGGCACCGGCTCCAATCACTGGTTCCACGTCGTGGTCAAAGAAGGACGTAATCGTCTGGTGAGACGCATCTGGGAATCCTTCGGTTACACAGTCAGCCGCTTAATTCGCATTCGCTTTGGCAATGTCTATCTGCCATCGAACTTGAAACGCGGCCGCCATATTGAATTGACCGAAGAAGATTTGTCCGCGCTCACTGT
>CAZWPD010000050.1:0-1583 GCA_964636145.1 uncultured Coxiellaceae bacterium
TGCACCACTCCCAACAGAAACTTTTCGCACTTTTCTAATTGGTCCATGGTCACGTATTCATTCGGGCGATGCGCTTGTTCAATGCTGCCGGGGCCGCACAAAATACTCGGAATATCTGCTTGCTGGAACAATCCGCCTTCGGTGGCGTAAGCTGCTTTGCGTGTCTCGTTGTCTTTCGTGACTTTACGCACTAACTTCGTAATATCTTCTTCCTCAACCTGCATTAAACCTGGTGCGCCGGCAAATTTATTCAGAATAATTTTTGCTTCGGCATACTCATTGCGCATGCGCGGCAGCAAATCGTTTTCAATGTATTGCTGAATTTTTGATTCGACAGACTCAGGGGAATTTTCATGCAGATTGCGAAATTCAAAAATAAATTCACACCATGCGGGAATCGTATTGGTCGCATTACCGCCTTTAATGAGATTCGTAGTGAGTGTAGTAAACGGTACATCATAAGCCTGGTCGAATGGACCTTTCGCGCGATATTCATCCGCCATATCACGAATAAAACATATCAAGCGCGCAGCATGCTCAATGGCATTACAGCCATCTGGTGTCAGCGATGAATGGGCGGCACGACCATGAACCTCACAACGAAACGATTGCTTACCTTTATGCGCCACAATCGGCAGCATTTCGGTCGGCTCGCCAACAATGCACGCGCGCGGCTGATAACCAGTGTTGGGTAGATCAGCAATTAAAAACGGTGCGCCGCGGCAACCAATTTCTTCGTCGTAAGACAAGGCAAAATGTAATGGATACTCAAGCTGCATTTCTTTAAAACGCGGCACCAGAGCCAAGGCAACAGCAATAAAACTTTTCATGTCTGCGGTGCCGCGGCCAAACAGCTTGTCGCCAATCTTGGTTAATTCAAATGGATTAGTGTCCCATCGCTGGCCTTCTACTGGCACAACATCAGTATGACCAGAGAGAATTAAACCACCATCGGTACGACCGTTTGCCGCAGGCAGTGTCGCAAATAAATTTGCTTTCGGTTCAAGCGTATCACGCGTTAAGTGACACACAGCATCGTGGCGCTTCATCCAGTCTTGTACGCACTCGATCAAATGCATATTGGAAAATTGTGAGGTGGTGTCAAACGCGATCAGGCGGTCCAGCCACTCAATAATTGTCATTCTGCTCTACCTCTTTTCTTCGGTATAAAAAATTGCGGCAATCAAACTAATGAACACTGACGCGCTTAAGTAATACGCTATGGCAAGCGGCGTATTCAGCTCCTCAATCAACCAGGTCACAATAAATTGGGCAAAGCCGCCGAATAACATCACAGTCAAGTTGTAGCTAATGCCAAGACCTGAAGAGCGAATCGAAATCGGAAATAGTTCGGCAACAACAGCAGCAAAGACACCAAAATATGCACCAAGTAGCAAGCAGCAACAAATCTCCACGACCATTAATTTCACGAGACTTGGGTCATTCGTGAGCCAAATGAACAATGGGAAAATAGCCAGCAAATACAGCGTCAACGACACCAGCAAGATCGGCTTGCGACCGACATAATCTGATAAGGCACCGAAATATGGAATCAAGGCAACCATCAACACAATCGCTACACC
>CAZWPD010000050.1:1683-18060 GCA_964636145.1 uncultured Coxiellaceae bacterium
AGCGCACCGACCGTTGCCCCCATAAACATGGCGAGCATTTGTCCGACCATCTGCCACGATCCGTAATAGCCGCGCTGATCGGCTGGTGCCAACTCAATCAACAGTGATGTCGAGACACCAAATTCACCGCCGGCCGAGAAACCTTGCAAGAGACGTGCGAGCACAATGATGCACGGCGCTAAAATGCCAATTTGCGCATACGTTGGTGCGGTAGCAATCATCAGGATAGCGATGGTCATCATACTAATAACGAGGGTGATCGCTGCTTTTCGGCCGCGTTTGTCCGCATAGACACCAAGAACAATACCGCCAAGCGGGCGCATGCAAAATGCCACGCCAAAAGTAGCGGTTGCCGCGAGAATGGAGTTAACCGAGTGGACCGCCGGAAAAAATAACTTGGCGATGATGACCGTCAGGAATGAATAAATCACAAAGTCATACCATTCGAGTGCGTTACCAATCACAATAGCACTGATATTTCTTGTAGATAATGATGACATTTTCATAACTTTTCTTTTTCCTCTAGTGGAAGGCGGTGGTCTTCACCCAATGATTAACGCCATTACAGGTCTCCCCTATCAACAATAAAGGTGTCTGTGTTTTGTTATTGCCAGCTTTCGAGCCCTGGTTATGCAATTTCACCAACATGGCAAGCCGGGTTCGTTCTTTACAATTCTTATTGCCCGCCAAGGGTGTTGCTGCCAAATAGAATTTATTATCCTCATCAATGATCAAATAAGTCATGTGATCAGCCAACGCATAGCGAGATAATACGGCGATACTTTCATCAACAGAGCCGGAAAATAGCGGCATACTGTAATACATAATTTTTTCCGGTAATTTATCTGGATTAGCATTCTGGACAGCTTGTTTGGCAAACCCGGAAAGCTCTGCCACTTTGCGCTCGGTAAATTTGGATTTCAAACGCTCACCCGAGGATGAAGATGCCGTAGTTGGCTTGGCGGCATCTGCCACGTGCAAAAAGCTGGCCTTTGAAAATACATGATCCCGGTCACGCACTATCAGGTGACAAGCGTGACAGGCATTCACTGTTTCTTTTTCAGTACCGTAAGGAACCCCTGTACCTTTTGCATATAAGGCGTACCCCCAACCATTCTGATCAGGATAGGCATGAGAATCTTTACGCATCAGTTGAACCCGCGAAAATGAAACCGGCTCTTCGCTAACTGGAAATGCAGCATCTTCTCCAGCTATGAACGCAACCTTGCCAAACATCGCGCCATCTGGATAGACTGATTTACCCTCTTTAATTGCTTTATAAGCAATATCGTTCGCAAAAACAAACCGTTGCTCGCCATTGTCTTTACGAAAGCGTGTGGTAACTAAATGCCACTTCTCCCAAAAACGATCGTACGAGGACAGCGTGATACCATCAAAGGTTTTTTCATTTTTCAACGCCGGCAACATTAAGTTGCCAAGAATATAATGCGCGCCCTGCGAATCGGCGGGCTCTACTGCAAAGGCATCTGCCGCTAAAAGGTAAGCTGCTATACAACAGCCAATCCCTATACCACCTTTAGCTGACTTTCTTAAAAATTCCGATTTCATTGCATTACCCCCGACTTTTTTCAGAAAATCGATTTGAGCTGTTACGAGTTCGTATTCCGAGCTAGACTATCGCCTATTGATTTCAGGAATAACCACCATTATGCCCCAACTCAAGATTGCACGCACTTTGCATAATATGCAAAACCGCTATCAAAAGATTCCGCCCGTTCCACGTGCGGTGTGGCGCAACCCCCTCTATTTTATTGCCTTTGGCTTCGGCAGCGGCGCAGCACCATTTGCGCCCGGCACCTTCGGCACGCTGATGGCCATTCCTTTTTATCTATTAATAAGCCAATTGCCACTCGGCGCGTATCTCGCCGTGATCACCGCCTTCATTATCTTTGCTTCGTGGCTATGTGACCGCCTCAGCCGTGAAACCCAAACTCAGGATCACCCTGGCATGTGCATTGATGAGTTCGCGGGTTTTTTTGTGACCATGATTGCCGCGCCAGCTGGCTGGTTATGGATAGTCGCCGGCTTCGCGCTGTTTCGCCTGTTTGATATCTGGAAACCGTGGCCAATTTCCTGGGCGGATGAAAATATTCACGGCGGTTTTGGCATGGTCTTCGACGATGTGCTAGCCGGCATTTATGCTCTGGCCATCATACAAATATCATTTTTATTATTAAGGTCTGCGCTATGATTCAATCCATCACGTGGTTTCCCGCGGCATTGATCTCACTAATGAGTTTTGGCTTGTGGGGTTTTTTCACCAAAATGGCGATCACATATGTCGATGCTAAAACCGCATTGATCTACCAAGCCCTCGGCATAGCCATGATAGGCTTTCTCACACTCGCGCTTATCAGCTTCAAACCCGAATCGGATATCAGAGGCATTAGCTTCGGTTTAATGTCCGGCATCGCGACCGGTATTGGCTCACTGTTTTATCTGGTTGCCGCCGACAAAGGCAAGGTCACGACCATCGTCACCATGACGGCACTTTACCCGTTAATCACCATTTTTCTGGCGTATATCATCTTGCACGAAGGCATCAACTTAAAACAAGGCGCGGGTATTTTACTGGCACTGGCTGCTATCTATTTATTGTCATAAGCGAGCACGCATGAGCAAACCTTACCAGCTTTCACTACATATTTTTCGCCGCGATTTACGGCTGCAAGACAACACTGCCCTGATTGAAGCCCTCAAGCTTTCTGACGAGGTTATCCCGTGCTTCATCTTCGACAAACGCCAGATCGAAACTAACGATTATAAAAGTAACGCTTGCCTGCAATTCATGGCTACCTCGCTCAAGGAGTTAGATGAAGCCTTGCAGAAAAAAAATGGCAGATTATTTTGCTTCTACGGCATCACTGAAAAAGTCGTCGAAGAACTATTAAAGAGTCACCGCATTAATGCCGTATTTGTGAATCGTGATTACACCCCATACAGCCGCGAACGTGACGCCAAGATTGCCGAACTCTGCCAGCAGCACGGAAGTGCATTCCACAGCCATGCCGATGCGCTATTGCACGAACCTGAAGAATGCCTAAAGGCCAATCAGCAGCCGTATACGGTGTTCACGCATTTCTTCAAACGCGCTTCCCTGCTTGCGGTCAACCCGCCGGCCGTCAATCGTCTCAACAATTACTATCAGCAGCCAATCGCTGGCAGCGAGACACAGACGCTGGACAAATTATTAAAAATCTACAATCCCAATCTCGCCGTGAAAGGCGGCCGCAATGAAGCACACCAGTTATTAAAAAAAATCCCGGCACTGGCGGATTATAAAGATTTGCGAAACTTCCCGGATAAAAACTTTACCTCGCATTTATCGGCCCATCATAAATTCGGAACGATCTCTATTCGCGAAACGTACGCGGTCATCACCAACGCCTTTGGCCGCCATCACACTTTAATTAATGAATTATACTGGCGTGATTTCTTTACCCACATCGCCTTTCATTTCCCGCGCGTGTTCGGCACATCTTTCAATGAGAAATACGATGCCATACGCTGGCACAGCGATGATCGCCGCCTGCGCGCCTGGTGTGAAGGCATGACTGGCTTCCCGATTGTCGATGCCGGCATGCGCGAATTAAATACCACCGGCTATATGCATAATCGTGTGCGCATGATTACCGCATCATTTCTCACTAAAGATTTACATATCGACTGGCGTATCGGGGAAAAATATTTTGCACAACAATTAGTCGACTACGATCCCGCCGTCAACAATGGCAATTGGCAATGGTCAGCATCGACAGGCTGCGATGCCCAACCCTACTTCCGAATTTTTAATCCTTGGCTGCAACAAAAGAAGTTCGATCCGGATTGTTTGTACATTAAACGCTGGATTCCTGAACTCACGCATCTCAATCCAGCCGAGATTCATCAACTCGCTGAAAAGCCGCCTTCTCGCCCAATTAATTACCCAGATCCGATCGTCATTCACAGCGTGGAAAGCCAGCAATCCAAGCTGCTATTTAAGAGCCTATAAGTGAGGGGGATTCCCCATTTCTGTTTAAGAAAAGCGCGGACATACCCGCGCTCGTTTTCCTAAATTCTTTGTAAGCAAAATTACATAATGTTTTCTTAATAATTCTTTGTTATGGTTGAAAGTATGGCATAAATAATGGAATTGTTACTGAATGTCGTTATCCACAAGAAGTGAAGCGCCTACCACAGCTAGCGATAGTCCTGACACTTCTGCAACCCGACCGCAGCCTCCATTATATTCACCAAATTTACTCAGAGATGATTCATCCCCCGGTATCGAACAGAAACAGCCGCGCAAAAAATTCGTTGCTCCATTTGCCGCACCCAAACATATTGCGCTCGATGTTGACCCCAAAACAGGCCGTCTGCGTTTCCCTGGCGATGACCTCGGTGAAGATATGCCCGAGTCAGCGAAATCGTTTCACATCGTCGAAACCATTCCGCGTAATGGCAAGACGCGTTATTTCAAACATAATACGCCGGGTTCCGTGATGTCTGAGCTGGAAGCAGTAGCATGGTCGTTTTATCACATGATTGCACCGCGCTTCGTGCCGGCCAAAGCCAATGCACATTATAATCTCGACGGCCAATACATCGGCGTCAGTCTTGAAGGCATTCCAGGTTTTAAATCCACCATGGAAGAGGGCGGAGCGTTAACTGAAGATGATTTAAAAAATCCTGACATCGTCACAGGTCTGGCCATCAATCTCGCCATGAGTTATTTCTTTGAAGAAGATGATTTGCATCGCGGCAATATGTCTAAAACCGGTTACCGCATTGATTTTGACATGTCGCTCTGGCCGGTGTTCGGTCATTTCAAGGAAGGCTCGAAGATCGACTGGATGTACCGCCCTTACGATCAAAAATACTTCACGATCACCGCCAGAGATATTGATAACTTCCCTGACCTGATCGATGCCAAACCGTTCTACTGGCCGACCAAACCACAAATGGTGATTATTGAAAAAGCGCGTAAAGCCTTATCCGGCTATGTGCCGATCTCCAAAAACGCATTCCCGACCATTGAAAATGGTTTGTTTATTCGCCTGAAGAACGACCAGACCTTCATTTACCACAAATTTAAAACACTATTAAAGTGTCTGCTGGTGAGTGAGCACGATTACCAAAACCTGATCGCGCAGCATTTACGTGAAGATTTACGCCACACCGATCCTCAGTTCAATCAGATGAAAATTAGCGCCATTCTGTCGCAGCACATTGAAATGCGCAAACAGGAATTACGTAACGTGCTCATCAACATGCCGTCTTTTCACAATTTTCTGTGGAAGGACGGTAAAAAAGCGATGGGGGAAATCCTGGAAGAATTCAAAGAGCACAACAATAATGTGCGGGCAAGTGAAACGAAGAAGTGGATGAAAGACCCCAGCCGCGCCACTGATCCACTGTTTGACAGCCTCATCAATCCTGTCTTTATCAGACAAGCTTATAGCTCAGTGTTCAGAGACGCGAAAGAGATAGCCATTAATTACGGCATTACTCAAAAACCGAAATAACTTCCATTTGCGGAAATGCTGTTTGCAAGTCTGCTGTCTGCGCTTCCTGAAAGAGTAATTTCAAGTTAGGGCCGGCATCCTGCGTGAAATACACTTCCAGACCCTGACGTCGCAACTCCCATACCTGATGCATGGCAGCAATCGTTTCCGGCAAGTAGTAACAAATTGGCGGCCAGCTGCTTAACATCGTGGCGTGCATAGCCAGAGCATTAGATTCCGAAGTACCGCCCAACAGCGAAAAGTTTTTCACTTTCAGCGCTTGTTTGAAGATAGAGAGATCTTGCGCCACTTTACGCGACCAGCAATTATACATTGAGCTGCTATTCACCGTGCGCAACATGGCTTCGCGCGATGAGATAGGCTTCTGTTGATCGGAGATCGGCAAAATACCAATACGCAGCGACGACCATTCTGTCGTCAATGGCTCACCGTAACTATCCATACCATCTTCACGCATGCCTTCATGCCAGACGACAAACCCATTCCAGATTGAACGGGAAGCGCTGCCGCTACCAAGACGTGCCAATATCGACAATTCGCGCTGCGAAAGCTGCCATTGCATCAAATCATTCAATGCACAAATGAGCGAGGCAAAACCACAGGCAGATGAAGCAAGACCTGCGGCAACCGGAATATTCATTTTGATATCGACGTTCACATGCCAGGGGTTAACCGCACGAAACAAATCGAGATAACTGACAAGACGCGTGACAAAGCCACTATCTGCTTCGAGCAATTTGCCATTCAGCGTTACCGTATCACGACCCTCGGTATTCCAGGTCAAGGTCGTCATGGCCCCCTTGTCTGGCAGTGCGATAGAAAGGCTGGAGGTGACCGGCAGATTCAATTCAGAATCACGCTTGCCCCAATATTTGCACAGAGCGATGTTGGTTGGCGCGTAGGCCACGCCTTGTTCGCGTTGCGGTAATGATGCAGCTGCAGCTTGTTTAGCATGCAGAATTTGCTGCACGATTTCAGACTTTTTCACCTTGCACTCCATGCAATGTCATCTCCACAGGTATTGGTTGTATGCCAGCATAATCGCTGCCAAAGTTGATATTTTCATCTGCTACACCCAGCCCAACCACGCAATCGCCGAGACCAGATCCGGATATTTTAGCACCCATTATCCCAGTTTGTTTACGTAATACGCCAGTCATATGATGCATAATTGGCATACTGACGCCGAGTGACTCCATCAAACCCTGCTGAATATTCATGACTTCGCCCAAGCGTTGCCACTCATTACGGCGCACCAGCTGCATGCCATCGGTCGCACACTGCCCCAGGCTCGCACATAGCTGCTTAAACACTTGCGGATGATTAATGAAATGTTCTTGCACGCGTTTCACCGCCTCAACCGTCGGAGTCTTAAAGCCGGTGTAATACAATGACAGTGGTAATTTGACGCCGAATTTTTCTGCTGATAATGGCTGGGCGAGATAATAAACCACACCGCCGTACACAGAAGCTGCCACGTCCGCACCAGACCCAAGCCCCTGACACTGACGAATAATACTGCGCCCCTGACGCACCAAATCAATTGGCGAAACACGAATATCTTGCCAGGTAACAATGGCAGCCAGCGTGGCAACCGTGACCGCCGCAGAAGAACCAAGACCAATTTTGTCAGAAAATTCTGATTTAATATCGATGTCGCAACCCAGTCTTAATTTAGTTTGATATTGCTTGATGGCGCCCAACACGAATTGAAACGGCTTCTCAATTTGCAATACATTTAAATCGGTGGAATACGTTCCCATGCCCTCAGAGTAAATATTGATGGCGGTATCGTGACGCGGCGTTAACGTAACATGGATGCGCTTATCAACGGCGCAAACCAGTGCCGGCTTGCCAAACAATACTCCGTACTCACCTAACAACATTACCGAACCTGGCGCGGAAGCTTTATATAACATGCACACCTCGTGACTCACCCTTAACAGGGATCAACTCATAATGAAACTTCCGGCATAATGCCGCCAACTGTTCTTCGTCTTCCGTCATGACCATGACAATTCCAGCTCGATCACCGGCGACAGCACCAGCACCACAAATTTTCGCTGCGCCGTGGCCAGCTTCTATCTCAGTAATAAATTGCTGCACAGCTTCAGGTACAACTCCAATCTGCACTAGCAAACGATGATTCGCGCGGACCGCATCCTGCATCGCGTGCAAGGATTGTTCGCGCAATGCCGCATCCATTTGATTGGTGACGGCACCAAACTGCGGGCCCAATTCACCAGATGCAAAATGCCGCGCAACGTCATTGACGCACTCGCCTGTAGACGATTGCGGCGTGCCAGTATTGACCAGATACAGCGTAAACGCCGGCACCTCACGTGTTTCAATTTGCGAGCCGTGCATATAAATGCAGCCACCGTGCAATGACACACGCAAATCGAGACCGCTGGAATTTCCGTGCTGTAAATTTTCTGCTTCCAACGCCATTTGGTAAAGAATATCAGTCGAGACCGGCACATTAAGATGCAAGGAAGCTGCTTTCATGACACAAAGAATAGAAGCTGCCGAAGAACCCATGCCGCTGCCAATTGGAATGTCTGATGTCACGTGAATCTTCATGCCATCTGGCAAGGTAATATTTTGCGAGCCGGCCATGATTCCCAAAGCCGCTTGCACTAATTCGAAAGGTTTACGCAATACATCGCGAATATGATATTCACCGCGCACAAAACGCTGATATTTACGCTTCACGCGTTCTTTAATGGATAACAGATCTTGCAGTGTTAACTGACTGCTATGCGAAAGATCAGAAAGATCGAGAGATATTTTTGGCAACAACCCGCGCCCAACTGATGCCACCGCGTAACGATTGACGGCCATCGCCAGTGCTGGCTGGCCGTGCACAACCGCATGCTCACCCGATAAGATTAATTTTCCGGGTGCATAAACCTTCATAAAGCATTAATCCGGATACTAGCATCCGTACCGGTGAGTTTTTCCGTGTTGAGTTCTTCATTCACAATCACGCTTAACGCTGGCATCTCAACTTTTTCGTATTGACGCTTGTGACCTTCAATTTTTGCCAGACGGAAACGACCGACATCGTAGTGCGGGACTTCCAGAGTGGAGCCGTCGTGCGGATATTGATAACGATAAAATTCTTCGTACTCGCTGTAAGACAACATCGTGCGTGAAGCAAATAGTTTTTGATGATAATCCGTCTGTAACTGTTGCCGATAATCAGGCTGCACAACTGCACTGAAAAATTCAGCGACGCAGCCAGAACCATAGCTATAAAATCCAATACGCTTACCGGCAAGATCTTCAGCAACATTGTCTAGCAGCGATGCCAAACCCACATATAACGATGCCGTGTAACTATTACCAATGATACGACCATAATTGAGAGAATAATCAATATCACGCATCCATACATCTTCGGCAAGTTGCTTCTCGCTCCAGCGCATCAAGCTCTGATGTGCTTTCTCAACCAGACGCGGTACCGCAGCGTGATAGCAAAAATACGCATGATCTTCGTAACTACGCTGTGACAACTGGCAATATTCATTCCAGGTTTTTTCCAGCATATTGAGATAAAGACGACTCGAGTATTTTCCTTCAACCAGCGCCTCATCAAGATAATTCGGACGCCAGAAATCCATGACACTTTCAGCAACCAAGCCGCTATGTTTTTCAATGACGGCAATGCGCGGATTTGCTGACAAGACCATGGCAATCGCACCACAGCCCTGTGAAGATTCCCCGGTAGTACCCAAGCCATAACGCGCGATATCAGACGCAATCACTAGTACTTTTTTATCAGGATTTTCACGAATAAACGGCAGCGCGAGTTGAATAGCAGCAGTGCCGCTATAACAAGCCTGCTTCAATTCAACAGTGCGACAGCGTGCCGGCAAACCGAGCAGCGCATGAACATATAAACCTGTTGCCTTGGATTGATCAAACGCAGACTCAGTAGCAAATAACAGCATTTCGATAGAAGCAAGATCAATACCTTCCAGCGCTTTGGCTGCAGCACTTGCCGCCATCGTCACGATGTCTTCACCAGGCGGCGGGACAGACATTTTATGCTGACCTAATCCGACATAATATTTGTCTGGATCAATGCCGCGTGCCTCTGCCAATGTGGCGAGATCCAGCGCATAGCGCGAAGTATAAACTGCAAGGGAGTCAATTCCGACATTCACCAAAGCACTACTCCTTTATTGTTCTTTCAAGCTTGACATGGCTCTGCATTAATTCACCTGGATTAGTGAGTGCCGCCAATAATGATAATTCGCCGCATAATACTGCAGCGGTAGCAATGACAGCCAGACGTCTGGCGTTAAAACCGGGTTCGCGCTGCGCGGTGCAACCGAGTAATTCAAGATTCTGTTGCACAAAATCGAGATCCTTACCGTTACCAATCGCACCAACAATGACATTGGGTAAGGTCACAGAAAAATATAAATCATCGCCGCGCATTTCAGCAGTCACAAATCCTTGCGAGCCTTCAATGATGTTTGCCGCATCCTGGCCTGTTGCCAGATAAAACCCGAGGAGCATATTGGCAAAATGCGCATTCGCTGTTCGCAAGCCGCCGGCAGCAATATTGCCAAGCAGATTTTTTTTAATATTAATGTCGACAATTTTTTCTGGTTCGGTTTTCAAAAAGCGTTTACATAATGCGCGGGGCAAAGTCACTTCAGCAACAACATTTTTACCGCGGCCAAGAATGCCGTTTACTGCAGATACTTTTTTATCCGAGCAAAAATTCCCTGACACTGACACGTAACGTAATTTTGGATATTGCTGCAAAATCCATTGCAGCATGTGATCAGAAGCGAGCGTTACCATATTGTGGCCGGCAGCATCTCCGGTCAGCAATTCGAAACGCAGATACAATAACGAGCCAATAATTTGCGTGTTGATCTCAAGTAGTTTTGCAAAACGACTGGTCGTGCTGATGACTGTTTGCAATTCTTCGCGACGCTGTTGTATATCGAGGCAGGCTTGATGCACAATCTCGACTGAATCGGCTTCAACTAAAACGGAACGCGTCATGCGCTCATCGACAACAACCGCACGAATTCCACCGGCATGTGTGCACGCACGCGCACCACGATGCGTGGACGGCCAAAGCGGTGACTCGAGCGTGGCAAGTGGTAATGGCACTTCATCATCAACCTCTTTGCTGATGATGCGTACCGGCCCAACCACACGCATGGGAATTGCCGCTATTTGATGAGTATTTTGCCAGCGCATAGTTTTACTTGAATTCTGCTTATTATTAGGGCTATAAAAGGCCACCATTCTAATGGAAAACGCGACATGACAGCAACCGAATACATCATCCTGGTCGATGAACACGACCAGGAAACCGGCACCGCCGAAAAACTGGCCGCACACGAAAAAAATCAGCTGCACCGTGCTTTTTCCATTTTCATCTTTAGAGATGCCGATGAGCCGGAAATCCTGCTCCAGCAGCGTGCCGCAGACAAATATCACTGCCCTCTGCTCTGGACAAACACCTGCTGCTCCCACCCCCACCCGGGCGAAACCGTGCTGGCAGCCGGAGCCCGCCGCCTGCAGGAAGAGCTCGGCTTTACCACCTCACTCATTGATCTTGGCTGGTTTCATTACAATGTGCGTTTTGAAAACGGCTTGTCAGAAAATGAGATTGATCATGTCTTGATCGGCAAAGTTAGCCCCGATCTCGCCTTCACGCTCAATCCGGATGAAATTAAGGCAGTACGGTGGGTGACGATAGGCGCACTGGAAGCTGAGATGGAGGCTGATGCTACGAAGTTTACACCGTGGTTGCGGCAGGCGTTAGGGATAGTTAAGACGGCGCTGTAGTGCTTGTCGCACGGATGTTTTTGGCATGAATAGATTACACGTTCTCACTTTTTAGGCCGAAGGCCTGCCTTTTATAGCCCGGGGTAAGGCGCGCATTTTGCGCCGCCACCCCGGGACACCACCACAAAATCATCAAGCGCTGAAAGCGCGATTTCTGTTTTGGCACGCGCTTTCAGCGCTCGATACAGACTCGCATTTTTAACCCAGGGTGGCGGCGCAAAATGCGCGCCTTACCCTGGGCTAGGTATAGGCCTTCGGCCTTAAAAAACCGCAAGTGAATAAAAAACATGAGAATATTTACAACTTACAGACAGCTCTCTTGCCACACTCAAAAATAAGAATACCCCGGCCGCAAACAACGCGACCGGGCTGCGCACATTCGAAGTTAAGCGATAACCCCGCCCTTCGCATACACCGGAAACCGCTTGCACAATGCCACCACTTCTCCGCGTATTTTTTCAATCAAGGCGGTATTGGTGATGTCATCTAAAATATCGCAAATCCAGTTCGCAACTTGCTCGGATTCCTGCGTACCAAAACCGCGTGTCGTAATTGCCGGTGAACCAATGCGAATGCCGCTGGTGATAAACGGTGACTGCGGATCATTCGGCACTGCATTTTTATTGGTCGTCATATACGCTTGACCCAATGCAGCTTCTGCATCTTTGCCAGTGATATTTTTATCGATGAGATCAATCAACATCAAATGATCATCCGTGCCGCCGCTCACGATTTTGTAGCCGCGTTTCATGATGGTTGCGGCCATGGCACGAGCATTATCGAGCACGTGCTGTTGATACACTTTAAAATCTGGCTGCAGAGCTTCTTTGAAAGCAACGGCTTTGGCAGCAATGACATGCATCAATGGACCACCCTGGCCACCGGGAAATACCGCTGAATTCAAGCGCTTTTCCAGATCAGGATTCGACTTTGCTAAAATCAAACCACCGCGCGGACCGCGTAAGGTTTTATGTGTAGTAGTGGTGGTGACATCGGCAATTTGCACTGGTGATGGATACAAACCCGTCGCCACCAGGCCAGCAATGTGTGCAATGTCAGCCATCAGTAAGGCGCCGACTTTATCGGCGATATCACGGAAACGCTGCCAATTCACCACGCGCGAATACGCGGAAAATCCGGTCACAATTAATTTCGGGCATTGCTCGAGAGCGAGACGCTCAGCTTCATCGTAATCAATTTCGCCAGTTTCCGGATGCAAGCCGTAAGAACAAAAACGATAAAGTTTGCCCGAGAAATTGACTGGTGAGCCGTGGGTTAAATGGCCGCCGTGGGCAAGACTCATGCCCATCACCACATCACCCGGATTAATCATGGCAGCATATGCTGCTGAGTTTGCTTGCGAGCCAGAATGTGGTTGTACGTTAGCATAATCTGCGCCGAATAATTTCTTCGCACGCTCAATCGCCAAACGCTCTGCAACATCGACAAATTCGCAGCCGCCGTAATAACGCTTGCCAGGATATCCTTCCGCATATTTATTCGTTAACACTGAACCCTGCACAGCAAGCACGGTCGGGCTAACGTAATTTTCTGAAGCGATTAACTCAATGTGCTCTTCCTGACGCACTTCTTCATGCTGGATCGCTTGCCAGATTTCTGGATCGTAGTCGCGCAAAGACTCATTGCTAAACATAGCTGGTTACCCTTTTAATTTGGAGTTTTCGATGACTGATTTTGCGCGCTCGGCGCGTTCAGCACGCACGGCTTCGCGGTATTCAGGATATTTATTGCCGAGAATATTTGCTGCCAGAATCGCCGCATTCACAGCGCCCGCTTTGCCAACGGCAAGTGTACCAACTGGAATACCTGCTGGCATTTGCACGATAGATAGTAAAGCATCCATCCCGTTTTCAAACGTGGCAGAGGTCATCGGCACGCCGAGCACCGGCAGCAAGGTTTTGGATGCCACCACACCTGGCAAGTGCGCAGCACCACCAGCAGCAGCGATGTACACTTCTACGCCGCGCGCTTCGACATCAGCCATATATTCAAATAATGCTTCCGGTGTACGATGCGCAGACAAAGCTCGCGCTTCATGAGGAATGTTTAATTTATCCAGCATATGCCCGGCATGTTCCATGACATCCCAATCGGATTTGGAGCCCATCAAAATTACCACCAGCGGCTTGGTCATTACCTTTCTCCTACGACTATTAATTAATGTCTAAAACATCTCTTGCCGGTAAACACCATCGCAATCTTGTGCTCATTACACGCAGCGATCACTTCATCATCGCGCATGGAACCACCTGGTTGAATGATAGCGCGCACACCTGTTTTAGCAATACGATCGATGCTATCACGAAATGGGAAAAACGCGTCCGAAGCCAGCACAGTATTTTGAATACTGTCATTCGCTTTGCGCACCGCCATATCAACCGCATCAATACGCGAAACTTGACCGGCACCGATGCCAACCGTGGCGTTTTCCTTGGCGATCAAGATACCATTCGATTTAATATGCTTCAGCACGCGCCATGCAAATAGCATTGCATCCAGCTCATCCTTTGACGGCTGGGCAATCGTCACCACTTTCAAATCGCTACTTTTGATCTCTTGCAAATCACGTTCTTGCAACAACACACCACCATTAATGAATTTCATTTCCCACGCGTGCTTCTTGTTTTCAGCCATCGCCAGCACACGTAAATTTGGTTTAGTCGCAAATAATTCCAGCGCTTCACGACTATATTCAGGAGCAATAATCACTTCCATAAAAATTCCAGTGACAGCTTCAGCGATCGCTTTGCTGCACGGTCTATTCAACGCAACAATGCCGCCGAAAGCTGACAGTGGATCTGCCTGATACGCGCGCGCATAAGCTTCTTCAATGGTGGGAGCAGAAGCGGCGCCACATGGATTGGCATGCTTGACGATGACACATGCTGGAGAATCAAATTCGCCGACACAATTCCAAGCGGCTTCTGTATCTAAAATATTGTTATAAGAAAGCGGCTTACCCTGATGCTGATGCGCTGACAAAATACAGCTACTATCTTCACCCAATGCATACGCACAAGCCTTTTGATGCGGATTTTCGCCGTAGCGTAATTCATTTTGCTTTTGCAGACGCAGCTCGATTTGCGGTGGACATTCTTCTGTCTGGCCAGCACGAGAAGTGAAATAGGCGCTGATCATGCTGTCGTATTGAGCAGTAAGAGCGAACACTTTTGCCGCCATTGTTCTGCGTGTTTCAAATGCCAGGCCTTGTTGCGCCTGCAGCTCATCAAGCACCAGCTGATAATCTGCCGGGTCAACCACCACACCCACCCAAGCAAAATTTTTCGCAGCAGCACGCACCATAGTTGGCCCGCCGATATCAATATACTCGACAACTTTATCCCAAGGCAGATCCGTAGCCTTGACATTGTTTGAGAAGGGATAAAAATTTACGACGACCAAATCAATCCAGTCGATTTGATGCTGGGTGGCTTCCGCCGCATGTTTGTCACGCTTGCCGAGAATGCCGCCATGAACCTTAGGGTGCAGCGTTTTGACACGACCATCGAGCATTTCCGGCAGACCAGTAATTTCATCCACTTGTTTATGTTTGATGCCAGCCTCAGCCAACAGCTTGCTGGTGCCGCCAGTGGAGATGATTTCAACACCGTGCGCGATTAATCCCTGGGCAAATTCGACCATGCCAGTTTTGTCAGAAACAGAGAGTAAGGCGCGCTTTACTGAAGTGATATTGTTTTGCATATGAGTCATTCAGCCTCGAGCAGATTTGGGGAAATGGCGGTTATTATATAGAGATCGTTATGATGGGGAAACCATCTCGTTATGTTTCAGAAAAAACAGGGCAAGGGCAAAGGCAAGATTAAAAACAAAAGCAAAGCTTAGGGCTTTACGATTTTGATTTTCTTGCCTTTGCCTTTGCCTTTGCGTTTGCCTTTGCCCTGCTTTTCTTTTTTTTAATGAGAGCCCCCTGTCAACCGCCCCCACAACCTGGTTGACTAATCGCCTGCTTACTTCAATAATAGCCGCCCGTAAAAACCGAGTTGCACGCAGAAAAATGAATAATAAAATCAATGTACGTATCCTGGCTCTTTTCGCCTTCATCGTAGTCTCCTGGGGGCTAGCCTGGCCGGTGAACAAGATTGGCCTCATGTATATGTCACCGCTCTGGTATACGGCTATCCGCCTGATCGTCGGCACCGTCACCATGACAGCTCTCGTTATAGCCTTGAAACAATTCAGCCTGCCGACTCGACGTGACATCCCGCTCATTCTGGTAATCGGTCTTCTACAGATCAGCATCTATATATTGTTAACCAATCTCGGCCTTGCTTATTTGCCCGCCGGACGTTCGTCTTTACTCGCCTACACCACACCGCTTTGGGTACTGCCGCCAGCAGTCATCTTCTTCCACGAAGAAACCAACTGGCTGAAATGGACCGGGTTTGCACTTGGGATTGGCGGCTTGATGCTCTTACTCAGTCCGTGGGAAATGAACTGGCACGACAGTGACGTCATCTTCGGCAGCGCCATGTTGCTGCTGGCATCGCTGTGCTGGGCAATCTCCATGTTGTGTGTGCGCTACATGCACTGGTCGAAGTCACCGCTGCAATTAATTCCATGGCAATTATTAACCGGCGCGGTGCCGATTCTCATTTTCGCCTGCATGCAAGAACCAAACGTGAGCTTCACCTGGAACCTCCCGCTGGTCTTGTCACTGCTTTACACTGGATTTTTGGTCACAGGCTTATCATATTGGTGCGGTGTCGTTGTGAATAAAGAATTACCCACTACCGTATTATCGCTAGGCTTTCTGGCAGTGCCAGTGTTCAGCCTGATGATCTCGGCCATCTTCCTCCAGGAAGTGATCACCTTGACGACGGGAGCCGCGATGGCACTTATTCTGGTCGGTCTGCTGTGCGTAGCGTTGTAAAAAAAATCTACCGAATTTTGCTTCAACCTTAACGCTGAACAGGTACAATGATTGATCGAAATATGCACTATATTAATGAGATGCTAGCGATATGCAATCAACTCGACCGACGCTGAA
>CAZWPD010000051.1:0-6211 GCA_964636145.1 uncultured Coxiellaceae bacterium
CAAAACTTTATATGTAGAGCTGGTAGCTGCAGGAGAGGGAAAGGGTGAGGGAAAACCAATGACTTCTCAACTTCCTTTCACCCTCACCCCGGTCCCTCTCCCGCAACCATTTCTGAAATCTTGTCAGCTGCAATGGGCGGGAGAGGGAGCCTGCTAATCAGCCTCAGATAAACATCAATATCGAGCAAAGTAATTTTCGTGTTGCTCTTACTTCCGCAGAAAATACGAAGAGAAAGTCCCCTCTCCCGCCCACAGAAATTTATACAAATTCGGTGCTGATTGCGGGAGAGGGACCGAGGCAAGGGTAAAAAAATTTAACTTATTTTATTTAGTAGGTATCATGCGAATTCGATTTTCAGCTTTTTCATTCAACTCTGGATGCAACAGCAACGCTTGCACCACATCAAAAGCAGCCTGATAAGCTCCCGGGCTTTTGGTTTCATTCGGGCCGCCAATATTGAGATCATAGATATTATTTTCTTTGATCCATTTTACAACTTCATCCAGCGAAGTTTGTTTCGACAAATCCAGAACGAAGCATGGCTTATGATGTTTCGCGGCCATTTCCGCTGTATACGAAGTTCCGCCGCAATATTCTGACACCTGCTGCATAATCACCAAGGTGCCATCGCCGTCTTTTGCATTTTGCTCGGTTCTGGCGCAGTAAATCTCTTCATTATCCGCACCAATCAAGCGTGGAAATTCCGCGTCAGTCATTTCGACCAGCATGGCATCATATTTAGTTGGTATAGGCGTGCGTGCCAGACGATTTTTCGGAATCCAACCGCAGACTTTCTGACCTAATGATAAAGCACCGTCTAATGCACCACGATCTACACCAGTCTGCGCTCCAGATCTAATGCGTATGGCTGCTTCAGTTTGTTCGCGGCTGGGAAATAATTTATGTTGCATGAGTGGCGACCTCGTTAAGGAAAAATGAGAAGGATGTATCCGGGAACAGATCAACTACGAACCCCGGACGCTAAAAGCGCGTCCGGGCTACATCACTAACTGGAGCTGGAACTTGAAAATCCACTGTCAGTTGTTGCGCTGTCATCATCAGCAACTGCTTTCTTGCTGGATGGCGGCGCATCTTCCTTTTTGGTTTCAGCACTGGAAGTAAACCCGTTGCTGCTAGCAGGTGCCGCTGATGATGGCGGTGCATCATTGCTTGGCGGCGCACTGGCGGCAGAACTTGTGAAACCGCTAGCCGGTGCTTCGTTACTCACGCTGGAAGTTGTGGTGGATGGGGGCGCAGCATTGCTAGCTGAACTGGAGTAACCGCTGGCAGGAGCAGACGAACTCGAATAGCCACTGCTTGGAGCAGACGAACTGGAATAGCCACTATTCACTGGCGCTGGCTGCTGGTGTCTTTCATGACGGCTTGGTGAACTACTGTAATAGCCGCCGTTATTATTAGACTGCGAGCTGCTGTAGCCACTGTTTACATTACTGCGATACGATGACTGGTAAGACGTTTGTGAGCCACCAGAACTGTAATAGCCATCATCTTCTACACAGCCAGTAACAGCAACAACGCTGACAATCATCATTAAGGATTTAATTAATTTCATCACTCATTCTCATTATTAAAATGGTTTAGTGGCAATATTCTTCATCGACATTAATTCGGTAAGAACCTGGGCCGCCAAATACCGTCACGAGTGCGCGTGGGCACACGACTCTCTGATCGAAGGTGACGCGGTAAGGATCTTGCAAGATAAGAGTCGTATTAAACGCACCGTTATTATTGCGAATATGATCAGGCTGCGAGTTTGGATTCAACATATCGTTAATTGGACTATTCGGAACAATTGCGTAAATCACATTATTCGTAGCATTGACGACGGTGATATCAGTCGCAGGAAAGCGTGGCGCCTTGCCGCCCGACACGGAAACCAATGGATGCTGGGTACTGAAATAACCGTCTTCAGAACCGGCGATGGCTGCGGTAGCAGCTGAGAGTAAACCTGTAGCGAGCAATACTAATGCTATTTTTTTCATAGAGATACCTTAATATTTTAATTATTCAACCACTTGTGTGCGCAAGTCCCACAAACCCGGCTCATGCCGGAGACGGCTGCAATTATACTCACAAAAGCCTCTCAGGCAACGATACACGCCCATAGCCGGGCTTTTGTTCTGGGGATAGGAAAAGACATGCCCCGGCCAGTGAAGGCCTAAACGAATGACCAAGTGAGGCGCATTATTGCACAACTTGAGCAATAATCATACTCATCATTGCGAGCTCTGCGCCCTTTGCGGGGCATGGCAATCTAGTCAATGTTGCAACTTGAGTGCAACCCATGGACTGGATTGCTTCCTCGCAATGACGAGCAAAACGTAGGATGGAACTAGAGGATTTTAACCTTGGTCGCAAACTCGCCTTTCTCGCCAGTCTGCAATTCGTAGCTGATACGCTGCCCTACCTGCAATTCTTTATAACCAGCAATTTCTACTTCGGAGAAATGCACAAAGACTTCAGTGTCACTATCATCCGGAGTGATAAAGCCATAACCTTTAATTTTATTGAAGCGTTTAACCGTGCCTGTTTGCATCGCGCGTCTCTTATAATGTGTATTTATCAACCAAAACTTCAGGGCGTAGCTTAACAGCTTGGGCTAGCCGGTCAAGCCTGACAGCAACCCGCGTTTGCTCGTTACATACCGCCGCAATTACAGTAAAATGACGGCCATCATCGATAGCACATATATATTGTGGAGCGAATAAATGGAAGTCTTGAAAAAAGGATGGCGGCAATTCCTGCACTGGTCGCATCAGGCGGCGGATGAAAAGCAGCTGGATGCCTTAATGGATCTGGTGTTAACGCCCGAAGAAAAAAATGACATAGCAACGCGCTGCCTGATTATCAAAGAACTACTGGCACAAGAAACCAGTCAACGCGATATCGCCAAAAATCTCAATGTCAGCATTGCCAAAATCACTCGTGGTTCCAATGAATTGAAGCGCACCAAATCTTCCATCATTCAATACATTAAAACCAAAGTACTCACTTAGCCGGCAAGGCCCGCTTGACAGGCCAGCATGTACTCATGTAGCATTACACGCTCACATCCATTCAACATCTTGCAAACAGGTATGCAGCTATGAGTGCTGGCACCACAAGCAACAAAAAAATATTTGGCGGCACCATGCTGGTCACCGGCTGCTGCATTGGCGCCGGCATGATAGGCTTGCCCATTTTGAGCGCCTTAACCGGTTTCATGCCATCAGTTGTCGCCATGCTCTTCTGTTACATCTTCACCACCATCTCAGGCCTGTTACTCGTTGAAGCCACACTATGGTTTGATGGCCGAGTCAACCTCCCATCGATTGTCGAATTTGCACTGGGCAAAGCCGGGAAAATCGCCACTATCACTTTATTCGCGTTTCTATTCTATTGTTTGTTTGTTGCCTACCTGGATGCCGGCGGCAACTTATTTACAGAAATGCTGAGTTATGTGTTGAGAATGCCGGTGAGTCACAACATCGGCGTGATCACCTGCATGCTTTACGTCGCACTCATTGCCTACACTGGCGCCAAAGCCACCGATAGCTGTAATCGCATCATGCTCGTCGGCATGATTGCCTCATACTTCATTCTCGTGGCCGTCGGCCTGCCACATGTTCAGCAAGAAAACCTCGGCTTCACCAACTGGTCGGCCGTGTTCGGCGTTGTGCCAATTTTACTATTATGTTTTGGCTACCAAAATCTGGTGCCAACACTGGTGTATTATTTGCAAAAAGATGTGAAAGCCATCCGCATTGCTATCATCATTGGCAACTTCATTCCCTTCATTGTTTACTTCCTCTGGAATTATATTATTTTAGGAATGCTGCCACTCAATCACGCCAGCACAGGCAATGACGCTGAAATGGTTGCAGGCTTATTATCCAGAGCCGCCACTCCATCGGTGTCTGTCATATTCTTTATCAAATCATTTTCACTGTTCGCACTGCTGACATCATTCCTGCCAAGTGCGGTCAGCTTTGTGGATTTCTTAAAAGATGGTTTGGGCAAATTTCTGCATCAAAAGGTCAGCAATGACTTGCCGATATTTTTTCTGGTCTTTCTACCACCGACTATCTGCGCCCTGATTTATCCCTCGATCTTTTTACGTGCTTTAAGTTTCGCTGGCGGTTTTATCGATGTATTGTTATTTGGTATTTTACCGGCGCTAGTAGTATTGATAGGTCGCAGACTCAGAACAATAAATACTGCCTACCAAGTGCTGGGTGGCGTACTCACCCCGGTTATAGTTCTCATCACTTGTGTTATTCTGCTATATCTCAAAGTCAGCAGCTAGTCAGCCAAAAGGAATGAGAAATGAAACACAAAAAGGATCCAGCGATCAAAACGCCGCTATGGAAATGGCTGGTATTTATTTTGGTAGCACTCGGCATGCCGCTGTTATACACGTATATCAGTGACGCGCAGATTGAGCAGGTAGAAGTTGAAACCGGGAATGCAACGCCTGCAACAAGTGAATGATAAATATAATAAGACGAACCAACAATGACAAAGAATAAATTCAGTGTCTACGCTGAAAAATGCCCATCACGCAATGTATTGGAAGGCATTAGTGATAAATGGTCTATATTGATACTCAGCATCTTAACTGCCAACGTCTATCGATTCGGCGAGTTGAAAAGAGAAATCGGCGGCATCTCGCCAAAAATGCTAGCACAAACATTACAGAAATTAGAAAAATATGGCTTTATCGCACGCACACCATTCGAGGTCTTGCCGTTAAAAGTTGAATACGCACTCACACCACTGGGCAAAGAATTGAGTTTGATACTTCACTCTCTGACGACCTGGACTGAAAATAACATGCACCAGATCGCATCCGCAGAGAGCAACTATCTCAAATCAAGCTAACATTATTTTTTTACTGCAGATGAAGCCCACTTCTCAAAATCTCCATTGATAAAATCCTGCCGTGCCGGCGTTTGATTTTCGATGAAGATAGTATCTTTAACAGCGACGAATTCATGTGGCACATTCCGTGGAAATATCATCACTTGCCCAGGTGTCATCACATATTTAACTCCCTGCGAGTAAACCTCCATTTCACCTTGCTCTAAACGCGTCACCTGCTCTTGCATATGAAAGTGAACAGGCAATTTTGTGCCTGCTTTAAGATCCCAGCGAATCATGACACTCTCCGCACCCATAATGAAACGGCGACCAATATTCTTGGTAATTTGTTCTACTGGCAGACGATCGAAATTGTAAAACGATGCTTGAGATTTATAATGATCACTCACCGCAGGAATAATTCCACGACCTGGAGCTGGAACCCCCTCTGCATTCACACAACTGGCAAATAGCGCAAGCACACACGTAGAGAAGATCCGAATTTGATAATTAGTAGAGAGATATTTAATCGCCATTTTTCAGCTCTTTTGGTTATTAATCGAATGGCGATTCTAGTTAGTGGTAACAGCACTTACAATTAGTTACCAATTGGTAACTATGCTTAATACGGCCTGATGATAACCTTGGTGCCGACATCAGCAAAATCATAACGCATCCACTCCGCATCGCTCACCTGCATGCGTACACAACCATGACTATAATTCCCCTCGCCGACTTCATGCGGAGGCACGCCGTGCAAGGCCTGACCATCATGAAAGAACATGCAATACGGCATTGGCGCACCACCTATACCGACCGGAAAAATATGTGAGACGCAGTCTGGTCCACCAAGACTTTGGATACGGAAAGAACCTGTATGAGTGTGGCAAGACCTCCCTATGTCGTGACAAAAATCGGAACCAGCAGAAGCAATACCCGCTCTCACCAAATCGCCATTATCGTTATACGCACCCCACACATGAAGTCTTGGGTCAACGATAACCGTCTTTTCATTCGTCTCTATATGCTGAGGTAGACGAGATGCATAATCTGAGGATCCACTGCCACCTCGACCAGTGGCGCACGATGATAAAATTGCCGCGAGAGAAACAAGAAACAGAGCTCTACTGAGCATGATTATTTGCTTCATTGCGCCCACTCCATTTTTTTATTCTTGTATAAATATTTTAACTTAAAATGGTGAGGGAAATATTAGGATGTATAAACATGTAGTTGCTTGTCATTGCCAGCGCTGATGAGCAAGTGGTCGTTGCGAGCCCTGTGTTGTTTGCTATAACGGCGCAAATCCAGCCACCAACTGAAATTAAACCTTTTTTACCATTAGATAAG
>CAZWPD010000051.1:6311-17510 GCA_964636145.1 uncultured Coxiellaceae bacterium
TCTTGTCGCCAGTAAAATCCCAATATTTTTTCTCGGCCGTGAACTCGCCCACATCATTAAAACCAGCCAATGGGCTAATCGTTGAAATATGATCTATAATGATGATAAATGACTCTTAACCACGTTTTTTGGTAATAAATACAATAAAATAATCAATAACGAGGTGTGTAATGCAGCGAAATCAAGGGCTTACTTTAGAAGAAATAACCGACCTCCTCCCCCAGCTGCCAGTGAATTCAGTGGAATGGTGTCAACTGCATAAGCTACTGGCAGAAGCACATTATCAACGCTTTTGTGAACTTGAACAGACGGACCCTGACCTCGCTGCGCGGCATCTCTACAGCTCTTTTGAAGCCGCCGGTTTTGAGCCTGCTTACATACGACTGAGACTAGCGGGTGATGCTTCATTTAACGCATCTCTTGTAGATGAAGCTATCAAAGAAACCAATGCTGAGGAAATGTTTTACGCTGGAATACGAGCACTTGCTGGTATAGAAAGAGAAATAAACGCACCTGTGGCCTTTATTTATTTTAGTAAGGCCGCCGAGCAAGGTTATGCCGCGGCGCAAAATATGCTTGGCTTTATGTATAGAAAAGGACGAGGCGTTCCAACAGACTACGCACAAGCGGCCATATGGTTTCGAGCTGCGGCAGAGCAAGGGGTTGCCGCGGCGCAAAATATGCTTGGCGTTATGTATGACCAAGGACTAGGCATTCCAACAAACGCCGCACAAGCGGTCAAATGGTTTCGAGCTGCGGCAGAGCAAGGGGTTGCCGGGGCACAAAATAATCTCGGCGTTATGTATGACCAAGGACGAGGCGTTCCAAAAAACGATACACAAGCGGCCAAATGGTATCGAGCCGCAGCAGAGCAAGGGCTGGCCGAGGCGCAAAATATGGTTGGCAGGATGTATGACGCAGGACGAGGCGTTCCAAAAGACGCCGCACAAGCGGTCCAATGGTATCGAGCTGCGGCAGAGCAAGGGTATGCCGCAGCGCAAACTAACCTCGGCGTTATGTATGCAAAAGGACAAGGCGTTCCAACAGACAACGTACAAGCGGTCAAATGGATTCGAACTGCGGCAGAGAAAGGGTATGCCGCGGCGCAATTTAATCTCGGCTTAATGTGCTTCCATGGAGAAGGCGTTCCAAAAAACGACGCAGAAGCGGCCAAATGGTTTCGAACTGCGGCAGAGCAAGGGCTCATCACCTCGAGAGATCGATTAAAAAACCTAGCCAAACAACCAGGAGCAGCACTGACTACGCTATACGAATATGCCGCCCTCAATTCAGATGAAAAAAATATTCAGTTATTACTACAAAAAGATCCAAATCAATGTTATGACCTGATCAGACAAGATAAATATCTCAAACCAGAAACTCGCGCCAATTATTTAAAATTCCTCGTTGACGAGCAATTAAAAAATCCAACCATCAAACTCGATGAAGCCAAGCTCATCGCGGCAGGCAGCGAGGTCGCCTCTTTTCGCTTCAGTCGGTTAATAAAGGGAGACAATCAAAAACCAGGACGAATTAAGCTGACAGCAGAGGAAATTGCCTATCAATCGAAATTATTACGCGCTGTTCCTGAAGGTCACTCTGACTATGCAGATGCGCAGCTCATCTTGTCTTACTTCGAATTTAAAAATGATATAAACGGTGTGGCGTGGCGTAAGCATTTTTTAAATGCGCAAAAAGCAGATCCAAAAAGAAAAGAGAACAATGAGTTTCCAGAGTTACCTGAAGATATTAGAAGGCATAAAGTTAACCTAGCAGCACGACGTTTGATTGGATTCTGGCGTGATGAGTCGCTTAAAAATTTGAATGACAATACCGGTACAACGGTGGAGCTAAAAGATATGAAAGCTAAAAAGGGTGTTAAAAAATAATGGTATCGAAATTGATGGCAAGCATGATGGCATCTACCTAACGAATGAAATTAAATTTTTTTTACCATTAGATAAGTCTTGTCGCCAGTAAAATCCCAATATTTTTTCTCGGCCGTGAACTCGCCCACATCTTTAAAACCAGCTTTGGCGTAAACATGTTTTGCTCTGGGGTTGTCGGCATCTGGGTCAATGAAGAAGGTATCGACACGCGGGTTCACATCACGAACAAAAAAACTGGTGAAAGCCTCCAGTGTCGGCGCGGCGAGACCCTTGCCTAAATATTTGGAATTACCAATGCAAAAATCGATGGTATAAGTGTGCCCAGTTGTTGAGAGATGCTCTTTCCAGATTTGCGGGCATTCTTCATCAGCCTTCACTTCGCCGGTGAGTAAAAAACAAAATGGCTCGCCACCTAAGAGCCCAACCCAGTAAGTGAAAATGCCGCCAAAATAATTCGATGGGTGTTGACGGCCATCAATAAAATTAATGATGTCGTCTTTATGTTCTTGGCTGTTGTCCCAGAACTCTACTACGTGCGGCTCAGCCAGCCACTGGAATATGATGTCGCGATGACTGGCGTTTACTTTTTCGAAACTGATTTCAGCTGTCATAATATTTCCATCATAAAGTCGACCATTGATTCTACACATCATCAAGAGCGTTACAGCAATATAAATCATCAACTAACTGAAAAATCTCACACTATTTTTTTGTTCATTTAAGCATGTATTAAGCTCTGGGTAATACTTTATTAAGCCAAAGTGAGTATGATATATTTCGAGCAAATAATTATAAAGCAACAATCGAGGTCACGATGAAAATTAGCAACTATCCTTTCAGCTACCGCACCAAGATTTTAAAAAACGGTGCGACTCATCCTCATCATCTCATTCAAAAAGCTGTCGACTTTCTCGTTGAGTTACGCAGCAGCAACCCAGTGATCTTCTTTGAGCTTGTTAAAAAATGCCGATTCGCCAACCATGAGTTGCAATCTGAGGCAGCGCAATTACTCACAAGTAAGGCTATCATCAAAAACAATGAAGTCGATGATGTCGTCAAAGACGTGGTTTTGTCCTCGGTCAGCGGCAGAATGCTAAACGAGCTTGAAGTCACATCGCCAATCTACGATGGCACCCCGCCTTGTTTGCTAACCTTATAAGCGGGCATCACTCTTGTGAGTGAAGGATATCAACTTGCTCTCTAAGATTATTGAGCAGTGTTTCCCAATAACGTGAAGTATTAAACCATGGGAAATTAGCTGGAAAGGCTGGGTCTTCCCAGCGCCTCGCTAACCAGCCGGCGTAATGAATCATGCGCAAGGTTCGCAGTGCCTCAGTGAGATGCAGCTCGCGCGGATTGAAATCATGAAATTCATAATAGCCATCGAGAATATGTTTCAGCTGCAGCTTGGTATCTTGAGTTGAACCAGACAACATCATCCAGATATCTTGCACAGCTGGGCCCATCAAACAATCATCCAGATCGACAATGTGCATGGTTGATCCATTCCACAATATATTCCCGGCATGACAATCGCCGTGCAAACGAATATACGGAATATCACTGGCATTCGCGAATTGATCGCGAATCAGTTCAATCGCAGTCGTAGCCGTGCTGGAAAAATTATGCAGAATTTCTGGTGAAATAAAATGATTGGCGAGTAAAAATTGATACGGCTGTTCTCCGTACGTCTCAACATCAAGGCGAATGCGATGCTGGAATGGCCGGCATTCACCCACGGCGTGAATACGGCCAATGAAACGCCCCATTTGCTCGAGCTGCTCCATATTATCAACCTCTAGCGCGCGCCCGCCTTTGCGTGGAAACAACGCAAAACGAAAGCCTGCATGCTCGTGCAGAGTGCGACCCTTGATCTCAAGCGGAGCAATCACTGGAATTTCAAGCGCCATCAACTCCTGGCCGAATTGATGCTCCTCAATAATCGCCTCATCCGTCCAGCGCAACGGCCGATAAAACTTAGCCACCAAGGGCGCCTCATCTTCAATGCCGACCTGATAAACACGATTCTCGTAGCTATTCAATGCAGTCAAACTGCCCGTGCAGCGCAAATCCAGACTTTCCACGGCATCAAGGATCAGATCAGGTGTTAAATTCTCATATGGTGTATTTGTTGTGCTCACTCCGCCCGCCCCCACAGTCTCTTCTGGCCGGAGTATAGCCTGATGGCGGCAAAGATGAAATCGGCCGCTTTAGGCCTAGTTGCTGACAATGAGGGGCATCAGAGATAAAATGGACGATCGCACTCCACATCAAACAGGATGATATATGACAAGGCCGTCACTTACCGCGTTTATCGCCATGCTTATTTTGCCACTATTCATGCAAACCGCCACTGCCGAGACCACCACGAACACTCCACCAACCTGTCGCTGCACACCAGCTGACAGCTGCTGGCCAGACGCCAAAACCTGGAATGAGTTCAGAAACAAACTCAGCGGCCAACTCATTAAACCGAGTGCAGAATTGGATGTCTGCATCAAAGACAGCAATAGTAAAGCCTGCGCGAAAGTGATGAAAACCATTCACAATCCGTTTCATCTTGAAAACAATTCCGGTGACACACAAAGTCAGGGCATGATGGATGCATGGATGAATCATGCCAGCAGCTACGCTGTTGCGGCTAAAGATGCCGACGATGTTGCCGCTGCTGTGAATTTCGCACGCGAACACAATTTGCGCCTTGTCATTAAAGGCACGGGCCATGATTATCTCGGCCGCTCAAATGCAGCGGACTCGCTATTAATCTGGACGCATCACATGCGTGACGTCACCTTTGACAAAACCTTCATCCCACAAGGTTGTGAAGCCAAAACTGGCGAGCAAGCCTTAACTGTCGGCGCAGGTACACGCTGGCTTGAAGCTTACAATGTTGCCACCAACCTCAACAACCGCTACGTTCAAGGCGGCGGCTGCGCAACAGTCGGCGCTGCTGGCGGCTTCACCCAAGGCGGCGGCTTTGGATCATTTTCAAAAAATTTTGGTACGGGAGCTGCGGGTATTTTACAAGTAGAAGTTGTTACCGCTGATGGCAAAATACTTATCGCCAATCGCTGCCAAAATAAAGATTTGTTTTGGGCGATTCGCGGCGGTGGCGCCAGCACCTTTGGTGTCGTTACAAAAATGACGTTAAAAACGCACGCGCTGCCCAAAACATTTGGCATCTATCAGGCAACCCTGACTGCAAATAGCGATGATGCATTCAAACAGTTAATCAGTGAATTCGTCAGCTTTTATCACAGCAGCCTTAACAACAATCACTGGGGCGAACAGATCAAGTTCAACGCCGACAACACAATTAATTTATTTTTAACTTTTCAAGATCTGAGCGACGTGCAGGTGACCTATACATTCTCACCGCTGCGCAAGTGGATCAATCAGCACAAAGATTTGTTTACCATGACAGAAACTACCACCAGTTTACCGGCTGAGAAAATGTGGAATAAGGAATACCTGCTCAAGAATATACCCAATATCATCACACCAAATAAAGCAGCAGATGCCGGCGCCAATCAATTTTGGTGGACATCAAACACTCAGGAAGTTTCGAAATATTGGTATACCTACCAATCCTGGTGGCTGCCGATTTCACTGTTTGAAGATAACAACAAGAGCAAACTAGTTGATGCAATTTATCAAGCATCACGCTTGGCACCAACAACCTTGCACATCAACAAAGGCTTATCAGGTGCGCCAGAATCGGTAATTAAAGAGGTGAACAATACGGCTACCAATCCAACCGTCGTTGATGCTGCTGCTTTGGTGATTATGGCTGCTGGCAGCAATCAAGTTTACCCCGGCGTCAAAGGCAAAGAGCCAGATGATGCCAAAGCCAAGAGTGATACCGATAAGATCACGACAGCCATGTCATACTTTATCAAACTCGCACCAAACGCTGGCAGCTACGCGAATGAAAGTAATTATTTTCAAAAAGATTGGCAGCAAGCCTTCTGGGGCGTGAACTACGAAAAACTATTAAGCATCAAAAAGAAATACGATCCTGAAGGTGTATTTTACTGTCATCATTGTGTCGGCAGTGAAGCTTGGAATAACGATGGCATGTGTAAAGTATAGTTAACAGCTGAATAACATGCTGGATGATTGCATCCAGCATGTTATTTAAAATCAAAACCCAGGACCTTGAATGACAACCTCAGAACTCATTTGTTCTGACTCATCCGTACTACTCACTTCCACAGCTACCTCACTACTACGTTGCGGCTGACGCTCGGCAGGTAACACAATAACTTGCTGGTGAGGTTGCGCATCAAGCGCAGCGCTATTTCTCGTCACAAGTTCGTAGATCGCAGCGACTGTTCCCATCGAGTTTGCAATCAACCACATTGTATTTGCAGTTGCCTTAATAGGATTAATTGGATCATAAGCGTAAATCGCATAGGCATATAACACACCAGCGCCGAGATAAATCCCCTCGCCTGCCAAATTATAAACTTCATTGGGAATACCAAATGGTTTGATCACTTCTTTGGGATGATCTTCTTTTCTGCGATCATGTGCGACCGCCATAAACAAATATACGCCAGCAGAAAGAAACCAAAGTGCTGAACCAGTTGTACGCGCAGCAAGTATTGCGGTTGAAGGTCCGCCAACAGGATTAGGTACAGCACCTGCCAGATACACAGCATCGCCTGTAATGAAAAATGTTGAAGATGTCAGGTGCAAAGAAGCATTGATCGCTGCGTGCGTGGAAGCACGGATGAGAGGTTTTTTGTTTACAACTGCTTGGTCATCTACCAGCTCAGCAATATCTTCTTCAACATCCGCAGCACGACGACACGCCTGCACTTTGCGATAAATACTTTGCGTGGCCGCGACCGCCCACGGCACCACACCAGCAACAACCAGCCCGAGATCAAGCGGCGAAAATGTCGAGCCATTTACTGCCAGATTCGCAACAGCAAGTACACAACAGCCGCCGTAGATGCAGCCGGTTACTAAAGGGTATGCTTTTGATTTAAAGACGCGAGAAAACATTGCAGATGTCTCATTTTTATAATTATTTGCGAGTTATGTTACGTGGCAAAGATTAACAGAGCATTAATCGCACAACACCATGCCAACCCAGATCGTAATTTATTGTTATTTTACGTATTCTTGGCACAATCATCCCACGCCGCAGCGCGGGATGATATCAATTACCTTCTAAAAACACCAGATTACATGCGGGGAGAAGTGCTTAGTGCGTGCTCACTGTGTTCGTCATTCGCCTTGGTTTCGGGTTGAGCAGCGATCGCGACATCAGTTTTCTTCGGTAAATATTTCGCATAATGAATGCGAATTTCTTTTTCATACATAATTTTAGTCGTGACACTACCATCTTCACGCGTCACCCTAACATTGTATTGCGGCGTGCCTGTTTTATATAATTTATTCCAGTCAACGTGAACAGACTTAATCCCATTCGTTTTTGAATACATAAGTATCTCCTGATTACTTCAGATTAACTGCATGACACATTTGTTATACCGCGAATTTTTGTTCGTGGCGAGACACCTGTAGCCTGATCGCGCTTTTTGCGACCACCACCCTCCATCGACACAGAGTTCCGCACCGGAAAATTCTGAATCGGTAGTTAACCCAACAACAATTGCGATTGTTGTTGGTGCAGCGGCGGTTATCGCCGTGTTAGGATTTGTTCTAGTCCACACTGCCGCAGAAGGCATTGGTAATAATATCGGCGGATCGATCGCATAAGGAAAGTCATCATGATGAAAAAGTTTTGCATATTTCTTGGAGTTTTTTTATCCGGCTGCAGCTCGCATTATGCAGCGCAGTCAAAAGCCACACCGCATTATGCGAGTGTGCCAAAAGGACAAATTGAATATTACCGCATTGGCAAAGGCAGTCCGATTGTATTGATACCAGGCTACGCAACTGACGCCACGAGCTGGAATCGGGATTTTCTCGCCGAGTTATCACAACAACATGAGCTCATTATTCTGAACAACCGCAACGTCAGCGGCACACACATCAACTCGACGCAATATTCAAGCCGCGATCTGGCAAATGACGTTAACAATCTGATTCATAGCCTTCATTTACAGAAACCAGCAATATTAGGCATTTCAATGGGCGGCATGATTGCACAACAAGTTGCCGCGCTGCATCCAAAAGATGTCGGCCAGCTAATCTTAATCAACACTGCTATTGCTGGTCAGCAATCAGTGCGTCCGACTCCAGCAATGGAAGACACCATGCTAAACATCCCGGCAAGCAATATCGGTTTTTATAATGTCGCCGTGAACTCATTCTTCCCACCTTCGTGGAAGCCGCAGGCAGCTTATTCATTGGCTAATGACAGATTCAAGCCGCGTTATTATCATGAAATTGACCGACAAGCTGTCAAACCACAACAACGCGAACTACTCATGGGCTGGCTTGCAGATAATGCCACCGCCAAAAAACTTTCTAAATTAAGCGTGCCGACACTGGTGTTGAATGGTCAAGCGGATATCGTCATCCCGCCAGTAAATAGTGTGATCCTGGCAAAAACCATCCCGCACGCGCAATTAATACGCTGGAAAGACGGTGGCCACGCTATGATCTATCAATATCCGCAAGATATTGCTGAAGACATCAATGCCTTCATCCACTCTCACCAGTTTAGCGGCGAAGAAAAAACTATCACGTAAGTTTACGTGATGACTTGACCTCATCTGTCTGCTTAACAGTTTCAAAAGCAGACAGATGACTCTCAATTCGAGACCTCAAACTTTTCGGAAGCTGACCATCCATTTCATCGCACACTGCCCTCCAGTAATCAAAAAACCTATTAGCCTTGCTCACAGCAAATACAGAGATCAATTCTCTGCATGTACAAAATTCGCTATAATGCGAGAATCATTACTAGAGACCGAATCATGAGCTTCAAACCGGTGCTAAGCAAACGTCTCATTTCCTTCATCGTGTCCTTGGCTGGCTTCATGGAAGCTCTCGATACCACCATCATCAATACCGCCATTCCTGCTATCTCTAGCAGCTTGAATGTCAGCCCCGTTGATTTGAAAATTGCTTTAATTAGTTACCTCATCACCCTGGCAATCTTTATTCCTATCAGCGGCTGGGTCAGTGATAAATTTGGCATCAAGCGTGTTTTTATCTTTGCATTGATTGTCTTCACCTTAAGCTCGGTCTGGTGCGGATTTGCCAACACATTACTGCAACTGGTCATGGCACGCAGCGCGCAAGGCTTAGGTGGGTCACTGATGTTACCACTTGGCCGACTGATGCTATTACGCACGTTTAAACGACACGAATTAGTCGAAGCCATGAATCAAGTCATCATGGTGGTTTCAATTGGCTTAATGATTGGCCCGCTAGCTGGCGGCTTGATTACCGACCACCTCTCGTGGCACTGGATATTCTGGGTCAATATTCCCGTCGGTATTTTTGCCATCACCATGGCAGCGATCTGGTTTGAAGATGCGCCGCCAAAGCGCGTCCCGCGTTTTGACTGGATAGGCTTTATCTTGTTCGGCGGCGGACTCGCAACCCTGACATTTGCCATGTCTGATTTCAGCGAATCTTCCGCAAGCAAACAAAAGCCCCTGCTAATTCTCTGCATCTCGATGCTGTTGTTACTGAATTACTTCCTGTATTCACGCAAACAACCACGGCCCATCGTGAATACTGCGCTTTTTCGCATACGCACCTTCCAGATTTCAATCTTGGGTAACCTGCTCGCCCGTCTCGGCTTTGGCGGCGTACCATTCTTATTGCCCCTGCTCTTACAAATCGGGCTTGGCTATACGGCTGTGATATCCGGCTTACTGCTGGCACCAATTGCAATTGGTGTGATTGTGATAAAAATTCTGTCGCTACGTGTCTTGAAATTATTTGGATATCGAAAGACTTTATTCTTCAACACCATTCTGGTCGGCACATTAATCTGGACCCTGCAAATCATCGGGGCTTTCACACCGATTTATATGATTGCATTACTGACCTTTGTTTTCGGGTTATTAATCTCCATGCAGTTTAGCGGCATGAACTCGCTTGCTTACGCCGATATAGGTGCTGATGATTTAAGTGCAGCCACCAGTATCGTTAGCACGACACAACAACTTGCCCAAAGCTTCGGTGTCGCAACCGCCGCCTTATTATTATATTTTTATGCACCGCAATCTGACGGCAACCTGCAACTCACACCAGGTGTGTTTCATCAAACCTTTTACGCGATGGGTTATCTGACGTTTGTGTCCACACTGATTTTTCTCCGCCTCACCCCAAATGACGGCCATCAAATGCTAAATGCCCCATCGCATGCGGCGGAGAAATAAGATGCTGCGTGTAATCGAGGCATGCTAAAAAATCGCAGCCTGCCATCTGGAAGACGCGGCAGTGGTGCATCTTCGGCAAAAAATCCTGAGGATAAAATTGCAGCGCGCCTTGCTTCCTCAACATGAATCACGCCGTGACGATAACGCATATTGGCAAGATGCGAACCAACGAGGGCAGCACCGAACATTTTGTCTTGACCATTCTCTTGCAAAAAGCCGTATTCCATTAACGTCCAGGCTACAGCCAGATGATCATTGAATTCTGTTGTGGTTTTTGCCGACAACATGTAGTCAGCAATCTCCAGGTAAAAATCTTGCACTTCTGGAAAACACAAGGGCGCTAAATGGCCGATCGCCTCATGCCAAAAGTCTGGCTCACTGGCGCAAAACAGTTCGCGATGAGTACGCAGGTTTGCGACACACGGGAATTTCCTGGCACGGATTAAGGTGAAATATTCTACTGGATCAATTTCATCGTCTACTGCTTCAATTTCAAACCCATTTGCCTGGTCAGCAAATGTTTTCTGAAATGCGATAAAATTAGGTTTACGCGGCTTATCTAAACCCAATTTCACAATTCCTTCGACATGATACGAAGACGCGTATTGCATAATCAAAGGCAGCATATATTTTTGCAGATAAAACCAAACATGCTTGTCGTGCGATACCCAATCTGCAGGATAAAATCGCGATAACCATGCCTGCTGGTATTTCATGAAGGGTCGAAAACTTTTTTCGCCGCTGAGAATCGCGTCAGGCTTGGCAGCAAAGAGATAGTCCCAAGAGTAATTCATTAATTGTCTGGCAACATTCATCATCATCCCGGGACCTCATCATCTCTTTTAAAACACTAGATACCAAATCCACCCCAGGCCTTGTGAGCCGCTTGATGAATTAGCTTTCTAAGTTTTTTTAAGCTTTTGCTCATGGTTTTCATATGATGTACTCCGTTAAATAATTAGATAACTACCATGAGTACACTAGCAGGGAAT
>CAZWPD010000052.1:0-16504 GCA_964636145.1 uncultured Coxiellaceae bacterium
TGGCATATCAACACACTGAAAAATTACTTTCTCAGTTGCGAGAAATTTACGCATCGATTGGTCAGCAGGGCAATTTGGCAGAAGAATTTCGTCAGCGCGTGACAGTTTTGAGCGAGCAGATCCATGAGGTAGCTGTATTTGCAGAAAAAATCGCCAAGACGCCACTGGACATTGATAGCATAGCCTCTCAAACTCAGCATTTGCAAAATAAGAATGGCAAAATTGAGCGCGCTATGTTGTACTTTGAGCAATTACAGCCTAGCCGTGAAGATATTAGCAGGGTAGCTGCCACACTTTGAAATGAATCAAAAAAATATCACGGCCCGGCGCATAACGGGAGTGGTGGATGTTTAGAGTACCAGTAGAGAATCGCTTAGCTGTCGATTTAGGCGAGCTTGATCCTTGGAAGTTTAGTGCCATAAAAGCCGAAGTATTGCGCGAGTTGATCAAGCGATCGCCTCACCTTGCGCGAGGCAAGCACTATATAACGCTTAAGACCGCGACTGGTCTTGCAAATGTCTACGCGCTTACCTTAAAAGCTCCGATGACGTATCGTGGTGTATTTGACCCCTCCGAAATCAACCAGGCTAATCAATCTTATCTTGATACATTACTCATGCGTGCCAATGCTAATGGGGTTTGTGAGGCAGGGTTACAATGCATGCGCAATCCTGAATCTAAGTCATTAGAGCTCTACGATCTGCGTTACACGATCATTCCCCGCGAGAAATCTGCTCAAATTACTTATTACGATTTAATTGGTTCCGGGTTGGTTGGTGAAGGGTCGTTTGGAGTTGTTCGTCCAATTGTTGGTACGATCAAGCCCCGATTTGGAAATGCCGATGATTTGTATTTTTCTCCATCAGAAAACAAGCGCGTCGTGAAAATCTTAGAAGATGACTTATTTGATGATGATAGAAATGTAAAAATTGGAAATGAAGTCCGTATGATGCGCCTGGCGGAATATTTCAAGGTTCGCGATGATCATCATTACCATTGCGCCGGTCGACGCTTGCACGTCATATCCATGAAGCGGTTTCCATGGGTCGGTTTACACCGAATCATTAAGATGGATCGTAATAATCAAATTGCTTTAACTGTCGATGATCGGCTACAAATCACAATCAATATGCTGCGAGAGTTAAAGCGAAGGTTGCACGATAAACATATCCTGCATCGTGATATTAAATCTGAAAATATTCATGTTAATAAAGATAAGATCACAAAATATTGGGAGATTAATTTCATCGATTTGGGTCTATCTACAACCTTGAGTGAGGCGAGCTTCCCAATAGTAGGGACGCCATTTTATTTGTCACCTGAATTATTATCTGGAGACTTTCAATCAAAAGCATCCGATCTCTATGCGCTGGCTCGCGTGATTGGTGAGGTGTGGCGTGATAAAGAATTAAAATCTTTAACAAATTCCACACGACACATTGAAGGATTCATGGAAAAGCGAAGCATTCAGAAAAATATAAACTTTCGGCTATTTGATGGTATTCTCATGCCTGCTAGCTTGAAAAATGATATCGAATTAATCATTCGCTCCATATCTAGCTTTGAAAAAGATGAGCGTCCAGATATTGCTGAAGCGATTAGACGGTTTGAGGCGGTCAGGCTCGACTATGCTTTGTTAAATCTACCTGAAGATGCTGCGCAAAAAATTCAAGCAGCTCATAAGATTGCGATGGCGCTGTCAGATAACCTTGAAAATTGTGCGCAAAATTCCTCTGAGGTTTCGGTTGACTCAGTGGATAAGTTCAAGGCTATGATTGTAGATCACGTAAATTTGTTGCCCGATCATACCAAATCAATTCAAATCTTTACCGCGGTACTCGGAATTAAATGTTTGCATGGCTGCGAGAGTAAGGCGGACATATTATTAAAATTAGCCAAAATATTTAATTGTTATTTTGTCGCTAGAGACGACTGCTTCAATGAAATTAGAAATCTGGATGCGCTGTTAATTGCCGCCAAGGAGCGCAGTCTTTCCGTTCCTGGGTTGGCTGAATATCATCAGCTTTGCCAAAAATTTAATGATAATCAAAATAAGAATATCATTCTGGATCTGGATAAAATTGTCGAAGATAGCAAAAAAATAAAAACGAAAATCAAAGACGTAAACGAGGCCGTTAACCACTATAAGCATGTCATTGATAACATGCTGTTGGCGAGACGATCCTCAAAACTATCATTGGGTAGAAGGCTTGAATAACAGGATCCCGGTTAACCCCTTGGCTTTGACGGCGGAAACTTGTCAGCTCTTGGCGGATGTGCTCGCTCGATATCAGGGTGATGGTGTCCTCTTGCGCCGTAATAAGCCGATATGGTTTGGGTTTCAAAAAATTGTTTTGACCAATGATATTCTGATTCGCAAGAAAATGGACAAGACGTGGTGTTACGATGTCATGGATGATCAAAGCTGTGGCCAGGGTCGATATGGTTCAGCGCACGCGGTTGTTGCTAAAATTACAATCTCACCGCCGCGGGATGGCAGTGCAACCATGGTGGTCCAGCCTAAGAATTGTCGTGTTTTCAAGCTTCAAAATAACGCTGCTTTGAATGAATATAAATTAATGAAGCGTTGCTCGCATCTTGGTGTCAGAGGATTATTCCCCGGTGTGCCGAGTGTGATTAGTATGAGAAAATTCGAGGGTGTTGTTTTAAATGATGCTTTGAATGCTGATCGCCAGGGATATCCTTTCTCGTTACAGCAAAGGATTCGACTAGCTCTGAGTTTGTTGCGTGCACTTAAAATTCAGATGCACGATAATATGATTTGCCATCGAGATATCAAGCCAGATAATATTTTCTACGACTCAAAAACTGGCAAAGTGGTTATCTTTGATCTTGGTATCAGCCAATTAATTGGTGACAATTCAGATAAGCGCTCGCGGGGTAATGCAGCGTATAGTGCGCCAGAGGATTTCATAAGTATTCGCACTGGTCGACCGGTTAGTGTTGGCGAAATCCGAGCGAATATAGGCAGAAGGAGTCTGCTCACAGCGAAGTCTGATCTTTACTCCATGGCGAGAATAATCAGCTTAATTTTCGGCAATCAAGATCGAATATTTTTCGAAAAAGCCGCCGATTATAATGGTTTATTATCGATGCGCGCTGCGATGGAATGGGTCGTGTCTATCAATCTCAGTTTAAAATTGGATGGCTTTGATCCGGATTTGATGCAGAAGCTGAAGACTCAGCTGACATTTATGACAAGTGTAGATCCTGGGCTGCGCCCTGATTTGATAGAGTGTATCCAGTACTTCGATCAACTTTATCTCGATTGTAAATTGCAGGATTCCCCAGATGATCTGCATTCAACAATTAATGAAGCCCATGCGCTTGGATTAAATACATTCTGGAAGCTGCATGAGATTAGTCGCTCGCATCATTTGCAATCTCGAGTCGCCAAGGCAATTCCTGATTTAAACTTGCATCCTGAATCATCGATGCAGTTGGTTTCCAATGTATTGCGCAAAAAATTCAGCAAAACTTACCGGGCTCTCGCCTTGGAAATAGATCAGTGGTGTCTTGATAATGGTGCGGACATGTCTATGCCGAGCACATCCTTGTTCACCGACTACGAGAGAGATTCCGCTCTTTCCTCGCTGCTTCAGACGCTCATTAAGGCCATCGCTGAACTTGATGATAGCGAGGCGGCGGTCGTCGAGTTCATTGATACATTGGATATATGCTGTCTTCTGGGAATAAGATCCCATCAAGCACTGCACGAGAAAGTTTTTACTGTCATCTCCTCGTATATAAATCAGTATCACGAATTAAATCGATTATATGACCTTCACAAAGCGGCGCATAACGATTCAATTGTTGCTGATATTGACCATTTCTTTTTAACATTGTTTTCGTATAGACTGACACTTGACGATATTCACCAGGCATCGCTACACATGGAGCGTAAACTTGCTAAAATAACCGTGCATGCGCCGGCCTTACCTATCAATGGAATGTAGATGAGTCGCATATATTTAATTGAACCGCGTGCAATGACCGCGAAAAGCTTTGAAATCCTGCAGGAATATTTAGCCCAAAACCCAGCATTTGCTGGCGTATTTCATGATCGCAAGTCCGGACAGATTTATACTTGCGTTCTCAAGGGTAAGTCGATTCGTTTTCAGTTGGATGCTAAAATAATCTTGCGACAAAAATCAAAATATCACGGCCAGTATCATTATCCCGAATTTGCAGTGGTGGGCGAGAGAGTCGGGAGTGGTCGCTACGGTATTGTGGATGATCTCTCTGGCAGTATTTCCTTGAGATTAAGGCCGACTCATTTATTTGCATTCAAAAATAAGAGCCATCGTTCAGTGGTTAAGTCCCAATATCATTTCGCAGACTATCCCGAAAGTATAGCTGCGCGTGAATTCGAATTGATGGCGGGCGTTGAGTATGGTCATCCCAAGCAATTCATGTTGTCTGAAGATCGTTTTATTAGCTATATCATTTCAAAAAAGGTCGTGGGTCAGTCTCTCTCGGAGGTGTTGGCGGATGATTTGTCTGGCAAGCGCGGTCTCACAATTGAAGAAAGATTACGGTTGTCGATCAATATCTTGCGGGCACTCAAAGATGAGGTGCACGAGCGCGGCATTATTCATCGTGATATCAAGCCTGACAACATCATTATCAACAAGAATTTAAGCGCTCATTTTATTGATTTCGGGTTGAGCAGAGCGTCCGGCAAAAATAATAATGACGGCTCAAGATGTGGTACCTTGGGTTTTATTGCTCCGGATATTAACAAGCTCGATCACTTAGGTAAGCCATGCCTGGATGAAAAGTCGGATATCTACTCGGTTGGCAAAGTGTTGTCATTGCTTTGGGGGGCGAATAACACATTTGATAGCCTATATTCAAAAGATATTGCTGCTATCTCTGAGTTGGTTTCTGCTGGTGACAATCCATCTTTATTTGTAAACCTCACGCTCGATCCAGGTTTCACCTCACTGCATCGTGATCAGGTGGCGCTGGTTGTGAGTAAGCTGATGAATCCATCGCGTAAGCAGCGCATGAGTTTGAATGATGGAGTCTCAATGCTGGAAGGGTTGAGATTTTCATTTCTTTCTACCTCCTTTTCTCCAGAAGAATCACAAGCGCTTGTTGATGCTAACACGGTCATAAGGGATTTACGTAACAAGTTGCGTTTGTATCAGCAATCGTCGGAGTATACGTTGACTGGTATGATCAAGATGATAGCTGCGTGTGCGAATCAAGTTGCTGATTATCCATCTGCTGTTCGCGAATTTATTTATTTTCTTGGTGTCGCAACCAACGCTGATAAAGTATCAAAATCAAGCTTAATTAAACAGTGCCAATCCTTTCTTTATACGGTTGACGGGTATAAAAGTATTTTTCATGATCTGATCCTTAGTGTTGACAAGCAAGCCGAACTTGAAAAGTATTTGTCGCGTGACAAATTTTATGAGCGTTCGAATAACCGTCAACATCTGCGGCAATTGATTTTGCATGAGCTAGAGAAGCTACACTTTGGTCGTCGTGATTATACTGAACTTTCTAATTTACAGCAGAAGCTTGATGACAAGCTTCATTATTTCATGAGCATTTTGAACGAAACCGCTTTCATCTCCGGTTGGACCAGCTATCGAAATCTTCGTGATATGCAGGTTCATATAGAGGCTTATTGCGATGACATTCGCCCTGATTATCGTAATAGTTTTTTTAGATTGTCGTTGACGCACGTCTTACTTTCATTCGTCAAGAATTATGAGGCAAGTCATCATTATGGTTTATTTCATGAGCGCCCAGAGATGCCAGAGTCTGCCGTAAAATACACTGGTCGCTTGTTTGCAACAATTCTGCTTGCACGTGATGACCACGAGCTAGCTGGTAGATTGTTGGATTGTGTGCCGCCTAAAGGTATATTTAATTATCTTGAGCGACGGTTGCACGCCAAGTTAAAAACTTTGATAGATAATCAACGGTATCAACTCTCGCGCAATCATCTCATCATCTGATTATGTCCGCCATTTGATATTGCAGCCGTGACTGGGTAGTTGTTCGTTGGTTACTGGATCCCCGGCGATGATGGCGTCCAGTGCTGCATGTAAATCGCGTCCTGTAACAGGCTGCCCATTACCTGGTGTGGCGCTGTCATAGCGGCCACGATAAACGCATAACATATCTTTATCGAAGATGTAAAAATCTGGTGTGCATGCAGCCTGATATTCGCGTGCAGTTTGCTGCGATGCATCATACAAATATGGGAAGCTGTAATGATGCTGGATTGCCACTTCTTTCATTGCTTCGGGGCCATCTTGCGGATACTTCTCAGCATCATTTGAGCTTATTGCGATAAAAGCAATTCCTTGTGCCTGATAGTGTTTTGCAGTCTCTGCCAAGCTTGTTTGTATGAGTATAACGTAAGGGCAGTGGTTGCAAATAAACATGATCACTGTCGCAATATTTGATTTTAATTCATCTAAACTCATCTGTTTGCCGCTGCATGTATCAAGCAAATTAAATGCCGGAGCCTTTGTGCCTAGCGGTAGCATGGTGGATGGTGTCACTGCCATTTTATTAGATCTCGCTTGTATAATTCATGGTTGTTTTGTTGCGCAAATACGGTATCCTTATAGACCATTTATTGCAAGTCTGCCCCATCGAATTAGGTAGATTTTTGTTCAAAAAAACACATAAATGCGGCCGCATTTATAGCTAGGGAGATAGGTGATGCATCGTTTTAAGGTAAACAAGCTGGTAACGGCATTAAGTATTGCAGGCTTGTTAGTGGTCTCTTCGCACGCTATCGCTGGCGCCTTTCAGTTGTGGGAGCAGGATGCGGCTAGCGTTGGTAATTATCACGCCGGATACGCAGCTGCTGCTTACGATGCCAGTACTGCGTTTTATAACCCAGCAGGGTTGACCCGCTTTAAAGAGCAGCAGTTAGTCGTATCTGCAGACAGCGTCCTCACCAGTTTCAAATACCGTGGCACCATTGCCGTGAACACAGTTGCAAGTGGCGACCCTCAACTCGTTACCGCTCAGGGCGGGGGATATGGATTTATTCCAGCCATGCATTATGTTGCGCCATTAAGTGACGTTGTGGCCTTTGGTTTGAGCGTTGATGTGCCGTTCGGGTTAAAAACCAATTATGGTAAATCTACTATTTTGCGTTACGCAGCAACAACGACCTCGGTTCAGGTTATTGATATTAGCCCGGTCTTGTCATTCAAGCTTGGCGATCGTTTTTCCTTTGGTGTTGGCCCTGACGTGCAGGTCATGAATGGTGAGTTCAACCAGGTTGCGACTCTCGGCGGCGAAGAGCTTGATAGCGATGGTATTAATTCTGCTGATGATACTGCTTATGGTATGCACGCCGGTATTCTCTATGAGGTAAATGAAAACACTCGTTTTGGTTTAAGCTACCATTCTCAAGTTGTGCATCACCTTTCTGGAACGAGCAAGTTCACCGGTCCGTTAGCTGATTTCTTCGGTACTCCAATTGAATCAGCGCGGTCTAGGCTTGATATTACTTTGCCGCCGTATACTGCTCTTAGTGCGTATCACAAACTCAATCCAAGTGTTGCCGTGATGGGTAGCGCAATCTTCACGCAATGGAACACATTGCAGAATTTGGTGCTACGTAATGTTGCCGGTGTTCAGGGTGCTGACCCTAGCACGAATATTGTTGTGACAATTCCACAGCATTTCCATAACACATTCAACTTCTCAGTTGGTGCAGATTATTTTGTGACTGACAAGGTGACGTTACGTGGTGGACTTGGTTACGATCAGACACCTGTCAGTGACACTTATCGCAATGTGCAAATGCCTGATAACGATCGTTATGTTATCGCTCTGGGCAGCCATTTCCAAACTACGCCAACAGTTGGCTTTGATATTGGTTGGACACATCTCTTTATCAACAAAGCGCATGTTAATCCGCCTGATCAAGTAACTGGCGATGAAGTTACAACAACGAATGGTAGTGTCACCGGTGGTGCCGATGTATTTGCGGCACAGTTGGTCTGGGATATGGTTTAAGAAATATTGCTAAAGAATGTGTCATTCCCGCGTCGCGGGAATGACACATGAAATGTTAAAACAACCACTCGTACCATTTCTTTTGCGGGCCGCCTTCAATCGTGACGTTAAACCCTGATCCAACTACTTGATAACCATCTACGCCATGATTTTCAATTTTCTTTACGCCTTCACGAACATTAGCTGTGACAGTAGCGATGCTTTTACCTGAGCAGTTCTTCGACATATAAACTTGCGCTTTGCAGTCGCTGGTACAATACATGCCAACGGCCCAGCTTGGTATGGTTACATTGCTGTGTGGCTTAATAATGCCTCTGTCGCCAATACTGCCTGAGCATGGACTAATACCTGCTGATGCAGTAGCAACATTGTTGCTGCTGTTATTGATGACCATATCTTGGCCGAGAGCATTAGCTGCGAATGGAATGGCGCTAAGCGTGAGGGCTCCCAAAAGAGCTAGACCTTTAATCTTCATGATTACTCCGTGTCATATTTCATTTTTTAAAATTATGTAAATCTTTTTACATGATGTTCGCAATGATTTATTGCATCAGTGAGAATAATGAAGAAGAAAATGAATGACAAGTTTATTGTTGCGGGGCGAAAAAAATCATCCCGCATTTTTATGCGGGATGATTCAAGGTGGTCAATGATTAGCTTGCTGGTGAAATGGTAGTTTGGAATCCGGAACCGCCAATGACAAACTTTGCATCGTGTGTTTCTGTTTTGTCAGCCTTGAGGCCGGTGTCAACATCAAAGTAAACGGTTGCAACTGGAGCTGCGCCAGATTTGTTGCAGTTTGGTGTCATGTAAATATCAGCTTTGCAATTGTGCAAGTTTGCAAGGCAGGCAAATTTAACTTTTCCGCCTGGTACCACATTGGTGGAGTGGGCGTGAGTGGTGCCGATCGCGCCGAGAATCGTCGAGCAGGCGCCGTTGTTGATGATGGATGTTGAGTCTAAATCGGTATCATTGCGTGTGACTAAGTCAGCGGCTTGAGCCTGTAAAGGCAGGGTAGCGCAGATTGCTGTTGCCACCACAAATGCTGTATTTTTTATGGACATCTTATTCTCCTGAGAGTGTTTTCAAGGGCGCATTGTGATGGATGAAGTTTATTCAGGTCAAGTAAAATCTAGCCCCGGACTGGCGAAGGAATGACCAGGTTGACCCCTTCCAGCAGCGAGCTATCGTCGATTAGATTGGCCAATCTAATCGATGCCGGCGAAGTATGAAAACGTTTCGCGATCTTGGCAATTGTATCGCCGCGTCTGACCTGATACGTGGTATTGCTGGAAAATGGCGCTTTTTTAGCTTCTGCTCGAGAGTCGTTTCTCGCCAGATTTGTCGCTACGCGATGAGTAGGGATGACCAGATGCTTGCCTGGCGAGACCTGTCCTTTGAGCCTGTTCGCGGTCCTCAGTGCTTCCGGGCTGATCTGAAAGCGATGGGCGATTTTTTCCAGGGTGTCTGTGCTGCGTACCATGTAAACCGTGTCGCCTGGCTGCAGATTATATGTTTTGGTGCTGCGAATCTCAGCCTCGATCAGCTTTTTGTTGACCCTGCTGGCGATGGTGTTGCTGTTTGTCTTTAATTTACGTTTAGGCGGTGGATCATCAAATTTGATGGCTGAAATAGATGGAGCCGAGGCTACGGTAGATATTCTGCTGCCGTCATCCGGGATTAACAGATTGGTGCCGCGGCGCGGATTAGCTTTAGCGATGTGGTTGAAGCGGCGTATTTCCTCGACCGGTATTTTGAACTTTCTAGATACGGAGGCAAGTGTGTCGCCAGCCTTCATGCGATAGTGTGTCCAGCTAGGTGTGCTGGATTCATGATACGGCGAGCGGATCAGATTTTCTGAAAATTGCTCAACATTTTCGATAGGCAATACAATTTTATACGGTCCTTTCGCTGCGGCGCGATTAAAGCCAGGATTGAGTTGCAACATTTTGTTGTAGCTTATACCGGCTAGTGCCGCCGCCACTTTAAGATTGATTTTCGAGCGCACATCAAATTGTGCGAGGTAAGGTGCGTTACGAACCGGTGGAAAATAAATGGGATACTGATTGGGTTTGCTGATGATAATTGCAAGCGCCAAAATACTTGGTACGTAATTTCTTGTTTCTTGCGCAACAGGTAGTGACCAAAAATCTGTGTCGCGGCCATCGTTAATGTTGCGCCGGATTGCTGCGAGCACATTACCTTCGCCGGTATTGTATGCGGCTATTGCGAGCAGCCAGTTGCCGTCAAAAAAGCTTTGCAGATACGCGAGGTAATTTAGAGCGGCTCGTGTTGAGGCAATAACATCACGTCTGCCGTCGTACCACCAGTCTTGTTGTACACCGAGGCCGGATGCGGTGCCGGGCATTAATTGCCAGATTCCTGCGGCACCTACTGGCGAAGTTGCAAATGGGTTGTAGCCGCTTTCAACGATTGGTAGCAATACAAGTTCGGCTGGAAGGTGGCGTTTTTTTACTTGCTGCAAAATATAATGTAGATACGGTGATGCGCGGTTTACAGAGCGGAGTAAGAAATCCTGATTGTTCATGAACCATTCGATGCGCTCTTGCACGACAGGATTATTTTCATAATGTGGCAGTGAAAATTCATCACGCAATACATCCCACAGATTATCAGCTTGCTTGAAACGGCTGATGTCATCGGTAATATTTTGTTTGTGCTCTTCAGAAAGGCCATTTTGCTTATTTTCTTCAGAAAGCCCCGGCGCATTTTGGTATACGCGAATGCCGTCGTTACTGGTTGCGGCGTAACCGGTGGCGGAGGTGATGGCAATAACTGAAAAGAGAGCGCAAAATATAATGGCTTGCAGAAATATTTTTCGCCCATGTTTGAATGCCGTATTGAACACGCTGTTATCCTTAAAAACTATTCCGTTGCGTTATTGAGAATTGCCCATATTCTGCATCGGCTTTGATGGTACTTCATTGTTTGTAATCAATCTTGCCATTATGTATTGTAAAGGGGATTTATTCCTGTACGCTATCATTGAGTATGCTATATTAGCAAAATTAGTCGGGAGATGGAAAAGCTTTGGCACACGGCTATAAAACATTGCAGCACTGGGATCAATGGCTGCACCAGCACTTTCTTGGCTCATATGTAATTGAGGCCGAGAAAAAATTTCTCGCGCATTTATTGGGAAAGCATTTCGGTAAACATGCTTTGTTGATAGGCGTTCCACATCAATATTCCTTGCTCGAAGCAACAAAAATCCCCTGCCACACTTTAGTTAGTCCATTTTTAGCGCATGAAAGACAGCCAGGATTTGTTGAAGGTGATTTTCATGAGATCCCAATCATGACAGGCAGTATTGATCTTGTGGTGTTGCCGCATACATTGGAATACGTCGATAATCCGCGCCAGCTGATACATGAAGCATGTCGAATTGTGAAACCTGAGGGTTTGATTGTTGCGATGGGTTTTAATCCCTATAGCATGTGGGGTGTTCGTCGTTTGTTATCACGCCACCATGATGTGCCATGGGCGTCGAATTTTGCTCAGGCATATCAAGTTAAAAACTGGCTGCGTTTGGCGGAATTTCAGATTGAAAGCCAGACGTCACTATTATTCAGACCGCCAATTAATCACCAATCAACATTTCAAAAATTAGAGTTTCTTGAGTGCATTGGTAATCTGTTGCATTATTTCGGCGGCATATATTGCATCAGTGCCAGAGCCAAAGTTATTCCGCTCACACCAATTCGCATGAAATGGAAGCAGCAACTGGGTAATATTCGCATTTCAACTTCAATTTCTGGCAATATTGCCAGGCAATCAGAGTCACTAAAATGAAACACGTGGTTATTTATACAGATGGTGCCTGCCGGGGTAATCCGGGCCCAGGCGGCTGGGGCGTTTTGCTTCAGTACGGCGAGCATGAAAAAACCTTATCGGGCGCTGAAGATGAAACAACTAATAATCGTATGGAGTTAATGGCCGCTATACAGGGGCTGATATCCGTACAAGAATCTTGCAAGATTGATCTCTATACTGATTCTCAATATGTCCAAAAGGGAATTTCGCTCTGGATTAAAGACTGGAAGGCGCGTGGTTGGGTAAAATCAGATAAAAAGCCAGTAAAAAACGCTGACCTCTGGAAATTGCTTGATGTTGAAGCGGCGCGGCATCAGGTGAAATGGCATTGGGTGAAAGGGCATAGCGGTCACCCGCAAAATGATAGAGTCGATCAGCTAGCGAACGACGCCATTGATGAAATGATGCGCATGAGAAGGGGGTAGCACATGTCAGCAAGACAAATAATACTTGATACTGAAACGACAGGTCTGCGCGTTGAAGACGGTCATCGCATTATTGAAGTCGGCTGTTTGGAAATGGTAAATCGACGTCTTACCGGTAATCACTTTCATCGCTATCTGAATCCACTACGTGAAGTTGAGGCGGGTGCTGTTGCTGTGCACGGCATCACAAATGAATTCCTGGCGGATAAAGAAACTTTTGCTGATATTGCAAAAGAATTGGTCGAATTCATTTCTGGTTCTGAATTGATCATTCATAATGCACCATTCGATATATCATTTCTCAATTACGAGCTTAGCCTGGTTGCGCGCGGCTTCAAACTCGTTACTGACTATTGTCGCGTTCTGGATACTTTGCCGCTGGCAAGACAATTGCATGTTGGTCAGCGTAATAGTCTAGATGCATTGTGCAAGCGCTACGGCGTAGATAATACCAAGCGCGAATATCACGGCGCATTACTTGATGCTCATCTTTTAGCCGAAGTTTATCTCGCGATGACAGGTGGGCAAGGTAGTTTTTTTGAAGAGCAGCAAACTCATATTAATCAGTCCGGTGATGTTAGTAATGACCATCAGCCGCTTAAATCTCATAAAATCAATGTCATCATGGCAAGCGCTGCTGAGATGGATGAGCACCAGAAATATCTGGAAAAAATGTCTGGCAAAGGAAAATGCATGTGGACGGTTGAAAAAATAACATGAATTTTTCTCGCATGTTCATCTGGACGTTACCAGAAAATAACGTTAATATTCACTGCTTGCGAATTAGCCAACTAATTATCGCGTGTGTCGGAGAGATGGCTGAGCGGTCGAAAGCGGCGGTCTTGAAAACCGTTGAGTCCTCTGGGCTCCGGGGGTTCGAATCCCTCTCTCTCCGCCATTTAAAGCAGTAAGTTTAGGGGACAGCCTTGATTAAAGTTCTGTTAGTGGATGATCATGAACTTGTGCGCATGGGAATTAAACGTCTCTTGCAAGATGTACATGGACTGAAAGTGGTAGGGGAAGCCGGTACTGGCGAAGAAGCAGTTCTTCTCGCTAAAGATATGGTTCCTGATGTCGTGATCATGGACGTGCAAATGCCTGGGATTGGCGGTCTTGAAGCGACACGCAAAATGATTCGCCACAACCCCGATATTAAAATACTCGCACTAACCATTTATGAGGACGAGCCGTATCCTTCACGTTTGCTGCAAGCGGGCGCGTCTGGCTATATTACAAAAGGCTGCGATCCTGATGAAATGATACGTGCAGTGCGCACCATACATGCTGGACAACGTTATATTAGTCCCGGCATAGCACAGCAAATAGCAATAAAGCGCTTTACTAAGGGCGAAGAATCACCTCTAGACCATTTGTCTGAGCGTGAACTTCAGATCATGCTAATGATTACGCAGGGTCAAAAGGTTCAGGATATTTCCAAAAAACTATGCCTGAGTCCCAAGACTGTAAATAGTTATCGCTACCGTATTTTTGACAAACTCAGTATTAATAGTGATGTTGAATTGACACTAATGGCGATGCGTCTCGGTATGATCGAAGGAGCAAAGGCAGAGGTTGAGTAATTCATACCCGCGAATGCGGGTTTCTTTTTCTCCGGTCGCCGAATAGTTTGCATTTCGTAGTTCTAGTAGATAGGTCCTATGCAAAATATCAAAACCTTTCTTGCAAATCTTTCCAGTCGTCCCGGCGTTTACCAAATGCTTGGAGAAAATGGCGAGGTTATTTACGTCGGCAAAGCAAAAAACCTTAAAAAACGTGTTTCAAGTTATTTCAGCGGACGCGCGCAAGATTTAAAAACAGTCTCATTAGTCAAGCACATCAAAGATGTGATTATCACTGTCACTAATAGTGAAAACGAGGCGGTTTTACTAGAGTGTAATCTCATTAAAACACATCGTCCGCGTTACAATATTTTATTACGCGATGACAAAAGCTATCCTTACATTCTGTTGACCAATCACGAGTATCCTCGCATTGATATTTATCGAGGTAAGCGCAAAAAGAATGGAATGTATTTTGGCCCTTACCCAAGTTCATTGGCGGTGCGCGAGACCATTAATTTGCTGCAAAAGCTTTTCAAGCTACGCACCTGTCGCGATAGTTATTTTAATGCTCGAGCGCGGCCATGTTTGCTGCATCAGATTGATCGTTGCACGGCACCTTGCGTGGATTATATTTCGAAAGAAGATTATGCGCAGCACGTCTCGCTCGCTATCATGTTTTTGCAAGGTAAGAGTAACGAAGTCATCGCGGTGCTGCAGGATAAAATGGAGGCAGCATCCGTTGCCATGAATTTTGAGTTGGCGGCACAATTTCGTGACCAGATATCCAGGTTGCGCCAGATTCAAGATAAGCAATACGTTTCTAGCGGGTCTAGCGAGGCGGATGTCGTTGGTTTTGCCATGCAGGCTGGATTAGTGTGCATACAGCTTCTTACTATCAGAGACGGCCAGATTCTCGGTAGTCATACCTATTTTCCAAGCATACCAATGGATTCTTCGCGCGAAGAGGTTTTATCAGCGTTTATTTCGCTGCACTATCTTGATGATCCATCGATGGCAGAAAATATTCCTCGCACTATCATTGTCGATGGGGAATTGCCCGATGCAGAATTGCTTGAGGTGGTGTTGACGTCTCAGGCTGGTCATAAAATAGAGATTGTTTTCCCTTCTCGGGGTGAAAAGAAAAAATGGATTGAGATGGCTGCGTCCAGTGCGATGGAATCTTTATCAGCGCATCTTCTTATTAAAACCAATATGCGCGAGCGTGTCCGAGCTTTGCAGGAAGCTTTGCAGTTAACTAAATTACCTAAACGTATTGAGTGTTTCGATATCAGTCATAGTATGGGCGAGGCGGCGGTGGCTTCGTGTGTTGTATTCAATCAAGATGGCCCCGTCAAAAGTGATTACCGTCACTTTAATATCTCAGGCATTACACCGGGAGATGATGTTGCGGCTATGAATCAAGTTATCTTGCGGCGTTTCCGTCGTTTACAGCGTGATGCTGCTGTGATGCCCGATGTGATTTTAATTGATGGCGGCAAAACTCAGTTAGCAGCTGCGCATGAGGCAATCGCCGAGCTTGGTATTGAAAATATTTTATTGGCAGGTGTATCGAAAGGTCCGCTGCGCAAGCCCGGCTTTGAATCAATTCACATCAAGGGCAGGCCGCCTATGCATTTGCCAGCAACTTCACTAGCCTTACATCTGATCCAGCAAATTCGTGACGAGGCGCATCGATTTGCGATCACCGGTCATCGTGCGCGTCGCGGCAAAGCGCGTCGGCAGTCGGTGCTTGAATCTATTCCGGGTATTGGTGCAAAAAAGCGCCGAGAGTTGCTGCGCTATTTTGGTGGTATTCAAGGGATTGCTTATGCTAGTCTTGACGAAATATTGAAAGTACCCGGTATTAGCCGATCTCTGGCGGAACGCATTTTTGAGTCATTACACGCATGACACGACCCACTGAACCAGTTTTATTTAATTGGCCGAATGTTTTAACGTTTGGTCGTATTCTGGCAATCCCTTTGCTGGTTATCTGCTTTTATTTGCCGTTTTCCTGGTCGCACTTTGGCGCGACAATTATTTTCATGGCGGCATCTTTCACTGATTGGCTCGATGGTTATCTAGCGCGCTATCTTAAACAAACAACCAAGCTTGGCGCGTTTCTCGATCCTGTAGCCGATAAATTGATGGTATCAATTGTGCTGATGTTGATTGTGGCTGAGCAGACTTTCAAATATGTCAGCGTGCCAACCATGATTATTACCGTCCCGACCGCGGTTATCACCATCCCGGCCATGATCATCGTCGCACGTGAAATGATTGTTTCGTCGTTGCGTGAATGGATGGCGGAGGTTGGTAAGCGGGCAAGTGTGGCAGTGTCTAACCTGGGTAAGATAAAAACTGCCGTGCAAATGCTGGCGATAGTAGTGCTGCTTTCGTGTAATAACACGACAAATCCAACGCTGATTTTTACCGGTTTGACGTTACTTTATATCTCGGCATTGCTCACCATCTGGTCGATGTTGATTTATTTAAAGGCAGCGCGTGTGGCCATGCAAATAAATAATTAAAAAATTGCGAAGAAATGCTTGACTTACAACAGCCTGTGGATAGAATGGCACGCAAATAACGGTACGCATCCACTAGATAGAAATGAGTGCTGAGTACATGAATAAATGCGGGAATAGCTCAGTTGGT
>CAZWPD010000053.1:0-14077 GCA_964636145.1 uncultured Coxiellaceae bacterium
GTTTTGATATTTTGAATGCTTCTCCAGAAGTTGCGACGCGCTTGCGCGAAGACAAGGGACTTGAAGAGCGTTTGCGTAAAGCAATTACCGCTGCATTGCTGAATCAGCCAGTCGCCGAGTTATCTTCTTCAAAACAGGCGATTGAGCCGCTGCGTGCTGCGACTGCTGATGCAGCTGTCGTATCTTTGCCGGAGCCGACAATGATATCGCCAATCTCTTCTGTCTCTTATCCGGTGCAATTGCCATCGCAGCAAGTTGAGCCTGAGGCAAACAAGCTTGATTTGACCACATTGCTCAACAAATTTTTAAACGGTAATGAAGAAGTTAAAATGAAAGCCTTGCGTTATGGTCTTGAGGTGATCGGTTTATCTGAGGCGCAGCGCGATCTGTTGATGTCGCTGCAAGACGATGCGGTGAAGCAGCTCAATGTTTACATCAATCGCAATCACTGGCTGGACTACCTCAAAAAGCCAACCAATTGGCTTGAGGCAACAAAGGCTGTGGAAGATATCAGGGCGTCAGAAGATCCAAAAGATATGCTCGTCATTCTCATGGAATTGCGTAACAAGCTTGAACCTTTGCATAGCACTGGGTTGAAGCCGATTGTTGCAAAGGTTTTGAATGATAACTATACGCTGTTGTCGACCATGGAGTTCAACGACCAGAAAAAGATGTCCATGGCAACGGTTCCGGTTGATAATCGCTCCATGCCGGCGCTGTATATGAAAAAATAGTGGTAAATAAAACATAAAAATAAAAAAGCAAAAACGAGGAGTTGTCCATGTTTCAACGTAATACAGTTAAATCTGTTAGTGCCCCTATTGATAAAAAATCTGTCGAAGCTGGTTCCGATATTCCCAAAGATGAGCTTGAAATTTTGGGCGGTGTCGTTGAGCAATTAAAGGCTTTGGGCGAAGTCTTGCAGCAGCAAGGCGCAACTGAAGAAACGAGTGCAACGTTGCGCGTGGTAAAGAACGCTGAGCGCATTATCTCGGATGCCGGTATGCGCTTTAAGCGTGCATCAGGTGCTAATCCCTTCGAAAAAGCTTCAGTCTTGAGTGATTTTGTTAACCATAAAGACAAGTATATTGGCGATATGGTTACCATGGCGCAGGGCTTTAAGCAGATTGAGGTGACTGCTGAGACGGTTGATGCCTGGCGCAAGCTGGCCGCGTGGCTGGACGCCTTGCACGAATGTACGGCTAGTCGGTTGCGCAAGGAAGGTGAGGGTAAGGATGTGAAGGTGAGGAGGGAGTCTGATCAGTCTTATCCGCATCTTGATACTAAAGACTGGGCATTCAAGAAGGCAACCAAAGGTGTTTCGAAATACATGCTGGTGCGTAACTACGGCAAGGCGTCGAAGAATGCTTTGGGGCAGGTGGCAGAATTCGAGAGTAAGAAAGTGGACGAAAATCAGTCGGCGTCAACTCCGGGCTTGGGCAATTAACTTTTTTATTTCCGTCATTAAATTTTATTGGACAATCAGTTTTTGTGAATTATGATGGCGGGGTGTTTGCATACACCTTTTTAACTATGCAGAAACTGATCCATATAACATTTAACTATAAGAAACGAGAAAACCATTATGATTGTACGAAATGTTCAGTTTAATCCTGAAGTAAGCTGGGGCTTGAGCTCTAGTGTTGATGTCAAAAATTGCGATCCACAAATCATTCGTCACGCCGAGTTAATCCGTGATTATGTTATCAAGCTGTGCGATCTCATCGATATGAAGCGCTTTGGCGACTGCCAGGTAGTGCACTTCGGTGAAGATGAAAAAGTTGCCGGTTTCAGCATGGTCCAACTCATTGAAACCTCCCTCATCAGCGGGCATTTTGCCAACGCCACGAATTCAGCTTACATCGATATTTTCTCATGTAAGGCCTATGATCCGGCCGTCGTTGCTGAATTTACCAAAGAATACTTCAAGGGTGACTCAGTTAGCCTGGTCACAACTGATAGAATTTAATTCGATCAATTAAGCTACAACATGTACGCTGGGTTGGTGGGGTGACTCATCAGCCTAGCGTATACTTACTTCATTTTTCTCAGCTTTATTCTTGTTGCATATCCCGCCAATTGATCTAGGAAATATTTCGCCACATCTTTAACAATCTCAAAATGAGATATATACTATAAGGACACCCAATGCATATCATTACGCAAAAACGTATCTGGGAGGCAATCGATACATATCCAGAAGCAGCTGCTGCTCTTGATGGCTGGTACAGGTTGATGAAGAGAAACAGATTTACCAACTTCTCATCATTGCGGAGTGTTTTTGGCAGCGTTGATAAAGTTGGCGAGTTATATGTGTTTGATATTGGTGGTAATAAACTCAGGTTGATAGTTAATATTCATTTTATATGTCAGCGAGTGTATATCAGAAAAATCTTAACTCATCGTGAATATGATGCGAATAAATGGAGGGTGTTATGAAAATTGATAAAACCTTGGCGGCTGCGATCAAGCACTGGGATCATGTGGCGCCACTCGTCAAGTATCCTGCAAATGCTGATGAGTTTGATCGGCTGACTGCGAAGCTGGACCAGTTACTGGAAATTGTTGGCAATGATGAATCTCATCCATTAATGAGTCTGATTGATCTGCTGAGTAATATCATTTCGGATTATGAAGAGAAGCGATATCAACATAAACTGGGTAAAGGGATTCATGCTCTGAAATATTTAATGGAGTCTCGTGGTCTATCTCAATCAGATTTATCTGAAATTGGCAGTCAAGGCGTCGTGTCTGAATTATTGAGCGGCAGGCGTAGCTTAAATATACGACAGGTAAAACTCTTGGCGAGGCGATTCAAGGTCGACCCATCGACGTTCATTACCTAAAACCCGCTCAACGAGCAGGTTTTTTATTTTAATTCTGCAATCATCTGTTTCACTGTCAATGCCGATACGCTCCAGTTCAAGCGGCTGATAAATTCGTGATACGACGCCTTGGCCATGTCATCGTAGCGCTTGCGATCGTGCATGAGGTTGGTGATGTAATCACAATAACTTTGCACGGATGCATCAAGGCCAAATGTCATGCCATTGATATTGTCTTTGACGATGGTGGCAATGCCGCCAACGTAGGTGGTCAGGCAGGGCACACCAAAGGCATTCGCTTCACAGAATACAATGCCGTAGGCTTCAGCGCGTGAAGGCACGAACAGGAAATGGGTTTCGGCTAGCAGGCGGCGGATGTTGGCTTTGCCTTCGGGCGTGTGTTTGGAAATATAACCCAGACATTTCACGTACGGCGGGATTTCAGTCATGCCAGGCGGGTTGTAGCCGACAATGGTTAATTCAACCGGCTGGCCGGCATCGTGCAAGGCTTTGGCAACTGCTAATACCACATCGCCGCCTTTGCGTTCCCAGCTTTTTGCCAGGAATAATAATTTGATGGTGGTTTTGGAGCGTTGCTGAATGATGGTGTTGATTTCGTCATTGCTCGGCCAGGAGTCGATGTTTGCGCCGAATGGTACGACTTTCACTTTCTCGCGACTGACGCCGTATAACTCAAGGGCGCTATTCGCTGCCCAGTCAGAAGAAAAAATCGCGAGACTGCAGCGCGATAGGCACGCGTTAGTGATTTCATTACCTTGCAAAATTGAGCTGGAGGAGTGATAAGAAAATGGTGGATAAAAGCCGAGTAATGAGGCGTACAGTGCATCGGTCCACAATACAATCGGTTGCTTGCAATCGAGATAAGCAATTGGGTTGATAAGCGGTGAGACCACGGCATCTACCGACATGCCGGCCAGTTTTTTAGCGGCTTGTTCAGAGTAGTATTTTGCTGCCACGACATTGAAGCGCGGGCTTTCGCGTTGACCGCACAAGAATTTTTTATACGTTTGTTTGATTTTGAAAAACGGCGGTAATTTACGTTTTAGGTCGCCGATATATTCAACGTCTACACCTTGATCGGCAAGTGCGTGCGACATATGAAATGGTGTGCCAGACCAATTGTGCACATCACGGGAGTCAAACGTAGAAGTGTAAGCAATCCGCATAATTATTCTCTTGTCGATGTGGTATTCAGCGACTGCAGTAATGGTGTTTGCCAAAATTGCTGCCTGAATGCCGGGATTGAAAAATGGTTGTGTACGTGTTGATAAGCCTTTTCTGCAATTGTGTTGCGCTCGCTTTGCGTCAGCTTGAACATGTTGCTCATGGCTGCAGTGAGGCTAGGGATATCTTTAGGGTTAATTAGCTGTCCAACATCACCCATCACTTCCGGGATACCGTTGACTCGTGAAGCGATAATCGGACATTTCGCCAGCATGGCTTCAATCAGCACGCGGCCAAAAGCCTCTTGTATAGACGGCAAAACAAAACAGTCAAAAGCTTTAATATATTTCACCGCATTCGGTACGAAGCCAGTCAGGATGACATCTTGCGTTAAGCCGGAGTTTAGAATTTGTTGTTGCAGTTGTGGTTCGAGTTCACCATCGCCCATGATAATTAATTTGGCATTGGGGCATGATGGTTTGATGTTGGCAAAGGCCTGAATGAGGGTGGCTTGATCTTTATTGCGTGCCAGTCTGCCAATACTGCCAAACACGAAATCCTCTTCAGCAAGTTTGAGTTCGTGTCGTGCTGCTGCGCGTGAGAGTAGTTCTGGTTCGGTTAAGTCGGTATCGATGACATTATAAAGTGTAATGATGTGATCTTGTGGAATGCGCCACAATGAGTTCCGCAAGTCATCGCGTACAGCATTCGAAACACCGGCAAAATAAATATTGTCACGCCAGAGTGCGGCAGCGAGCAGGCGTCGCCCGATGGATGTCATGGTGCGTAATTCATGCATAACACAAAACATGGCAGGAATATTGTGCATGCGCGCAACCCACATCATGATGTAAATAGGTTTGTAGCGATGACAGATGACAATCTCAAAATTCTTTTGGCGGGTTAATTCAAGTAGCTTGCGAATCGCGCTGATTTTGAAACCGCGCACGTCTTTTTTGGGTATTTCCAGAAACACAACTTCTTCGGCAATGGTGCGTTCACGTGATACCTGATTTTCTTCACCGATTAAATAAGCCACGGTGACGCAGTATTTTTCAGGGTCAAACAGGCGCGTATATTGATTAAAGATATCAATAAATTGCGTCGCGTCATTATGACCAAGAATTAAAATGTTTTTGCGCATTAAGTTTTATACCTGTTCACGGAATACGAAAGGAGCGAGTCATTCCCATGCATCCGGGAATTTCTTGGGTGTTACTATACTCACCGAAGTCGGCTGCTCTTCATATAAATCTGATGCTCGTCGGCCTCCTGCGCTTTATTCGGTTTTATATGAAGAGCAGCCGGCTTCGTTCTGCTCCGTACCACACCGAAAAAAGATCGCAGCCACTTGTGGCTACTTTATAGCACATTTCCCCTCTTGACGAGAACCGTGCCATCAAATTTCCATGCGACAGATACTTAATCACTCTTGACTGTTATGCGTGCCTACGTTAGACCTTATAGATGCAAAGTAAATGTTAGCGAAAAATCGCAGTTTTTTTGTATTAATTTAAACCAAGACAAGGGAATGTCATGTTTAATAGAGTTTATTCGTATTTATTTTCACCTGTTGAAAATTCCGCTCAAAATATAAATGCACAACGATTATTGGCCGCGGCGAAAGCGGGCAACCTGCCAAGCATGAGCTCCCTCATGAATTATTTTCCTCACTTAGACGTGAGAGATGAGCGGGGCAATACACCACTCATTCTCGCTGCTTCGGAAAACCAGATCATTGCATCACGTATCTTGATTAACCATGGGGCAGAAATTGATGCCAAGGGTGAGAATGGTTTTACTGCTTTGCACGTGGCGGCATATTTCGGGCATGTGGATACGGTGGCATTGCTGATCAGCTATGGAGCGAACATTGAGAACCGGCTAAATCCAGAACCGGGTAAAGTCGGGGCCGCGGGTACGCCTTTGTGGTCGGCAGTCCGTAATGGCCATGAAAATATGGTTAAGTTACTCATTGCTGCTGGTGCTGATGTCGATGCCAAAGACGGCGATCAAAATCCTTTATTGGTATATGCCGTTAGTCTAGGTAATTTGCAGATAGTGGCCTTGTTGCGAGAGGCGGGTGCGGATGCTTCATTATTCGCGACTAATGGTCATACCGCATATTCATTAGCTGAGGCGAGCGGGCGTCAGGATCTCTTGCAATTGTTGAGCTCTGATCGTATGAGGCGCTCTGGTAGCGAGTTAATGGCGAATCCTGTTGCTAATATGAATCCGCGTGTTGTCGTCGTCCCACCGCTTCCGGTTGAACCTCTGTTGCCGGCCCAGGAAGCTAAGCTGCTTGCGCCACGTGAGCAAAGAGGGGAGGAGGTGCAGCAGCAGGTGCTAAAGCGTCAACGCGATGATCTGGAGGCTGAGCCGGCACCTGCTGCAGTGCCAGCTCTGCAGGGTCAGTATCCCGGGTTGGATGAAGAGCTGCGTGCAAGGCGTCTTCAGTATTTTGCCAAAAATGGCATGTTCGCGGCGGGGGTGAGGGCTGAGTTGGTGCGTACAAATAATCCGCAGAAGGTGTCGCACAAACGCTGAATATGGTAATATTTTTCACGCCCTAACATGTTGGTTAAATATTAAACAATGATGAAAATAACAAAAGCGATATTTCCTGTTGCGGGATTGGGAACACGGTTCTTGCCAGCAACAAAAGCGAATCCTAAAGAAATGCTGCCAATTGTTGATAAGCCGCTGATTCAATACGCGGTTGAAGAAGCAATTGCTGCCGGTATCACCGAATTAATCTTTGTCACCAGCAGCTCCAAGCGTGCCATTGAAGATCATTTTGACTCTAACTTCGAGTTAGAGGCTACTTTGCAACAACGTGGTAAGGAAGAGTTGCTGGATATTGTCAGGGGCATTTTGCCTGACGGCGTATCTTGTGCATATATTCGCCAGAAATACCCGCAAGGTTTGGGGCATGCGGTATTGTGTGCTCGCCAGTTAGTGGTTAATGAAGCGTTTGCAGTGCTATTAGCCGATGACTTGATTGACGGTGGTGAGGTTTCCTGCTTAAAGCAAATGGTTGATCAATTTGCCGAGACTCAGGCTAGTATTGTTGCGGTGCAAAAGATTCAGCCTTCTGAAACAACTAAATACGGCATAGTTGATGTGCCTTCAACGGCATCAACACTGATGACCATGCGGGGTATTATTGAAAAACCAGCTCCGGAACATGCTCCTTCTAATCTTGGTGTGGTTGGTCGCTATATTTTGACCCCACAAATTTTTAGTTTCCTTGCTAATACCAATGTTGGATCTGGCGGTGAAATTCAGTTAACAGATGCGATTGCCAATTTAATGTCTGAAGAGACTGTGTATGCGTATCAGTTTCACGGCAAACGCTACGATTGCGGCAGTAAGCTTGGTTATCTGGAGGCTACCGTTGCTTATGCTTTGAAGCACCCTGAGCTGGCGGAGGATTTCAGACGTTCGCTTGAGGCTGTGACAGCATGAAGAACCCGTTAGCAGAACTATTGCAGACGCGTAAGCTTTATCTGCTGGCAGGTGTTGCTAGCTTGCTTTTGTCTGCTGTGATTGCCAGTCAGCAGCACGTCATCAATCCTGATGCTATTTGCTATTTATTAAGTGCACAAGAAGTTGGGCAGTCTGGCGTGGGTAGTGCGATGCATTTATGCGGACAGGCATCGTGGCCGTTTTATTCGCTGCTAATTTATTTCTTCTCTCAACTTGGGTATTTCACACCTACAACCATTGCCTATGGCCTCGATGCAGTCTTTACTCTGATTTCGGTATTGAGTTTCATTGCCATTGTTGAGTTGCTGGGCGGTGCACGCATGATAGCGCTCGCGGCATTTGTGATTTTGACGGCACATCAATTTAATAGCGTGCGTGAATATATAGTCCGTGACCACGGTTTTTGGGCGTTTTATTTGTTATCGATTGTCTTCATGATCCGCTTTATGCGCATTGATAGACTAGGTAATGCGCTGGGTTTTGGTTTGAGTCTGGCATTGGCAGCATTATTCCGAATTGAGGGTACAGTATTCTTAATACTCGTGCCGTTCATTGCATTTTTCAATCAGGGTGACTGGCGTTCTCGTTTGTTTGCGTTTGGGAAGTTGAATATTATCAGCTTTGTTGTGATGCTGGTGCTAGCTGTCGGTATGGTTTTGCATCCACAGGAGTCAATGCAGCGTCTGGGTCGGCTGCCTGAATTGGTGGCACAATTTACTCATGGTTTGAGTTTAGCATTGCAGAATTATCATAAAGCCCAATCTGACCTCGTTACTTATATTTTGCCTAGTGAAGCAGCACGCGACGCTTCAATGGTGTGGGGGGCGGTGTTGGTTGTGCTGTATTCCCTGAATGTCTTGAATAATCTTTCCTGGATGGCGGCGGCATTGGTGATCTATGGGTGGAAAGCGCATGTTTCCAGGTTATTTGCGCGTTCGGATAAGCTGGTACTGAGAGGCTATTTGCTCGTGAATGTTGGCATTACGCTCATGTTCTTTTCACAGCGCCTGTTTTTTTCCAAGCGCTACCTGATTGCCCTGTCACTTATTTTGTTATTATCGGTGCCATTCGCGTTAGATAAGCTGCTGCATGCTGCGGTTGGCACCAGGCGTCGCCGCGCGGCATACGTTGCCATGATTGCGATTTCGGTATCAGCGGTGCTGGGGGTGATGACAACTGTTGGTACTTCCAGAAATTACCTGGTCAGCGCCGGCAGCTGGATAGCCGAGAATGTGCCGTCTGAATCTAAAATGTATATTAATGATGTTCAGCTTGCTTATTATTCTGAGCATTACGGCAAAAATATTTTTGCGGCAATTGAGTCCAATAAAAAACTAGACGCAGTATTGCAAACCCGTTTGCGTGGTTATGAATACGCGGCTTTTCGTCTTCCACGTAATAAAAATAATGCTGTCGCAACGCTCATGACTGAGCTGCATGCGCAGGTGGTACAAGAGTTTAAAAATCAGAGCGGCGATCAAGTCGTCATTTACAGAATGGAGAGTGCATCTTGAATATTACAGTCATTGGCGCAGGTTATGTGGGTCTGGTCACGGGCGCGTGTTTTTCAGAATTGGGTAATCACGTCACATGCGTGGATGTGAATGAACCTAAAATTGCCAACCTCAAAAATGGCATTTTGCCTATCTATGAACCTGGTCTCGAGCCGATGGTAATCGGCAATCGCGATCAAGGTCGTCTGCATTTTGTGACTTCATTAGCTGATGTGACGGCAGAACCGGATGCAATTTTCATTGCGGTCGGTACACCAAGTGATAAGGACGGCGCTGCTGATATTAAATATGTTTTGGAAGCAGCAAAAAGTATCGGTAAACGTATTAATAAATATTGTGTCGTGGTTGATAAGTCTACCGTGCCGGTTGGTATGGCAGACCAAGTGCGCGAAGTGATTGCCGGCGAGCTTGCGACTCGCAAGCTGACAGTAGAATTTGATGTGGTCAGTAATCCTGAGTTTTTGCGCGAAGGTGCCGCGATTGAAGATTTCATGCGCCCTGATCGTGTGATTATTGGTTTGGAAACCGATCGTGCCCGTAAAACGATGCTGGATTTGTATCAGCCGATTTTGCGTAGCCCGGAGCGTATATATTTCATGAATGTTAAAGATGCAGAAATGACGAAGTATGCTGCTAATGCCATGCTCGCCACGCGGATTTCATTCATGAATGAAATGTCGGTGTTATGTGAGCGCATGGGTGTGGATATTGAAAATGTGCGTATTGGCATTGGTTCTGACTCTCGGATTGGTAGTGCGTTTTTAAATCCAGGCTGTGGTTACGGCGGCTCTTGTTTCCCTAAAGACGTGCGTGCTTTGGTGAAAATGGCCGAGAAGCATGATGTTGAGCCGTTAATTTTACATGCTGTTGAGCATCGTAATGCCATGCAAAAGCAGGTATTGCCTGCCAAGATCGTTAAGCGGTTTGGCGATGATCTGACGGGTGTGACGATCGGTGTTTGGGGGTTGGCATTCAAACCTGGGACAGATGATATGCGTGAGGCTTCATCTCTGGTGTTAATCGAAGAGATCATCAAGCGCGGTGGGCGCGTGCAGGCCTACGATCCGGAAGCAATGCCGGTGGCGCGTGAGATGATTGCCGCTGGGTTGATTCAGTCTGGGCAGGTGACGCTGGCTGAGCAACAGTATGATGCCTTGAAGGGTGTTGATGCGTTGGCTTTGGTGACTGAGTGGAAACCGTTCTGTTATCCAGATACAACCGTCATGAAGAGCCTGATGACTCAGGCGGTCATTTTCGATGGCCGTAATCAATACGACCCACGTCAGATGCGCGATGCTGGCTTTGAGTATTACGGTATTGGCCGTGAGATCGCCAGTTATTTAGAGCACTGAGCGCCGAGGCGTTGACTGTCGAGACAGTTTTCCGGGGCGGAGCTGATGCACGACCAGCAAGAATAGCATGATGGTTCATATGCCTTGCAGAGGTTGCAGATGTCTTCGCACTCGTATTTTAAATGATTGCCGCAACGTGTATAGATTTGATATTCATTGCAACGCTTGCCAGGAAAGCAGTTGGACGCTTTATTGGTGAAGCAGCTTGTGAGCAGCCCGGCAGCGATGATCGCTATCAAACAAAATCTAAAGTGTCGCATCTTCATCTCCTTGACCGGTTTAGTCTAGCTGTGTCAGTGCACTGCGCAGTTTGATGGAGCGAGAATTGCCTTTCAGTTCAACTTCGTCAAAGCCAATGCTAACCACCTGCATGCCATTGATGGTGTCACCTTCGTGGTATGAGTGGTGATTAATCATCGCCAATTTTTCTCTTTCAGAAAGGAATACGCCATCAAGCATTAGTCTTGGTGCTGCGGCAAGTTTGACAACCACAGGTTGAACTTTCACTGGCGGCGGGGCTTTTTTACTGATCAGCTTTAATCTGAGCGATGAGCCGCCAGTCATAGTCAGGGCGGTAATAATGAAAAATAGACTCGTCAGTATTAATAACGTGAAGAGAACGTGTTTGCGTTTGTCAGCTAGCTTGCGCGCAATGACACGTGCAGTTGGTGTTCTCGATTTGGCAGCGCGAGTCTTTTGTGATTTCTTCAAAGCATCATAGATTATGCTCAAAGTACATTACCTCCCTGGCACAATGTTGAATGATAGTCTCGTCAATAGAGCGTTTGTTGGCGGCGAAACCGGCGAGTAAGGCGCGGTCGCACAAGATGTTGATGGTGCGCGGCGAGCCTTTGGTGAAATGGAAAATTCTATCAACAGCGGTATCAGTGAAAATTGGATGGCTATTGATGCTGTCACTGATCGCGGCTTTGAGGATGCGATGGTGGATGTAATTGCTAATATCATCGAGCTTAAGTGGGTCGAGATTGTAGTGTACGGCAATGCGCTGACGCAGCTGGCGTAGCTCGGGTAGTAGCAGTTTTTGCTGTAATTCCGGCTGGCCGACTAAAACGATTTGCAGTAATTTATCTTTTTCAGTTTCAAGGTTCGAGAGTAATCGGATTTGTTCTAATTGCTCGACACTTAAGGTTTGCGCTTCATCGATAATAAGCACGATGTTATTGCCTTTATTTGATTCCTTAATCAGGAATTGATTCATGGTGTGAATCAGCTCTGATTTACTCTGTTGTTTGGCGCGAATGCCAAGATCACCGAGAATAATTTGTAATAATTCGAGTTCAGAAAAATCAGGGTTGAGAATGAAGGCAAATTTTATATTGTTGAGAGCTTCATGCAGTAATTTTCGGCACAGTGTGGTTTTGCCGGTGCCGACTTCACCGGTTACAACCAGGATTCCTTTACGTTGATCGATGCCGTACATGAGGCTGGAGATGGCTTCTGAATGGTTTTGGCTCTCAAAGAAAAAATCAGGGTCAGCAGTGACATTAAAGGGGTTTTCCTTTAGCTGATAGTAATCGTAATACATGGCTTCCCTTCCACATTTTTTCTTACCATATTGAAATATAACATGAATAGCATGAAAACTCATCATCAATGCATCACTCGATGCTAATGTTCAATACAATGATGGGGTTGACGATATGGTTATGTATTTTTGATTACTGTCTCGAAGATGGGGTGAAAACCTGTCTGTTTGTAACATTAGGAAATTTATGAAGTTTTTTGGTAGAAGAGGATAATTCCGAACATATTCAGTTTTTAAGTGATAAAATTATAAATACAAGTGAACTGTTTATAGGGCTAAGTTTTAGCAAGGCAAGAGATCTCCCGACCTACATGAGTCTGACAAAGCTGACGTAGATTAGCTAAGGATGCAACATGGGATTAGCGGAATTAAAAGAAAAAAAACAAATCTCGGAGCCAATTAAAGTCTTAATCGCCGATGATGATACACCCACGCGAATTTTGCTGCGCCATGCGGTAAAAAATTGGGGGTATGAGGTGGTTGAGGCGGCAGACGGAGAAGAGGCTTGGCAATTGCTGCAGCAGCCTAATGTTCCCAAATTACTGATCGTCGACTGGTTAATGCCCAAGCTTGACGGCATAGATTTGTGTCGACGTATTAAAAATGAAATGAAAGATTGCCCATATATCATTTTATTAACCCAATTAAGTGGCACTACAAATATAGTCAAGGGGCTGGAAGCTGGTGCTAATGAGTTTCTCTCCAAGCCGTTTAATATGGCGGAACTGCAAAGCCGTTTATCGATTGGCGCACGTATCATTCGTTATCAATCAAGCTTAACTGACAAAGTAAAAATGTTAACGACGTACGCTAATGCTGTCGACGAGATGACTGGGTATGCAAATAGCGCAGCAGAAATCGTCGATGAGATTGTCACATTAAGCCCAGATCAGCTAATTGAGCGATCACACAAACTACAGGCCGAAATAAAGAAAATTCGCCTGTCGCTTGAGAAATTACAACAAGAAAAAGACAAGGATGATGGGGTGTTATGATGGATAGCCGAGAACCAATGATGATGAATTCAGAGCCTGGTTGGGCTGTAACAATCTCGCGTGTAATTAGTGCGTTCATTATTGTTATCGGTGCTTTTGTTTTAATTGCCTGGTCATTCTATTATTGGATGCCGGTAGGTTCCATGAGACAGTTACTGTCAATCCAGCCTAATGAAGCCATGTGCTTTGTGCTGTCGGGAATTGTGCTATGGGTGCGATGCGAGAAGACCGCGGAATATATTCAAATTCTAGCTGAATTAGCTGCAGCTTGCGTATTTTTGATAGGATTTCTGACTTTATTCGAATATTTTTTCAAAATTAATCTCGGCATTGATCAGGGATTGATATCAATACCAGCCACAGAAACGAACTCAATTTTCCCGCTCGGCAGAATGCCGCCATTAGCAGCGGTTAATTTTGTCTTGATAGGCTTTACACTTTTCTTCATCGATAATCAGGTTGTCAGTTATCGCGTACATCAGACCCTGATAATTTTATTGGTTTTGTTGTCATTTTTTCCGTTTCTCATTCATATCTACAAAATTGATAGTGCAGGCGCTTTTTTAAGTTTTGATCGATATTCGCAAATGTCTATGTTGGCAATTTTGTTATTTATGTTTATGGGTTTCGGAATATTTTTCGCGCGACCAAACTACGGGATTACATCTTTAATTGTTAGCGATGACAGCGGCGGAAGTATGACGCGTCGTATGCTGCCACCAGCAATTATCATACCCATTGTGCTTGGTTATATCGGCTTGGTTGGTTTGGGTGGTATTTACTATGAAGCCAAAATCGGTATTTCGTTACTGGTGATGGCAACGATTATATTCTTTATTATATTTATTATCCTGAATGCATATCTGGTTGAGCGCGTAGATATAAAAAGAAAAATGATTGAGCAACAATTGAAGTTGAATCAGGCGAAGCTACAAGCGATTCTCGATCATACGAGTGCAGTAATATATATTTACGACCTTGAAGGTCGCTACATGTTAATTAACAAGCAGCTTGAGCGTCAGGTTCACAAATCGTATGAAGAGGTTCTTGGCAAAACAACGCACGATGTGATGGATAAAGAAGTCGCTGATCGTCTAGTCGAGAACAACCTTATTGTGATGGAGTCGCGAAACCCAATCGCTGTCGAAGAAATTCTTCCTGGGGATGATGG
>CAZWPD010000053.1:14177-16407 GCA_964636145.1 uncultured Coxiellaceae bacterium
CGCCACGCTAAAGAAGTCGCTGAAAAAATGGCTGCGCAGGCGGAAACGGCGAATCATGCCAAGAGTGCATTTCTTGCTGCGATGAGCCACGAAATTAGAACGCCTCTCAATGGTGTCATTGGTATGACTGGATTGTTGTTAGATACCAAATTAAATTCCAGCCAAAGAGAATATATTGAAACAATTCGCATATCTGGTGAGGCATTATTATCGGTTATCAATGATATTCTCGATTTTTCCAAAATCGAATCTGAGCGTATGGAATTCGATAATATCGATTTTAATATTTATTCTCTGGTGCAAAGTACAGTAGATATGGTCAGCGCGCAGGTTCAGCGCAAAGGCATAGCGCTAGGCGTATTCATCGAGCCAGATGTGCCAGAATGGGTTTCGGGCGACGCAGCAAGAATACGTCAGGTGATGACAAATTTACTCGGTAATGCAGTCAAATTCACGGAAAAGGGTGAGATCAGTATCAAGTTGAAATTACTCAAGCGAGTCGAGAATGACGACGGTAATCAGGTCATTATTATGGTTGATGTGACTGACTCGGGTATTGGGATCAGTCCTGAAATTCGTCAGCGCTTGTTTCAGCCATTTTCTCAGGGTGATATTTCCACTTCTCGCAAGTATGGTGGCACAGGATTGGGCCTGGCAATTTCTAAACGCTTGATTGAAATGATGGGCGGCACCATAGATGTTGAAAGTGCGCCTGGTAGAGGCAGCAGATTCTGGTTTACGATTAGTCTGGTTGAGTCGAAAGAAACAGCGACGAAAGTTGAATATTCTTTCCCGCCTGAATATCGCGGCAAACGAATCTTGTGCGTGGATGACAATACAATTAATCGTGACATCATTAAAAAACATGCGCAGAACTGGGATTTGGTGTGTGATGTTGCTGTCAATGCGGCAGAAGGCTTATCCATGATGCGTCGCGCGGTCTCGGAAAATCAGCCTTATTCACTGGTTCTGACCGACCATATCATGCCAGGCATGAGCGGTTTTGAAATGATTGAAATTATGCGGCGTCTGAAAGAAATTTCGCGCACGCCGGTTATTATCCTCTCATCACTTGGTGCTTCATTAACTCAGGAAGAGATGACTAAATATGGTATTTCTTCTGCATTGAGTAAACCATTGCGCACGGTGAGGTTGTATGAGGCCATCATTGATGTGTTTAGCGGCGTAGCTGGCTTAGGTGAGAGAACACTTGAGAAGGTGAGCAAGGCTGAGGCTCCTAAACTTAGTAATGCACGTATATTACTTGCGGAAGACAACCCGATTAACCAGCTTGTCGCACTCAGAATCATGGGTAGATTGGGATATCATGCTGATACGGTGAACAATGGTCATGAAGCTGTTGCTGCTGCCCATAAAACTAATTACGACTTGATTTTGATGGATTGCCAAATGCCGGAATTGGATGGCTATACCGCAACAGAAGAGATTCGTAAGGCAGAGGCGGGTACTGATAAGCATACAGTAGTCATCGCAATGACTGCGCATGCACTGAAGGGTGATAGAGAGAAGTGTCTGCAGTCAGGGATGGATGATTATCTGACTAAACCCGTAGATGTCAAATCGGTTGAAGAGATGCTGTCAAAGTGGTTGGATAAAAAAAATAATGAAGCTGACACAGGGCTTGCATCTAGGCGCAAAGTTGAGTCCAACCAACAAGTTGTGACTCCTGAAAAGCGCTCAGCGACAATAGATATGAAACGTATTCGCGATATTTTTGGCGAGGATCAGGAAAGCATCAAAGAATTTATTGATGTTTTCATTTCATCGACAGAAGAATTGCTGAAGGAGATAGACTTCGCTGTAAAAGAAAAAGATCAGGGTCAGGCAAAGATGCTCTTTCATCGCTTGAAAGGTTCAGCTGGTAATAGCGGTATGATGATACTTCACGAGCTTTGCATTTCAGCTGAGCAAGTCTTGCAGAAATCAGACTGGAAAATGCTTGATGAAATTTATGCATCTATCCAGAAACAGTTCGAGCAAGTTAAGGTCGAGGTTGTTGATTTGTTTGGTTAGGTCTCTGCATTGCTGGTGAGGTAATAGAGCTGTTGCGATGCACGAAAAACGTAATTGTCGGGCTCTTTTTGATGGACTGATTTTGATTATTCAGGATGATGGCATATAGCGTATGTTTACCGCGTTCAACAAACCCCAGTTCTTGATATAACACACCCGAGGCAAGTCCTGCAGGTTTTTCATCGAGCATGAGCTG
>CAZWPD010000054.1:0-1198 GCA_964636145.1 uncultured Coxiellaceae bacterium
TCAGCCAGACAGTTAAGGCTTATAGCGAAAAGCTGCAAAAACTAGCTGATGAGAATGTCGAAGAAAAGAAAAAGGAACCAATTAACAAGTTATTTGAACAAGCGAAGGCAAATGGCTGGATTCTCGCAGGCAGCTACTATCACATGCTTGCCAATGCGAACAAGAGCAATTCTAGTGATTCCATGCCGAAATTCAGCACTGTTGAGCCGCGTGCTGAAGAAATCGCGATTTCAAATGATAGCCCGCTTTATCGTTACCGTAATAACTATAATGCTGCGAAATCCTTGATGGGTATTGTCGCCGGTGGTGGTGGGGATGATCAGGGTGCATCTGGTGCCGCATCTGGAGCGGCTGCAGATGGTACTGCCGATGCATTAGGCGGGTTCCATACCTTGATCAGTGGTTTTGGGGGCCCCAATCCTTTGGTGCAAGTCATTCAGTTTGGTTTAAGTTTGATGGATATTGCCTTTGCCACCTTCTTGGCTTTTGTGATCATCATGCTTATTCTTTCTATTGTTTCAAACATCATGGTCATGATTATTGGGTCAGGGTTGACTGACAATCCGCTTGGTAAGGGTATGGTCGGTATCATTATCATTCTCTACCCAATCTTCCTGTTCTTCGTGGGCACGTTGATTAGCGTTGGTGCTTTGCTTGGTATTTATGTGCCGCTGATTCCGTTCGTATTGTTTACGATGGGTGGTGTTGGCTGGATGATTAATGTTGTGGAGGCCATGGTGGCCGGCCCATTGGTCGCACTGGGTATTCTGAGCCCTAGTGGCCATCATGAATTATTAGGTAAGGCGGAGCCGGCTCTTGGCATGTTGTTTGCATTGTTCTTGCGCCCCAGCCTGATGATTTTTGGTATGATTACTGCCATGTTAACTTCGGTGGTGGCTGTCATGTTAGTTAATGCTGGATTTCATAATGTGCTGACCACTATGTATGATTTTGGTGGCCAAGGTGCAAGTGCGGCAACTGCTAGAGTTAACTCCAACCCAATTGTCCTTTTGATGATGTTGGTGGCATACGTTAGCTTAATCATCTCTGTATTGAATAAATGCTTCTCAGCCATTCACATCATTCCTGAGCGTGTCATGGGTTGGATTGGTCTGCAGGGCGCGCAATACGGCGAAGCTGAAGCTCTTGGCGGCATGAAAGGTGGTCTGGATGCTGCTGGTGGTCAAGCGGCAGCGAC
>CAZWPD010000054.1:1298-16394 GCA_964636145.1 uncultured Coxiellaceae bacterium
AATCCCGCGCAGCATGCGCGGGATTGCTTTCTTAGACAGCCCCGGTATCTTTTTCTTCGCGTTTCGCTTGTTCAGCAATTACCTTGTATTGACGCTCACTGATAATCCCTGCTTCAAATTTTTCTTTTGCATCGGTTTCAATGGTGCGGCCGTGTTCGCGCACTAATTTACGGACGACATTGGTGATATTGAGAATATCGGTTTCGAGTAATATATCGCGAATTTTCTCATCAAACACCAGATATTCACGCAACGCAACGCGTTTGCCATCAACCGTTGGCACCAGGCGTTGTGAAATCACCAGTCTGACGGTTTCGATAATATCAATGGTACGACCCTGTCTTTCTTCTGGCGGGAAGGTAATAACCAGACGACGCATGGTTTCGGCCACGCCATTACTATGCAGTGTGGTATAAACCGGGTGACCAGTCATCGCGGCTTCCATCACGGCGCTAATCGTTTCCGTATCACGCGCTTCACCAACCAGAATTAATCTTGGTTTGCGGCGCAGTGCATTACGGACACCGGCAGCAAAGCTCGGTAGATGACGTGGAATTTCAGATTGGCTGACAACAGCAGACGTTTTAACCACGTTGTCATAGACAAATTCAATCGGTGATTCATAGGTTAAGACTTTGCGATGACTTTCTTTGTTTTCTGTAATGTCACGAATGATGGCCGAGAGCAGTGTACTCTTACCCGAACCGGTAGCACCTGTCACGTATACCACGCCTTGTTCCGGAGCAATGGCATCCAGAATCACAGGCGGTAAATTCATGGAGGCCAGTGTTGGTGGGTCGGTAGGAATGGTACGAGCCGTGATTTGAATGGCGTCATGGCCTTCAACCTGGCAACCCGTGCCGTTAATACGAAAACGATAGCGGTCGGAACGATTCGGCCGGATTTCATAATGGGTATCAATATCTTTGCCAGACATGATCATGGTGGTTGCGTTAGGGCCGTACATGGCATTCAACACTTCGCCGACTTCCATATTCGCCAGTTTGCGGCGCGAGACTTTATTTAATTTACCGTAAATTTCCGCAATGACCGGTTCGCCGGTTTGAAACGTGATATCCGATGCCCCGTGTTTGACACAATGAATTAATATTTCATTCACCGCGTCAATGGTCATGCGCGCGGGTTCATTAGGGAATAAAAATTCGTTTGGTGTTGTTGTCATAGTAACCTCGAGATGATTTACAGCACTGGCTCATCAGTTTTTTACGACAATTGCTTTCCAGCCTTTACTGTTGGTTTGCAATTGTGGATGTTCAACAATTCGCAAGACTTGATCGTTAATGCGCATGTCATTGCCATCACCCGTGACACCGAGTTCGGTGCGAGCAACGTATGGTGCGCTGATCATCTTCTCTGATAGCAGCTTGCGATATAACATCATGCCATTGTAGTCGCGTTTCAGGCGGGCAAGATTTTGCTGGAAGATGCTATAACCTTGTTCGACACCCTTGTCCCAGCCGGCACGAATGCCGTCACGCCAGATTTTTTGTTCAGCGCTGTTCCTGGGGAGTAATGTTCTATCTGGCATTTCTGGTTTGCCGTAGTTCAAGGCCAGATATTCGCGCCAGTTGGGCGGTGTCGTCATGAATTGTGCTTGCTTGACGATTTTATAGGTACGATCGGCAACGCGAATGGTGTCAGGATCGGAAAGATTCAAGCTGCCATCACCAACTTCCAGTACGGGTGGCATCACGCCGTGCTCCATCATCAGAACATTGAAGTTGAAGATGCTATCGAGGTATTTCTTTTCTTTCTCGAGCCAGCCATTAATTTCTGTCGCTGACCAGGCGAGTGCACCCTGAGCACCTAGACTCATAGCGGTATCTTTTAAGGAGCGGCTGCGTATGCCGCTTAACGCTTCAGGGGAGCTTGATGACGGGCGTGTGCTGACTTGTACGCGTTCTAGCTGCGAGATATTTGTGGTATCGATAGAGTTGAGATTCTGTTGGTGGTGGCTGCACGCCGTCAACAAGGCAAAGAAGGCACTGAGGATAACTGACTTCTTGTTCATGCGTCTCTATTCCCTGTTGAGTGTTAAATTAATTCTTGGCATAACGCAGTTCGATGACACGGCTGCCTGGGAAAACTAATACGGTTGCACGCTTTCCACATTGGTAGCCAACATCACGCAAGATATCACCGAGCATAGCATTTCTGGCGTTGATCGTAACCAGCACTGGAATGGCTGGTTGAGTGCCGAGTGTCACGACACGATAATTCGAGGCATTCGCAATCTGGCGGAGTAATGGTTCAATCGGGCCTGACCAATCAATTGTGCTGAGACCACCCATGCCGTAAGAGGCCGGGCTTGGCGGTGGTTCAACTGCTGCATCAGGGTGTGCAGCTTGTTCGGATTCAGCGAGATCGACGATGGAACGGCTCACAGAATAAGAAGCTTCAGCGAGTGTATTCTGGGTTTTGCCAAGATAAGTTGGTTGGGGTGCCGGTGGGGTTGCGCACGCGCATACGGTTAAAGTGAATAGTGCGGCCAGCCAAGGTTTAACGTTCATGTTTTGCATTATCCCTGATATTCAGTTATCCAGATTGTTCCCATCATTCATGTTATAACGAGCCACATCAAAATTGAATCATTTTTGTTAATTAGATAGAATCGATGCTACAGTGAGAAAAGGATATCTTCATGGCGCATTGGCGCGATTCAGCAAAAAATGTCAGATTGTGGATGATTGATTATCGCGCGGCGTTTCCGTTGCTGATATTTTTATTCCATATACGACTCTGGACCTTCATTTTTGCAGTATTCGCAACAACCTTCTTCGCTTTACTGGAGCGATATGGTTTTACCGTAGCGGTGTTTTCACGCTGGCTGCGGGCATATATCGCCGGCCCACGTAAAATCGCTCAACCATGGTGGAAAATGTAAGCATGCCTACTCTCGATATTTCCGAACAAATGATTAAAGCAGCACGTGTGATGAAGGGTAATTACTCGCTGAATGGCCGTCCCATGACCATGGAAGAAGTATTTGCTCCTACCGGCTTGCTGGCTGGTATCGCGCGCCGTGCCGATCAGCTCTGTTCTTTGTGTCTTGGTTATGGAATTGGCGTAACCTTTGAGGAAGAAGAGGGTGCGGTGTTGGGTGTGAAAGTGGTGTTTGATGACATCACGCCGAATGCGCTGCGTTTATTGTGCATGGTAGATGTCTTGACTGAGCTGATGCGTGGATCGCGGCCTGGTGATATGACCGCACTCGATCAGCTCATGTACGATTAGGCGCTAATCACACTGGGGCTGCTACTGGCCATTAAATTCATAAAAACTTCTTTGGCATTCACTTTGCCAGATAGAATCTGACAGATCGCTTCGCAAACCGGCATGTGGACGCCGTGTTTGGCAGCGAGCTTGGCAATCAGTTCGGCACTATTTTTACCTTCCACGACCTGGCCAATTTCTTTTTCTGCGGCAGCCATATCGAGACCTTTGCCAATCGCGAGTCCGAGACGACGGTTACGCGACTGGTTGTCACCGCAAGTAAGGATGAGATCACCAAGGCCTGCTAATCCGATGAATGTTTCTTGTTTGCCGCCAACGGCAAGGCCAAGCGCGATAATTTCTGCGAGTCCGCGGGTAATCAGTGCGCTGCGAGCATTGGCACCTAATTCCATGCCATCGGAAATGCCGGTGGCAATCGCAATCACATTTTTAGCTACACCGCCTACTTCCGTGCCGACGACATCATCGCTTGGATAGGCCCTAAAAATCGGGCTGTTAAAGCGTTTGATGGTATCGTTGCGCAGCGCCGTATCTTTGGATGCAATGCTGACGGCCGTTGGCAGGCCAGCGCCGACTTCACGTGCAAATGATGGTCCGGAAAGAACGGCGTACGGGCGGTCGGCACCGAGAATCTCAGCGGCAACTTCATGCAGTAATTGGCCGGTGTCTGCGTCTAAACCTTTGGTAACGCAAATCAGACGAATATTCGGCGCGATCAATGCTTTCATCATGGTTAAAGTATCGCGGTAGCCGACAGATGGCACGGCGATGATAACATCATCAATGTTTTTTAATGCTTCTGCTAAATTTGCAGTGGGTTGAATGGTGTCTGGAAATGGATAGCCAGGCAGAAACTGGTTATTGGTGCGCTCAGCGAGCAATGAGGCAATTTCATTAATTTCATAACTCCAGAGATGAACTATTTGGCCGCGGCGTGCCAGATTCAAGGCGAGTGCGGTACCCCATGAACCTGCACCCAAGATCGTGATTGGTTTTAGCGCCTGATTTTCCATGGTCATCCTCTCTGTTGTTCGTGATGTCTATTGGTGGAACTTTTGAGCATATCATTATACTACAGAATTATAAGTTATCCCTGTGAAAACGGGGACTCATGATGCAACCAAGTGGTTAGATCACGAGCCCCCGTTTGTTCTGAAATGCAACAAAAGCGGTTTAGTTTGCTTTTGTCTTATCAGGGTTGCCGCCGGCGCCGCCTTGTTGGCTCAGGTGTTGTTCATAGAGCGCATCAAAGTTCACTGGAGCAAGAATCAATTGTGGGAAGCCGCCGCGTACCACCATGTCGGATACCACTTCGCGAGCGTATGGGAACAGGATATTTGGGCAGAAGCTGCCTAACATCTGGTGTAATTGGTCATTAGGGAAGCCGCTGACGATGAACACGCCGGCTTGATGCACTTCAATCAGGAATGCAGTTTTTTTGCCGGTGCTGACGGTTGCGGTGATGGACAACACGACTTCATGCATATTGTCTTGAATGCGATTGCTCTTGGTTTCGAGATTCAGCGCAACTTCCGGTTTCCATTCTTCAACAAATGTTTGCGGAGTGTTTGGTGATTCGAAAGAAACATCTTTCACATATATACGTTGAATTTCAAAGTGTGGGGCTTGTGCATCGTTCTTTGCTGTCATGATACTATCCTTTCATTTTATGAATGTGGTGCGGGTGTTTTGCTAGCTATTTAACAGGCCATCCAGTTTACCTGACTTTGCAAGAGCGGCAAGGTCATCATAACCGCCGATGGATTGGTCGTTAATGAATATTTGCGGGACGGTGCGGCGGTTGCTTAAGCGCAGCATTTCTTCGAGTTTGTCTGCATCGAGATCAACGCGAATTTCTTCGAACGCCACTTTCTTCGCCGATAATAAATCTTTTGCCATGCGGCAGTACGGGCATTGCTCTTTACTGTAGATGATGACTTTGGCCATGTTAATTCCTTTTACTCTTTCACGGTTGGTAATGACGCGCTGCTCCAGGCGCGCATGCCGCCAGAGAGAACGAACGCATTATAACCATTTTTCGCCAAACTTGCGGCGGCTTTTTGTGAATCCTGACCATTGTTACAAACCACAATCAGCGGTTTGTTTTTGTATTTATCCAGTTTTTTGTTTGTGTTCTCTAATTCTTTGGCCGGCATGCAAACCGCATCCACGATATGTCCCTTGCGGTAGGTTTCGTTGTTGCGAATATCAATCACGACGGCATTTTCTTTGTTAATCAGCAGTACGGCTTGGGCGGGCTCAAGTCTGGCTTGGCCGCGTTTGGCGCGCAAAAATTCAACAATCATGAGGGCGGTCATGGTGATAGCTAGGATGTAAAAAAGGCCCATATGATTGGTCATGAAAACAGTAATATTGTCCATCTTTCTAAAACCTCATCAGCGTTAGTCGCTGTCGTTTTGTGGGGCACAAGCTATGCTAGCGCATAGCATCTCTGTAAAGAGTGGCTAATTTAGCGGGAAATGCGCTTGAGGGCAATGTTTTGAGCGGGTTACGGCCGGCTGTCGCAGCGTGCGCAACACCAGATATCCACGCGGCGTGCGCCGTGCCGGATCAAGAGCTTTGCCATTGCGGTGACCGTATGGCCGGTGGTCATGACATCGTCAATCACCGCCACGTGCAGACCAGCATATGATCGCTCGGTACAGAAGGCCTTGGCCAGGTTTTGCCGACGCTCTGACGCTGGCAGTGTACTTTGTGGCAAGGTCGCCTTACTGCGTATAACTCCCTGATCAATTGGGATTTTCAGTTTGCGAGCGACCGGCTTGGCAATTTCGAGTGCTTGGTTGAAGCCTCGCTCTTGCAGCCGCTTTCGATGCAGCGGCATCGGCAGGAGTAGGTCTGGCAAGCGCTGATCGGCGTACCATTTGTGGCGGGCAGCGTCTATCATCATCCAGCTAAAAAATTGCCCGTGACTGAATTGTTCTTCAAATTTCAAGCCCGCCACCAGTCTCGGCAGCGGCGGCTGATACGGGAATAAGGCAAACACTTTGGCGTACGGTGGTGGTTGTTTGAGACACTGTCCACAGATTAGTTGGCTGCGCTCCGACGCGTGGAGAAATTGTGCGCATTTCCCGCATGAATGCGATAAAATAGGCAGCTCATTGGCGCACGGCGCACATAAATGATGAGGTTCATGCGTCAGTCTTCGGCATAATAAGCAGGCACGCGGTAACAAAATATTAATGAGTGAATCAAAACGAATGAGTGATTTGCAAAACATGAGTTGGTCTCCAATTGAGTATCAGGAAGCGGCGTTTTTAGCGCGGGAAGCAGGCGAAGAAATGCTGTCGCGGCTGGATTTTATGTTGCTGAAGCCCGCGGTGATTGTGGATGCCGGCTGCGGCACGGGTGAGTTGGCGCGCGCGTTAGCCACGCGTTACCCCGAGGCAATAATTCATGCGGTGGATACAGCGGCAGAGTTACTAGCTGAGGCGGTTGCAATCAATAACGTGGAATATCGTCTGGAAGATGCGGCTAAATTATCACTCCCCGATCACTCTGTCGATTTACTCTGCGCGAATTTTTTATTGCCGTGGGCAGCAGATGCGAATGCGTGTTTGCGTGAATGGCAGCGCGTGTTAGCGCCTAATGGTTTGTTAATGGTGAGTGTGCTCGGGGTGAGTACGCTGCAAGAATTAAAAGCGTCATTGCCGGCGGATGCACTGCCAGGGTTGATTGATATGCATGATTTAGGCGATGCGCTGGTCACAGCAGGTTTTGCTGATCCAGTCATGGATACCAGTATTTTTCCCGTGCGTTATCGCGATGCGGAACGCATGCAGCACGAGCTGCATGCCAGCGGTTTATTAAATAAAGCGGCGACAATTGCTGGTGATACATTGAGTATCACTATGGAAATTGTGCACGGCCACGCGTTTGTGCCGCCGCCTTCCGATGAGTTTAAGTCCGACGCAGATGGGCTGGTACGTATTCCGTTGAGCCATCTGCGACGAGCCCGCCGGTCTTAGAATAGTCTGTGATGCGTTCTACTTCATCTTCAGAGTAATCGAGATCATCGTCAGTTAATTCATATGCAGACTTGTCGCTGCGGCTTAAGTGCAAGCCGCCGGTGCGACTGATAATTCTTGTGCTTGATGAGCGTTTGCCTTTGGTTGCCGATACTTCTTCGTCATTATCTGCCAGTATTTGTTGTTGACGTTTGACATGCACCTTACCCACAACTCCGCCAGTAATAGCACCGGCAACCATACCTGCGCCTAACACGCCGAGCGCGATGGGTAATAAAGCGAGGCCTCCGGTTATCACAATAATAGCAGCAGCAAGAGTGCCGAGTAATAAACCGATAGTTCCAAATAAGGCTGCGCGTCGCCAGATTTGTTGTTTGGCTGTTGGTGCTTGCTCTCGGTTAGCTGCGTCTTCAGAGCGCGGGTTGAAATCTGGTGCCAGAGTTTGTTGGGTGGCCAGCGTTTTGGCACGGTAATCGCTTAACAACTCTACGAAGGTCTTATCCAAATTGGTGTGTGGAAACAGAGGTTGAGTGGTATGCTTTTTAATCAAGTCGTCGATATCTAACAGTGTTGCGCCGAGACGTTGTTCGAAATCTTCGTGCCAATAGTTTTTGAGTGTTTCTGTTAATAGGTTGAGAAAATCGAGGCGTTGCTGCTCGAATGTAGTGTTGATTTTTTTGCGTTCTGATTCAACGTTAGTCAGTGTGGTATCAAGGCGCTCGTGGGAGAGACCCAAGTTATTCAGACTGGCTGCAACTGCCTTGAAGCGCTCTGTCGGTAGTCGCAGCGGTGACTCAGCGGCGAATGCATCATCCAGAATTGAGTTGAGTTCTGCGCCCTGGTTATTGTATTGGTCTAGTAAGCCAACACCGTGATTGATTAAAAAATCCAGATTTGTATCACGTATAAAGCGTTGATGAGAATCAGAGAGCAAGTCCTGCAATCCATTCACGATCAGTTCTTGATGTTTAGGGGGTAAATTAAGATTTGCTTCGCGTAATAGTCTGCGAGTGTCCGCGCGGCTATCAATGGGTTTGTACTTATTGATACGTTCGGCTTTGATCAGGGTCTGTAACGTGGTTTTTCTGGCATTTTCAATCATCACCTTGGTGTCTTCAATGCGACTATTGATATTGCGCAGAGTGGTGACATCATCCGGCAATTTTTTGATGCTGTTGCTGAGCTGAAAAATTAAGCTTATTTTCTTCGGATCGTGCTCGAATTCATTTAGCTTGGCTTCTTCGATTCTTTCCAGTCGCTTCATGCCAGTGGTCGCTGATTGCGATGCTGCTGATGCTAGCTTCTCAATTTCAAAAGCGACGGGCGTTATGGCGATGTCATGGTTGCCTAGCATCAGTAAACTACTACCATTTTTTAAAATGGTAGCGCGCTGGTGATTGAGATTTTCAAGGGCAGGCCGTATGTAGCGGATAACCATGGGGTTAGGGTGCGCGGTGGCAGCTTCGTGAAGCTTGGTAAGCTTGGTTTGTAATTCAGCCAGGGTTAACACTGCAAACTGATCCGCAGCAGTTGCATCCAATATTAATTTTTTATCGGCAGAAATCGCGGCAATGCCGTTGAACACTGCATTGAATGGCTCAGGATGTTCGCGAAGATCAGGCCATTGCTGGTGCAGTGTATAAGCTGCTTGTTGCAGTGTAATGGCAATATTTCGCTTTAAAACCTCGAGCTTGATGGCGTAATTGCCGAGGTGACAGTCCTGTGCATTAGTGATTTGTTGTTTCAGGGAGTCGGTTGCGGCATTGAAATAAGCGAGGATTTCATTTTTTTTGTGATGTAGATGTGCAGCAATTGCTTTTTGCTGATCTTTGCAGCGCTGATGCCTTTCTTTCAGGAAGCGAACGGTGAGAGCGTCATCGCCAACATTCTCAGCGAAGCATGAGTCGATGCTTTTGTTGATTTGACCGTCGAGGTCACTCGCTTGAATGTCGAAGTCATTGCCCAATGCTGCAGCAGCGCTGTCACTGAACAGTGCTTGCAAGGTCTCGGAATTGAGTCCGAGTGCATGTTCAATCGTTGGGAGATGATCGTCGAAATTTCCCGGTGTGATCAATTCCCAGCCGAGAAGGGCTGGCGGGTTGTTGCGCGCATCCATGAGTCACTCTCCATTGTGTCGGTATGCAACCGGCAAGGCGAGGGGTGCTCGCCTTGTGGTTTAAAGTGACTGAGTTATAAATGGAATGGCCGAGACTTGTCAATTAGCGTGTGATTAAAACACGGAGCGGAATTCAGCAGCTTGCTCGAGTTTGGCGAGTGCTTGCTGCTTGTGATCAACAAGTTGTTTGAACTTTGGGTTATCCGTGATCAGGTTCACATCGAAGTCAGCATACTTCGGTGTAGAAAGCACAGCTTTCACTGCCGCACCAAAATCGTTTTTACTGATCATTTCGTTGAAATATCCTGGAATCGACTTGGCAGCCGTAACAATAGGTTCAATATCAAAGTTTATTGGCAGTGTTCCATGCTCTTTACGTAAAGCCAGACATTTTCTGATGCAGGCTTCTTTAAATGCAGCGGCAATCGGATGTTGATTTGGTTGTCTTGGTGCGGCAACTGGCGGTGCGGCTGTTGCTGCGGCCGTAAAAATATTTTGCTTTGATAGCTTCGGTTCTAACGCAAACGGATTAGTGTCTTTACGTTCACCGAATGGGTTAGATCCAGCAGGAGCTACAACTGCAACAGCTGGGACGGATTTAACTCTAACGGCAGCTGGTGGCACGAGAGGCTGGGTTAGTTGTCGTTCTGGAGCTGCTTCCTCGCTATCACCGAATCCTGCCACCATTCTTTCGATGTTTTCCATATCTCTAGCGATTTGCTCATCAGTTATCTGGTCTTGTTGGCTTTGTGCTTCATGTTTTGCCGCGCGCTTTGCCGCCTGACGTTTACCAATTGCACGACCAATGAGTGCGCCAATGCCGGCGAACGCCGTTACAATGCCAGCAACAATCGGAGCGAGAGTTCCAGTCTTGATGAGTGTCATAATGCCAAGCGTGAGCGCCGTTAACGCAGCGGCTGGCAAAGCCAGCACCGCAAAATAAACACCAACGCCTATTGCCCCAGCAACAAGCACGATGCCGCCGATAATCAACGCGGTTTTAACCCGGGGGTGACGTTTGAAGAAGCCATTTTTGCCTATGGGTTGTATCGCTTGTAAACGGGCAGGGTTAATCAGCGGTGAAGATTCTGGGTCCGGGAACATGTCTGGAGTAAGTGTATTGTGATGTTCTGGATCCATGCTGACTGTTGTCAGTGTGTATTTATGTTCATTTGCAATTGTGAGAAAGCGATTGACGGCCTGATTTTTCGATGTGGTCTGATATAAAGAAAATTCATTAAGCAAGGCGCGTGCGGTATCGGCGTTCGTGTTCCAGTTTACGAATTCATCTTTTTTGGCGATGGCAATCAAGTTGATAATATCGCGGTGAATCGTGTGATTGCGATTATTCTCATCTATAACCAGACCTTTTTTCTTGGAACGGCCGACATGCTTTTCCCAATATTCGAAATTGAGTAAGCCGCTTAACAGGAAATGACAGCGCAAGATGTCAGCGGTATCATGCTTATCGTTGTCAAGACGCTCTTTTAAGCCAGCCAAGTGCTGAATGAGGCTGCCTGGGAGTTTGTTTTCTTGAGCGTCAATCTGTTTAAATGCATCGGTTGCATTGTTGAATAGCTCGTCCGCAGTTTGGGCGAGTGTCACGAACTGCTCGGTTGATGGGTCGAGAGCATGTAATCTTGTTTTAAGATCATTGATACGTTGCAGTGCTGTCATCACTGCTTGCAGGTTTTCGAGCACTTGCACTCGTTGACGCAGTGCTTCCTCTGTTTCAGTGATCATGCCGTTTGTGGTTTCGATGCACTCTTGTGTTGATTGCAGCACATGGGAAATAGTGCCGATCTCTTTGTCAGCGTCCAGTGGTTTGAGTGTTTCAGCAGTTGTTTTTGCTTCTCCGATGACATCAGCTAGTGATCTTTGCTCGCGCATGATGTCTTGTTGCAATTCATCTATTGTCCCGAAAATCGCATCGCGCGTTTCCTCAATTCTGGCGGAATTAAGGTGAGCGGTCAGATCCTTAGCGACTTGTGGCGGCAGGTTTAATGCTTGCAGCGGTTCGAGATTCAGAGTTAAGGGTTCAGCTTTCTCGCGCATTGTTCGCAGCTTTTCAGTCAGCTCATCAATCTGATCGCGGAATTCTTGCTGCTTGTTAATGAGGGTGGAAAATTTGCTGATATTGTCTTCAGCAATCGCGAGTTTCACGCCTGCTTCGCTTGCTATCTGTGTGACGGCGAATTTGATCCGGCTTTTCGAGCTGTCGATTTCGGCGGCTATAGTTTGAAGCTGTGTTGCCGGAATCTTGCTAACGATAGTTTTGCATGTTTGATAGGTTTGTTGTTTGTCTATGAAAGCTGGAAGAAATGTAAAAACATGGTTGCTGGCAGCTTTTAGTCCGGTGTGGCGAATAAATGGCGTGAAATAGTTGCCTTGAGAATTATTGGCTTCACCGTTAAATTTGCTTAATTCAGCGTGTAAAAAATCAAAGGCATCGTGAGGCTTGGTTTTGGTGTAAGACATATTCAAAACGTTAGTTAGCAGTTCTTGTAAATCAGGAATTGATTTGCGGCTAAATAATTTGATCGTGTCTTCAACCGGGCTCAGGCTGAAATCTTCATTGATTTGCGCAATGCCCTTAAAAATGACGTTGAATATTGTACGTTCTTTTTCAAGATTAATTTTGTTGCCGCGGTTGGTTGGTACTGACCAGCGGGAAATATAATATTTTTTTGCGGCATCGTGCAAAGCGGCGGCCAGGGGTTTGCAGATGGCAGCGTATTCATATTTGGCGTGCAGATAATTATTGACCGCAGCATTGACGGGATTGCTGAGTTCATTAATTTGCTGTGTGTCAGTGCCGATGCTCTTGTCTGCTAAAGCCAGTTGTTCATCAAGGCTGTTTTGCAGGCTGTCACAGATGGCAGCGCGATATGTTTGTAAACTTTTGACAGCCGACTCATCCTGAATTTTTTGCTGAGCGATGAATGCCTGCAACGGCGCTTGGATGTTCTGACACGCCTGATTTTTCTCGTCTACTAATGTTTGCTGGGTGTCACCAGTAACAATATCGGCGACAGCACTTGCGCCGGCGTTATCATTTTCATGGTCGCGCAGCCAGATACGTTGCAATTCAGTATGCGTGTCTTCATCAGTTGGGCGATTGATGCGAATGATATTATCGCCGCGCTGTATCGGCGGACAATCCTGACTGCAAATGCTATTGAATACAGGGGCGGCCATGGCGGCGAACTTGGCATCTGCATCTTTAATCGTTACGTTGTGAGCCACTGTTGGCCAATAAGGGTGCAAGGCGGCATTGTCGATGCCTTCAAGTGTGAAGCGATACATTTTTGGCTTGTTAAAATTGTCCGTGGATTCATGAGCCAGATACGCTGTTGCATTATCACGCCTTGAGTTCGTGAAGAGGATCGTTTTTAAATACAAGGTGTCTTTTTCGGATTCCTGATTATTGAGGAGTTTGATGACAACTTCACTCAATAACGCATCTTGTTGTTCCTTCGTTAATGCCGGACGAATGTAATTAAAGGCATCTTCTGCCACAATCAGGGTGACTGATTTATTGTTATTGCTAGCGCTAACTCTCAGCATGATGTTCTAACTCCACTTTCGTTTATTATTTTAGTCGATTGTTGCTATTATGTGGTGTTGATTGAGCTGTTGGCGCAGGGAGCTCACCCGATCTCGGCGCTGGTAACAATTTCGGATCGGAATTTGTGCGGCTTGCAGCTGCCCGTTCGAGATTGCGGCGATTCCATGTTGGTGATCCAGGTAGCACATTTTGTTGTACTCCTTCTCGTTGCTGGCTTGGAGACGGTGGCGGCGAGTTGAGATTATCATCTCTTAGCAAGCTCGCTCTTTCTGCAGCACTTCCGGCTTCTTCACGTTTTTGTTTTCTGCCGCGGAAATAGTCTGCTACCCGGCCAACGACAACGCTGATGCCAATTGCCGCGGCCGCCGCACCGGCAATGATGAATGGCAGGATACCGCCGGTTCCTACGGTAAGAACTATCGCTGCGCTAATCCCTGCAGCTGCCAGCACACCCAAACCGATACTGATAAACGTGGCTTTGTTACGCTGCCAGAAGCTGGGGCGTGGGATTGGATTAGCTTCCATATTATTTTGTTGGACTTCTACTTTTTTTTCTCTCGCAGGTTTCGACTGCTTACGTTTTTTGGGTAGCATATTTAAAATTTCACTTGCTCGTTGTTGAATCTCGGCTTTTGCATCTCGTACAGCTTGGTGAATGGTGAGCAGTCCATCCCTGCCATCGATAGGCAGGCGCGAGACAATGTCTTTGCCATTAACGTAATCAATATATGTTTGCTGATATTTTTGACTTAACACAAATTTATGTGCAGTGGCTTGTCGTGTTATCTTTTCGCAATAATCGGAGCCAAGATCAGTCAATCGCTTGGCGATGTAATCGATCGCATCCATATTTTGATTTAAGAGAATATTTAATTTTGAGCTGTTTACATAGGAATTATTTAATAAATTAGTTATTAAGACTTGTGTTTCTTCAATATTTTTTTGTCGAAATGCGTCAATGGTCTCTTGCACTGGAGTGAGCGAAAAGTCTGCATTGATTGCAGCGATTCCATTAAAGAGGCGATTAAAAGCTTCACGCTCTTTTTGTAGGTTCTGTACATTTCCTCTGTTTCCTGGTTTGTTCCATATCGCGAGATAATAATCCTTTGCGGCATTATGTAATGTCGCAGCCAAGGTGTCTGACATGACAAAGTAAGGCTGGCGGTTGACTAAATAGGTGTTGATTCGTTGGTGATTAAGAGTGATGCTGGCTCCAATATATTTGCTTTTTATTGATATATAATTGTTGAGCGAGCTAAGCTTTTCCGTGAAAGCTTCAGTGTCAGGTAATCTGGTTTCGCCAAAAGTATCATCTGCAACTTGCTCTAGAGTCTCTTTTACATTATTAGTGAATGAGTCAATAATATCTTCTGCATCACGTTCAGCAATATTATGAGTTTTCAGAGCAGCTCGGATTGTTTCTTTAATTGCTGCCTGAGCTTCTTCACCTTGCAATGGTAATCCGTTAACAACATGATCTTCCACGTCGATTGGTGGTTGTGCTTGCGCGCAGATAACTGGCAATAGTTCTTTGGCGTCGCTAGCGATTTTATCTATCTTAATATCGAAGGCAAGCGCAGAGGGCTCTTCTGTAGTACGCAGGTTTGTGACGGGCTTATCTTGCTTGACAGCATATTGCTGTGATTGTTTGTAATAAACAGCTTGTGCATCATTAGGTGATGCGAGTGGAAAGCTGATTTTTTCAAGATAAATAGCTTCATTGCCACCTTCAGCGACTAGTTTGGCGAGCATTCTCGAGCCAAGTTTCTTTAATATGGAGACCTGTTCGGCAATTCGTATATGCTGCTCAATGCCGTCAAAAGCATGATCAGCAACATACAGTGTCAGGGATTTACCATTACCAGTAATTGTAAGTTTCAACATATCGACTCACCTCGTTCGTCTGACTTGTGTTGCCAGTATGGTCAGCATGGCCAGAATTCTTTTATAGTAGCTACTATAATATACACTTACAGGGGTTTGTGATTAAAAAATGCTTAAATCACTGATTTTTTGTATCATAGCCAAGTGTGTGAAATATATTTTTATTATTCATGACGTTAAGCCTGTGTCGGCAGTGTCCGTGCCATAGTTTTGCCGGTCAAGACCCGAAAACAGCCGGCAAAGGCCCGAAAATCATTGTTATATCGTACTATTAGCGTGAATAG
>CAZWPD010000055.1:0-16244 GCA_964636145.1 uncultured Coxiellaceae bacterium
CAATGCCAGAACGTCCAATTGACAAGCCATTCTTGTTGCCAATTGAAGACGTATTCTCAATTTCTGGTCGTGGTACAGTTGTGACCGGTCGCGTTGAGCGCGGAATTGTTAAAGTGGGCGAAGAGCTTGAAATCGTTGGATTAAAGCCAACCGTTAAGACAATTTGCACCGGCGTTGAAATGTTCCGTAAGTTGTTAGATGAAGGCCGTGCTGGCGATAACGTAGGTGTGTTACTGCGTGGTACCAAGCGTGAAGACGTTGAGCGTGGACAAGTGTTGGCAAAGCCAGGTTCTATCACTCCGCACACCAAGTTCGAATCAGAAGTTTATGTGTTGTCGAAAGAAGAAGGCGGACGTCATACCCCATTCTTTAAGGGTTACAGACCGCAGTTCTACTTCAGAACGACAGACGTGACTGGCGAAATCCAGTTGCCAGAAGGCGTTGAAATGGTAATGCCAGGCGATAACATCAAAATGGTTATCAATTTGATTGCTCCGGTGGCGATGGAAGAAGGCTTGCGCTTTGCGGTTCGTGAAGGCGGCCGTACAGTCGGTGCAGGTGTTGTTGCCAAGGTAATAGAGTAGTTAAGTTAGGCCAGTAGCTCAATTGGCAGAGCGACGGTCTCCAAAACCGTAGGTTGGGGGTTCGATTCCCTCCTGGCCTGATTGTTAAGTAGGCTAATTGTAAAAAGTGGGATTTAGACGTGAAATCATCAAAGGCAAGTAGTAATTTAGTCCTGATAAAGGCTGAACCTCAGGTCGAATCGCGTCTGGATTGGGCAAAATGGGCAACTTCGTTAATTTTAGTACTTGCCGGATTGGTTGGTAATCATTACTATAGCGAAGTTTCAATGCCTTTACGAACAGTCGGCTGGGTAGTTTTGCTATCCGTGGCGACTTTCATTGCTTCTAGAACACAGAAAGGTAAATGGGTCGTAGAATTTTTCCGCGATTCTCGTATGGAATTGCGCAAGGTTGTTTGGCCGACACGCGAAGAAACCATGCAGACCACATTGGTTGTGGCCGCGATGGTTGTCATTCTTGCCCTGTTGTTATGGGGTATGGATGGCATTTTGGTTTGGGCGATTGGTTGGTTGACCGGTCAGCGAGGCTAAGAGTGAGCAATTTTCGAGGAATACAAATATGACAACAGATCAGGCAAAGTCCAAAAAGCGCTGGTATGTTGTGCACGCCTATTCTGGATTCGAAAAATACGTTATGCAGGCACTGCGTGAGCGTATCCAGTTAGAAGGCTTGAGTGAACATTTTGGCGAAATTTTAGTACCGACAGAAGAAGTCGTGGAATTACGCGGTGGTCAAAAGCGTAAAAGTGAACGTAAATTTTTCCCTGGCTACGTATTAGTCGAGATGGAAATGGATGAAAAAACATGGCACTTGGTGCGTTCTACGCCAAAAGTGTTAGGTTTTATTGGCGGAACTAGCGATAAGCCGGCTCCAATTACTGCGAAGGAAGCGGAAACAATCTTGCAGCGTATGCAGGATAGCAGTGAAAAGCCGAAGCCGAAGACATTGTTCGAAGTGGGCGAAGTGGTCAGAGTTATTGATGGACCATTTGCTGATTTCAACGGCGTTGTTGAAGAAGTGAATTATGAAAAGAGCAGGTTGCGAGTAGCAGTAATGATATTCGGACGCTCTACACCGGTTGAATTACAGTTTGACCAGGTCGAAAAAGGCTAAGTTCGCTCCACCCAGGCAGAGATTTTCTCAGCCTGGGTGGTGTTTTTGTGTCACAAATATGTAAAACCGGGGAGCCGTAAGGCGTTTGTACCCAAATTAACGAGGTAAGTAACATGTCTGCATCAAGAAAAAAGGTAAAGGGGTATATTAAACTCCAAATTACCGGTGGCGCGGCGAACCCAAGCCCACCAGTTGGCCCAGCATTAGGTCAACAAGGCGTTAACATTATGGAATTCTGCAAAGCATTTAATGCGCAGACCCAGTCGCCAGATAAAGCGGGTAAACCACTCCCAGTTGTCATTACGGTATATGAAGATAGAACCTTCACCTTTGTTACCAAGACTCCTCCGGCTTCTTACTTAATTAAAGAAGCAGCGAAAGTGAAGTCTGGCAGCAGCCGTCCGAATACAGAAAAAGTGGGTAAAGTAACTCGTAAGCAATTGGAAGAAATTGCAAAAATGAAAATGACCGACCTTACTGCTGCAAGCCTAGAAGCTGCAGTACGTACAATGGCTGGTAGCGCCCGTAGTATGGGTATCGACGTGGAGGGCCTCTAATATGGCAAAGTTATCCAAAAGAACTCGTGCTATTGCTGAGTTAGTTACGCCTAGCAAGAATTACACTCTTGCTGAAGTATTAGAATTGCTTCCTAAGTTGCCAGCAGCAAAGTTTCGTGAAAGCGTTGATCTTGCCGTAAATCTTGGTGTTGATCCACGTAAACAAAATGAAGCTGTCCGTGGTTCGATTGTGTTACCTAAAGGTACCGGTCGTGACAAGCGTGTAGCTGTATTCACCTCCGCTGCTAACGCAGAAGCTGCCAAGAAAGCCGGTGCAGATCTGGTTGGTATGGAAGATTTAGCTGAACAAGTTAAAGCAGGCAAGATGGATTTCGATATGGTTCTCGCAACTCCTGATGCTATGCGTATTGTTGGTCAGCTCGGCCAGATTTTAGGACCGCGTGGTTTAATGCCAAATCCTAAAGATGGCACAGTGACAACAGATATTGCTAATGCTGTTAAAAACGCTAAAATGGGTCAAGTTCGCTATCGTACTGATAAAGCAGGTGTTGTTCACTGTACGATTGGCAAAATTGATTTCAAGTCAGCTGATCTGGCAGAAAATCTCAACGCCGTACTCGGCGCTCTGAAGAAAGCCAAGCCTAACACAGCAAAAGGCATTTATTTTAAGAAGATTACCCTGTCAACTACCATGGGTCCTGGTATATCTCTGGATATATCCTCGATCACAGGTCTGTAGGAAAGTTGAGGGGAAAGTTTGACGTGGCTTTGCTTACGCCAAGTCCGTCAGAGACCGTAGGCGCCAACGCTTAATATACTGGCGCGCGACGTATGAATAGTAAACATTCATGCGCGTGGCAAGTTAGCCTACGCAGGCGGTGATACCAATGGACTGGTGTTGCTGTTAAAAGGTGTTTTTAAGTAGGTTTCCTGGAAACTGAACAAAAATACCATTGAAAATAGCAATGTCCGACGTGGAGGTACTTGTGGTACTTAAGTTAGAAGACAAAAAGACCATCGTAAATGAGGTCTCCGGCATTGCAAAGCAGGCACTTTCTCTTGTAGCTGCTGAATACAGTGGTTTAACCGTAAGTCAGTTAACTGACCTGCGTAAAACCGCCCGTAATTCAGGCGTGTATATGCGCGTTGTGCGTAATACACTCGCAAAGCGAGCACTAGAAGGTACTCAGTTTGCTTGCATGCAGGAAAAATTGGTTGGGCCGCTACTCTTGGCATTTTCGAATGAAGATCCAGGTGCAGCTGCGCGTATGATTCGTGATTTTGTCAAAACCAACGACAAACTCAAGGTGATGGCTCTGGCTATTGATAGTCAGTTGTTGCCGCCAGAAGGTTTAAGTCGTTTGGCAAACTTGCCAACGCGCGACGAAGGTATCGCCTTGTTAATGTCTGTCATGAAAGCACCGATTACAAAATTCGTGCGTACACTGGCGGAACCTCATGCCATGCTGGTTAGAACGGTTGCGGCAGTCCGCGATCAGAAGCAGGCATCTGCGTAACAATAATTTAGTAACTTTTTAATAAGTTGGAGTGTTTAGAAATGGCCGTAAGCAGAGATGAAATTTTAGAAGCAATATCAAACATGAGCGTGATGGACATCGTTGAATTAGTTAAAGCGATGGAAGAAAAATTTGGTGTGTCAGCAGCTGCTGTTGCTGTTGCCGCTGCTCCTGCTGCCGCTGCTGCTGCAGTAGAAGAAAAAACCGAATTTGACGTTATCCTGGCTAAAGCTGGCGAAAACAAAATCAACGTCATTAAAGTAGTTCGCGAAGTTACCGGTCTTGGCTTGAAAGAAGCAAAAGACTTGGTTGAAGCCGCACCAAAAGCAGTGAAAGAAGGCATTGCTAAAGATGCAGCAGCTGAGTTGAAGAAGAAGTTAGAAGAAGTAGGTGCAACAGTTGAACTTAAGTAAGTTAAGCTGTTACAACGCTTCATTGTAAGCAAGTTACAGCCGGTGATGATATTTGTCGCCGGCTTTTCCTTCATTTCGCTTTGTAGTTGATCACGCAAACGCAGAGGTATCACACATGGGTTCAACCTACTCTTACACTGAGAAGAAGCGGATTCGTAAAGATTTCGGCAAGCTTCTGAGTGCAATTGATGTTCCATCACTTCTCGCCATACAAATGGATTCATATCGCAACTTCCTCGAAGCAAGCGGCGAGTCCGATAGACTCGGTTCAAGCGGTTTAAACGGCGTATTTTCGTCCGTTTTCCCTATCACCAGTTTGTCTGGATATGCGGCATTAGAGTATGTGAGTTATCGGCTAGGCGAGCCCATATTTGATGTAAAAGAATGTAAAATGCGCGGGTTAACGTATGCGGCACCGCTGCGCGTAAAACTCCGTCTCGTCCATTTTGATCGTGAAGCCGAAGCTGGCACCAAGGTCATTAAAGACGTTAAAGAACAAGAAGTTTACATGGGCGAAGTTCCCTTAATGACTGAGCACGGCACATTCGTCATTAATGGTACAGAGCGCGTTGTGGTTTCCCAGTTACATCGTTCTCCTGGTGTATTCTTCGAACACGATCGTGGCAAAACCCACTCTTCCGGTAAGCTGCTGTTTTCAGCACGCGTGATTCCTTACCGTGGATCATGGCTCGATTTCGAGTTCGATCCAAAAGATTGCGTGCACGCACGTATCGATCGTCGCCGTAAATTACCAGTTACTATTATTTTGCGTGCACTGGGTTTCACAGTAGAAGAAATCCTGGCGATGTTCTTTGAAAACAACGTCTATGATATTCAGGGCGACAAACTTATGCTCCGTCTGGTGCCTGAGCGCCTGCGCGGTGAAACAGCAGCATTTGAAGTCAAAAAAGCTGGTAAAGTAATTATTGAAGTTGGTCGTCGTATTACGGCGCGCCACATTGCTTTGCTTGAAAAAGCTGAAATCAAGAATCTTGAAGTTCCTAACGATTATGTACTTGGTAAAGTCCTTGCCAAGACTGTCATTCATCCAGAAACCGGTGAAGTCATTGGCAACGCAAATGACATGATCACTGGTGATATTTTGAAACAATTCATCGAAGCTGGTGTGAAGCGTTTCGAAGTGCTCTACGTGAATGACATCGATCGTGGTTCATATATGTCTGATACATTACGCATTGATCCATCGACCAATCAGCAAGAAGCGCTGGTTGAAATCTATCGTATGATGCGTCCAGGCGAGCCACCAACTAAAGATGCCTCAGAAGCATTATTCAAAAATCTATTCTTTGCTCCAGAGCGTTACGATTTATCCGACGTCGGTCGTATGAAATTGAATCGTCGTGTAGGACGTGAAGAAATTGTTGGGCCAGGCGTATTGTCTAAAGAAGATATCGTCGATGTCCTGAAGACACTGATCAAGATTCGCAATGGCCAGGAAGCGATCGATGATATCGATCACTTGGGTAACCGTCGTGTGCGTTGTGTCGGTGAAATGACTGAAAATCAATTCCGTATCGGTTTGGTACGTGTTGAACGTGCAGTTAAAGAGAGATTGAGTCTGCCTGATATCGAAAATATCATGCCGCAGGACATCATCAACGCGAAACCAATTTCAGCTGCTATCAAAGAATTCTTTGGTTCCAGCCAATTGTCGCAGTTTATGGATCAAAACAACCCGCTGTCTGAAATCACGCATAAACGCCGCGTTTCAGCATTAGGGCCTGGTGGTCTGTCACGTGAACGCGCAGGCTTTGAAGTCCGCGACGTGCATCCAACCCACTATGGTAGAGTATGTCCAATTGAAACACCTGAAGGTCCAAATATTGGTTTGATTAACTCGCTCGCGATTTACTCACGCACCAATGAATACGGCTTTCTGGAAACACCGTATCGTAAAGTTGTTAACCATAAAGTTACCGACGAAGTAGTTTATCTGTCTGCGATTGAAGAAGGCGATTACATCATTGCTCAGGCTAACGCGACCGTCGATGACAAGCGCAAGTTAACCGATACGTTGGTTCCTGTCAGACATAAAAATGAATTCACTTTCTCGACAGCTGATAAAGTAGAATTCATGGACGTGTCACCAAAGCAAATCGTATCTGTTGCGGCAGCTTTGATTCCCTTCCTTGAGCACGATGACGCTAACCGTGCATTGATGGGTTCGAACATGCAACGTCAAGCCGTGCCAACACTCAAAACCGAAAAGCCATTAGTTGGTACAGGTATTGAGCATCTGGTTGCAAAAGACTCCGGCGTAACAGTCGTCGCCAAGCGCGGTGGTGTTGTTGATTACGTCGACGCATCCCGTATCGTGGTTCGTGTCGATGACGCGGAAGCAGAGCCAGGCAGCACCGGTGTTGATATTTATGGTCTTACTAAATACACCCGTACTAATCAGGATACCTGTATCAATCAGCGTCCTCTCGTTAGTATTGGCGATGTTATCCAAAAGCAAGACGTACTCGCGGATGGTCAATCCACCGACATGGGTGAATTGGCATTAGGTCAAAACCTGTTGGTCGCGTTTATGCCTTGGAATGGTTATAACTTCGAAGACTCCATTCTTATCTCTGAGCGTGTGGTACAGGAAGATCGTTTCACCAGTATCCATATTGAAGAGTTAACTTGCGTAGCTCGTGATACCAAGTTAGGGCCTGAAGAAATTTCAGCGGATATTCCAAACGTCAGTGAAAGCGCGTTATCGAAATTAGATGAATGCGGCATTGTCTATATTGGTGCTGAAGTTAACTCCGGCGATATTCTGGTTGGTAAGGTGACACCAAAAGGCGAAACCCAGCTAACACCAGAAGAAAAATTATTACGCGCTATTTTCGGCGAAAAGGCTTCAGACGTAAAAGATACATCATTGCGTGTTCCAACCGGTATGGAAGGAACAGTTATCGACGTACAAGTATTCACCCGTGAAGGCGTGAAGAAAGATGCTCGCGTTCTTGAAATCGAAAAAGATGAACTCGAGAAAGTGAAGCGTGACTTGAGCGATGAAATGCGTATTAAAGAAGATGATATCTTCGATCGTATGGAAAAATTATTGCTAAATCGCGTTGCAGAAGGTGGTCCAAACAAGCTGAAGAAAGGTACGAAGATCACAAAAGCGTATCTGACTGAAGTGCCACGCGAAAAATGGTTTGAAATTAATCTTAAAGATGTTCCAGCAAGCAAACAGCTTGAAGGTGCTGCTAAGCAGTTGAAGAAAATCCGTCTGGATTTTGAAAAGGCTTACGATGCCAAACATCAAAAGATTACCCAGAGTGATGATCTTGCTCCGGGCGTTCTGAAAATTGTTAAAGTTTATATGGCTGTGAAACGTCGTATTCAGCCAGGCGATAAAATGGCAGGACGTCATGGTAACAAGGGTGTTATCTCCATGATTGTTCCAGTTGAAGATATGCCGTACCTCGCCGATGGCACACCTGTGGATATGGTTTTAAATCCACTTGGCGTTCCTTCTCGTATGAACGTTGGTCAGGTATTGGAAACTCACTTGGGTTGGGCTTCGAAAGAATTGGGTCGCAAGATCGGCAAGATGATCGATGCGGTTCAGTCACCAAAAGCTATCCGTACATTTGTTAACTCCATCTATCATGTTGGTAAGCATAAAGAAAACTTAAGCAGCCTGACTGATGATGAGTTAATGACACTCGCTCACAACTTGCGTGGCGGCGTACCATTTGCCACACCAGTATTTGACGGTGCAACCGAAGAAGAAATCAAAACCATGTTGGCGCTTGCTGATCTGCCTGAAAATGGCCAAGCCACGCTGACAGATGGTCGTACTGGCATCAAGTTTGAGCGTCCAGTTACCGTCGGTTACATGTACATGATGAAGTTGAATCACTTGGTAGATGACAAGATGCATGCGCGTTCTACAGGCTCTTATAGTCTCGTTACGCAGCAACCGTTGGGTGGTAAGGCGCAATTTGGTGGCCAGAGATTTGGTGAAATGGAAGTCTGGGCACTTGAAGCATACGGCGCAGCTTATACCTTGCAGGAAATGCTGACAGTGAAGTCGGATGACGTCACTGGTCGTACCAAGATGTACAAAAACATTGTCGATAGCGAACACTATATGGAATCCAATATGCCGGAAGCCTTTAACGTGTTGATCAAGGAAATTAGATCCTTGGGTATCAATATAGACTTTGAGTAAAACTTATGACCTCTCCCGTTCGCGGGAGAGGGAGCAATATGTATATATAAATTAGTGGGGGATTACCTTGAAAGATTTACTGAATCTCGTCAAGCAGCAAAGTCAGCCGCAAGAATTCGATGTTATACACATTGGTCTTGCTTCGCCGGACATGATCCGCTCCTGGTCTTTTGGCGAAGTCAAAAAGCCGGAAACTATTAATTACCGTACTTTCAAACCAGAAAGAGACGGTTTATTTTGCGCAAAAATATTTGGTCCGATTAAGGACTATGAATGCTTGTGTGGTAAATACAAGCGTCTGAAGCACCGTGGCGTTGTCTGCGAAAAGTGCGGCGTTGAAGTCACTTTGTCTCGTGTACGTCGTGAACGTATGGGCCACATTGAACTTGCAAGTCCAGTTGCTCACATCTGGTTCTTGCGTTCCTTGCCATCACGTATTGGTCTCATGCTCGACATGACGCTACGTGATCTCGAACGCGTATTATATTTTGAAGCTTACGTGGTTGTTGATCCTGGCATGACTCAGCTGGAAAAAGGCCAGTTGCTGTCTGAAGAAGCATATTACGATGCCATCGAAGAATACGGCGACGAATTTGAAGCCAAGATGGGTGCCGATGCAATTCAGGGCTTGTTGCGCGAAATTAATCTCGAAACAGAAGTTCCACGTCTACATGATGAATTGTTAAAAACATCATCTGATGCGAAGCATAAGAAATTATCCAAGCGTCTCAAGATCATGGAAGCATTTTTAAATTCTGGCAACAAGCCAGAATGGATGGTGCTGAGCGTATTACCGGTGCTGCCACCTGATCTGCGTCCGCTGGTTCCACTTGATGGCGGCCGTTTCGCAACATCAGACTTAAACGATTTGTATCGTCGTGTCATTAATCGTAACAACCGTTTGAAGCGTCTTCTTGACCTCAATGCGCCAGATATCATTGTGCGCAATGAAAAACGTATGTTGCAAGAATCAGTTGACGCTCTGCTTGATAATGGCCGTCGCGGTCGTGCGATTACTGGTTCCAACAAGCGTCCGCTTAAGTCGCTTGCTGACATGATTAAAGGTAAGCAAGGTCGTTTCCGTCAAAATCTATTAGGTAAGCGCGTTGATTACTCCGGTCGTTCCGTTATTGTGGTTGGTCCAACACTGAGATTGCATCAGTGCGGCCTGCCAAAGAAGATGGCGCTGGAGCTATTTAAACCCTTTATTTACAGTCGCTTACAAATGTTGGGCGCAGCTTCAACAATCAAAGCCGCCAAGAAAATGGTTGAGCGTGAAGAGCCGGAAGTCTGGGACGTTCTTGAAGAGGTTATCCGCGAACATCCCGTTATGTTAAACCGTGCACCAACACTGCATCGTCTTGGTATTCAGGCATTTGAACCTACTTTAATTGAAGGTAAAGCAATTCAGTTGCATCCGTTGGTTTGTACTGCGTATAACGCCGACTTCGACGGCGACCAAATGGCTGTCCACGTTCCATTGTCATTAGAATCGCAGCTTGAAGCGCGTTCCTTGATGATGTCGACCAATAACGTATTGTCACCAGCAAACGGCGAACCAGTTATTGTGCCAACACAAGACGTCGTTCTGGGTCTCTACTATCTGACTCGCAGCTGTGTGAACGCTCGCGGCGAAGGCATGAATTTTGCTGACGTTGAAGAAGTTCATCGTGCGTATGAAAATGGTGATGTTGATTTGCATGCCAAGATTAAGGCACGTATCAAAGAGTATCCACGTGATGAGGCAACTGGCGAATACGTTGAAAAAATTCGTTTTGTCGAAACCACAGTTGGTCGAGCAATTTTGTCAGAAGTGCTGCCAAAGGGTCTTCCGTTTGACCTCGTGAATTGCACCATGACCAAGAAAAGATTATCTGGCTTGATTGATGCTGCATACCGCAACGTTGGTCTTAAAGCTACCGTAATTTTCGCTGATCATTTGATGTATACCGGTTTCCATTACGCAACACGCTCCGGTATTTCTATTGGTGTGAACGATCTCGTTGTGCCGAAAAAGAAATCAGACATCATCGAACAGGCTGAAGTTGAAGTGCAGAAGATTCAAGCACAGTTCTCCTCCGGTCTTGTGACACAAGGTGAACGTTATAATAAAGTCGTCGATATCTGGTCGCGTACTAACGATCTCGTGGCACAGGCGATGATGGAAGAGCTGTCTAGCGAACAAGTGAAAGACAGCGAAGGTAATAAGGTTAAACAAGAGTCATTCAACTCTATTTACATGATGGCTGACTCCGGTGCTCGAGGTTCCGCGGCACAGATCAGACAGTTGGCTGGTATGCGTGGTTTGATGACCAAGCCAGACGGCACCATTATTGAGACACCTATTACTGCAAACTTCCGTGAAGGTTTGAACGTGTTGCAATACTTTATTTCGACTCACGGTGCACGTAAGGGTCTTGCAGATACCGCGTTGAAGACAGCAAACTCCGGTTATTTGACACGCCGTCTTGTTGACGTTGCGCAAGATCTCGTCATTATTGAAGAGGATTGCGGCACAGAGCAAGGTATTCTGGTCACACCATTAATTGAAGGTGGTGACATTGTGGAGCCATTACACGAACGTGTTCTTGGTCGTGTAACTGTTAAAGATATTTATGAGCCAAAATCAAGCACGCTACTGATTCCACAAGGTACATTACTTGATGAGTTCTGGATCAAGAAGCTGGAAGATGTAACGATTGACCAAGTGTTTGTACGAACTGCAATTACATGCGAATCACGCTACGGTATTTGTGCTGCATGTTACGGACGTGATCTTGCTCGCGGTCATCGCGTCAATATTGGTGAAGCCGTTGGCGTTATTGCTGCACAGTCCATTGGCGAACCAGGTACACAGCTCACCATGAGAACTTTCCATATCGGTGGTGCGGCATCGCGTACAACTGCTGTGAACAACGTACAGATTAAGTACCCAGGTACCATCAAGTTGCATAACGTGAAGTTGCTCGAGAAATCGAATGGCAAATTCATTATTGCTTCTCGTTCTGGTTTGCTGGCAGTACTTGATGAGCACGGTCGTGAACGTGAACGTTACAAGATCCCATACGGTGCAGAATTAAACGTTAAAGATGATTCCAAGGCAGAAGCCGGACAAGTCGTTGCAACCTGGGATCCACATAGTCATCCAGTTATCACTGAAGTTGAAGGTCATATCAAGTTCGTTGACCTCATTGATGGTATTACGATGAATCGTCAGATTGACGAGTTGACTGGTTTATCCAGTATCGTCATCACAGACCAGAAGCAACGTGGATCTAGTGGTAAGGAACTGAAACCATTACTGAAGCTGGTTGATGATAATGGCGAAGATATTTACATTCCAGGCACTAATCTGGTTGCGCAATACTTCTTGCCAGCTGATGCTATCGTAAACTCGGAAGATGGTGCCAAGGCTAAAGTTGGTGACGTTTTAGCTCGTATTCCACAAGAAACCTCGAAAACTCGAGATATTACTGGTGGTTTACCACGTGTTGCTGATCTATTTGAGGCGCGAAGACCAAAAGATTCTGCTATACTCGCGGAAATTTCGGGTGTCGTCAGCTTCGGAAAGGAAACCAAGGGCAAGCGCCGTCTCATGCTTACCACCACAACTGGTGATATTCATGAGGAGTTAATTCCAAAATGGCGTCATATCAATGTGTTCGAGGGTGAGCATGTTGAGCGTGGTGAAGTGATTGTTGAGGGTCCGCTCAATCCGCATGATGTATTGCGACTATTGGGTGTTAATGCACTGGCAAACTACCTGGTAAATGAAATTCAGGATGTTTACCGTCTGCAGGGCGTTAAGATTAATGATAAGCACATTGAGGTTATTATTCGTCAGATGCTACGTAAAGTAGTGGTTCAAGATCCAGGCGATGGAAGCTTCATTAAGGCTGAACAAGTTGAATTTAGCTACATGAGAGAAGTTAACAAGAAGCTATTGAAAGACGGTAAGATCACCACTCGGTATGAACCTATGCTGCTTGGTATTACCAAAGCTTCGCTCTCGACTGAGTCGTTTATATCGGCTGCATCGTTCCAGGAAACAACGCGTGTGTTAACTGAAGCGGCTGTCAGCGGTAAGTTCGATGAACTGAGAGGCTTGAAAGAAAACGTGATTGTCGGACGTTTAATCCCGGCGGGTACTGGTTTTGCTTACCATATGGATCGTCGTGTGCAAACACTGCCATCCCAGGGACGAGCGAATCTAGGTGCTGAGAAAGTAAAAGAATAGAAATTTCGACGTCAGACCCCCCTTAAATGGGGGGCTGGCCACGAAACTAAAAATAATAACCAACAAGTCCTTGACACCAAAGGTTATGCTTTTTTAGAATCGCGCCTCTCATATTAATTAAATGAGAGATCACGCGCGGATTTCTATCGCTCAAGATCATGTGATTAAAGGGCGCAGAGTTAGAAAAGATTAATATTATCAATTAGATGCAATGAATAGCGGTTGGAGAAGAGAGTAAATGCCAACGATTAACCAGTTAGTAAGGTTCGGGAGAGCGCCAAAAGAGTTCAAATCTAAGGTGCCGGCTTTAGCACAGAGTCCACAAAAACGTGGAGTTTGTACCCGTGTATATACAACGACCCCTAAAAAGCCGAACTCGGCTTTGCGTAAGGTGGCTCGTGTTCGTTTAACAAATGGTTATGAAGTCACTGCGTATATCGGCGGTGAAGGCCACAACCTGCAGGAACACTCTGTTGTAGTGATCCGCGGCGGTCGCGTCAAGGACTTACCAGGTGTGCGTTATCACATCGTGCGCGGTAGTCTGGATACAGCTGGCGTTGAAGGTAGACGTCAGAGCAGATCTAAATACGGTGCTAAACGGCCTAAGCAATAAATAAAGGTAGGAAATAGACATGCCAAGAAGAAAAGCCGCGGTTAAAAGAGAAATCTTGCCAGATCCTCTTTACGGTAGCGAAGAAATTGCCAAATTTATCAACATAGTCATGCGTGCAGGCAAGAAATCAATTGCTGAACGTATTGTTTATGATGCACTCAGCATGCTTTCAGATCGCCTTAAAAAAGAAGGTAAATCTGAAGAAGAAGTTGGTGTAAAGGGTAGCAAGAAAACAACGACCTCAATCAAGTCAAAATCCAGTGTTGCAACCGCATCCGGCCAGACTGAGATCATGGAAAACCTGCATCGTGCGTTAACAACAGTTGCGCCAACGGTTGAAGTGAAATCACGTCGTGTCGGTGGTGCTACGTATCAGGTGCCGATTGAAGTTGCTGGTGATCGTGGCGTTGCTCTGGCAATGCGCTGGGTTGTGAATGCCGCAAAAGGCCGCTCAGAAAAAACAATGGCGCTGCGTCTTGCAGCTGAGTTATTTGATGCTTGTATGAATCGCGGCGCGTCTATCAAGACTCGTGACGACGTACATCGTATGGCCAAAGCAAACCAAGCGTTTGCACATTACCGTTGGTAAGGGCAGAGGTGAGATTGTGACACGTAATACACCGATCGACAGATACAGAAATATAGGGATCATGGCGCATATTGACGCCGGTAAGACCACCACAACTGAACGCATCCTGTTTTACACGGGTGTGTCCCATAAGATGGGCGAAGTGCATGATGGCGCAGCCACCATGGACTGGATGGAGCAGGAACAAGAACGTGGTATTACCATTACATCTGCTGCAACTACCTGTTTCTGGGAAGGTATGGGCAAGCAGTTCCCGCAGCATCGTTTTAATATTATTGATACACCAGGCCACGTAGACTTCACCATCGAAGTTGAGCGCTCTTTGCGCGTACTCGACGGTGCTTGTGCTGTATTCTGTGCGGTGGGTGGTGTTGAACCACAATCTGAAACAGTATGGCGTCAGGCTGTACGTTACGGCGTGCCAAGAATCGGCTTCGTAAACAAGATGGACCGCACCGGTGCAAACTTCTTGCGCGTTGTTGGTCAAGTCCGTTCTAAGCTAGCTGCAAACGCTGTGCCGATTCAGTTACCAATCGGTGCTGAAGAACATTTCGAAGGCGTCGTCGATTTAGTGAAGATGAAAGCTATTTACTGGAATCAGACCAATCAAGGTATTACCTTTGAAGAGCGTGATATCCCAGCAGAAATGGTTGATGACTGTCAGATGTATCACGATCAGATGGTTGAAGCTGCTGCGGAAGCCAATGATGAATACATGACTAAGTACCTTGAAACCGGTACTCTCTCGAACGAAGAAATTAAGAAAGGGTTGCGTAAGCGTACTCTTAATAATGAAATCATTCCTATGCTCTGTGGTTCCGCGTTCAAGAACAAGGGTGTACAGGCGATGTTGGATGCTGTTGTAGAATATCTACCATCACCAGCGGATGTCCCGGCAGTGAAAGGTATGTTGAATGATGCTGCGGGAACACCTGCTGAGCGTCATCCAAATGATAAAGAACCGTTCTCGGCACTTGCGTTTAAAATTGCAACCGACCCATACGTTGGTACATTGACATATTTCCGTGTTTACTCTGGATCGTTGAAGTCCGGCGATAGCGTCTACAATCCAATTAAGGATCGTGAAGAACGTATTGGCCGCTTATTGCAAATGCATGCTAACGAACGTACAGAAATTAAAGAAGTGTTGGCTGGTGATATCGCAGCTGCAGTTGGACTGAAAAAGGTTACAACTGGTGATACACTGAGCGACCCAGACAAGATCATCATTCTTGAAAAAATGGTTTTCCCAGAACCTGTTATCTCGGTTGCTGTTGAGCCAAAGACCAAGGCCGACCAAGAAAAAATGGGTATAGCACTTGGCAAGTTGGCACAGGAAGATCCGTCTTTCCGTGTTCACTCTGATGATGAATCAGGTCAGACCATTATTTCCGGTATGGGCGAGTTACATCTTGAAATTCTTGTAGACCGTATGAAACGTGAATTCGGCGTTGAAGCGAATGTGGGTAAACCACAAGTTGCATACCGCGAAACGATTCGTGGGTCTGTTGAGCAAGAAGGTAAGTATGTACGTCAGTCTGGTGGTCGCGGTCAGTATGGTCACGTATGGATCAAGCTTGAGCCACAAGAGGCTGGTAAAGGTTATGCGTTTGAAAATGCGATTGTTGGTGGTGCCATTCCTCGTGAATACATCCCTGCAGTTGATAAGGGTATTCAAGAACAATTACTGAATGGTGTAATTGCAGGTTACCCGGTTGTCGACGTAAAAGTGACATTATTTGATGGTTCTTTCCATGACGTTGACTCTAACGAAATGGCATTTAAGATTGCTGGTTCGATGGCATTCAAAGATGGTGCGAAGAAGGCTAGACCAGTCATTCTTGAGCCAATCATGAAAGTTGAAGCAGTGACACCAGAAGACTTCATGGGCGATGTAATGGGCGATCTGAACAGACGTCGCGGTATTCTCCAGGGTATTGATGATTCCCCAACGGGTAAGTTGATTCACGCTGAAGTTCCGCTGTCAGAAATGTTCGGGTATGCGACAGACTTACGCTCCATGTCACAAGGCCGCGCGACATACACGATGGAATTCTCTAAATATAGCGAAGTCCCATCCAATATTGCCGAACAAATTATTGATAAAAGTAAAAAATAACCTCCGGGTTGATTAAAAGAGGAAATATACATGAGTAAGCAAGTATTTGAACGTACGAAACCGCATATTAACGTGGGTACAATTGGTCACGTTGACCATGGCAAGACAACTCTGACAGCTGCGCTGACAGTGATTCTGGCAAAGAAATTTGGTGGTGAAGCAAGAGGTTACGACCAGATTGACAATGCTCCAGAAGAGAAAGCACGTGGTATTACGATTGCGACCTCGCACGTTGAATACCAATCAGACAAGCGTCACTATGCACACGTTGATTGCCCAGGACATGCTGACTATGTGAAGAACATGATCACCGGTGCTGCTCAGATGGACGGTGCGATTCTGGTATGTT
>CAZWPD010000056.1:0-6197 GCA_964636145.1 uncultured Coxiellaceae bacterium
TGCAAGCGCTCTCCCAGCTGAGCTATAGCCCCGTGTATTCGTTGCAATCAATCTGCAATGCTTCCAAGAGAGACGCGATTCTATGAAGCGAACCGCTATTTGTCAACAAGCTTTGAGAGCATTATCAATTCTGACTAAAGCGCGATCACAACCAATCAACTCGATGGTGCTATCAATCGGCGGTGAAACCGTGCCACCGGTCATCAATACACGCAGCGGTTGCGCAACTTTGCCTATTTTCAAGCCGTTAGCTTCTGCGGCGGCAGCCAGAACCGAGTGAATGGCTTCTTTTGACCACTCAGCCAGATCGGCGAGGCCGTTACGTACCGCTAACAGCGCCGGAGCGACTTCCGGATTGATGTGCAGCCTCATATCGTCACTCAAGACGACATCTTCGTAGAAATAACGACTGCGCTCAGCCATTTCCTTGAGTGTCTTGGTGCGCTCACACTGCACTTTCACCACTTCTTCGAGGCTTGGGCCATGACTGGTATCAATGCCCTGCTTCTCCATATGCCAGGCTAGCTCCTTCGCCACATGAGAAGGCGCAGCCGTTTTCATGTAATGCTGGTTGAGCCAGAGTAATTTATCGAGATTAAACGCAGCCGGAGCGCGATTAATCGCATCTATCGAAAACAATTCGACCAATTCCGCGATGGAAAATATCTCTTTGTCGCCGTGCGACCAGCCAAGACGCGCCAGATAATTGAGAAGAGCCTCAGGTAAAAAGCCATCTTCGCGATATTGCATGACACTCACGGCACCGTGGCGCTTGGAAAGCCGCTTGCCGTCACTGCCTAAAATCATCGGCACGTGCGCATATAATGGTGGCGTGGCACCGAGTGCGCGCAAAATATTGATTTGCCGCGGAGTGTTATTGATGTGATCGTCGCCGCGAATTACATGGGTAATTTTCATATCCCAGTCATCGACAACAACCGTGAAATTATACGTCGGTGAGCCATCGCTGCGGGCGATAATCAGATCATCCAACTCTTGGTTAGCAAACGTCACCGTACCACGGACCTGATCATCAAACGTCACTTCACCGTCTTGCGGGTTGCGAAAACGCACCACAAAACTGCCTTCGCGCTGCTCGGTTAATTCGCGGCAGTGACCGTCGTAGCGCGGCTTTTGTTTGGCGGCCATTTGCTCTTCACGCACTTTCTCCATGCGCTCTTTCGAGCAATAACAGCGATACGCCTTGCCTTCGGCCAGCAATTGCTCAATCACCGCGGCATAGCGGTCAAACCGCTTGGTCTGATAAAACGGCCCCTCATCGTAGCCTAATTCCAGCCACTGCATACCCTCGAGAATGGCCTCCACCGATTCCGGTGTCGAACGCTCAAGATCGGTGTCTTCAATACGCAAAATAAACGTGCCCTGCGTTTTTCTGGCAAATAACCAACAATATAAGGCCGTGCGCGCTCCACCGATGTGGAGGTAGCCAGTAGGACTAGGCGCGAATCTGGTACGAGTTTCTGTCATAGGTCATTGCCTTTGATCGTATAAAAATGGGTCTGTATTGTAGCAGGTTAGGATTGATGCGCCAGTGGCCTAACGCTGATATACTTTCGACCACTGCTCGGCAGAAAAAAATAAAAATAAACTGCAGAATGAGAAGCGGAATGATTTACAGAATAATCTGGCTGACAACAATCCTTGGGCTATTTTCCAATCTTGTCTTCGCCGCCGAAAAAATCCAGGTAATTCCTGACGTTAATCTGCAAGCGCAAACAAAAACTGCGGGCAGCTCGCACATGCGCACGCAAACAACCACATTTCAGCAACAAGATCTGCAAGAGACACCTGCTGTCAATCTCAGCGAATTACTCGAGCAACAGCAAAGCACGGTCAGGCTCACGAACAATTCTGGCGACGCCTCACAAACTGCGCTCAGCATCCGCGGCTTTGGCGACAACGCCGCCGCCAACACACTCATACTCGTCGACGGTTTTGCACTGACCAATCCCAGCTTGCTCGCGCCGAATTTTAACTCCATTCCACTTTCAGACATCAAACGCATCGACATTTTTCAGGGCAGTAAAGGCACGCTTTGGGGCGATCAAGCCGTCGGTGGCGTTATGAATATCATCACCCGTCATCCGGAAAAATTATTTGTGAACGGTATCATTAGCGCCGGCAGTTATCGCAATAAATACGCGAACATCACCGCCGGCAACAAATTCACAAACGGGATCTTTGTGAAAATACTGGGCGTTGCGGCTAACACGCAAAATTACCGTTATCACAATACGGTAAGCGGTGACAATATTGCGCTGCAAGCAGGTGTCGACAACACGCGCGGCACCACACTCATTAACGTGCAAGCTTACGACAACACCACTGATTTTCCCGGCGGGTTATCGCAACAACAGATGGAACAAAATCCACGTCAGGCTGTGGACTTCAACAACTTTAGTAGTTATCACACCAAGCTCGCGCAAATACTGAATAAACACGCCCTCACACCAGACTGGCTATTAGAAACAAGATTATGGCAACAAACCACCAACGGTAATGGACGTGTCTTTTTCAACTTCGACCGCAGCGACTCCACACTCAGTTTCAACCCACGCTTGATCGGTAGTTTTCGCAACAACAAAATCACGCTAGGCTACGACGGACAACTGACACGTTTTGAACTCAATAATCCAAAAATTCAATCGCACACATCAGCCGCACAAAACAATATTTACTTACAAGATATTTTACCGATTACCAACAAATTGGATTTTACCATCGGCGCTCGCAACGCCTGGCAAAACAATACTATCAACGCTCGCGCCAGCCAATCAGCACACAGCACAGATAGTGTTTTTGTTACCGAACAAGGACTCGCTTATCATCTTGATGAGAACCTGTCGTTATACATCAGACGTGATGGAAATTTCAGCTTCCCAAAAGCCAACGAACAAATTTCAGCGACAACCACTGGCAGCACACTACTCGCTCAAACTGGCGTCTCTTATGAAGCAGGCGCAGAATGGCAGCATGAGAAATTTAACGCACAGTTAAATCTTTATCGTCTGCAACTACATCATGAAATTGCCTTCAATCCGCAACAAACAGCAACACAACCATTTGGCGCCTGGAACAACCTCGATGACACACTGCGCGATGGCGCAACTATTGCCTTGCATTACGCAATGACCAGCACACTCGCACTTTATAATCAGCTTAATCTCGTTAACCCACGCTTCAGAGATGGAATTTATGCCGGCAACCAAATTCCAGCTGTGCCCAAGATCACTGGCAACGCTGGGCTTGAATACAACTGGACTGAAGCATGGCAGCTAAAATATTACCTAACTTACAACGGCACACAGTACGCCTCTGAAGATGTAAACAACACCGGGTCGAGGTTAGCAGGTTATTGGCTCAATAACGCCGCGATACAATATGATCGGCATTCATATCTTGTCAGCGTCGAAGTGATGAACTTATTTAACCAGACATACGCATCGTATGCATATTACAATCCAGACAGCAATGCAAATACCTACTACCCCGCCGCCGGTCGTAATATACTGCTGTCTTTAAAAGTGAATTTAGATTGATGAATACACAAATCCTGGAAAAAGATTCTTTCACTGCTGATAAAGCAGAGCGAACCCAGCCCTGCGATCGCAAGATTCCATGGATTTCTATCTCGGCAATTTGTCACCTCATACTCGTGCTGCCGTTTGTTGTCTATTTCCACTTAGCACTGCCGCCCAACAAACTTGGTGATGCTGATCATCAAGTCATTTCATCGTATCTGGTGACTTCAAATCACCTTGCACCACAAACAACTAAGTCAACTCAAGAACAAGCTGCGCAGACGCTTAAACATGCGATTGCGCTCACACACCGAACCCAAGCATCGCAAACCACCTCAGAACAAAAGCAGCGCGCAACGGTGAAAGGTGCGCCCATGCCAGAACTGGTAGCCTTGTTACACGCCGCCATTCAGCGCGAGCAACGCTACCCGGCAAGCGCACAGGAAATGGAACGCGAAGGCCGGGCCACACTATCCTTCATGCTCTACCCTGACGGCAATATCGCCAGGCTCAAACTCTTACACTCATCCGGCACCAACGCACTCGACCATGCAGCACTCGATGCCGTGTCTCATGCCGCACCATTCGCCAATGTTGGACGATATATGAACTCAGCGCAAACTTATGCCATTGATGTGGTATTTCAATTAAGTTAACAATGAGTTAGCAACGACTGACAAAATTGACCGATACCACACAATTCTTTATACTTCCCCAACTTCTATAAAAGGCATCCATAATGATAAGAATTAAATTTAGAGCCTTGTTTTGCGCGATATTTCTAGTGACTGCTAGTGCCAGTTTTGCACAGCAAGTGGCCATCACAATAGACAATCCCAACACTGAAAAATCACCGCTGGTCAGCGCCAAAGGTCGCGATAAAAGTATTCTTGCTGCGCTTAACAAACATCATTTGAAAACTGTACTCTTCGTGCAGGGCTCGCAAGTCAACAGCCCAGCAGGACGCGCATTACTGCAACGCTGGAGTGAAGCCGGGCAATTATTCGGCAATCACACTTACTCACATCGCAACTTCAATGACATTCCTGTTGATGAATATGAAGCTGACATGCTGCGTGATGAAGCGCTATTATCAGCATACCCAAATTTCACCAAAATCTTCCGCTTCCCGTTTTTGAAAGAAGGTGACTCGGCAGAAAATCGTGATGACTTCCGCTTGTTTTTACAAGATCACGGCTATCAAACTGGCAGCGTCACCATTGACACATCTGATTGGTATATCAACGACAGACTGGAAGCCAGTCTTGCCAAGAACCCCAACACCGATATTAATCATTATCGAAAGTATTATCTCGAGCATGTCTGGAGTCGCGCACAATACTACGACAAACTTGCGCGCAAAGTATTAGGTCATAGCCCCAAGCATACCCTGCTGGTGCATCATAATTTATTGAACGCACTATTCCTCGATGACGTCATTCAGATGTTCAAAGATAAAGGCTGGAAAGTCATCGATGCAGATGTCGCTTTCAAAGATCCAATTTTTCAGAAAGCACCAAATGTATTACCCGCAGGTGAAAGTTTAATTTTAGCGCTAGCCAAAGAAACTGGCCGCTACGATTCTAAACTTCGTTATCCGGGTGAAGATGAATCCTATGAAAAACCAGCGATGGAAAAATTAGGCTTATAAAGCCAAACATAACTTGGGAGATAACCATGAGCAATCACGCCGAAAGTAACCATGATTTATTAAACGAAATATTTGCGCAACCATCAGCAGAGATCAAAACCGAGCGCTTCACGACATCATCTGAAGCAGCACCTTGTGGCGGCACCTGCAGCTCCGGTGCATGTCGCGCTGTCTCGCAATAACAATGAACGCGATCAACCACAATCAGGCGCGCGAATATCTCGCGCGCCTCGATTTAACGTATCTTGCTAACACCATGTGCGCAGAGCACTATCCACTGCCGCGCTGGACACGCCAAGATGCCGAACACTGCATTAAACTTTATAAAGATTTTCTGCTGCTTCATCATCTACACCCGGGTGTCACGCTCGTTCCTACCAAAGAAATTGATGAGTGCTGGCACAACCACATTCTCCACACTAAAAAATATCATCACGATTGCGAACAAATATTCGGCCATCACCTGCATCACGATCCTGCACAACCAGGTGAAGATGATGCTGCACTCGTGAACGCATACCAGCACACCAAAGAGTTATTTTTACAAGCATTCGGCTACCCGATCACATCATCAGTGATTGACCTTTCTAACGCTGCCACTTAAAATCCAAACTCATTAACGGGTGATTAGCTCAGCGGTAGAGCACTACCTTCACACGGTAGGGGTCAGTGGTTCGACACCACTATCACCCAAACATTTCAGCGGAGAAAAACAGAATGAATGATTCAATCTGGCAAAAGATAGCTGAAACACCGTGGTGGCAGATTGCCATTGTCGGCTACATGATTTACTTAACCTACCTGACCACCAAACCGCGCACCATTTCATTACGCAGCTTGCAATTCAGTGTTGGCTCAATGCTCGCATTATCGCTCATAGGTCTGACAAGCGCGACTTACTTCAACACTGAAGCATTAGGACGGAGTCTCGTCATGTTTTTACTGGGCAGCGGCTTAGGCTGGCTGCAATTCAGCAGGTATCGATTACAGGCAATTGCTGGTGA
>CAZWPD010000056.1:6297-15749 GCA_964636145.1 uncultured Coxiellaceae bacterium
CGTAGCATCTTTCACGGCATCAATGATGGCACGCCGCACCGCTTCTGCTGCCATGGCACCTACGGTTAATTCAGATGCCGGAAGATTTCCCACTGACATACAAAAAACGATATCCCCATCAAAGCGTGTAAATGCTGGCGAGATAGCGCGCGCCATGCCGGCGGCACCCATTTTTGCAATCCGCCTCGCTTCATCTTTTTCCAAAGCAGCATTCGTAAAAACAGCGGCGAGCGTGGTGTTTGGACTGGAAAATAATTCATTTTCCGCGTGGCCGGACAAGAGAAAATTTTCGCAATTGGTAAAATTGCCGTGTACATCTCGAGCTCCAGCAATCACTTTGCCGTGCTCATACACATCGCCCACACTATTCACAACTACGTAGGCAACAACTTCGAGACCATCTTGCTGCCTCAGCACCGCGCGACCAATTCCACCTGTCATACACTTGGCAAATGGAACCAGCTTACCGACAGTCGCACCAGTACCCGCGCCAATACGGCCGCGCTCAATATTACTTTCGGCAGCTTGAAGACAAGCAGCATAAGCATTCTCAGGCGTAGGAAAATGATCAGAAGCATGCGCCAAATCATAAATCGCGGCAGCTGGCACAATTGGCACCACACCGCTAGGCACAGGGTGACCTATGCTTTTTTCTGCGAGATACCGCATCACACCAGCCGCGGCATGCAGGCCGTAAGCACTGCCGCCAGTAAGAACCAATCCGTGGCAACGCGGCACGCTGCCATCAGGATCGATGGCGGCCAGTTCGTGTGTGGCTGGCGCCGAACCGCAAATCCAGTAACAGCCAGTTGCTGACTCTTCAAAAAGAAAAACCGACAATCCGGTACCACGCTCATGATCTGAATAATGACCGACTTTTAATCCACGCATCCCCTCACACCCCATTTTTGATCTGGCAAAAGAAATGATATTATACGCCACAATCACCCATCAAACGGATTCGCCTACATGATTAAGATGACCCTGACCCAAGCAGCCAGCATTCTGGGATTGAACGCTGTCGCCAAAGATACAAGCTTCACTGGCCTTAGTACCGATACGCGTACGGTGGCACCCGGTAATTTATTCGTCGCAATTGTTGGTGAACGCGTTGACGGCCATGATTTTATTCAGGAAGCTCTGCAAAAAGGCGCAGCGGCAGCATTGGTCAGCAAGCAAGTTGCGGTCGATATCCCGCAACTGCTTGTGAGTGACATCACTCTGGCTTTGGGCAAATTAGGCGCAGCATGGCGCAATGAATTCCACATTCCATTTATAGCAGTGACCGGCAGTAACGGCAAAACCTCGACTAAAAACATGCTGGCCAGCATCATGAAAGCAGCCTGTCATGGCAATGAAGAGCAAGTACTCGCCACCAAAGGCACACTCAACAATCATTATGGCTTACCGCTGACACTGGCGCGTCTCAGTCACGAGCATCGTTATGCCGCGATTGAAATGGGCATGAATCACTTTGGTGAAATCAAGTATCTGACTGAATTGGCTCGCCCGGATGTCGCGATCATCACCAACGCAGCGGCCGCACATTTGGCTGGAGTTGGCAGCATTGAAGGTGTCGCACGTGCCAAAGCAGAGATTTTTCTGGGCTTACCGACGAATGGAATAGCGATTTTAAATCGTGACGATGCTTTTTATGATTATTGGCTCGGACAAATTGGCGGTCGCAAGCATATCAGTTTTGGTTTTCATGCTGACGCCGATGTCAGCGTGGTATCACATGCAGCAAGTAACCCGTATCAAAAAATCACGCTCAACACCAAATCTGGCTCGATTGACATTAACCTGCCGCTGCTCGGCAAACACAGTGCAGCCAATGCAGCAGCTGCAGCTGCCGCATGCCTTGCCGTCGGCATCGATTTAAATGCCATCAAGGCCGGATTAGAAAATATGGCACCAGCACCAGGCCGCCTGTTAATGCACACACTCACTAATGGCGTGAAAATTATTGATGACACTTACAATGCCAATCCATTCTCATTACAAGCTGCAGTTGACACGCTTGCCGCCTTTGCTGGCAAGAAAATTTTAGTGCTTGGTGACATGGCAGAACTTGGCAGCGATGCTAAAAAAATTCATCGCAATGTTGGCGAACAAATTCGCTCAGCAGGCATTGACTATCTTTTCACTTACGGTGACTTGAGCCTGAATACCGCAGAAGCATTTGGCGAAGGTGCATATCATTTCAGCGAGCAAGAAAAGCTGGTAAATGCCCTCAAACCATTTTTATACAATACAACAACCATTTTAGTAAAAGGCTCGCGCTCCATGAAAATGGAAAGAGTGATCGCAGGGCTCGTAAACTGAGGAGTAACAAAAATGACAATTAAGACCCCCATCACTGTTGCTTACGGCGACGGCATCGGCCCGGAAATCATGACTGCGGTCATGAAAATTTTAACTGCTGCCAATGCGCAAATCGAGCCTGAAGTCATCGAAATCGGCGAGAAAATGTATTTGCAAGGCTGCAGCTCAGGCATTCCAGACGATGCCTGGAAAGCGCTGAAGCGCACCAAAGTATTATTAAAAAGCCCGATCACGACACCACAAGGCGGCGGCTACAAGAGCTTGAATGTCACACTGCGTAAAACATTGAGCTTGTTTGCCAATGTGCGTCCGTGCGTCTCGTATGCACCGTATATCGAAACCAATTTCCCAAAAGTCGACATGGTCATTGTGCGTGAAAATGAAGAAGACACTTACGCCGGCATCGAACATCGTCAAACGGATGAAGTCTATCAATGCCTGAAGCTGATCTCGCGCCCGGGCTGCGAGCAGATCGTGCAATACGCATTTGAATACGCGCGCAAATTTAATCGCAAAAAAGTCACCTGCCTCACCAAAGACAACATCATGAAAATGACCGATGGTTTGTTTCATCAGGTATTTAATGAAATCGCGAAAGACTATCCGGAAATTGAAACCGAACACTTGATCGTTGATATCGGCACGGCATTAATTGCGAGCGACCCAGAACGTTTTGATGTCATTGTCACATTGAACTTATACGGTGATATTATTTCTGACGTTGCCGCACAAGTCACCGGCTCTGTCGGTCTCGCTGGCTCCGCTAACATTGGCAATCAAATGGCGATGTTTGAAGCTATACACGGCTCAGCACCCGATATCGCCGGCAAGGATATCGCCAATCCATCGGGCTTATTGAACGGCGCTATCCAGATGCTCATTCACATCAATCAACCAGAAACCGCTGCGCTGATTGAAAATGCCTGGCTGAAAACACTGGAAGACGGCATACATACCGGCGACATTTATTCTGCCGAACACAGCAAAAAGAAAGTTGGCACACAAGAATTTGGTGATGCAGTTATTGCACGTCTCGGTCAAAAACCATCTCACTTTAAAGCGGTGGATTACAAACCTGGTGCCTACGCGAAAATCGAATGCTACGGCGGACGTCCACACGTGCAAAGTAAAAAAGAATTGGTCGGCGTTGATATCTTCATCGACAATCCAACTGATATATCTGCAGAAGAACTCGCGAAAAAAATATCCGCGCACGGCGGACCACTGGAACTGATTGTCATCACCAGCCGCGGTTTAAAGATTTGGCCAAACAGCACGATTGACGCGCCATATTTACGTCATTGCTGCTGCCGCTTCCAGTCAGCGCATAAAGTAGATGAATTACAAGCCATCGATCATCAAGATATTTTCGATTTAATGCAAAAAATAAATATGTCAGGTCTCGATATTATAAAAACAGAAAACCTTTATACCTACGACGGTAAAATTGGTTTCACCCTCGCACAGGGGCAGTAAGGAGTGGTTAGATGTTAAGATCTCAATACGATAAAAACTGGCTCGTAGAGAGAGGCAGATCCAGCGAAGCTGTTGTATTTTACGATGGCGTGCACGACAATGATTCTGGCTCTGAATGCGCTCAACATGCATTTATGGATTACCTGGACGCCCTCAAGGCAACCCGTGCACAGGAATCTTCAGAAGAGGCGACAGACTCATCAGACGCAGAAGAAATCTCTTCTACGTCTGAAGACGAAGAAATCAATACCCAGGCAGCCGCAATGGTTTCAGCAACGATTACCGCACTCGAACCAGCTGCCTATCAAGCAGCAGCCACTAAAGTCTACGCGACAGAACATGCCAATCTCGCAAAGTATTTGTTAAGCGAGACAGCAGTCACATCGGTAGAGACCAATCTCAATGTGGACAGCAAAGATGTGGATAGCATCAAACTTTGCCTGCGCCGCAATGAATTAATCACACAATTCCCTATTTACGCACGACAAATTCGTGCGCTGGCTTATGAAGCTAATTTGTTTGCCTCAAAAGACTCTGCTGGTTATGACCCGACAATGAATAGCTTCTTCCGACATAATGAGATGCTTTCTGAAGCAGAATTGCCTGATGAAATCGCAGCATTTTCTCAAACGTTAAGAGAGTTTACGCAGAAATATAGCGCTGAGGTGGTGGTGAGTAATCGGCAGACATTGTAGCGCATTACCACTCACAACAATCCCTGAAACATCCATCGTGCCCGAGTTACATATATTCGCATGTGATGTATCTCCAAGGCCGAAGGCCTGCTCTTGCTAGCCCGGGGTAAGGCGCGCTTTTTGCGCCGCCACCCCGGGATAAAATCAAATGATTAACTAGCGCTGAAAGCGCGATTCCAGTTTAAAGCACGCGCTTTCAGCGCTCAGCACGATTCACATTCTTGACCCGGGGTGGCGGCGCAAAAAGCGCGCCTTACCCCGGGCTATAAAAGCCAGGCCTTCGGCCTAAAACGCAGGAGTCAATTTGGCAACAAGTACAACGCGAAACCGGAAACAAAAGATATAATAATATCTACAACTTAGCGATACACACTCCAGCATTGCAAAGCCCCCAAACATGGACTATACTTAGTCTAGTCCACCATGCGAGACCCTCTTCATGACTACCGTCAACATCCACGAAGCCAAAACTCATTTCTCAAAACTAGTCGATGCCGCCATGGAAGGAGAAACCATCATTATTGCCAAAGCAGGAAAACCAGTTGCCATGCTGACACCTATTACAAAAAATCCGCCAAAAAGAACCTTTGGCTTATTGAAGAGCAAAATTCGCATCGCGAGTGATTTCGATGCGCCATTACCGAAAGATTTATTATCTGATTTCGAGGGATAACATGCAGATACTTTTAGACACGCACGTATTTCTTTGGTGCGTCACCGATAGTAAAGATTTGTCCAAACCAGCACGGACCATGATCACCGAGGCACAGAAAGTTTATATCAGCAGCGCTTCCATCTGGGAAATGGCCATTAAAACCAAATTGGGGAAATTAAACGCTGACATGAATGATCTGGTCGAAGCAATCAGCCAGAGCGGCTTTCATGAGCTGCCTGTTACCGCAGCTCATGCCGCCGGCATTCTTGCCTTACCTGATTTACACCGCGATCCATTTGACAGAATTTTATTATCTCAAGCCATTCACGAGCCTTTAAAATTTCTGACCGCGGATACCGCGTTGCTCAAATACTCAGATATGGTGGTCGCTGTTTAATCTCACGCCCAATCCATCCTTCATCACCTGCTTGATCCCATCACTGCAAACATCACAAAAATGCTTGGCAGCTTCCATCGTGCAATTCAATCCAGGTTTATGACTCTGACCATGCGTTACTTTTGAATCAGCGTAACCGCCGCGATATGCACCGTACACTGGCGGCGAAGAATGCCAGTCAGATGCTGGTGTTGGCAATTTGCGGCGTGGATCGACCAATTTTTTCCATTTCAAACTTTCATATTTGCCATCACGTAAAAAAGTAATATTTTGCGACCACGGTTCTTGCATATCTGGTGCGAATTCCAGCTCGGTGGGGCCGCCGCCTTCGTATTCTTCATTCAATCCAAAGAAATGTCCAAATTCATGCGTCAACAAATACGTAAAATACGTGGAATTTTCTGCCGGGATCGCCGTATACGCCATGTAATTACCGATGCCCCAGTAACCACTGTCTTTCACCAGTGCAATCGCATAATCATAAGGTGCGCTGGCAAAACCGTGACGCATTTTACCTTCGCGGGTTGGATACACCACATCATACCAACGACCGAATTTATTCCAGTACGGATAATACAAGCCTAAAAAGCTGTCGTACTCAGGTACCGGCATACCCAAATCACCGGGACCGCCAAGTTTACGATTGGACGCATGAAATACGCCGTAAAAACTTAATTGTTCAACACCAGGAAATTTTTCACGCTGCAAGGCTTGCACTGCTTTTTGAGCGGCATCCCAAAATTGCTGCTTTTCAGAGGCAGAATATCCTTCCGCGTAAAAATTCACGCGTAAAGCATGCGCTTGTTTGGAGAGTGACAACTCTTTCACTTCCACATCGTCGGCTTTTTGCTTTTGCAACTCGGACGGCGTTATCAATTGCGTGATGACTTTTTCCATGACACCAGATTGCGGGTTTTCCGCATACATTTCAAAAGTCATGCTTTGTGTTGGCACGGGAAAACGGAACGTCATCGCACGCGTCAGCTTACGATATTCTTTACCGGTGCCGACGGAATCGTAATAAACCGTTTTACCGTCAGCATCTTTCAGGATACCAAGATAACTGCCCAGTTGCGGTTTATGCTTAGCACGCGCTAATAATGCCGGCGTACCAGATGCTTCAATAATTTTTTGCGTGAGCTGATAACTTTCATTGGCCTGCCAGTCTACTTGCACGCGCAACACATCAATTGCATCTACCCCGCGTGATGTTTTCAATTGCTGCATAGCCCGCAAGTTGAATGGCTCGTGTGAATAACTGCTATCACGCGGCACCTTGCGCATATCCCAATATGGGTTGGCAGACGCAATCTGACTGAATAAGTAAAACGATATTAATAACAAGCCGGACAACACTTTTTTCATGCTTCTTCCTTTCTGCTCAATGTTGAATGCGCCACAGTCTACCTGAATGTTTTTGAAATAACACATGCCTCACGAATGCATTGCATCGACACTCAATATGCGCTACCTTTTTTCAGGCTAAGTTAGGAGCAATGAGCGTGACGAAAAAAACCAATAAATTACCTGATCTCGAAGTGTCACTGGCAGAGATCACCCAGTTGATTGAAAAGATGGAACAAGGCGAATTGACGCTTGATCAATCACTCGGCCATTTTGAGCGCGGCATTACCCTGGTCAAACATTGCCAGAAAATTCTGGAAGATGCTGAGCAAAAAGTACAAATTCTTATTCAGAATAATAAACAAGATACGCTGGAAGCTTACGGCGACACTGATCAAGACGAGGACAGCGATGAAAACGATGGAGATGCGTAACCTGGCACTTAACGAGTTAATCCGATTAAGTAACGAACGGCTAGATAAAATTTATACCAGCTATCTGGAAAATACGCCGTCGCTAGAACTGAAAAACGCGATGGAGTATTCGCTGCTAAATGGCGGCAAGCGCCTGCGCCCGCTATTGATTTACTCCGCCGGCTCGGTTTTTGACGCCCCTATCGAAAGCCTGGACACTGCCGCTGCCGCGGTAGAGCTGATCCATACTTACTCCCTCATCCATGACGACTTGCCGTGCATGGACGATGCCGCCCTGCGCCGCGGCCGCCCCGCTTGCCACAAGGCTTTTGGTGAAGGCATGGCCGTTCTCGCCGGCGACGCCTTGCACACGTTTGCCATGCAAGTCATCTCGAGTCACCCGGCACCCATTAAAGCTGAACGCCGCCTGCAAATGATGACCGTACTCAGCCAGGCTTGCGGCCCGTTTGGCATGGCTGCTGGTCAGGCCCTCGATTTGACCGTCATGTCCGATGACAGCATCTCAAGCCGCGTACTGGAAGATATCTACCGACTCAAAACCGGCGCCTTATTGACCGCCTGCGTAGAATTAGGCTGGCTGGCCTCGAAAGATGATGATGAAAATAATCAAACAGCTATGCGCGATTTCGGGCGCCACATCGGTCTTGCCTTCCAGATTCAGGATGACATTCTGGATATTGAGGCTGAAACCGAAGATCTGGGCAAACCTCAAGGCATAGACCAGGCCAATAATAAATTCACTTACCCCAAACTCCACGGTGTGGACGTCGCCAAACAAAAAGTCGAGAAGCTTTATGAGCAGGCTCTGCAGGCCATCAACTACCTGGGTAATGATGCCCAATTGTTGCGCGAATTGGCTGGGGTAATGTTGAAGCGGAAGAAATAGATATCGTCATTCCCGCGCAAGCGGGAACCTCCTTGATATAACCGTACAGAATCAATGGAACCATGCATCATTAAGGGGCTTCCCGCATGCGCGGGAAGAAAGCTGGGAACGACGCGGGGATGACGCGCTCCGTAGTTGAGATGACGCGCTCCGTAGCAGAAATGACAACCACCCTAAAAATATCTACCCTTTATCATCACTTTAGGATAACATTTGCGCATTAAACCCTTGCTGGTGATGCTATGTACTGTCCATTTTGTCAGGCTATAGATACCAAGGTCATCGATTCGCGGCTACTACGCGAAGGCAACCAGACGCGCCGGCGCCGCGAGTGCCCGGAGTGTAAAGAACGTTTTACCACTTATGAAACTGCGGAATTATCGCTGCCCCGCGTCGTGAAACGCGACGGCAGACGCGCACCATTCAGTGAAGATAAATTACGTGCCGGCATCATGCGCGCTTTAGAAAAGCGCCCGGTCAGTGTTGAAAAAATTGAAAGCGCCGTCACCAGAATTTTGCATCAAGCCATGAAATGCGGCGAAAAAGAAATCCCATCCGCGCAAGTTGGTGAGATGGTCATGAATGAGTTACACCAGCTGGATCAAGTCGCCTACGTGCGCTTTGCATCCGTGTACCGCAGCTTTGAAGATATTGATGAATTCAGAAAAGAAATAAGCAAACTAACAAGAAATGCAAAACGAAGTGAAAATAAAAACGATGACAACCGAAAATAATAAAGATAAAAGCACCTCCAGCACCACCGAACGCCACAATGCCAGAAGCTACGCCGTACAAGCCATGTACCAGTGGCAGATTGCCGGTGCGCCGATTTCTGAGATTGAACAACAATTTTTAACCGAACATATCGATAAAAAACTCGATATGGATTTCTTCAAGGAACTCATACGCGGGATTCCTGCTAACAAAGAAGAAATTGATCTCGCCATCAAACCATTTATGAATCGCAGCATGAGTGATATTGATCCGGTGGAATTAGCGGTGTTACGTCTTGCGACTTACGAATTACTGAAGCGCCCTGATATCCCCTATCGCGTCATCATCAACGAAGCATTAAACCTCACCAAAGAATTCGGCTCCGTCGAAGGTTACAAATTCATTAACGGCATTCTCGATCGCATTGCGAAAAGCAGCCGGGAAGTTGAAGTGAAGATGCCGAAGGAATAATGTAGCCCGGGCGCGCTCTTCGCGGCCGGGACCAAACTCTCACCTGAAACACCAT
>CAZWPD010000057.1:0-14796 GCA_964636145.1 uncultured Coxiellaceae bacterium
GTGATTTGATCAACATATCCGTTTCAGCAGCGCTGCCTCCATTGTTGGTGGACCATTGTTCCAATATAACTCAATGGCTTAGATAGTCAAGTAGGGGGTAATACCAATGGCAAGTTGCTGACCAGTACGTTATTAGGAGTTTCCTCTATGAGAACTATCTTCTCATGCGGGTAGCGCTCATGGAAGCGCTGGTATTCCTCCCTGCTCATGATCATATATACCCGTTGTTTGCTCTGCCAGCGCGACCAGAATTTTTTATTATCTATCATCCAGTCATCGGTATTTTGATGCTCCATGCCGTAACTGAGTTCGTTGCGCCAATTGAGAATGGTGACGCGGCGTTCCAGATAGAAGGGTAAATCTTGGTAGTACTGGTTATAAGTGATGACATCGTCGCCAGTTTGTAATAATGGTCTCAGGGTGGCTGCGAGCGGTCGGATGGTACGAGAATCAATAAAGCGTACCGCGCCGAGACTAAAGACCAAAAATAAGGCAGTTGAGACTGTGATCAAATATAGCGCAGTGCGTGGCGAGCGACTAACGACGACCATGCTGATGAGGCTGCCCAGGAATAGCGGTATCAGCGCGATGCGCAGGAATAGGGTGGCGTTAGCGGGGTTGCTCACCGTGATGTTGAGATTCCACAGGAAAAACACCATTCCGGCCGACATCAAAACCAGGCAGCTGTAACCGGCAAGTAATCCGCGGGTGACGGTAGATAATCTTGTCGAGAGATAGTGTCCAGTCAGCATGGCAAGTGCGGGCACGACCGGTAAGATGTACGGGATGAGTTTAGATTTGGAAAAGGAAAAGAAGGCGAATATCAAAGCTGCCCATAATACAAAAAAGAGTTCACTCGCATACTTATTGCGCTGAGACCACTGGCGTGGCAGTGATGTTGTGATGACCTGTGGTAAAAAAACTATCCATGGGAAGAAGCCGCCAATCAAGGTGGGGATGAAAAACCAGGCAGGTTGGTAATGCCCGACATCCATCGTGGTGTAGCGCAGAAAATGCTGTTCAATAAAATAGAAGTGGAAAAATTCAGGGTTATAGTGATTAACCACTATATGCCACGGGGCGGCGATCAGGAAAAAGATGAATGCTGCAGAAATAATAGGTAAGCGCTGTAATTGCCGCCATTCATTGAGGGCGAGCATCCAGACGGTAATAATCATGCCGGGGAAAACTAGGCCAATTAGTCCTTTCGTGAGAACGGCGAGTGCGGCTGCCACGGCGGCGCCGTATAGGTAGTAGCGGCGTGCTGTCGGAGTCTGTGCCTGACTGGATAGGAGGAAGCCATAGAGACTCGCGGCAATAAATACTGAGACAGGTAGGTCAAGGCTCACCATGTGCGCCATGATGAAATAAAGTGTACTGGTGGCGAGTACAATGCTGGCGATCAGGCCTGTGGCGCGTCCGTATAAGAGTCGTCCAGATGCGTAAGTGATGAGGCAGCCGAGTAGGGCAATGAAGGCGTTAATGCAACGCACGGCTGTGACGCTTGCGCCGCCGAACTTAATGGCTAGCGCACCCAGCCAATAAAAGAGTACTGGCTTTTCAAAATATTTGATGCCATTGAGATACGGGGTAATATAATCTCCGCGCGCTACCATTTCACGAGCAATTTCAGCGTAGCGGCCTTCATCGGGCACAAATAATGGCCGAGATCCGAGCAGGGTGAAAAAGAGCAGGCCGAAGGCGATGGTCAGCACGAGGATATCTGTGCCCCAGCCATGGTTGGTTTGTTTGGCGGTCTTGTTCATGCCTTGAGTCATCTGTTCCGGGTTACATAGAGCAGGAAATTTAGCATAGGACTTGTTCAAGGTCACGAACAGTAACATAGTAGTATCCACCCGCGAATCTTAAGTTATAATATAACGTCTTGATTGCATGGTAAGAGTCTAAATATGAACAAACTAATGATGGTTATGTGTCTGGCTCTGTTTTTGGGATGGACTCCTGCTTTTGCAGTGAAGGTGACAACCTTATATGAGGTCCAGATGTCTGTTGCGTCACAGGCGGCAGATGCAAGGGCTGAAGCGATACGCGAAGGTTTTCAAGATGTTTTGATCAAATTAAGCGGCGATCAAAATATAGCCTCTAATAAACTGATTAAAGACAGCTTGAATAAGTCTGACTATTACGTGCAGGAATATAGTTATTCCTCGCCAACGGTCAACTCTGCGACTTACACCCTGAACATCAAATATAACGAGCCAGATGTGAAGCGTTTGCTGCGAAAAGCCGGTGTGGTTGGCTGGGGGTCGGCGCGGCCGTTGATCATCGTCTGGTTGGCTACGGTTAATGACAAGCGCGAAGTCGACATTCTGGGCGTGGAAACACCAACTGACACTCTCGAGAAGTTTAAACGTCAGGGCCAGCGTTACGGTTTGCCGCTGATTTTCCCGGTGATGGATGTGACTGATATGAACAAAGTTACCTCTGACAATATTACTTCAGTTGCGTTGTCAGAGTTGAAAGATGCATCTAAACGTTACGAACCGGATGCAATTCTGGTGGGTACGATTGAATATGATAATAATGAATATCAGGGTCGCTGGAATCTGGTATGGAAAGATAAGGCTTGGGATTGGTCAATTACCGGTGCCACTCAGGAAAAAGTGATTGCCGATGTGCTGCATAATGTCAGTCGTCTGATGTCACAAAGTCAGCGCAGCAAAATGATTATGTCGAGGCCTCCTGAATCTGAGTCTGAGTCAAGTCATCATAATATGATAAACGGGTAGGGTCAGATTCATGCAACGCTCAAGTTCCAGGGTTATAGCGCAATTGCCGCTCGGTCTTTCATTGAGAGACGATGCATCATTTGATAATTTTTATCCGGGAAAAAATGCAGAAATTATCGCTGCGTTGCAAAAAACCGCGAGTGGACATGGCGAGAAAATTATTTATCTGTGCGGTTCACGCGGGCAGGGATTAAGTCATTTGCTGCAAGCCAGTTGTCATGAGGCGGCGCGCCATAAAGTGAGCGCGGTATATTTGCCGCTTGGACAGTTAATGCTCCAGTCACCGGAAATTTTGCACGGCTTCGAATCATTGCAATTAATTTGCGTTGATGATTTACAGTGTATTGCCCAGTCAGCAGTGTGGGAAGAGGCGGTGTTTCATCTCTTTAATCGCGTTTACGACGCCGGCGGCAGCATCATTTTTACCGGTAATGATTTACCAAAATCACTGCCGATTGCGCTGCCTGATTTGGTGTCGCGATTATCCTGGGGCGTTGTATATCAATTGCATCCATTATCCGATGCGGAAAAAATTACTGTATTAATTCGTCGCGCACAAGGTCGCGGTATCACCTTGTCTGAGGAAGTCGGGAAATACATTTTGTCGCATTGTCCGCGCCACATGACCACGCTGTTTGCGGCGCTTGATGCACTGGATAAAGCGTCTCTGGCTGCGCAGCGCCGGTTGACCATCCCCTTTGTCAAGGAAGTGCTAGAGATTTTATAACCATAACATTGAAAACTTGCGTGTAAGGAAATCTGATGTCAGCAATTAAAGAAATTAAAGCGCGTGAAATTCTTGATTCGCGCGGTAATCCAACGGTTGAGGCGGAAGTCATTTTAACAACTGGCGAAGTTGGTTGTGCGGCGGTGCCTTCCGGGGCATCCACTGGTTCGCGTGAAGCGGTTGAACTGCGTGATAAGGATACCAAGCGTTACATGGGTAAAGGTGTGATGCACGCGGTAAATTTTATCCGCAATGAATTGAATAAAGCCTTGCTTGGCTTTGATGTCACCAAGCAGCAGGAGATTGATGATTTACTGATTGCGCTCGATGGCACAGAAAACAAAGAAAAATTCGGCGCGAATGCCTTGTTGGCAGTATCGCTCGCAACTGCTAAAGCTGCGGCTTTGAACCGCAAACAACCGTTATACCAATATTTGGGTGGACATAACGATTACGTGCTGCCAGTACCGATGATGAATATTATCAATGGGGGTGCGCACGCTGATAATAATATCGACTTTCAGGAATTCATGATCTTGCCAGTTGGTGCGTCAACATTCTCTGATGCCTTGCGTGCTGGCACAGAAGTATTTCATCATTTAAAAGCTTTGCTGAAGGCCAAAAAATATAACACTAACGTTGGTGATGAGGGTGGGTTTGCGCCTGATTTGCCTGATCAGGAAGCTGCTGTTGAATTCATTTTGGAAGCCATTAGTAAGGCTGGTTATGCGCCCGGCAAAGATATTTGTCTTGGCTTGGATGTTGCTAGCAATGAGCTTTTTGATAAAGGTAATTATCGTCTTGCCGGTGAAAATCGTACACTTACTTGTGATGAATTCATTGATTATCTGGCAAGGTTTGTTGAGCGCTATCCGATTATTTCTATCGAAGATGGTTTGGCAGAAGATGACTGGGATGGCTGGAAAAAACTGACGACCAGGCTGGGTAAGAAAATTCAGTTGGTTGGCGATGACTTGTTTGTCACAAATACTAAATTACTGGATAGAGGTATCACTCAACAAATCGCGAATGCCATTCTCATTAAACCCAATCAAATTGGGACATTATCAGAGACGCTGGCTGCGATTCAAACTGCAAAAATGGCGGGCTATGCCACCGTTATTTCGCATCGTTCCGGTGAAACGGAAGACACCACGATTGCCGATATTGCAGTTGGCACGAATGCAGGTCAGATTAAAACCGGCTCGCTGTGCCGTACTGATCGCGTAGCTAAATACAATCAATTATTGCGGATTGAGGAACAATTGGGTCGTCACGGCAAGTATGCTGGTTGGGATGCATTTTCAAGGTTAGACATGAAATCCATTGCGAAGGTAACAGTCTAATGGCGTTTATGCGCACTGGCGCGATTGCTGTCTTTATGGCGGCATTATTGATTTTTTTGCAATATCGTCTCTGGTTTGAAAACGGCGGTATTAGCGATCTGGTGCGCTTAAAGAAAATGATTGTGGTGCAAGCTGAAGAGAATGATAAGTTGAAAAAGCGTAATGATGATTTGTTGTTCCAGATTCAGCGCATTCAAAACAGTCAGGATGCGGCCGAAGCACGTGCGCGCAGCGAGCTTGGTATGGTAAAAAAAGGCGAGACATTTTATCAGGTGGTTAAGTAAGGGATTATTGAATGGATAAAACGATGAAAATTCTAATTAGTAACGATGATGGGGTTCACGCACCTGGTCTTGCGCATCTCGCCGAAGCATTAAGTCAACTTGGTAATATTACTGTTGTTGCTCCCGATCGCAATCGCAGCGGCGTCAGTAACTCGCTCACGCTTGATCAACCATTGCGTGTCATTTCAACTTCAAATGGTTTTTATAGCGTGAATGGAACGCCTACTGATTGCGTACACATTGCTGTTACCGGCTTGTTAAAAGAAATGCCTGATATCGTTGTTTCGGGTATTAATGAAGGCTCCAATTTAAGTGACGACGTGTTGTATTCCGGTACTGTCGCTGCTGCGACAGAAGGACGTTTTCTTGGGTTGCCATCGGTTGCAATTTCGTTAGCTGGTCCACGTTGCGAACATTACGATACTGCTGCGCAGGTTGCTAAAAACCTGGTGGAACGGTTACGACTAACTCCGCTTACCTCTGATACCATCTTGAATGTAAATGTGCCTGATGTGCCATTTTCAGAATTAAAAGGTATTCAGGTGACAAGACTCGGTACGCGCCATATTGCCGAGCCAACCATCAAGGAACAAGATCCACGCGGCAGAAAAATTTATTGGATAGGTGCTCCCGGCCCTGAGCAAGATGCTGGTCCCGGTACAGATTTTTATGCTGTGAATAGCGGTTATGTTTCCATTACCCCATTGCATCTGGATTTAACTCACTACAAGGTTCTCGATGAGTTATCAAATTGGGTGCAATCACTGCAAGTGGGATTGGTGTAACCATGCGGTTGTGGAGATGCACTGCTGCGGCATTGTGTTGTGTGGTGCTGGTGGCCTGCGCTGAATCTGATAATTACGCCCCGGTTGCAGATGTTAGTGGATATGAGGCGGTACCTGTATCAGGCATTTATCGGGTTGCTCCTGGTGATACTTTGTACTCCATTGCTTGGCGTTACGGCGCTGATTATAGTGTGCTCGCAAAAAATAATGGCATTACGGCTCCTTATGCCATTCATACCGGACAAATCATTTACCTTCATAAGAAACCAGTGAGAACTGTTGTCCGGGCTCCTGTCTCTGCTTCGGTTATAGCCAAGCCTATGGCTTGGCGTCAGGTTGAAACGAAAGAAGCGTCGCCTCAGCCTGTTAAAGAAACCGTTACTCAGGCAGCGACAAAAACAGTAATGGAGACTCTCCCGGAACCAGTGATTGAAAAAGCCCCTCAGCCGGTGAGTGAGCAACCTGTCACCCCTAGTCAGCTTCGTGCCGAGAGTAAAGAGCCCAAGTTTTATGTCACTTCCTGGCAGTGGCCGTCTCATGGCAAGATCTTGGCTATTTATTCAAAAAAATCGAAAGGTATTGATATTAGTGACCGTGTGGGAACGCCGATTTATGCCTCTGCACCTGGCAAGGTGGTGTATGCGGGTAATGGTCTGCGCGGTTACGGTAATCTTATTATCATCAAACATAATAGCCAGTATCTCTCTGCATACGCTTATAATCGCCGCTTGCTTGTTCGTGAGGGTGATTGGGTTAAAAAAGGACAGAGTATTGCTGAGATGGGCAAGGCTGCATCGGGTCAGGCAATGCTCCATTTTGAGATCAGAAGAGCCGGAATACCAGTTAACCCATTGAATCTACTATCATCCTAATCTTTTTTTACCCTGTTACCCACTTAATTTTGGTATAATAAAAATCTAAGCCCGGGGATTGCCATGCCGAAACGGAAAACGCCATCAAAAGAGGAGGGTGAATCTTTGAAAGACGAATTCAAAGATGATGTATTCATTGATGAGGCGGAAGTGCTTGGCGATGCTGAGCCGGTGAAACGTGCTGCACGCAAAAATAAGTCCTCCAAAAAAATTCTTGATGACAAAGTTGATTCTGGAATTCTTTCAAGTGTCGATGAAGAGCCAGTTGAGGTTGTCGAGGCGAAACCTGTTGCGAAACATTCTAATGATCCCACGCATTTATATTTAAAAGAAATTGGCTTCTCGCCATTATTAAGCGCTGAAGAAGAAATTTACTACGGTCGTCTGGTTTTGCAGGGCGATGAAAAAGCGCGCCGCAAAATGATTGAAAGTAATTTGCGTTTGGTCGTCAAAATCGCAAGACGTTACTACAATCGCGGCATGGAATTTTCAGATTTGATTGAAGAGGGTAATTTAGGTTTATTGCGTGCAGTTGAAAAATTTGATCCTGAGCGCGGTTTCCGTTTTTCAACTTATGCAACGTGGTGGATACGTCAAACTATTGAGCGTGCCATCATGAATCAAACCCGTACGATTCGCTTACCTATCCATGTGTTGCGTGAGTTGAACTTGTGCTTATCCACTGCGCGTAAATTGATGCATGATCAGGATAGAGAGCCAACTTATGGCGAAATAGCACAAGCGTTAGATAAGTCCATTGATGATGTCAAAGATATGATGGCTTTAAATGAGCGTGTTGTCTCATTGGATCTACAAGTAGGTAATGAGAACGCACAAGGCAAGTCATTGGTCGAAGCAATTCCTGATAAAGTTACAGCTAACCCTGAAGATGCGCTGGAAAGTGAGCGCATGACAGAATCACTGGAAGCTTGTCTGCAAGAATTGAACCCGAAGCAGCGTGAAGTGTTGTGTCGTCGTTTCGGTCTTTCTGGCTATGAAAGACAAACGCTGGAAGAGGTTGGACTTGCGGTAGGCTTAACACGTGAACGCGTGCGTCAAATTCAAATGAGCGGATTAAAAGCCTTGCGGGAAATTTTGCGCAAGAATGGGTTGGAGTGGGGTGGTTAATTCTATTTGCCCCATTCCTGTAAAGGAATGGGGCAACATCATTATGCAATTTCAAACGTGGTACTTAACTTCTTTTCCACCGGCAAATTTTTCAGTTTTACATAAACCGGCAAGCCATGATGGTAGGGCGGATAATCTTCACCCTGAATCAGCGGCTCGAGATATTCACGGCATTTTGCGGTGATGCCAAAGCCGTCTGCTGTAATGAAATCACGCGGCATTTTTACTTCTACGTTGGCAACTTTATCAAGACTCGCTTCGCCGATAGACCAGGCGTAAGGTTTATTGCTGTCGCGAACGATGATAGGCATGACTGCATTTTTGCCGGCTAGTGCCAGTTCAACCGCGGCCTGACCCATGGCATATGCTTGTTCGACATCGGTTTTGGATGAGATGTGACGAGCAGAGCGCTGCAGATAATCTGCCAATGCCCAGTGATATTTATAACCCAGATTTTCTTTAATGGTTTTGGCGATCACAGGCGCTACACCACCCAATTGTTTGTGACCGAAGGCATCTACCAAGCCGGAATCAGCAATGAACGTGCCATCGAGGTTTTTGGTGCCTTCTGATACGACGATTGCACAATAACCGTATTTGGTGACGCATTCCTTTACGCGATTTAAAAACGTTTCCGGATTTAATGGAATTTCCGGAAATAAAATAATGTGTGGCGCATCACCTTCGTGTTCTGCAGCAAGACCACCAGCCGCTGCAATCCAGCCTGCATGACGTCCCATGACTTCGAGAATAAATACCTTGGTGGAGGTCAGTGCCATGGAGGCAACATCCATGCCGGCTTCGCGTATGGAAACACCGACGTATTTAGCGACCGAGCCAAAACCTGGCGAGTTGTCGGTAAACGGCAAATCATTATCAATGGTTTTTGGTATGCCGATACAGGTGATGGGGTAGCCTAATTCTTTGCTGATTTGCGAGACCTTATGCGCAGTATCTTGCGAATCACCGCCGCCGTTATAAAAGAAATAACGAATGTTATGAGCGGTAAATACTTCAACCAGGCGCTCGTATTGTTTGCGGTGCTTTTCGATGGAGCCAAGTTTGTGGCGGCATGATCCGAAAGCGCCAGCTGGCGTATGGCGCAGGGCGGCGATGTCGGCATCGGATTCGAGTGAGGTGTCGATTAAATCTTCGGTGAGCGCGCCAATAATTCCGTTACGTGCGGCATATACTTTGCCAATTTTATCTTGATGTTGGCGAGCGGTTTGAATCAGGCCGCAGGCGCTGGCATTAATGACTGATGTCACGCCGCCGGACTGAGCGTATAAGGCATTGAATTTTTCCATGAAAGTTAACCTCTGTATTATTTTGAGGGGTAAAAATATACCTGATTGGGGTGTATTTCAAGGGGTTGAGTTTGTTCTTGCTTGTGCCCGTGTGTGTGCCAGTTTTTGTGTACAGATGCGAGAGGATCAAAAGACGGGCACGCACGCGGGCACGTTCACGGGCACGGGAAAAGCAGAGCGTGGCACTGGCTGTTTCAATAAATCAAAAAAAAACCGTATCAGATGGGAGGACCTGATACGGCAAATGGTTGCTAACTTGAGGAGGTGCGGCTACTCGTCGGTCTTATTATAGTTGCTTAATTTGGTTGATATTCTTGATCACGGCGTATTGTTCGATGTTCTTGAAGAACAGTGAACGTTGTAATTCAGCAATTTGTTGGGCGCTGGCAAGAATAAAGCTGGAACCTAATTTATTGGCAAGACGTAATACTTCGGTGCGGATTTTACCGGAAATCAGCCATTGGTCTTTTTTGGCAATGCCTAAATGTTTGCCAACTTCACCCAGTGAGCTCTTAGCTTCATCGTAGTATTTTTCGATTAGCATGCCCATTGAAGGAATATTAAAGTAACAAGTAGGTAAACGGGGTATAACGTGTACAAGAGAGATCTTGATGTCCATATTTGGTGCTAGTTCTGCACTAAATGCCTTACGAATCTGCATCACTTCTTCATCCGTGATCGCGTTCGTAACGATTAATACCTGCTTTCTGTTATCCATGGCCGTTCTCCTAAACTTCTTTTCGATAATTCAATTTATCGATGAGGGATTACAATCATCTCATTATCCATTCCGGATAAAAATTGGGAGAAAACCATAGGAATTTAATTGAATGTCCCTACTTAAATAGGGGTAAGTACCATCGGGAAACTACTAATTTGACCTAGATTTGGCCACCAAATCTAGGTCTGTATTATTCCTCTTCAACAACTTCCTCTTCGATGGTGTTTGTGAGTACCAGTTTCACTAATTCGGGAACTGATTTCACGCCCATTTTCTTCATAACGGAAGCACGGTGGGCTTCAACGGTTTTGAGGGATATGTTCAATTCCGCAGAAACAACCTTGTTTGGTTTGCCGGCAACAATGCCCTGTAACACTTGAATTTCGCGCGGAGACAGCAGGGCGAACTTGGCGCGTGCCTGTGCACATTCCTGTCGCTTTTCGCGATTGGCTTTGTCGATACGCAGCGCTTTATTGATGCTTTCGAGTAACACTTGGTCGTTGAATGGCTTGGTCAGAAAATCGATGGCGCCGGCTTTCATGACGCGAACAGCCAGTGGCACGTCGCCGTGACCGCTAATAAAGATGATCGGCAGGGTTGGCAAGCCGTGTTCATTTAGCTTTGATTGCAGCTCTGGTCCGCTCATGCCCGGCATACGTACGTCCAGTAACAAACAGCCGTGTTGCTGCGGATCATATTGATCCAGGAATTCTTGAGCACGGACAAACGTTTCAACCTTCAAGCCGATAGATTCAATAATCCATGAAAGTGATTCCACCATCGCCTGATCATCATCAATGATATATACAATCGGGTCTAAAATTGACATTGCTTCTTGCTCCTTCAGATCGCCATAGGTAGTGAAAACCGTATCCAACTGTTTGTGTTAACTGATTTGGGGTTAATCGTAAATTGACCGCCATGCGCTTCAATAATCGAGCGGCAAATGGCAAGTCCCATGCCGCGTCCGTGAGCCTTGGTTGTGAAAAAGGGCATAAACACTTTGTTGACGAGATCCTTGGAGAAACCCGGCCCAGTGTCGCTCAGGGTGATTTCAATGGTTTCTGTTGCGACAGTCGCAGTTTGAATATAGATGCGCTTTTCTTTGGCGCGGACGTCATGCATAGCTTCAATGGCGTTCTGAATGAGATTTAAGAGCACTTGCTGAATCTGAATTTTATCGATGAAGATGAAGGGTAGGTTTTTATCAAACTCAAATTCAATCTTGGTTTTTGAGTTGATTAATTCATGTTTCATGAGGCCTGCGGTCTCACGGACAATATTATTGATTTTGCACGGCGTTTTAACCAGTTGGCCTTTGCAAAAGAAGTTCTTTAAGCGTTGAATGATTTCACCGGCACGCTCTGCCTGAGCAACAGCTTTTTCCATCACGCTGCGCAATTGATCGCGATCGTGAGCTGTGTTTTCGAGGTGGCGGACGCAGCCGCGCGTGTAATTCACAATCGCTGCTAGCGGTTGGCTGATTTCGTGAGCCATGCCCGATGCCATCTCTTCCATGGTGCTTAAGCGGAAGACGTGCGCCAATTGCTGACCGCGTAACCGTGCCTTTTTGTCGAGTACTCGATCGGTAACGTCGCGGGATGCTAGTTGAATTTCTTTGATATGACGGTTGTTGTCGTCAGTGATCAAGCGAATATTGCTTTCAAACCAGCGGAACTCGCCACCCTTACGTTTGACCCTGTAAATGATGGGCTTGATCATGGGGAGGTCGCGGCGCCGTGTGAAAGCTTTTTTGATTTTAACATGGTCATCGTGATGGATGATTTTGTAGATGTTCGTACCGATCAAGTCTTCTGGGCCATAGCCGAGTGCCGGCATGCTGGCAGGGGAGACATATAAGTAACTGCCATCTGGTGTGTGGCGTGAGATAACGTCGGTTGCGTTCTCAACGAGTAAGTGAAAGCGTAATTCGCTCTCACGCAGTCTGCGTTCCGCTTGTTCTAGCTGCGAGGCCATCTCAACCAGCATCATGTTTGAGCTGGTGACGGCCGTATATGCTTCGTGTAGCTGATTAGAAATGGTTTGGTTTTGTGAGCTTAGTTCAGCTTCAGTATTTTTATAGGCAGTAATGTTTTGGTGAATTAATAGAGTTAATACTTTGTTTTCATCGTTCGGCGGCAGCGGACACAGTAGGGTTTTGCAATAACCTTTTACACCGTTTTTGCGAATGAATACGGTATCTTCCTGCCACTTCTTTTGGCTGCCGCTGATTTCTTGAATGAGTTTTGGGAACGGGTAGTTGCGATCGTAGATGAGATTGACCGAGCGTCCCAGGACTTCTTTTTTGGAATAGCCGAAGACAGCAGACGAGCCTGCATTCCAGTTTACGATGCGCCCGGCTTTATCTAATAGCACGGCGCTATCCATGATTGTCTCAAACAGTCCCTGACTTTCCATCCTGCCAATTCCTTTGCGGGATTCAATAAATTAAATAATAATAACACAATCTAGTATTATCATACATTTGAGGTTAATAATGAAGATTCATATTTTAGGCGTATGCGGTACCTTCATGAGTGGTATCGCAATTCTTGCCAGGCAAAACGGACATCAGGTTACAGGCTCAGATATGAATGTTTATCCTCCAATGAGCATTCAACTTGAGCGCCAAGGCATTGAATTAATGGAAGGTTACGACCCCGCGCACATTGCTGATGATGTCGATTGCGTCATTGTTGGTAACGTAATTAAGCGCGGCAATCCTGCCATGGAATACGTTCTCGATAAAAATATTCCGTATCTCTCTGGTCCTGAATGGCTGGCAAAAAATATTTTAAAAGATCGTTGGGTGCTTGCGGTTTCCGGAACACACGGCAAAACTACCACGACTAGTTTGCTTGCCTGGATCTTGCAGCACGCCGGATTGGAACCTGGTTTTCTGGTTGGCGGGGTTCCTGAAAACTTTGGCGTGTCAGCTCGCGCCGGTAATTTACCGTATTTCGTCATTGAGGCTGATGAGTACGATAGCGCGTTTTTCGATAAGCGTTCCAAGTTCATTCACTATCATCCCAAAACACTTATTTTGAATAATCTTGAGTTTGATCACGCTGATATTTTTGCCGATCTTGACGCAATTAAACTTCAATTCCAGTATTTATTACGCACCGTTCCAGGTAATGGATTGGTGATCACGCATGCACCGGATGAAAATATTCGTGATGTATTGAGTCGAGGTTGCTGGACACCAACTACCAGTTTTGGCTGTAAAAATAGCGCCTGGCGTGCGGAGTTAATTAAATCTGATGGCAGCGTTTTCACGCTATTTCATGATGATCATTCTGTTGGTGAGGTGCACTGGTCGTTGCTCGGCAGGCATAATGTTGATAATGCGTTGGCAGCCATTGCCGCAGCACATCATGCCGGCGTGACGCCGGAACAGGCAATAGCAGCACTGGCGTTATTCAAGAATGTGAAGCGCCGCCTGGAAGTGAAGGGTGCGGTAAAAGATATAGTTGTATACGACGATTTTGCTCACCACCCAACTGCGATTGCCACAACCCTCGCAGGATTGCGCGCGAAAATTGGCAAGGCACGTTTGATTGCCGTGCTTGAGTTTGGTTCTTACACCATGCGCTCAGGTGTGCATCGAGAAAAAATTCAAGAAGCGCTGCATGATGCGGACATGGTTGTTTGCAAAACAACAGAACAGGATTGGGGTTTAAAAGATATTCTCGCTAAATTTAAGCAGCCAACCTCTTTATATCAAGATGTCGATAATCTGGTGCGACAGCTTGCGCCAGAATTGCACTCAGGCGATCATGTAGTAATTATGAGTAATTCTGGTTTCGGCGGTATCCATGAAAAGCTGCTTGCGACATTGGAAAAAGGTTGAAGACAAATATGGAACATCATGATCACAATAAGAAAATGTCATTTTCTACAGTTGGTGCCAGGCTTGGATTTATGTCTTACGCCATGCTGGTATTGTTAATAGTCTTAATTTTTACAGCAGGATAATGTAGAAATGACAAAGAAAAATCTGAAAATATATGTGAGCGCCAAGCCTTCATATGTCATTGAACAATCTGATCCGGTACAAATGAAATTTGTCTGGTCGTATGAAATTGTCATTGAAAATCAGACTAACGATATCATTCAATTACTCCATCGCTACTGGAAAATTACTGACACCACCGGCAAGGTCGAAGAAATTCACGGCGCCGGTGTGGTTGGTTTACAGCCGCTAATCAAACCTGGCCGACGCTTTGTTTATACCAGCTTTTGTCAGCTCGCCACTCCTCAAGGCACGATGGAAGGTACGTATGAAATGCAAAATCTCGATGAAGAGCATTTCGAAGTGCCAATACCAAAGTTTATCTTGAGCGCGCCGTCATCTATCACGCGGGCGTTTAGATCTAAATTGCATTAGGGCGTGTTGATCGATAGTCAATGTCAAAGTGTAATACGTATATCTTTGGTGATGATTTAAATCGGCACTGATAGAGCATAAAAACATGAAAGAATATGATAAGAAAGATCTTGAAAACTATATCAATTGGTTTCTGGCAGCGGATCAAATGGGCGCTTTGCTTGGGGTAAAATGTATCTCACTTACCAGTCAGGAGTGCGTTTATCAGTATGAAGTAAAGCCTGCTCATTTTAACCCGCTTGGAACCTTGCATGGTGGATTGCTCTATAGCGTGATGGATAGCAGTCAAGGCATGCTGATGCACTTGATTCTAGACGAAGAATTTGATGTGGCGGTAACAGGAACGGCAACGATTAAATACCTTGGGCCGTCGCGTGCAGGTATCATTCGAATACGAACGATCCTAAAAGAGAGGCAAAATCGAAAGTATTTTATGACTTCAATTGCAAGCGATGAGGCAGGCAAAGAATTAGCGATACTCGAAGG
>CAZWPD010000058.1:0-6960 GCA_964636145.1 uncultured Coxiellaceae bacterium
GAACGCAGATAGTCTTCATCTATGAAAAAATTACCGGTCACCTCGCGACTATTACTAACGAGAATTGCGTGTGCCGCATCAGAAACAATCGATGGTTTGCGAGATGCATCATAGAATTGCTTCGGAAAGTTCACAGCTATCGCTGCGGTCGCAATCAAGGTTTTAGGCCAGAGTGAATTGACGGCTATACCTTGCGTGCGAAATTCTTCAGCCATGCCCAACGTACACATGCTCATACCATACTTCGACATGGTGTAAGCCAGATGGTTCTTGAACCACTTTGGCTTCATGGAGAGCGGTGGTGACAGTGTCAATATATGTGGATTATCTGATTTTGCCAAATGCGGTATGCAAGTTTTAGCGCAGAAATACGTTGCACGCATATTAACTTGAAACATCAAGTCGAACTTTTTCATCGGTAATTCAAGCGTGGGAGACAAGTTGATCGCACTGGCATTATTGACCAGAATATCAATTTTGCCAAACTTCTCGATGACCTGATCAACAGCAGCCACAACCTGATCATCGTCACGGATATCAACCATTAGCGGCAATGCTTGCCCGCCAGCTGCCTCAATTTCTTTAGCGACCGTGTAGATAGTGCCCTCAAGTTTTGGATGAGGTTCGGCTGTTTTTGCCGCTATCACAATTGACGCACCGTCACGAGCCGCACGTAAGGCGATTTCCCTGCCAATACCGCGACTACCGCCAGTAATAAAAAGCACTCTTCCTGCAAGTGTTGCCGCCATCCTTACTCTCCCTATCCTTTGTATAATTGATTTTAAAACTCTACCACAGCCAGCGTAACATTTGCCTGCCAGGTTTAATTCTTTTTACATCGCCGACGCAGGCAGCAGAAGTCACGGCAGGAACTGCAACAGTGTCTTGAATCAATGTCGATCGATAATCACTTAGCGAGGTAATATAAAGTAAGGTATTGCGATAATATCTTACTGCATCACCATGTTTAGATTGAATTTCTAGTTGCGCGCATGGATCAATCCCAAGGTCCTCTCTGACATAAAAATATTCCGAATTAGGTGTAGTTTTATGGCAGCCATGCAGGCGCCACCACTCCACTCCCACCCTCGCAAAGTCGACAACTTTATACCGACCAATCAAGCAAGAAGAGGCTGGCTCGGCATCAATCATCGCCAAAGAATACCTTGCCAAATGACGCTGCTGGTTAGCCAGCACGCCATGAAAAATTGCTTTTTTGTGGAAGGCTAACACCGCCATCGCCTGCATCGCTAATAGTGAAAAAATTTGCACATACACCAGCATCACCATCAAGACAAAACCTCGCATCAGCCACCTACTCCGTTACTAGCCACATACCCGCGCCAGGTAAATCTCGCTCCGGCGGCCATAGTTGTAAATGCATATTCAAAACCTTCGCCGAGGGGCATGAATGAGAAGCTCTCCACCCCATTAACTATCTCGACCTGATCCCCATTGAGATCCTCCATAAATAATGAAAATCCGTCGCCCTGACGAGACCGGGCCACAAAATAGTGATGGCTAACCAATGGTGCAATTTCAGCATAACGCTCATACTGATATCGTAAGACATGATCAGCCACAAGCGTTTGCACATCGTCTTTGATCTCTACACCTGCAACCTTGAAAATCTCCGCATGTCGACAATCTGAGATTATCAATACCTGACCGCGAGCATACCTGTCAGATGAATCAGCAATCATAATCCCTCGCCCTGCGGTATCACTCAGTAAAGACACACCCGGAAACTGCTGGTAACGCACGACAAGATTAGCAGCATCAGCAACAATATAATTATCGGTAGTCAATGAGTACCCTGACCACGGCTCCACTGCGAATTGATCAGACAGCTGCGCACAACCAATATGGCCCGCGATGTTTAGCTCACCGCTCAATATTGCCGACACATTATTGGCAGCATCAATATGAGTATTCACCATACGCTGGTATTCGCAGGTCTTTTTCATAGATAAATATAATCGCGTCAACGCACCAAGTAGAAGCAGTGACAAACTTACGGCCAACAACACTTCAAGCAAGGTAAATCCTTGCAGTGAGATTAAATTACGACACTGATTATGACGCATCCTTTCACTCCTTGCTTTGTCTTCTGACATACTTGTTGAGTATCACCCCACATCACCTCAACTTTCATATCGGTTCGTGACACAGAAACGCGCCCCGTTCCAATTGGTAGAATTCCAGCTATTTGCTGTTGCCATTTACGCTCATATCCCGAAGGATCGCCGTGGTGTGATCCTGTATACTCAACCATAGCCTCTGCCAGCAGAGTTGCTTGCTGAAAATAATAAACACCTCTGGTTTCACGCATCACAAGAACTTGCGCCGCATCCACACCAAGCAATACGAGCGATAAGAGCAAAAGACTGATGAGCACTTCAAGCAAAGTGAAGCCATTTTTTGGCGTCATGATCGACCCCTGTTATTGTGTTGTGGAGTGATAAATGATGAAGAGAAATATCATGCCGCAGCGAGAGGACACTGCGGCGTTGTAACAGATATATAACAAATTGCGGGAGTTGCGATTGAAACAATTTATCAACCGCGGAGATTAACTATATAAATTAAGCGTGCTTATTAGCGAAATCCTGCATGAAAGCAATCAACGCATCAACACCATCTTCTGGCATAGCATTATAAATACTTGCCCTCATACCGCCAACAATCCTGTGTCCGCGCAGATTAGTCAAACCCATGCTCGCGGCATCTTTTAGGAATGTATCATTCAGCGACTCATCCTTCAGACTAAATACCACATTCATGAGCGAACGATTGCTCGGATGCACTGATGAAAAATAAAATTCACCATGACTATCAATGAAGCTATATAATTTTTTTGCCTTACGCTGATTAACTTTGTACATCGCATCGACACCACCATGACGCTTCAACCAATCGAAGACCAAGCCGGCGATATACCAACTATAAGTTGGCGGCGTATTGTAGAAAGATTGATGCTCTGCATGTAGCTTGTAGCTGTATAGGGTCGGAGTCAGAAACACCGAATCTCGAATCAGATCATCACGAATAATAACAACCGTTACACCAGCCTGACCCATATTTTTTTGCGCACCTGCATAAATCAGACCGTATTTTGTCACATCAATCGGTCGCGATAAAATCATGGATGACATGTCTGCAACTAATGGAACATCTCCAGTTTCTGGTACCCAATTGAATTCAAGACCGTCAATTGTTTCATTGGGTGTATAGTGGACGTAATCTGCATCTGATTGCAGATTCCAGGTGCTTTGCTCGGGAATTTGCATTAACTGATGACGGGCACTGGAAGAAGCAGCAACGTTCACGGTTCCATATCGTTTCGCTTCATCTATCGCCTTCTTTGACCAAATACCCGTATCAATATAATCAGCTTTTTTGCGCGATGTCATAAGATTGAGAGGGATCATGGCAAATTGCGCACTTGCGCCACCAGTGAGGAACAGGACGTGATAATTCTTAGGAATATTCATTAATGTGCGTAAATCAGCCTGCGCCTGCTCAGCAACGCCTTGAAATTCCGGGCCGCGATGACCAAGCTCCATGATAGACATGCCTGTACCATGCCAATCGAGCATTTCAGACTGAGCTTTCAACATGACTTCTTCCGGCAACATTCCTGGACCGGCGCTGAAATTAAAAACTTTACGCATAAGATTAGCTTCCTGAATTACTGTTGACATGCCTTCCTCACCAAATTCTTATTACCCTATACTTTTGGTCGCTCATCCATATGACCGAGGTATGTAACTGCGCGACCAAGCTGCGCCGTAGCACGACCGAAATCATGATGCATCTGTCGCTGAGCGAAGATATGGTTAGATTTAACCATGGCGACGTAATTTACCAGAGCCGATTCCGGCCTCAACACTTTCGTAACAACGTCAATATTCGCAATATGCTTATCGCCTTTGCTGGCCACTTTGATCTGGCCATTAGTGTTATCCACAACCAGCGGAATCGACTTGATTTCAGCCATGGCAGGATCCAGCATGATCATAGCCGCCAAACCATCCCACATATAGACATTACTGGTCAGGGTCTCAAGCCCGTACTGATCAACGTAACCTTTTAACAGATCATGAGCAAGATGAAGCTCTGGTTGATCCTCAAGCGCCAGACTCTCGTAAAACTTAGCTGTAATTGGCACCTGATTTGTAGCATCAAGAGCAACTAGAGTAATTGGAATTTTCGAGGAAAATACTTTGCGAACCGCTTGTGGATCAGCATAAAAATTCCACTCTGATACAGTGTTATTAGCTTCCGGTGTTAGCGCATTGATATTACCTTTGACATTAATTGCACCGCCCATCACAACAATTCGGTCAATTTTTTTCGTAAGCTCTGGATACTGGGTAACAAATTCAGCGATGTTTGTCAGAGGGCCAGTGGCTAATATTGTTACTTTTTCGTTACTGTTATCGACCACCTGTTTGATCAAGCCAACAGCATCATCAGTGATACGCAAGTCAGGATGCGGTTTAATTTTCTTACCAACCAGAATGCGGTCTGCGGTTGTACGTAGAAATTCAGGAAATGGCTTTCCGGCATTCGTCAACGGCCTGGCATGGCCGTAGGCAACCGGGATATCTGACTTACCCATCATGTTTACGATGGCCGCCATATTTTGCGCGCCTTGCTTGCCGTGTGCCTCACCGGTACCTGCCACAGTAATCGCCTTTAGGGCAACACCAGGATCATTACCAATTAATATTAATGCCAGAACATCATCCATTGCCGCATCATTATCAAGAATAACAGCACGAGTGTGCCCACCGGTCAAACGGGCAACATTAGTGATTTTCTGGTTCAATTGATTAGCGAAATCATCACTTCTAATCGGTGTTACAGCAACAACCTCTGACGATTCACGTGAACCTCTGTGAGTGACAAGCCAAGCAGACGCAACCAATCCACAGCCGATTAAAACAGTGGCCAGCACCTTACTATTTCTAAACATGAGAAAACCCACCGAAAATATTTTGATATAAAATTATACTTGCGGCTTCACCATTAACTCTGGTCTCACCGTCTCTTTAAATTCTTTCTCGCTGAGGTAACCAAGCTCGAGACACGATTCCAACAAAGAGGTGCCATCATGCCAGGCTTTATGCGCAATCTCGGCCGCTTTGTCATAGCCAATTTTAGGTGCTAAAGCTGTTACTAGCATTAACGAGCTATTAACGGATGCTTGAATCGCACGTTCATCAGCTTCCATATCTTTAACGCAATATTTATTAAACATACGCGCGGAGTCAGTTAGCAGATGTATTGAGTTCATGAAATTATGAATGATCACTGGCTTGAATACATTCAACTCAAAATTACCTTGCGAAGCAGCGATGCCGATCGCCGCATCATTACCCATTACCTGTACGCATGCCATGGTCATGGCTTCGCATTGAGTAGGATTAACTTTACCAGGCATGATAGATGAACCAGGTTCGTTGGCTGGCAAAATCAATTCGCCCAAACCACAGCGCGGCCCCGAACCGAGCCAACGCACATCGTTGGCGATTTTCATCAACGCGCACGCCAGTGTTTTCAACGCACCACTAGCAAACACAAAAGCATCATGCGCGGCAAGCGCAGCAAATTTGTTTGGCGCAGACACAAATGGCAACCCGGTTAACTCTGCAATTTTAGTTGCTGATGTAACTGCAAACTCAGGATGCGAATTGAGACCCGTACCAACCGCTGTACCGCCCAACGCTAATTCGAATAAACCTGGCAAGGTTAATTTGATATTGGCCATTGCGGCATCAAGCTGGGCAACATAGCCGGAAAATTCCTGACCCAACGTTAACGGCACTGCATCTTGCAAATGCGTTCGACCAGTTTTAACGATGTGATCAAACTGTTTTTCCTTGGCATATAATCCATCTCGCAGGGACTGAATGGATGGCAGCAAATCCTGAACAAGCGCAGTCGCCGCGGCAATATGCATGGCGGTTGGGAAAGTATCATTGGAAGACTGGGAGCGATTAACGTGATCATTGGGATGAACCGGCTTTTTGCTGCCACGCTCACCAGAAGCCATTTCAATCGCACGATTACTAATAACTTCATTAACATTCATATTGGTTTGTGTGCCACTGCCCGTCTGCCAGACACGCAGAGGAAACTGGTTGTTCAATTTGCCAGCAATGACTTCATCGGCTGCCTTGCAAATCAAATCAGACACATCTTTATTTAACAAACCCAACTGAACGTTAGCCAGAGCCGCTGATTTTTTCAGAACACCAAAGGCACGAATAACCTCATCTGGCATACGGTCATGGCCAATTGCAAAATGCTCAAGTGAGCGCTGTGTCTGCGCACCCCAATAAACTTCAGCAGGCACCTCGATAGAACCCATGCTGTCAGATTCTGTGCGGGTATTCATAGTTGTTTTTGTCATTATTTTCACCCTTCTTTGAGACTTTTTGACACCAATTCATACATATCGTTAGAGAGATTTTTATCCTTCAGGATTACCTGCAATTGCTCGCGCATTAATCTTTGACGTTCTTTATCATACCGCTTCCAGCTAGTCAAAGGTTTTACCATACGCGCCGCCACCAAAGGATTTAATTTATCCAACTGCTGCACAAACTCGCGCAAAAAGACATAACCCTCACCGTTCCCAGCATGGAATCCGGCAGGATTACGGGCGCAAAACGCACCAATCAAAGCATAGACTTTATTTGGATTTTTGATATCAAATGCAGGATGCTTACTCAAGTTTTTGACCTGTGATAACACATCTGGCTGTGAGGAAACAGCCTGGATTGAAAACCATTTATCAATCACAAGAGCATCTTTTTGCCATGCATCATAGAACTGCTGCAGGGCCTTAGTGCGCAGCGGTGAGCTGCTATTTACCAAGCTGATTAATGCTGCCGAGGTATCGGTCATGTTTGTCTGGTAAGATTGTTCGAACTGAGCCATTGCGGCATC
>CAZWPD010000058.1:7060-14033 GCA_964636145.1 uncultured Coxiellaceae bacterium
ATGGTGAAATTGAAATTGTTGTGTCGCCGTAGTGAGATGCAAAACTTTTTCTGGCTCGATTAACTGACCTTCGAGCTGCAACGGAATACTTGAACCATCATCACCAAGCAACCCCATGCGCACAGGGATATGCAAAGGATATTTTTCAGTTTGTCCTGGTGTTGGATCCGTGTGCTGACTCAAGGTTAGCGTATACGCCTGATGCTTTTCGTCGTATTCATCAGTGACTGTCACAATAGGCGTGCCAGCCTGTGTGTACCACAGCCTGAATTGATCGAGATCAAGACCGGAAACATCTTCCATCGTTTTTAAATAATCTTCGATTGTTGCTGCCTGGCCATCGTATTTCGCGAAATACAAATCCATACCTTTGCGAAACATTTGCTTGCCTAAAATAGTTTGCAGCATACGCAATACTTCTGCGCCTTTGTTATAGATAGTCGCAGTATAAAAATTATTAATTTCGATATAGGAATCTGGACGCACTGGATGTGCTAGCGGGCCGGCATCCTCAGGAAATTGCGATTCACGCAGTGCATTGACATCATGAATACGCATGACAGCTTGGGATAAAACATCTTCCGTAAAAGATTGATCACGGAAGATTGTCAGCCCTTCCTTCAAACTTAACTGAAACCAGTCACGGCAAGTGACACGATTTCCCGACCAATTATGAAAATATTCGTGGCCAATCACTGATAAAATTTGAATGTAGTCAGTATCGGTAGCCGTTTCAGGCTTGGCAAGTACGTATTTGGTGTTAAAAATATTTAACCCTTTGTTTTCCATGGCGCCCATATTGAAATCGCCGATCGCGACGATCATGTAAATATCCAGATCATATTCACGACCATACGCCTCCTCATCCCAGCGCATCGCTTCTTGCAGAGAATACAAGGCATGACGAGCCTGATCGCCGTAACCCTTTTCCACATAAACACGTAAATTTATTTTGCGTTTTGACTGCGTAACAAACTCGCCTTCAAGCAAGTCAAAATCACCTGCGACTAGCGCAAATAAATACGATGGTTTTTTGAACGGGTCTTCCCACTTAACCCAGTGACGACCATTATCCGATAGCCCAGAACTGATTAAATTACCATTTGAAAGCAGGTAAGGATATTTTTTTGCATCGGCGTGAATGGTCACTAAAAACTTGGCAAGAATATCTGGTTGGTCTGGATAAAAGGTAATACGGCGAAACCCTTCCGCCTCGCATTGCGTGCAAAAGGTGTTACTGGAGCGATACAAACCGCTTAATGCGGTATTTTTTTGCGGATATATTTTTGTCGTAATCTCTAGAGTCATCGTATCTGGAGCATTGCGCAATGTCAGAAAATCTTTGGTAATTTCGTACTGATCTTCAGTTAATGATCTCCCGTCGAGCTTGATGTCGACCAGAATTAGCTCCTCGCCATTCAGCCTGAGGGTATGATCACCGTCGTAGTGACGATTACGGCGCACATACAAAATAGATTTGACCAGCGTTTCTTCATCACCCAGATCAAAATCAAGGTGAATTTCATCGACAAAATAAGCAGGGGGATGGTAGTCGGCGAGATAAACTGTTTTGGGCTGCGTGCTGGCTTTGTTTGCTAATTCTGTTTCTGAAATATTATACGTCACTGCTTTGATCCTTATTTCCGAGTTACACCCTGAATGTTTACTGCATCAAATTTTGCGCTACACACTCGAAGAGATTACTGATGATATTAGCGACAATAGCGAAAAACACAACCACCACCTGGATTAGAGAAAATCCAGATGGAGATTAGTAATTGACACCACCACGAAGCGCTTCACCTGGTGGACGCGTACTGTCTTGTTGAGGCATGTCCTGTGGTGGCATTCCTTGTGGCTGCATGTCCTGTGGTGGCATTCCCTGTGGTGGCATTCCCTGTGGTGGCATTCCCTGTGGTGGTTGATCCTGCGGCATCTGGTTCTGTTGCGAAGGATTCATACTGGAGGAATCTGTGCTGGGAGCGCTATAAGGCTGCATACCTGGCAAAGGTTGAACTGGAGAGGAGGTGGATGGTTGTGAACTTACCGGAGGTGCACTGCCACCACCTGGAGCAACCTTCAAATTGCCACCATCATCGGTGATATCAGTATTTCTCACCGGAACGTCATCAGCTCGACTAGTAACGACGTATACTGAAAATAGGATCGATGCAGTGAGAATTAATAGCTTCAATTTCATAACGAATTCCTTTTTCATTAACGTCTAAAAAACCTGATACACTAATTCACTTGATTTAATATAATAATCGTTTTAAACAGACACTAGCAAGCTAATTGGACAAAATAATGACACCTAATATAGACCAGCAAGAACTAGACAAATTCGCAGCACTTGCCGCCCGTTGGTGGGATACGGAAGGCGATCTTAAGACCCTTCATCAGGTCAACCCGCTACGCCTTGGATTCATTAACAGCAAAGCTAGCCTGAACGGAAAAAAAGTGATTGATATCGGTTGCGGCGGCGGCATCCTGACTGAAAGCATGGCCATCGCAGGCGCAGAAGTCACAGGCATTGATATGAATAAATCACTCATAGACACCGCCAAGCTTCACCAATTAGAAACCGGTACGCAGGTTGAATACCTGACCACGAGCGCCGAAGAAATCGCCCAGGAACGACCTGGCCAATATGATGTCGTGACTTGCCTTGAAATGCTGGAGCACGTTCCCGACCCTGCCTCTGTCATCAAGGCCTGCGCTGCACTTGTAAAACCAGGCGGCCATGTTTTCTTTTCGACGTTGAACCGCAACCCAAAATCATATCTCTTTGCGATTGTTGGCGCAGAATACTTATTAAAAATTCTCCCCAAAAACACCCACGATTATCGCAAATTTATCAAACCATCGGAGTTAGGCGCATGGATTCGGCAAGTCAATATGCAACCACACAGCATTACCGGCATCCATTACAATCCATTTACAAAATCATTTAAATTGAACGATGATGTTTCCGTCAACTACCTTCTTCATGCCAAGAAAATTTGAGATTTCACATGCGCAAAATTGACAGTGTGTTGTTTGACCTTGATGGAACACTACTTGATACCGCACCTGATATGGTGCATGCACTGAACATCGTCCGACAAGAATACGGCATGCCAGAACTGGAACTGCGTCTCATCCGGCCTTATGTTGGTCATGGTGCAAAAATGCTCCTGAAACTTGGATTTGGTGTTGATGAAACCTCACACGACTATTCGATATTACTTGAAAAGCTATTAAATGCTTACGATGAGTGCCTAACACGGTCCACCATCTTGTTTCCGCAAATGTCTGCGGTACTCGATCACCTCGAAGCAAAAAATATTCCTTGGGGAATTGTCACGAACAAGCCAGCACGCTTTACTCTGAACACCCTTCATGCACTTGATTTATCACGTCGCAGTGGATGCATCATCTGCGGCGACACGCTCACTAATCGCAAACCGCATCCAGAGCCTATTCTGCACGCGTGCAACATCTTGCAACGCTCGCCAGCAACAACGCTTTATGTTGGTGACGCTGCAACCGATGTCATAGCCAGCAAAGCTGCTGGTACCAAATCATTAGTCGCGTTGTATGGTTACATTGGAGCCGAAGAGGATCCTTATGACTGGAAAGCGGATGGCTATATAAAAAATCCCGCTGAAATTATCGACTGGCTTTAATAATGTTTTCTGAAGATATAATTTCAATACCAGCGGATCGCATCTCATCCAGAGCCCTATCTGAATCGCCAACCGCGAGATCAACACCACGACATGCATCTGCTATCACGTAAGTATTAAATCTCAGCTGGCGAGCATCTAGCGCGGAATATTTAACACAATAATCGGTGGCAAGGCCAAGAATGTAAACATCTGTGATACCATTCTCTCGCAAGTAATCACCGAGACCGGTAGAGCGCAAATGCTCGTTATCAAAAAACGCGCTGTAGCTATCAATTTCGCTATCAATACCCTTATGGAATATACGTGCAATGCGACTCATATCCAGATCAGGATGAAATGCCGCACCGTGAGAACCTTGAATGCAATGATCAGGCCATAATATTTGCAGAATTTTATCCGTACGAACCACATCGCCGACCCCATGACCAGGATGATTTGATGCAAAACTCGAATGATTGGCAGGATGCCAATCTTGAGTCGCAACCACTAATTTAAACGAAGCCTGCAGTTGATTGGCAAGCGGGATAACACTAGCACCGCCAGCCACTTCAAGAGCACCGCCTTCACAAAAATCATTCTGTAAATCGACTAGAATTAATGCAGATTGATGTGCCATGGCGCGCCTTGTTATGGTTATTTTATGACTGAAAATAGTATTCACTTCTGACTGGTTAAGCAACCCGATCAGAGTAGATGCAATAAATTAAATTAAACCTTATGATAACCAACTAAAGGCCGCTGTCAGACAAGCGCTTGCTTGATATAATTACTCTATCATATTGAATATACATTATTTTATGAATACAGCACACAGCCACACCAACACAAAAAACAGATTATTTAATCTTTCCTGTCTCGGCATCCTCAAAATCAGCGGATCGGGTGCGGGGCAACTATTGCAAGGGCAAGTGAGCTGCGATATTGCGGCTATTCCATCCGGCGCAGGCAACTTTGGCGCGCACTGCAACCCTCAAGGTCGAATCATCAGCCTATTTTACGCTGCCCGAATAGACGATGAGTTTTTGCTGCTCATGCCCAAAAATATCATTACTACGGCCTTGGCCGCACTGAAAAAATATGCACCGTTTTTCAAAGCAGAGTTGCAAGATGCAAGCCATAGCCACCAGATTATCGGCGCTTATCATAATCAAGACGTCCTTGCACACCCACTCATTTCAGCGCGAATCAGCTTGCCATCAGACACGAATAGAGAATTAATTCTCCTGCCGCCCGGCACCCTTAGCGACAACGAAACGGCATCACACGATGAGTGGAAGCTACTCGATATGCTGGATGGCATACCAGCAATTTACGCAGAAACCAGCGGTACATTTCTACCCCATGACATAAACTTACCAGAATTAAATGCAGTTAATTTTAATAAAGGCTGCTATACCGGCCAAGAAATCATTGCGCGCATGCACTATCGCGGCAACCCGAAAACCCATCTTTATCGCGGCCGCTCAAACGAGCCTATCGTCCCTGGCACGCTGATTTACGATCAGGAAAAACCAGCAGGCACCATCATCGACAGCAGTCAAACTGTGTATAATAATCATTTCGCGCTATTGTTTACGTCAACCGCAGCGGCCATAGCCCATCAACCGCTGAGAACTGAACAAGGGCATTTAATTGAAATTCAAAAAAGTGAATAGCCATGCAGCAACCATTAAGAATTGTCATCGCGCAGCTCAACTTACACGTTGGTGATATCAGCAAAAATCTCGACCTACACATAGCCGCTGCTGAAAAAGCACGTGATGACATGCACGCGGACTTAATTGTTTTTCCTGAACTAAGCCTGACGGGATACCCACCTGAAGATTTGTTGCTGCGCAAATCATTTATTTCAACATGCAACGCTGCCTTGCATGAATTTGCTAGACGCGTGCACGGCATTCATTGTTTGGTTGGCCATCCTCACCCATCCAGCCACCACCTCACCTTCAACCATCATCTTTATAACTCTTGTTCATTGGTTTATAACGGCAAGATATTCGGTACGTATTCAAAATTAAATCTGCCAAATTACGGTGTATTCGATGAGTGCCGCTACTTCGATGCGAAAGATGAACCATATGTCGTTAACATCAAGGGCCTGCCAATCGGCGTGGTGATCTGTGAAGATATCTGGAGCCCTGGTCCGCTCGAAAAGACAGTCGCAGCCGGCGCAAAATTAGTTGTTGTACCAAATGCATCACCATTCACAGCTGATAAACACGAGCAACGTCTGGCAGTATTGAAAAAGCAAGCGCAACAAAATCAAATTTCGATTGTGTACGTCAACAATATCGGTGGACAAGATGAACTGGTTTTTGACGGTGGCTCTCTGGTCATGCACGCCGACGGCAACATGAGTCACTTCGCTGGCTTTTTCAACGAAACACTCGTTCCAGTTGATGTGAATATTGAAGATCATCGTGCAATCATTGCTCCAGAAGATAAACCCATATCTGCCCCTGATGAACTGCCGCGCATTTATCAAGCATTGGTTCTCGGCATGCGTGACTATATTAAAAAGAATAATTTTCCGGGCGTTTTACTTGGTCTTTCCGGCGGCATAGACTCAGCGCTGACCGCTGCTATTGCAGTTGACGCACTGGGCAAAGACCGCGTTCACGGTGTATTCATGCCCTCTCGCTACACTTCCGAGATCAGCAACAAGGATGTCGTGGACCTTGCTAATAATCTCGAAATTAAAGTATCAACAATATCAATCGAACCAACTTATCTTGCGTTTTTAGAATCACTGGCACCTGAACTTGGCGACAAAAAACCAGATATTACTGAAGAAAATATTCAGGCGCGTTGCCGCGCCATAATCTTGATGGCATTATCAAACGCCAGTGGCAAGCTAGTATTAACCACAGGCAATCGCAGCGAAGTAGCTGTGGGTTATTGCACGCTATACGGCGACATGTCAGGCGGTTACGCAGTATTGAAAAATGTGCCGAAAACACTCGTGTATCAACTCGCGCGTTATCGCAATGAACTCGGTGCAGCGATACCGGAAAATTCCATTGTGCGCGCGCCAACCGCAGAGCTGGCCCCCAACCAGAAAGACCAGGACACCCTGCCACCGTATCCCGACCTCGACAAGATTCTCGCGTTTTATCTCAATCACGGTATGAGTATTACTGAAATCGCCGCGCAAGGTTTTGAGCTCGCTCTCGTCACACGCATTGTCAGCATGATTCATCGCAGCGAATACAAACGCAAACAATATGCGGTGGGCCCGCAAATTCAGCACACGTCATTTATCAAAGACTGGCGCTATCCGATAACGAATGGGTTTAAGGGAT
>CAZWPD010000059.1:0-13792 GCA_964636145.1 uncultured Coxiellaceae bacterium
GCGATGGGTTAATACGGTTGAGTGCGACGCCGCCCGCTGGTTGCTGGAAATGTGTTGATTCTTGTGCGCCAATATTAAAACTTTGCCAGTTCACAATTGCTTGTTGCGAAGTTTGATTAACGATCGTGGAATGAGTGTCTTGTTGAATCGTAACTTGACCTGCTGCAACGTTATCTAATACCGGGTTGGCAAAAACGCTGGTCGCAAAGATGAACGCGCACACGCCTACTAACAGCGGTTGCGAAAAATTGGTGATACGTCGAAACCAATTTTTCAGTCTAATCATACACTCCATCCAGCGCTGATATCGCATTTACAATAGATAACAATGTCTTACCTTAAGTATAGGTGATGCGGGGGATTTTGCTTGGGATGGGGAGGTGGCTAACTTGTTGATATTCTCATTAATTTTGGTGTGTGGCTGTCGTAGGTTGGGTTAGCGTTTTTCGCGTAACCCAACCAGCGTCTTTCGAGAGTGTCACGTTGGGTTACGCGCTAAAACCGCGCTAACCCAACCTACGCCCGTCTATGTAATGACCTCGACGTTAAATTGATTTACGTAACACTGCACAATCCCACATCAACGCGAAGTTGTATAACAAGTTGAGCCTGTTTTTAATACCGTCGTATTGAGCAACGGTTCAATATACGTCCTGTTGATAACAGTGGGGTCATATAAATATCCGTATGTATTGGGAGGGCTATAATTATTATTCCCGACAGCATTATAAACTGGCTGGTTAACGATATTAGCAATAGGTGTGTTGAGAGAATTTACTGGAGTTGAGCTTGGTGTTGTTGGTGTCGATGTCGGTGCTAATGGTGGATTGCCGATGTTCCAGTTACTGAAATAGAATGGATCGGCAATAGCACCGTATTTCGGGTTATTTGCATAAAGTGGGTTGCTGTCTTTTGCGAGTTTGATGCTTGGTTCATTTGGTAGGGTGATATAACCTGATCCATTTCCATAGGCGCGCTGAATTTGCAAGAAGCTCACAATCAAGGCGCTGCTAGATGTTCTGACTTCACCTGCGTCTATAACGCCAAGAATTGGCATATTCAAAGTCAGCACGAGGCTGTCTGGTACAGCGCTGAAATCAAAGTGATTATTGTCATCAATCTGATCACCGCCATCCACTGTTCCCGAGATACTCACACCGTCAGTGAAATTGAAAATATCTGAATCTGTGCCCCCAATCAGATCTTGCATGTTAGCAAAGCTGCCATCGAGGTTTGTAACGCCGCCGCCGTTGTTAGTATTAATATTCCAGATGTTTGGAGTGTTCGCTGCAGTAATAGAGTTTAATCCGCCGCTGCCGCCGTCGAGATTTTGAATATTGTCAAAATTGAAATTGGCGACAGTGGCTATGCCATTTATCGACCCGATGTTGCTGCCTGTCAGAACAAAGTTTTGTGCGCCGCCGCTATTCAAAGTCAGGGTGTTGTTCGTGCTGCCTGGGGCTGCAATGACATTGACATTATTCGCATTAATACCATTGATGGTGAAATGATATGTGCCGCTTCCCGACCCTTGCAGTGTGATATCCTGCCCACCGAGTATGTTGCCGTTAAAGGTAATGTTTTGTGTTCCGCTTCCTTCTGTGTCAAAGATGGCGGAGCCGGTCAGCGTGACATCATTCGCGTAAGACTGATTGCCATTCGTTAAAATATTCCCATTGAGAATGAGGTCAGTCGTTGCAATGAGGGCTTCAACTCTGAAGGGGCCAGTAATGTTGGTGTTTAAGATGGTGGTGCCAGCACCGTTTAGATAAAGAATGTCTGACACTTTATTGCCAGTGATTTCACCGTTGAGGGTGAAAGTGTAACCATTGTTATTAATTGTCGTCTCATTGAAAACGGTGATTGGGTTGCTAATGCTAAGTCCGTCTACGCCGGCTTGCAGTGTTCCTTGTGCTACAAAAACCCCACCTGATCCCAGTGCGTCATTATTGCCGATGCGGATCGTTGCTAAATTATTAATGGAGGTTCCGCCAGCAAAGCTATTGGCGTTATTCAACACTAATGTTCCATTCGCACCATTCATGGTGATGTAGCCTGATCCATCAATGAGATTATCTACTGTGTGGGTATCCGTGCGCGAGAACATGAGTTCATCGTTATTGAGCACATCGCCGGTGCCTAAAGTACCGGATGTGCCTTGGTCACCAATTTGTAATGTTCCACTGTTGATGGTGGTTGTTCCAGAATAATTATTGGAACCAGTGAGGATTAAGTATGAGTCGGTGTTGGTGAGTGAACCAGTGCCACTAATATTTCCATTCACGTAGACAGAGTTGTTCACACTAAAGATTAAAGAAGCGTTGTTGGTAATATTACCCGTGCCGATTAAACCAGTTGATCCGCCAACGCCATCGCCAACTTGCAGGATGCCGCTATTAATGGTTGTGCCGCCGGAATAAGTGTTATCACCTGTTAAGATCAATGAGCCATTGCCGTTTTTGATGAGTGCACCAGTGCCAGTGTCAATCGATGAGGCAATTGTCGTATTCCCATCACCGACTATTGTTAAGTTAAATCCAGAACCGGTCATTGAGCCTGTATTGCCGAGCACAAGAGTCGCACCTGGGCTTACTGCGATGCTCGCGTTACTACCCAAGTTGATGACACCGTTATATGTTGCGGTTCCTGTTCCAGCTGCGGCATATAGCGCGCCGCCATTAAACAATCCGGTACCATTCAAAGTGAGTGTTGGTGCCGCGAGCAAATTGATGTCTTGAATATTTAATTCGGCACCATCAGCAACCGTGACGGATGATGTATTGTTGTTTACACCATCACCTAATGCGCCAGGACTCATAAGATTTAATATGCCACGCAGAACAGTTGTTGAACCGGTAAAAGTATTATTGCCGGATAAGCTGACCACAGGATCGAATGGCGCATCGGTAATAATTAAACCGCCGCTGCCGCTGATATCACCGGAGATACCGATCCCCACGCTGGCATCTAGTGTCAGCATGTGACCGCCGTTATCGATATCGCCAGTGAGTGATAGTGAGGCGACTTCGTTGCCAATAGTCGCGTCGCTACCTAGTAAAATATTGCCGGCAAAAACAGTATTACCAACTATGTGATAAAGTGAACCCTTACCATCAGAACCGGCTCCATTGAGAGTTAAAGTTGGGTGATAGGCCAAGTTAATATTCAATAATTCTAGTTGACCGCCATTCGCTACGATCACGCCAGCCGTATTGTTGATGCCATCACCAAATCCAAGGCTGTTGCTGACATTCAATCTGCCGCTGTCAACGTAAGTCAGGCCCGTGTAAGTATTGGTTCCACTGAGTGTTAAAGTATTTGATCCTGCTTGTGTTAACGAGCCTGTGCCGCTGACGCTGTTACCGATGGTGACTGCATTACTGCGCTTGAATACGAGTGCGGCATCATTATTAACTACACCTGTTCCGAGTGTGCCAGTAGTCGTATTGTTACCAATTTGCAAAATACCACCGCTAATGGTGGTGGTGCCGGAATAGTTATTGTTTCCTGTGAAGATTAACGTGCCGCTGCCTGTTTTAGTAACGTTGGTTAAGTTGCTCATCACTCCGCTGACACTGCTGTTAGTGCCGGCTGTGTTGATGGTTAATGCATTGCCGCTGCCATCAACAGTGTTGTTGAGTATGATGTCGCCGCTGGTATTTGTCATGAGTACAGGGTTCGGTGTTGTAATGGTCAGCGGACTGTTGATGGTGAGTGTGCCGTTCGTTAACGTTATATTACCATCTAACGCGTATGGCGTTGAATTCGGAATAGTGAAGTTGTATCCGTTTGCAATCGAGACATCGTTGCCTGAATTGCTGAGTAATAAATACGGGCTGGATAAACCATTGATCGCACCGGCGATTTGTGTATTTGATAACGGGGTAATCAATCCTGTATTTGTTTCTGATGTGCTAGCGGTAATGGTGTTGGCGCTTAACACAACTGGATTTGTCACAGAAATGCTCGCGCCATTTAGCGGAGCGTATGTCACATAGTTCGAATATACACCAGTAGTTGAGTAAGCAACGATACCAGAAAGATCGGCGATTCGATTGTCAATTTTGCTAACGTTATTATACCCTTCAAGGAAATAAAAAGTACCGTTATACTGTGTCAGCGTGGAATCCATGACGCTGCCATTGACAGCAATGCTCACGCTATTAAATCTTGAGTTTGTTGGATGGATGCCTGAAATGGCACGTGGTGTGGAAGAGTAGAAATCACGGAGATAAGGATAAGATTGTCCTTCAATGATATTCCAAATATTCACCATATCCCAGTTTGCATAAGTACTGGCTGAGCTTAAATCAACGGGCGCGGCGCTTTGATTCGTCGCGTTGGTAATGGCGTCGGGATTACAACTAGTGCCGCCCAGGCAGCCTGCATACAAGCCATTAATGACGCCGGTGTTGGAGCCATACCCGCGTGTGTAACCTGTGTTGGCCACATCAAAATAACTGTCATTGATGGTGCCATTATTGACGCCAACAAATCCGTTATTTTCGGTACTAGTAGGGTTATATTGATAAAAACTGACGCCAAAGGTGTAGCTTCTTGAAATGGTACCGTCATTGATACCGACAAAGCTGCCTGATCCACCATTGGTGCCTTGTCCGTAGGCTGTATACCCAGTATTGTAACTATCACTAATCACCCCTGTTGGACTGTTGTAAGCAACAAGGCCTCCCGTTCCTGTATTCGCAAAACCAGTACTCACTCCGCCAGTGTTATAACTCTTGGAGATCATCCCTTCGTTGTAAGCTACCAGCCCGCCAAAGAATACGCTGTAATAACCAGCATAGATATTGCCTGAATTGAAGCTTCTGATAATACTACCGCTCACATTATTTCTAGCAGCTAATCCACCTGCCACGCTGCCCCCGATAGGAGCTATCCAGCCGGTTGAGAAACTGTCAGTAATCAGATTATTGTTAACACCTGTGATACCACCTAACGTGCCATTGCCAGCTGTGACATTAGCCGAGCTTTGGCTATTTGAAATGATGCCGTTATTTGTGCCACTAATTCCACCTGCGACACTACTACCCACAATCGTGACATTACCGACCCATGGATAACCCCCAACGCCTGTGGCAGGAACAAAGGTAGTGGTGACATGCGCATTATCGATTGTTCCGCGGTTGATGCCTGTTATTCCGCCTACATGCAGATTTCCCCAGATCAGAGGATCAGTTAAATTAATATTACGAATAGTGGCAGAGCTTCCTGTTTCACTAAAGAGTCCAACGCTATCTTCGATTGGTTTGTAAGTATAGATTCTATTGATCGAGTAGCTTTGTCCATCAAAGTTACCGGTGAAAGGTTGGCTGCTACTGCCTATCGGAATAAATCCTGAGGTAGAAGGAACAATTAGGGGATTAACGCCTGAGTAGGCTGAGAAATCCATATTCCAGACATCGGAATTTTGTGTGATAGAGGTAAAGTCGATATTATTGGCAAGCTTATAATCCCCACCTAGTGCCGCACCCATCATTTGTAATTGATGCGTATTACTGATGGATGAACTATTTTCTATCATCAGCATCGGACGCGTGCTGCCTTCGAAGATAAACCAGGTTTTGCCTGCTGATTGCGTTGGATCGTTGGTAATGTTCCAACCGTTACCGCTAAAAGTAGTAGCTTGCATGAGAGCTGAAGTACTCAAGCCAGTGCCTCCACCGCTAGTTGCCACACCTGAAGTGGTGGTATCCCAATAGCTATTAGTGATGATTTCACCTGCGGCATTATCACTACCAATCAGGCCACCTCTTATATATCCTTCTACTGTGCCTGTACTGTAGGAATTGGTAATTTTAATGGGCCCGATTGGACCACTATTCATTTCGCCAAGTAACCCGCCTGCGATCGGGGTGGAGGTGCCGCCGATTGCCATGGCGGTTTTTGCATTGGCGGTGCTGTAAGAATCTGAAATTTCTATCGCGGCGACGTTGCCATTATTGAAATAGGTGGCACCTAACAAACCGCCTACTTTGTTTAAGCCGGTCACGCTGCCGGATGTGTATGAAGTGTTAATTTTAGCGGTACCCACGGCTAGACCAACTAGACCACCAGTCGAACCATTATTAGCGGTACTGGATGAAGAGGTAATATTAACGTTGTTTAGTTGTGCATTACTAATGATCGCGTTGGTATTGAGGGCGCCAAATAATCCGACGAAGTATAGGTTTGATGACTTGTAATTGATATACAGATTATTAATCGCATAGCCGTTGCCGTCGTATGTACCAGTGAAGTACTGACCACCAGGAACGCCGGTGTATTGACCGACCGGAACAAATCCCTGTCCTGTTGCGGTTAGAGAGTTTGTGCCCCAGATATCTGATGTGTTTGTCATGTATGGGGTAAGGTTAATATTGCGCTGTTGTGTGTAATTACCATTCACTGCTGCGCCCATCATTTGCAAGTTGTGACCATTCACGACATTAGGCGTGTTTTCCATCATTAAAATTGGTCGTGTACCGCCCTCGAAAATGAACCAGACATTGGCTGGTGGGGTAGAGCTTGTGCTTGGTGCATTTGTTATATCCCAGGCACTACCACCTTCACCAGCTAGCGTCGTGGTATAAGTGGCGACAGATGAGAAATTGGCTGCGGTGGTGCCGCCGAATAAATAAGAGGCATTAACACTGCCGGTGTTAGCGCAAGTACCGGTGAAGCAGCCGCCGTAGATATTTGTAGCGGTGCCTGAATTGGTTCCGAACGGATTAGCGTACCCAGACGTATCAACATCCCAGAAACTATTGCTGAGATTACCCGTCAAGACACCCATCAAACCACCAACATTGCTAGAACCAGGCGCATTAATATAGCCGCTGCTATAAGAATTGCTAATCGGTGCTCCGTCATTTCTACCCATAAACCCACCGACAACGGAACTGTTGGGGGCGGTGACTGAGCTCACGGAATAGTTATTGCTAAAAGCCGCATCAGAAGCTGATCTGCCCACCAAGCCACCCACATCGGATGAGCCTGTGCCGGCAGTGACAGCACCACTACTATAACTAGAGCTAATCAACCCTGCTTGTTGTGCGCCAAACAGGCCGCCAATCCCGCTGCTTCCTGTGCCAACCGTGACTGAACCGGTACTATAGGCATTGGTAGCTGACATTAATCCCCAGCCGATGAGTCCGCCTACTAAAGAGCTATTATTTCCCGAGACGACATTACCAGTACTATAGGAGTTAGATAAAGGCTCAGACCAATACAAACCGACTAAACCGCCAATACTGCTGGAGTTAGCTTGGGCGTATACATTACCGGTGCTAAATGAATTTTGTATCACGGCAGAAAAACCAGAATTGACATTGCCAACCAAGCCACCTATTTGGGATGAGCCAATAGCAGTCCCGTAAACATTTGCACTGCTAGAAGAATTGAAAACACCACTTCCTGTGGCTGCACCCAATAGCCCGCCGACAATGTTGACACCACTAACAGACCCGCCTGATACGTGTACATTTTGAATGTATGCAGAGCCTTGGAATGAAATCTCTCCTACAGCACCGCCTACATAGTTTTTTCCGGTAACGGTGGGATTAGAGAGTGTAAAGTTGGTTGCTGTGCCTAAATGAACGGTACCGAATAACCCAACGTAATCTGTAGTCGGACGATTAATGTAAAGATGATTGATAGTGTTATTTAGCCCATCAAAGTTTCCAGTGAATTGAGTGGTGCTGGTGCCTATCGGTACAAAGCCTGCGCCCGATGGTGTGTTGTAATTCGTACCCCAGACATCGGAGGCATTCGTTAGTGCGGATGCTAAATCAATATCATTAGCAAGTTCGTAACTCTCGCCTAGTGCAGTACTCATTAATTGCAATTGGTGCGCAGTTTTGATGGAAGGATGCCATTCTGATCTCAACATCGGTCTGGTTTGTGTATCAAGTATGAGCCAGTTTACTAGTGCGGGAGGAGTGGTGCCGGTAAATCCGGTGCTGGCGATGCTCCACCCAGCATTGCTGTAAGTTAATGCTGAGGAAAGATTCGCTGTTCCGCCGTTCGTGCATGTGCCGCTAAAACAGCCGCCAGTGCCAACGCTGCTGCCAGTGGCAACAGATAGTGTTGTGCCAGATGTATCGGTGTCCCAGAAGTTACCGGCAACATTGGTGCCGTAGTTTTCTGCCACTAAGCCGCCAGCAATGCCGTTTGCTGTGAGCACAGAACCGGAATTATACGAGTATGATAATTCAGTAGTGCCTGATTGCATCACGCCAGCGATACCGCCGGCATTACCAGTGCCGAGATTGCGTACGGTGCCAATGTTATAAACGTTGCTAACTTGTCCGTAAATATTACCATTTGCTACATATCCAACTACACCGCCGACTGCAGAACCTGATCCATATCCCGTTACTGTCGCGGCATTATATGAGTTGGAAATCGTGCCATCGCCTAAGTAGCCAACGATACCGCCTGCAAATCCAGCGCCGGAGGTAACATTTCCTGTGACATATATATTTGTGAATGAAGCGCGTGGAGATGTCCAATAAGATTGCCAGGAAGCAAACGCAACTAGACCGGCTGCACGATTGTTCTGGCTGGTAATGTCGACGTTGGTCAGGCCGAGATTTCTAATCGTTGGTGCCCAGGTTGATCCGAATAATGCAGCCCCCATTTTAGCAGTGCTGTCATCTTGTGCACGGTTGATGTGGAGACCGTCAATCGTGTGATAATTACCATCGAATACCCCATTATACGAATAGCTTGCATTCCATACATAAAATGAGCCGATAGGATGAAAGCCAGCGCCGTTATTCCATGTTCTCGTGCCTGTTGCATCAATATCATTGGCGAGAATAAAGTTTGCATACATCATCTCACCGGGGGCGCCTGAATTTAAGCCTTGTAGACCGTAAATATCTGCCAACTGATAAGGATTACCGGTTGTGCCGTCACCACCTTTGACACGCAAGAAAAGATCTGTCGCATAGAATGCTGGATTAGATGCGTTGAACACTGCATCATTCATCAGGGTAAAACTATTCGTGACGTTAAAAGTCGGCAGTGTTGAGTTAACTTGATACCACTGTCCTTGTAATAAATTAAAATTGCCAACATTGATGTTCGCCGTTACACCGGTTGCACTTGGTGATCCTGGTGTGCCAGAAGTAATGCTTTGCGAGCTATTGACAGCGCTTAACGATAAGCCGCCACTTAAAGCAGTGATGTCAGCGTTCAAATAAATATTATTGGTTGCTTGTAATAATAATGTGTTCGCTGATGACCAGGTGATGGGCGCATTCACGGAAATATTGCCTGCATCACCGCCTGCGCCGGTGGTGGTAATCGTAACGTTTGCATTGTTAAGATTGGTATTTAATGTGGTATTTAAAATATTGGCAGTTGCAGATGGTGTAAATATATTTGGATTGCCGCCGTCGAAGCTGCCGCCGGAATCTGCGGAAGAAGTAATAAAGACATCGTAGGGATCAAGCAGCCATGTTCCCGTTAATCCATTTGCAGCATTGGTATTTACCGTAAGGTCACCAATATTGAGGATGGCTTTACTCGATGTTTCAATAAACCCGCCATTACCATTTACACTTCCGCCACGCGCGCTAATGCTGCCATTCACATTGGTATAATCGTCAGACCAGATGATAACATGGCCGCCATCACCTTCTGAGTTTGCATCGGCGTTGATTTTAGCGTGGGCGAGCATCACCACTGCTCTTGCATTTGGTAAAGGACCTTGGCCTTGATAATTGCCACCGATATGAATGTTGCCGCCGCCAGCATTGCCACTAACATCGATGTCAGCACTTGAGGTGAGTAAAATGTTATGACCAGTAACGGTAACGTTGCCGCCTTTGTTGTCGGCGCTATTGCCTGAAGCAATCAATTTGCCACTGATTTGGACCGTGCCTCTTTGCTCATCGCCGATTAAAATAATTTCGCCGTCATGTTTGTTGGCGCCATCACTAACTGATAAGGTTTGTGCGATGCCTTGCATGTTGATCACTTTATCGAGTACACCAGCTGCATCTTTTGCGGAAATTAAAATTCTGCCGCCGTTTGCTATGATGCTGCCTGTGTTGCTCACACCAACGCTTGATTCATTACCATTTTTATCGTGCGCTCGTTGCGCGATACCGCTATCAACACTAAAACCAATTAAATCGTTGCCCGCAAATGACATGGTGAATGAGTTGCCTGATGCCAGCACAGCATGCCCCATGTTCGCTTGAATATAACCTTCATTACTCACTGCGCCGCCAACTAGTGCCACCAAGCCATGCTCGGCAGCATAAATTTGTCCCTGATTCACAATCGCACCGTTGTAAGCACCATCATTTGCGAAGTGATAATAATTATTTAAAAAATCTTCATTGGAAATATTGGCAGTCGATGCTATCAAGCCACCGACATTCACATATGATCCAGGCCCGAAAAAAATACCAGCAGGATTGACGAGAATGATTTGCCCTGTGGCTGTCAGTCGCCCATAGATTTCAGATACACCTTGCGATGGGTTAATACGGTTGAGTGCGACGCCGCCCGCTGGTTGCTGGAAATGTGTCGATTCTTGCGCGCCAATATTGAAACTCTGCCAATTGATAATGGCCTGTTGGGAAGATTGATTGATGACAGTGGAGTTGGGTTCTTGGTGAATGGTAACTTGACCGGTGGGAGCATTATTTAAATCTAATACCGGATTGGCAAAAACGCTGGTCGAAAAAACATACGCACATACGCCTACCAGCAGCGGTGGCGAAAAAATGCTGCTTTGACCAAGCAAATTTTTCAGTCTAATCATGTACCCCATCCAGCGCATATATAGTTAACAGTGACTCACTTTAAGTATAGGCGATGGGTGTGATTTTGCTTGGTGAGGGGGTGTTGCTAAGTAGTTGATATTCTCATGGATTTTCGTGCGTGACTGTCGTAGGTTGGGTTAGCGCTTTTTGCGTAACCCAACAATCGTCTTTCGAGAGCGGCACGTTGGGTTACGCGCACAAAACGCGCTAACCCAACCTACGTCCGACTATAGCACTCCTCGCAATGACGATGCAGTGGCTTCATCGCACAAAACACTCCTCGCAATGACGCGATTTTACTTCAAGGAAATTTTTTCCCCTGCCAGCGGCTCTGACAAGGTCAAAGCTGGCGACAGGTCAATTTTGCAATCACCCATTACACCACCCACGCAACCATGTTGCATGGAGTTCATGGATTTCGTATTCAACAAATCAGTGTTGTTGTTCATGTCGAATATGTTGCGAGTATTAGTGAACTCGAGTGAAGGATTTGTATCTGTGAAATCAGGAATGGTATTAGTGAAAACAATTTTACTAATATCAAGCGCAGAAGCAGGTGGCAATCTGGTGCCATTGAATGTCGTGAGATACGAGCTAATGAGGTTTCGCGTTCCAGTGACAGAAGGCAATGTAGCATTCTGAGGTTGTGATGTTATGACTGTTGTCGCTGGCGTTGTTGTAGTGGGTGGCGGTGTAATCAGTGGGAGCATCAAGCTGAAGTTGCTGAAATTTGTCACCACAGAATTTCCAAAAAATCCCTGTGTTTTAGCTTCATTTTTATAGGTAACAGGAGTGTTGTTGTTAAGAGTGATGACATTATTTTGTGTCGCATTGCCGATGAAGTTATTTACATTCTGATATGAGCCAACTACCTGATTGCCACCCAGAGTAATACCTGTTCCGGCATTGATAGTTGCTGGGCCATTATAATTCGAGAAATCAAATGTATTATAGTTTGCATCATTCACTGGGCTTGCGCTAATGCTGCCGATATATGAGTTGTTAGTAAAGACAAAGGTGTTGCTGTCACCGTTGCTGACAATTGCATTGATACCGCTGAATCCGTTGAGACCGGTAGCGGTGCCAGCATTCATGCCTGTGATATTCACAACGTTGTTACCATTATTTGCTAATACTAATGTATTGCTGCCAGCACCACCTTGTATCGCGCCATTGAATGTTGAGCCGTTGATAGTAAAGATATCATTGCTGCTGCCGCCGGTAATGTTCTCGATGTTGTTGTAGCTAAACGTGCCGCTTAAGCCCAACAGGCTGACACTGCCGCTATTATTGGCGATATCCCATGCCTGGGTTGCCCCTGAATTTACTGTTAAGGATGAGCTTGCGCCGCCGTTTACAGTGATATTTCCCGAGCCGGTAATGCCTTGATTAAATTGAATATTTGTGTTGCTGTTCGCGGCGCTAAATACAGTGTGATTGCCTATTACCACACTGCCATTGTAAATCTGATCGCTGAATGATGCGATGGTGCCACCATTCATGAAGATTTCACCGCCGCCAGCCAGCGTTAAGCTGTAAACCGCCTCGTGATTACCGATGCCGTTTTCAATAAATATTTTGCCGCTGGTACTGATGGTTAATGGATGTGTGCCATTAACGGTTTTCATGACTCTGATGTCACCAGTCTGACTAATGAATTTCACATCGTTGATTAATTCAACTGGTAAGCGATACGTCTGGTTGCCAGTGGTGAAGACATCGGTGCCGCCGTATTGGGTGTATATGGCGACATCTGTGCTGGCTAGACCGTTGTTAACACCACCAGATCCGATTTCACCATTCATGACCCACGTGCTCTTTAATGGGCTGAGCTGATCTGTGACGCCACCTGCTGTGCCAACCAGATTACCACCAGCACCGATGATATTGCTGTTTTGTGTGAAGACGGTGCTGGCATCGACAAAATAGTTACCGGTTTTGCCGCTTGGGATGGTCACAGTGCCATTGAATCCGGCAGATAGACCGTTGGCCGACAAGGTACCATCTTCCAAGCTCAGGGCGTTGGCAGTCGTTATATTCACGTTATTGATGCTGAATGTGCCGCCCTCATTAGCGGTGATCGCTGCGGTGCCTAATGCTTTAGCATGAGATACTTTCAGGATAGCGGCGTCTCCAGTTAATGTGGCGGTGTCGCCAATCTCGATGTTGCCTGAATAACTGGTTGGGCCGCCCGAAGCGAGGTTATCAGCACTTAATTCAACGGTACCGCCACTCACTGTCATGGCACCAGCGCCGCTCAAGTTGCCGTTGAATAATACGGTGCCTGCGCCGGTCTTGGTTAAGCTGCTGTTGATGGTGCCTGCACTGCTAAAGGTGAGATTGATGCCGCTGCCAGTATTAATCGTTGTACCGCTGCCGCCAACCGTGAAGCTGTTGCTTAGTGAGACCGAGCTTATGCTTGCTGCCAGCGTGCCGCCGTTCAAGGCAAGTGCCCCGGAGCCGAGCGCGTTACTGACGTCACCGATTTGCAAGGTGCCGTTATTTAATTGTGTGGTGCCGCCGAATGAAGCATTGTTAGTTCCGCTTAACATCAGGGTGCCGCCCGATGTGTTAACGGTGAGCATTGCTGCACCACTCAAATTACCGCTTAAATTCGTTGTGCCAGTGTTAGTGATGGTGAGAGAGCCGTTGCTTAAATTGCCATTCGCTCTTAAGGTAAGATTGTTGCTGCCACCAATTGTTGCCGTACCATTCACGGTATAAGCATTATCAATTGTGAATGCATCGCTGGATTGCAGTGTGCCGCCAGTCATGGTCAAGCCGCTAACACCCAGTGCGCCACTGGTAATGTTGCCGACACTGCCGCTGCTGCCTGCACCTAGTGTCAAGGTGCCGTTACTGAGTGTGGTGCCGCCAGAATAAGTGTTGGCTCCAGATAATGTTAATTCGCCGTTGCCTGCTTTGCTGAGCGAACCTGCGCCGCTGATTATTCTGTTGATGCTTAAGTTGCCGGCGGTGGAAGATATGGTGTTGCTGCCAGTCATGACTAA
>CAZWPD010000060.1:0-7716 GCA_964636145.1 uncultured Coxiellaceae bacterium
ATTCCCGAAGGCGGGAATTTAGATCGAGGAGGGTCTTATGAGGAAGAAGGTGTGTGTGGTTTTCGTGTTGGCTCTGGTCTTTTGCTTACCCGGGCTTGGGGTTGCAGATGATGCCGCCGACACAAAGGCGCTCGTGGAGAAAGGCGTTGCGATGGTAAAGGATAAAGGAGCGGACGCCACTCTCAAGGCAATCGGAGATCCCAAAGGTCCGTTCGTGAAAGGTGAACTTTATCTGTTTGCCGGCTCACTGGACAAGACCACACTCGCAGCCCATCCATATGCTGCGGACAAACTGGTTGGTCCGGATTTAGCGAGTTTCAAGGATCCAAAGGGAAATCAGTTCTTTATCAAATTCAAAGAAATTGCAGAAAGTCCGGGAAGCGGGTGGGTAGAGTACTGGTGGCCCAAACCTAATGAGAAGGAGCCTTCACTGAAAAAGACGTACGTCATGAGGGTTCCAGGGGAAAAAATTTATATTGCTGCGGGTTACTACCCGAAATAAATAAAGGATGTGGGGGAAGCCGGGAGGTTTCTCCCCTCACCGCTGATTAACGTTAAGGTCTGTTCTGTTGATCATGTTGTGCTCTTTGATAGGACCAAAGTTTCCAGTTCTGAGACATGATGCGCTGTCGTGACATTCAATCCCTTCTTCAAATCTTCGGACAGTAAAGATATCTCCGCTTTGTTGTCCGCTGGAAATACCACTGTTTCAACTCCAGCTCTCTGGGCCGCCAACACCTTTTCTCTTATTCCGCTGACCGGCAGGAGCTTGCCGTTAAGGGTAATCTCGCCGCTCAAAGCCACCGTTCTTCTGGCCGGTATGCCGGTCAACAGAGACAAAAGGGACATGAGAATTGTGATTCCCGCGGACGGCCCGTCTTTTGGAACAGCTGCAGCGGGTATATGGATATGAATATCAATTGATCTGAAAAAATCAGGGTCGAGCGAGTATTTTTCGGCATTGCTGCGAATGTAGCTCAATGCGGTTTGGGCGGACTCACGTAAAATATTCCCAAGCGAACCCGTCAGTATGAGCTGCTGTGAACCTTTCATCTTTGTTGATTCGACCGTTATTATTTCCCCGCCGAACTCTGTCCAGACCAAGCCCGTGGTGGTTCCTACCTGGTATATTTCTTCTGCCTTCTCATGCCTAAATTTCGGTGGTCCCAGATATTGGGCGACTTTCTCCGAAGTCACGGTAACCGCGTGTGTCTCGTTAGTCTCAAGAGTGCTACGTGCTACTTTCCTGCAGATGTTCGCTATCTCTCGTTCAAGATTCCTTAAACCGGCTTCCTGGGTAAAATTGTTTATGATGCTCGTGATTGCTTCAGGTGAAAATTCCGTCGATTCATTCCTTAATCCGTTTGCTTCCAGCTGTCTCGGTACAAGGTACTTTGAAGCAATCCACTTCTTTTCCTCTAAGGTGTAGCCGTTAAATTCGATAATTTCGAGTCGGTCCAATAGGGGCATAGGAAGTCTGTCGACCAGATTTGCCGTACAAATGAACATTACGGAGGAGAGATCGAAGGGAACGTCAAGATAATAGTCTACGAAGTTTCTATTCTGCTCGGGATCAAGAATTTCGAGCAATACTGAAGCGGGATCTCCCTTAAAATCCTGTCCAATCTTGTCGATTTCGTCCAACATAAATACCGGGTTGGCAACACCCAATCTTTTAAGCTCCATAATTATTCTGCCGGGCATGGCTCCGACGTATGCTCGCCTATGGCCCCGCAACTCCGCTTCATCACGCAGTCCTGCTAGGGACAAACGGATGAACTTACGTTCCATGGACTCTGCTATGGCTTTGCCTATGGACGTTTTGCCGGTTCCGGGAGGTCCTGAAAAACACAAAATCGGTCCTCTCGTGAATTGTGTAGCCCTCTTTTTTTCAAGAATACTTGTCACAACTGAGCGTAGTTCATCGATCTTAAAAGGCTTGGCCAGATAATGAGTTGCACCCTTACTAAGTGCACTTACTGCAGAGTCTATTGTGGCAAAGCCGGTAACCATCACGATGTCGATGCTTGGGGATATAATCTGGGCTTTTTCGAGGAGTTCCTGACCGCTCATCTTCTCCATTTTTAAATCCGTTATGAGCAGGTCATAGTTTCGGGATGACAATTTTTCAACGGCTTCAATTCCATTGGACGCGACATCAACATGGTGTCCCAGTTTGGTGATCACGTGTTGCATATTTAATCGCGCAAGCTCTTCATCGTCTGTGACCAGAATATTGAACTTGCGGTTCTGTTTAAGGGTGCGAACTGCCAGGTATTCGACTATCCTCTCTTTTACTTGGGATAGCCCGAAGTGGCTTTGATCAAGTATTCGCTGCGCCCTCGTAATGTCCAGATTGTCTGAAGTGAAGTGGTTCCAGGGCAAGGAAATAACGAACTCTATATACCCTATGCCTATCGTGTATTCCGCAAGAGACGGATCAGTTCTCTCCAGTTTAGCCAGTTCTTTATCGATTAATGGTGCTACGTGGTCGGGCAAACCGGCTTTATTAACTGAGGTTCTCAGCTCGGCTATTTCGTCGGGAATTTTGCTGTCCGGTTCACTTGGAGGTTTCTTGAAAAAAGCCATTGATCGCCTCAATCGAAACTTGTTTCTTTAATTAAACAATTAATCAGTTCTGATGGCAAGAAATGATGCAGCTCGTTATAGGAACGCAATGGGTAATGAGCTTGCACTCATGTTGCACTATGTAACATTCTGATTTTGAGGGTCTCTTTTTGTACTAAGGTTGTGGCTTGGAAGTGGCTTGCCATCTAAGTTGTGGTGGTTGGTACGGAAGTTGTAAGACTCCGGTCAAGATCGCATCAGGAGGGTACAATGAAGGCACTCAGAGCAAAATTCTTAGCTTTCGCGGCGGCCGCTGCTTTTGCAGAAGAGGGTGATCCGGAAACAGCAAAGTATCTGATCAACAGATCCGATCGGGAAAAGCAAAGAGCAGCACTTCAGAATCAAAACGCTAATAGACGGCGTACTCGATCAATGAAAGCATAACCAGACGAAAAACATTCACGATCCGGAGGTACTTATGGCCGCCGAAAACGGCACGACCAAGACCACGCTTTTAGCCAAGACCCTTATTTATGGAGCATTAACTTCGCTTATGTATGCAGCGGTTTTCAGCTATGCCGAACCTGTTATGAAACTGTTCACCAAAGGTGGATTGTACGCTGCAATGCCTATTGGAACGGTATTTCTCTTCTCATTTGCGCATGGGAACTTCGCCGGAAACCTTTGGTCACTGCTCGGAATAGAAGCCGTTACGAAACAAACGACGGAAAGACCGGAAGTCAGACCCGAGAAGAGACCGTCTCAGAGACCTCGTCCCCGTTTACGTATGAGTGCATAGTCTATTTACCAGGAGAGATTTTGATGCAAGACTTGGCAACTGAAGGAATCAAATTCATAGATCTCACAGCGATAAACATAGCTTTTCTTTTCACCGTCGGATTTATTGGGGGCCTCGTCAGTGGATTTATTGGTTCCGGCGGAGCTTTTGTACTTACTCCCGGAATGATGAGTCTAGGAGTTCCTGCAGCAGTAGCTGTGGCAAGTAACATGTGTCACAAGTTTCCCAAAGCCATGGTGGGTGCATACAAAAGATACAAGTACGGTCAAGTCGATCTGAAGCTTGGAATCGTGATGGCTGCATCGGCATCAGTGGGGGTACAGGCGGGAATCAAAATTCAGGAAATAATTCTAAATAAGTGGGGAGAGGCAGGGTCCAATCTTTACGTGAGCCTATCGTTCGTAGCGGTTCTCGTTTTGGTTGGTGGTTACGTATTTTATGATGCCCTAAAATCGGCCGAAGAAGGTGCAGAAAACAAAGTGTCAGCACTGGCTCTTAGATTGCAGAAAATAAACCTGCCGCCCATGATTCACTTCAAAACGGCTGACCTTACAATTTCCTTATGGTTCACCATTCCCGTGGGATTCGCCACCGGTCTATTGGCTGCAACTATAGCAGTTGGAGGATTTGTGGGTGTACCCGGAATGATTTATGTGGTAGGTGCTTCGGGTTTGATTTCATCAGCTACGGAACTTGTCATAGCATTCATCATGGGGCTTGGTGGATCGGTCAAATGGGCGATTCACGGAATGGTAGACATTCGATTGACTCTCATCATTTTGGCCGGGTCATTGTTGGGAGTGCAACTCGGAGCAATCGGAACCACCTATGTTAAAGAAAACGTGATCAAAATGGTGATGGGCACAATTATGATTATTGTTGCGTTCAGCCGAGCCCTGGCTATTCCAAAATATCTGGAACAGCTCGAACTGATCTCAATATCCAAAACCTACATTAGCATTCTGGATGTCTTCAGTTTTGCGACCATGTGCATTGCTTTAGCGGTCGGCGCAATCATTATACTCGGAAGTATGTGGAAGAGTAGGAGAGGTGATATCATCGAGTCCGAATTGGAGGCATTTGAAAGGGCTTAATTATTCTCTGACCGTAAGAGACCGGGCGGCACACGTCTACATAGTGTTCGTCCGGTTTTTGCGTCAACATGAGTAAGAGAGAATACGCTGAATTTTATTCCAACTCATAGCGTTTGATTTTTCGCCAAAGCGATACTCTGTCAATTCCTAGTGTCTCCGCAGCCAGACTCTTGTTTCCATTTGTTTCCGCAAGCACCTGTCTTATATAGTCGATTTCCTGTTCTTCCAGCGTAGGCAATTTCCCGGCTTTTTTTCTATATGTTTTGATATGAAGTTCTCGTATGTCATCAGGAAGGTTGTCGGGAGTTATAGCATTGTTTGTGGTAAGGGCGATTCCTCTTTCTATGATATTTTCGAGTTCCCTGACATTTCCCGGATAGTCATAATCCTTCAGAATTTCCATAGCCTCTTTCGAAATTTGAGGCTGATCTACTCCCATGAATTTCGAATGTTTTTCGAGAAAGTATTGGGAAAGTAACGGAATATCGTTTTTTCTCATTGCAAGTGCCGGAAGTTCCAAACTCACCACATTGAGCCGGTAATAGAGATCCTTGCGAAACTCATTCATCTTGACCGCTTCCTGAATGTTGCGATTAGTTGCAGCCAAAAATCTCACATTTATTTTGATGGATTTTGTTCCTCCCACCCGCATTAATTGACGTTCCTGAATAACACGCAAAAGCTTGACTTGCATATTTGTAGTCATTTCGGTGATCTCATCCAGAAACAGGGTACCACCTGCCGCTATTTCAATTATCCCGGATTTCATGCTCAGCGCTCCCGTGAATGCGCCTTTTTCATGTCCGAATAATTCACTTGTAAGCAATTCTTCAGAAAAGACTCCGCAATTTACCGCTATAAAGGGACCGCTGTTTCGTTTGCTGTGTTCATGGATAAATCGGGCAAGCAGTTCCTTTCCGGTTCCCGACTCACCTGATATGATCACGTTGCAGTCGGACTGTGCTATTTGTTTGGCCGTCTGTAAGACTTTGATCATGGCATGATCTTTTGTGATGATCTTTGTTGCGCTTGATCCACGTATTTTGTCCAGGTCCTTCTTGAGCTTCAGGTTTTCTTCACGAAGCCGGATCTTTTCAACAGCTTCAGAAACTACTTTTCTCACTTCTTCGATACGGAAAGGTTTAGCAATGTAATGGTAAGCGCCCTTCTTCATGGCCTCAATTGCTGAATCGACAGTTGCATACCCCGTGATCATAATGACTTCGCTGTCCGGGTTCTTCGATTTTGCTTCTTCGAGGATTCTCATTCCGTCAATTTTGGGCATTCGCAAGTCGGTAAGGACAACGTCGAAATCGCCGGATTGGATCAATTTGATTCCGCGGGAACCCGAATTCGCAGTCAAAATGTTGTAAGACTGCTTTTTGAGAATATGCTCTAAGTTCGCCAGAGCCAGTTCTTCATCGTCAATTATCAATATGGTAGGAACTTCATTCATCCGGATTCTCCCCGGAAGGTACGGTGATGGTGAATGTTGTGCCTTTACCTATAGTGCTTTCCACTCTTATAGTCCCACCGTGACGAATTATGATGTCGTGAGTTATAAAAAGACCCAATCCCGTGCCGTGTCCTACATCCTTTGTAGTGAAGAAGGGGTCGAAAATTTGAGGCAGATCCTGTTCCGGAATACCTTTACCCGTGTCTTTTATGCGAATGACGACTGATCCGTATGTGTTCTTGCGTGCCTTGATTTTGATGGTGCCCTGATCATCTATTGATTGTATGGCATTGGTTATGAGATTCATGAACGCCTGCTGAATCCTCTGCCTATCCCCCACAATGGTGAGATCGGGATTAACTTCAATCGAAATCTCAACCCGCGCAGGAATCTGACCCTTTAAAAGGCTCAATGTCTTTTCGATCAAATCCCTTAAATTCAGGCTCTCATTAAAAAACTCATTGTTTCTGGAGAATTCAAGGAGATTACGTACGATCGTGCGTGCCTTATCGACTTGTTCCAACACTTTTCTCATGAGGGCTTTCTGATGGTCCTTATCCATTTCGTTAATATCTTCGATTAATATTTCGCATGACGAAGATATGTTGGACAACGGATTATTTACCTCATGAGCAACCCCTGCCAGCATTGTTCCCAGAGAAGCCAACTTCTTGGTTTGCACGAGCTGGTCTTCCCTGATCTTTAGTTGAGCAGCCATTCTATTGAAGGAATCGAATATCTGACGGAGTTCTTTTTCCGGCGGCAGATTTGGAATCGAATCGAAGTGACCTCGTGCTATTTCTCCAGTGGCGGTTTCGAGTCTTCTGAGTGGCTTCAATACCTTCGACGAGAGAAAAGTTCCGGTGACGGTTAATCCTATGGCAACAACGGCAAACGCAAAAAGCTGTAACTGAACGGTTGATCTGATGGATTCCTTTATGGAGAGACGCTTTCGTCTGATAAGGTTCTCTGCGAAATCCGCTAAGTACGTTCCGAGTTTTCTTGTTCGAACTTCAAAATCGGTCCGCTTATCACCCGAGAGGCAGTCGAGGTTTTCGGAACATGGAGTAATGAGCATTCGGTAGTCTTCGAGATTTTGCTGGAATTCTCGTGCCTCCTTGGCAGACGAGAGTCCCTGAATCTTAGGATCATTCTTTACCGCCAAATCCTTGACTCGATCTAGGTAATACAAGGCCGTTCTCAGCGAATTACGATCACCATAGAGAAAATAATTTTTCTCGAATCGTCGAATTTCCAGAACCGACTCTTCGAGCTTACTTATATCCTCAAGATAGTTGATTTTGTCTTCGAGGCCGTGCATGAGATAATATGCGCCCAAGAAACTGCCGCCCATACAGACATAAAGGGCGGTTACCGAGGCAATTACTTTTTGCCGGATGCTCAAGACCGCCATAAATGTTCCTCCGTCTCGTGCGAGTTCATGATCCTGTAACCGTTCCGTGCTGGGTTGCAGTATGCAACAACATACCGGTGTCCGAGGTGTCATGCATTAGGGAACCTCGAAAGGGCAATCCTATATTTTTAACGATCGGTTTGCTTGCCTACGCTCTGCTCCCGTTACATTATGCAACAACAATCTCGCTAAAGCAATGGCTAAATACTTTCTGTTTAGGGTCTTATTGAAAAACGCGCCCTAGAAGCGAAACATGAAGTCGCATAAGGTCGTTTCCGGGGCCGGGTGCAATTGGTATGAAAGTTGCTTATCGAAATAATGAGGTTTGAGTCATGGCTGAAAAATTGAAAAAGAAATCTAATCGGATGGAAGGCCTGAAGTCTTC
>CAZWPD010000060.1:7816-12797 GCA_964636145.1 uncultured Coxiellaceae bacterium
TCATGGCTGAAAAATTGAAAAAGAAATCTAATCGGATGGAAGGCCTGAAGTCTTCAATTTTGGGCAAATGCGACGATTCGCCTTTGGGATCCTCAGGACAGGGAGCTCGGTTTATGCGCAAGCCAAGTTTTTCGGAAAAATTGCGAAGACACATGAGCGCAATAGCGTTTGCAGAAGCCGGCGATCACCAGAGTGTGGAGCTGTTGTTAGATCCTCTTGGCGGGTCCAGCACCATTTTGCTGGTGACTTCAGGTGAGAATGTTGATCAAAAAACCTTTAATCATGCAGTCCAATTGTCAAAACGAATTGATGCAGAGCTGGACGTATTGCAAATCATTCCGTATGAAACCGGACGTGACGACGCAGAGGAATTGGCGATCCGAATGGCATCGGCTTCTCGAAATCTCGCCCAATTAGTTCCGGTTCTTGAAAAATTTGGATTGAGATTCAAGATCACCATCCGTTTGGGGTCGCTCGATGAAAAACTATTCAACTATGCGAAGCGACATAAAGACGTACGAATGGTCATTTTGGACGACCCGATCTTGCGAGATGCTCATCAGCCCGATAAGTGGGATGATTTGGTGGCAAAGGTTTCCAGGAATCTCTCAATCCCTCTTGTCACGGTGCTCCACAAAGACGAGCTCTTGGCGGTCTGATTGCTTGAAGCAAAGCTGTTCACCATCTAAACTGATTCCGATTTCAATTCATCGAAATTGAACTTCAATGAAATGCTCCCATTGACATACGTTTTGTGAAGAACATATGGAAGCTTTTCGAACACATTCATCATAGCCCTGTTTGTGAGCAGCACTTCCGCTCTGAATCCTTTGATCCCTTTCTCAACGGCAATGTCGATGAGGTAACGCAGTAAGGACCCTGCTATCCCTTTGCCTCGATAATTTTCGTCCACCATGAATGCTACATCCGGGTATTCGTCTCCGGGGTTGATCATGTATCGAGCCTCGCCGATCAACTTTCTATCCTCCCGGGGACCGATGGTCACCACGAGGGAAACACCGTCCTCTTCGGTTAGATTGATATACTTTTCCAAACTACTGTGCGGCATTGCACGACGAGCGCTGAAATATCTGAAATATATGGATTCCTGAGATAGGTTGTAGAATAAATCACGGAGCATGGATTCGTCCGTTGATTTGATTACCCGCACGTGGGCTTTGATGCCGCCCTTAAAGATCCTGTCGGCTCTTGCACGTCTCCTGAGTTCCGGTGAGCATATTCGGTAATAAACCTGATCCGGGTAAACGTAACCAAGCTCCCTGGCTTGCCTCATGAGGTCTTCACGGTGATCCGGGTGCGCTATTTCGATGAGTGCCATAGCTCTATCCCGGATGGAACGACCGCCTAGATATGCGATGCCATATTCGGTGATCACGTAATTTGCATCGCCACGGTTCATAATCACTGCGGAACCGGGACCGAAGCTGGGCACGATAGTGGAATTGCCGGATTTTAGGGATGTCGAACGGAGACAAATAATTGACCTCCCGCCCTTAGACATTCCGGCGCCTCTCATAAAATCGGTATCGCCGCCTGAGCCTTCGAAGGCAGTCCAGGTAGGTATTCCCTGTCGAATCTGTCCACGTAGATCTACCTGCATTGCCAGATTGACGGCTACGACTTTTTCATTGGAAGCTATGAAGGCAGGATCCATGACGGTATCCGAGGGATAGAGCTCCAAAAGCGAATTTTCATGAACGTAATCGTACAGCTTTCGTGTTCCCATGCAGGACGTTGCCAGCGATTTCCCGCGAAACAGTTTTTTGGTACTGTTGTCGACAACTCCCGCTTCGATCAGCTCTATCAAAGGATCCGTGAATATTTCCGTGTGGATGCCGAGATTTTTATGATCATTGAGAAAGTCCATGAGGCCACGTGAAATACCGGCGAAACCGAATTGAAGAATACAGCCGTCATCAATTAGTTCACTGCAATAAGCGCTGATGGTCTGTTCCATTTCGCCCAAAGGTTCTTCAGGTAATTCACCGAGAGGTTCATCGGCTTCAACGAAGTGGGTCACTTTATCAACTGTGATGAACGTGTCGCCGGAAGTTCGGGGCATAAATCTGTTCACTTGAGCAATGACTGTTCTGGCTGAATCGATTGCCGCAAGTGATACGTCTACTGAAATCCCGAGGCTGAATCTGCCGAATCGATCCGGTTCAGAAACTTGGATTATTGCAACATCAATCGGTATGCGCCGATTTCTGAAGAAAAGTGGAATTTGTGAATGGAAGAGTGGAATATAGTCGAATTCAGCCATCTTTTGAGAATTTGCGGCACTCCCCAGGAAAAAGGTTCGCATGCGGAATCTTCCGCTCTCGTCGGAAGTCAGCCTCTTGGCCTCGGAGCCGCTAATAAATTGTATAATTTCAACGTCCTGTGCATAGGAAGCTTCCAGCGCTTTGATTATCAATTTCGGTTCCGAGCACATACTGCCCAGAAAGACTCTGTCACCGTTGCGTACTTTTTCAGCTGCTTGAGCCGGAGTCACACATTTATCTTTGTATTCGTTCAACCAAGTAGGCATTTCATCCTCCTGTCGCCTGAACAAAAGGAGATATCAGGTCAACAAATATACACTTGTGAAATTCGGGTGAATCGAACGGATCATGCCGATGAAATCGGAACTCAGAATCCGGAGTTCGATTCTGATGAGAATCCATCGTTAGATCATCTTACCAGATTCCTTCTCGAATTATGTTTCTGAGAAGTCGCAGAATAAACCCGCGCCAGCAGGCAGAGGCTATGCGTTGACGGTATTTGGCGCAAAGATGACGTAACAGTATCGATTGTAAATGAAGCTGAAGAATGGCTGCGTGGAGTCAACCATTCTTCGTGCAGTTGATGGGAAAAGTAACTCCGAGGATTGAGCTTTAGTGAACTAACTAAGCGGTCTTTTCTTCTACCAAGTTCAGTTCACGTATGGACTTTTCGCGCATGATGAACTTCTGAACTTTCCCCGATACGGTCATTGGGAAATCATCCGTAAACTTGAAATACCGAGGGATTTTGTAATGCGCTATTCGGCCTTTGCAAAATTGTTTCAATTCATCCACTGTTGTAGTTCGTCCAGGTTTGAGTTTGACCCAAGCCATAATTTCTTCGCCATACTTAACGTCCGGAACACCAATTACTTGCACATCGAGAATGTTAGGATGTTGATAGAGAAACTCTTCAATTTCCCTCGGATAGATGTTTTCGCCGCCCCGAATTATCATATCTTTGATGCGTCCGACTATATTTACGTATCCGTCCTCATCCATTCTGGCAAGATCGCCGGAATGCATCCAACCTGCTGAATCAATGGCCGTCTGGGTTGCTTCAATGTTGTCCCAGTAGCCTACCATTACGCTGTAGCCTCTCGTGCAAAGCTCACCTGATTCGCCGATTGGAACAATCTTGCCGGAAAGCGGGTCTAGGATTTTTACTTCTATATGTGGATGAACGGAGCCTACGGTAGAGACGCGTTTTTCGATCGGAGCATCAACTCGGGTTTGAAAACTGACGGGGCTTGTTTCGGTCATTCCATAGCAGATTTCAACTTCGCGCATGTTCATCAACGTATTCACTTTTTTCATGACTTCGATTGGACACGGTGAGCCTGCCATGATACCGGTTCGCAAGCTGGATAAATCGAAGTTTGCAAATTCCGGGTGTTCCAGTTCAGCAATGAACATCGTGGGAACACCGTATAATGCCGTGCATTTTTCTTCCTGAACCGCTGCGAGTACTTGGTAAGGATCGAACCCCTCGGATGGGTAGACCATTGTAGCCCCATGCGTAATGCATCCCAGGTTGCCCATCACCATGCCGAAACAATGGTAAAGTGGAACAGGAATGCATACTCGATCCTTGTCGGTGATTTTCTGAAGCGATGCCACAAAAAAACCGTTGTTAAGGATATTGTGGTGGCTCAGAGTGGCCCCTTTGGGAAAGCCGGTTGTCCCGCTGGTATACTGGATGTTTATAGGCTCATCGAATTCCAAATCTCTTTGTCGTTCCGCTAATTTAGCGTCGGAGATTTCGCCACCCAGACTCACGATCCGGCGCCAATTGTACATGCCGGAAGAAGGCGTATCGCCCATACGGATGACCGCTCGCAATTCCGGGAGAAAAGGTATTTTGATTTGATCAGGTTCCGAATTGAGCAATTGAGGACAAAGCTCATGCATCATCTGTACATAATTTGACGATTTGAATTCAGGGGAAATGATGAGTGCGGCACATCCGGATTGCCGCAAACAGTAGTCCAGTTCATGCAGCCGGTATGCCGGATTGATATTGACGAGGATGGCCCCGATCTTGGCAGTTGCGAACTGTGTGACGCACCATTCGTAGTTATTCGCCGACCAGATACCCACTCGGTCGCCCTTTTTGATGCCAAGTTTAATGAGTCCTTTGGCAAACTCATTAATCCGTGATTGAAGCTCTCTGTATGTGAGTCGAATATGTTGATGTCGAACAATGAGGGCATCGTTATCAGGAAAACGTGCCGTGGTTAAATCGAACATGTCACCTATTGTCTTGCCGATTAGGGGCTTGTCACTGGTTCCGGAAACATAACTCAATCGTAAACCCTTTGAGCCGTTCCCTCCTTCTATGGATACGGCTCCGGGTTTGTTGTCCAACTCCATTTAGGGAATCCTCCTCTATCACCTCAAAAAAACAACCGGCGGAAAGTTTCATAAAAAAGCTTTCCCCCGGCGTCCGTAAGAAGCTTTAGGATGTATAATGCGATCTCGCGAAGGTATTATAAAACATAGCACAATGAAATCAATAAGGTGAGTAATTGGAGTTCAGTATCATTTCGCTTCTCGACGTCTTAAACCGAAAAGATAACGATTTAGAGGACCATAATGAAGTATCAATATGATCTCATTGTAATCGGTGCCGGAATTGCCGGAATGGTTTCAGCGGTAACTGCAAATAGTCTTGGTAAGCGAGTTGGCGTAATTGA
>CAZWPD010000061.1:0-11524 GCA_964636145.1 uncultured Coxiellaceae bacterium
CGTACGATCCAATCTCATTATTCAACATCAAAAAATCATCGTTATTTTCCTCACGAAAACGCGTTTCATAACCACCCCCTGCGAGTGATACTGAAGGTGTAAACGTGAGGCCAGCATCAGACGATGTTGCGTAACGCGTATCAAAATGCTGTTTGTTACGCTCCGTCCACATGAGATGCAGTTGGTCTTTGTTATCAAACACAAACGCTTCATTGATACCATTTGCTGAAACTGGTTTTAGCCATTTCCAGGTTTTACCGCCATCGCTGCTTTGCACCAAATCAATTTGATGGAACATGTGGCCAATATGTCGGGATATTAAAATATTTTTTCCGCTTGAGTCGATAGCCATTTCTGTGCACGCCGGCCCATCAACAATGGCTTGATCATTAATTTTTACAGGCGCAGTAAAATGTTCGCCATCATTACTGATGGCAAAATATAGTGATGATGAACCACCTTGTCCCCACACACCTTCTCTGCCCCATGATGCCAATATTCTTCCCTGATGATCTCTCACTAATTTCGCGCCCTGATCGCCGGGAGTATCTCCAGTAAATGCCGGTGATAATTTTTCTTCAGGCGACCATGACTCGCCGCCATTTTTCGATGACAGATGCATAATCGGATGCGGACTATCACCAGCATCATCCAACAAGGTATAAACAAGATTGAGGCGCTCATTATCATAGGCAATTAATTTCGGACGATCGGGAATATAACCATCTTGTTTTGCAGTTACGGTCTGCCACGGCGACCAGTGCGCACCATTATCTTTAGATTTGCTGATTTCCAACACGCCTTTGGAATTCTTACCAAAGTGATCAGGATCACTGTCGTCACTCGTAACAGACATGCACACGGCATAAAGATTACCGCTGGCGTCAGCCGCAACCGTGGTATTGCCAGATAAAGCGTAATCAACATTTTTATAAACGATCGGTGTCGACCATGATTTACCGTGATCCGTGCTGACGCTCACACTGCAACGCCAGCCCAGCGGGCCGCCTGCTTGCGGGTCGACGTCATCTGTCCAGCCAGCAATTAAGGTACCGCGCGGAGAGGCGACGACTTCCACTTCATGCTGTTGCAGCAACACCTTGGCAGGCATGGGCGCGCCATCGGCAGGCGGAGTTACGGCCGAGACTGGTGATGAAAGCACGAACAAGATAATCGCCGAGACGGCTAGCAAGATCAGGCATAAATTATTGTTTTTATTATCAAATTCTGGCATTACCGCTGACTCGTTTTTTGTTATTTGCGCACATTATACACAAAGCGGTCAGTCGATTAAAGCACACATAGTCTCGGGATTGGCAGCCTAATTCCCATAGGCGTAAGTCTTATATTCAGGATAAAGCGGTTTTTCAGTTGGTGCGGGTGGCGCACTCGGCTGCTGATATAATGGCGAATACGATACCTGCGGCACAGGTGGACGCGTATAAACAGATTGATCCACAGGTGCTGCGCCCTCGCTCAATCGCCGCGTGATATGTTGGGTATGCCCCAAAGCGGGAACAGGTTCGTGCGTGACCCGTGCAGCTGCCCGGGCATGAACACGATTCCGACAAAACTGAACCAGAGAAAAGATGCCAACACTAACAGCAGCGAGAGCGATCAAACCGCCAAAAATGATTGCAGTGCCTGTCACACACGCCAATACTCCCGTCATTCCGAGTGCAAGCCCGAGATACCAGCCACCAATAAAGCTGCCGACTAATATCCCACCAAATAATGAAGATCCGCCCGCACGATGTGAGTGATGATGATGCGGCATAATGCCTCCACTTTATTTTTTATATTGATGTTAGTCATTGCGATTATAAGGAGCAGTAATGACGGTGTGATGACACTGAGATGACAATCCTGTCATCTCAGTGTAAACGGAGCCAAGAAGGTTAAATTACTGACCACTAGCTTTTGCTGGTGTCGAGCTGGCAGCAGCCGACATTTCCTGATCGAATACCTGACTATTGCCAATAGCAGCTTGCGCAGGCGATTCAGTGGGAGCGGTTTGAATAGGCGGCAACTCTGGTGTCGTTGCTGATGGTGTGCAAGCCTGCAATGCTACGAGCACGAAACCTAATAATATAAATGACTTTATCTGCATACAATCTCCTGTCCTTGATGGCGATCCTGTGGCGTTGTCGCGCAGATTCGTCATTCCGAGGAGCGTTTTGTGCGACGAAGCAATCCAGAAAATATTGCGCATGCAACTTTGAGTCTTTCCTGGATTGCGTCGGCCAAAATGCGGCCTCGCAATGACGATTTACGGAACAACGTCCGATCCTGTCAATATCTATCGAGAATATAGCATTAATTTTCACTCGAAAGATACTTAGGCGCTTCACTGCAAAGATGCGCATCACCGTAGCGCTTAATCGTTGGATAATATTCGAGATAAAATTGAATCTTGCCAGCAAGCTCTTCGCCTGCCGTCGCGGCGATAAATGCCAAGGCTAAATCAATACCTGATGTCACGCCTGCTGCCGTCCAGATCTTTCCATCTCTCACCCAGCGCTCTTCAACAACTGTGGTTTTCTCAAACGCTCGCAAACGCTGGAGCGACATGCAATGCGTCGTCGCTTTTTTGCCATCTAACAAACCAGCTGCTTGCAACAGCAAAGCGCCGGTACAGACAGACAATACTGCCTGACAATTCCTAGCTGCTTCGCGAATAAATCTGGTGAGCACAGGGTTGCTTGATTCAGAACGTTCGCCCCAGCCACCTGGCACTAGCAGATAATCCAGCGGCGGACAGTTAGCAAAATCAAATTCAGAGAAAATCTTCAAACCCCTGGCACAATTAATCGCCCCGCCGTTCTCACTGACAGTTAAGATTTTATCCGGTCCGCCGAAGTTTTTACTCCAGACTGAAATGACTTCCCACGGCCCGGCGACGTCGAGCTCTTCAACATCATGAAATAACAAAAATCCGAAGGTTGTCGCCACAATTTCACTCCATTGATTGCCGAATGAATATCATTCTACATGGATACAAAATTTTAACGCAAAAAAAATCCCGGCTGCGTGACCGCAACCGGGATTTGCATAACTGTTGGTTAGCCGCCGATTGGTGAGGCAACGCAACCTTGAACAGTAATCGTGTCGTAATTATCTAGATTACGCACCTTAATGACATTGCCTTTGCGAACGCCTGAGGCGATCAGAGGGTTCAATGGGAACAGAATTTTTGCTGCTCCATCAGTCGTGGCGGTATCAATGCCATTAACCCTAACATGGAAATCACCCTGACTAGTGACATTAAGATCTGAATGACCTTTACCTGAAAAACGATCGCTAACGATTCTACATTCCAAGTAGTAAGAAGTATCACTGGCCAGTGCATCCATCTTAATTGTGACCAATGCATGGGGCTTTGCCGAACCACCATCTAATTCAACCGCGCCATTCGCAGCCAACACGCTGCCGGACAGTAACAACAAACCTGATAGTGCCAAACCAAAACGCTTTTTCATGTGTGAACCTCTCTCGTTATTATGAATAAATACTACGCATTTGGGGGCATATTGTAAATAAATACTCATCGAAGGCTCGGGGAAACTTCAGAGCCTAAAAAAACATATAAAATCATAAGGATAGGCGATTACAAATTTGGATTGTATATAAATCTCTGGTTGTCAGTGTGCGGCGAACAGCCAGTAACAGTCACAGCCAGCATGACACACAATATGAGTATCGAAATCCCTTTCATGGCGCCCCTTAATTTTATTAATGTGTCGATTCAAGCATTCACAATATAGTGACGAGGCCAACCGGTCAATCCTGCTACACTGCGATTAAGTGTGTGACCGCTTCACATCAACCGTATCAAACAACTCATCTCGCGCATCTGCTATTACTCGGTTGATGTTTGCAAAGAACCCGAATAAACCCTGCCACTTCTGTTGCTCACTGCGCGATTTTCGTTTTTCAATTTTAGCTTTCATCACTGCCAGTAAATCATATACAGATAACGAAGGATTACTGCAAAAAAAATAATGAATCAGGCTGCAAACTTGTGCGAGTTGCCGGTCATCCATTTCGAAATTATCCCACTGATTATTTGGATGTATGATTCGGCGTATCAGATTATAATCACGAAGAGAATTGAAATCTGCCTCGCCAGTACTACTATAATGATTCGACAACGACGACGCTTCCCCGCCAATATCACGACTCAGGTTATTCATGACCCACCCAAATTTGGCGCGAATATGCATATACAAATCGCCAGCGTCTGCAGCGATAATCAATCTACATTTGCCATCTGCCGTGATTGAAATTTTCCAAGATTTTAAATTAAAGAGTTTGCCACTGTCATGCACATCAAAAAGATGAAAATGATAAGTTTTAACTGAACTTAATCCAGATTTACCATTCCTATCATCGGTGACAAAAGCCAACTTGATATTATTTTTAGAACCGTGCAAAGCAGTTTCGCTTTGAGGCATGGACGTAGTGAAGTCACTTAAATAAGTAGTTTTCACTTTTAACACACGACTCTCCAGATCAGCGCGAATCATCGCAGCAAGAAATTCCTGATGGTCAGTGTTTGCAATCAAACCTGTAGCAATGTTTCCAGCATATTGACGCTCAAACCTGGTTAGGACATCTTTTGCATCACAAACATAAAGTGGATTTCTCTCAATATGAAGCGCACGATAGGCATCGTCGAGCTCTTCTTGCGCCGTCCTTCTCACTGGCTTTTGAAGGTTAGACTGTACTTCTTTCGCAGCGCTGCTCCCACGATGTTTCTTTTTACGCCGAGCTTTCAGATCTGCCTGCGGCGTATTATTTTCCTCGCGCATCCTGCGCATACGCAAATAATCATTCACGCGTTGCCGATTCATATCTCTTAGCTCATTCACGGCGGAAATATATTTCTCCATATCAGTCTTATTTTGTTTGCTGCGGAGAAAATCACCGAATGCTTTGGCTTCACGCAACCCAGTCAGCGCACCGCTACCAGTGTGGTAGTGCGTTTTACGTAAAGCATCGCCCATCAAGATTAAATAAGCCGAGCGCAGGTGCTCGAATGAGTCTGACAATCGTTTCGGGAATTTGTATACTGGTTGGCTAGCCTCGTCCAATTCAATATTTAATAGATAATTTTCAGGCATCGAGCGTTTATCTTTATGCACCGATAGTGCTTTGATATCTGCAAGCGATAAATAACTTCGCAGCACTGCCCGCACCCATTCTTCGCGGCTTTCAGGTGTCGCACTCATTTTATTCGAGCATTCGCAACCAACGTATAAGGTATCCCGATTGCTGAAAATCCGGACTTCTGGCATTGAGTGATGCGTCCAGCCTAACTGTTTTAATCTCGCCATGACATGCCGATCGACCTTGGTCGGAACACGGTCAATAGCGATGACATCTTCGCCGCCTGGAAGATTCGCGCGATATTTGTCAGCGATATCTGTGCCTCGTGGCAGCTTGAAATTAATGACCGCATGGAGTTTATGAAATTGTGGGTGTTGGGCAGGATAAAATTCAATAGGTGCCGCTTGTATTTTTTGCAACACGTTGGCTAACTCATGCTTCGCACCGTCAGCTTCAACGATTAGATCAAAAGAAATTTTCCTGCCGTTTTTCAACAGTAGTTGATGGGCGTGTTTATCGACTGTTTTGATACTACTTTTCGGATCAGTACTTATATCAATCAGCTCGACAAGTCCTCTTCGCACATAGCTCTTGACCTTGGCGAACAGTAATTCCTCAATTTCTTTGGTCTGAAAACTAACGACTTCATGCCCGCGCATTCTGTCGTAGTCGGGAATGATTTTTTTCTGCTGGTATAATTCTTTAATTTTTTCTTCGCCAACCAGTTTCTGCAGATAATGCAAATCATCTAGATCAATTTTCAGAACTTGTCGGCGCGTATATTCCGAACGGTTAGTGAAGGCAATAATTTTACGTTTTTTACTATCGTGGCGAACAGCTTCGATAACAGACGCAAGACCAACCGGACCAAGACCAATAGCGGCAATACTGCGCGCCTCAGCCATAGATGAATGACTCTGCACAACCCTACCCTCGTATATTTCTTTATAATTATATTTTCGCGAGAGTATATATAATTTGATCAGTTTTTTCAAAAATCATTTCCGGTCATAATTTGGCCAGATAATGTCGATTCTTGACGCTAAATTAGAAGCCTGCAACACTTAAAAACCCATCCATGGACTGGCGGCAAACATGCGTACTCGCACACTCGCGACTTTGACCCTCTCACTTTTTTATATGACAGTTGCTAGCGCAGACGCACCACCAAGCACCTGCGAAACGCCGGCTTCAATCGCCTGTGTTTACGGTTTAACGCCATCAGTGCCTGGCTGCCCGATCGCCGCCACGACGATTAATCCTAGCGGCGGTCACGGCGCTATCGCCGTGGTAGAGGCACTCGATAATGAGAAGACTCAGCACGATCTTGATACCTTCTCCTCACAATTCAATTTGCCAGCAACTACCATCCAAATTATCTATTCACCGGCCGCGCCCTCGAACTTGCCACTCGCAACAGCGTGCAGCAGCTTACTGCCAGTCAGCGGCTCACCGCCAACTAATTGCACCAGTGCCATCACATCTTCCAATAATCCGTGTGATGAGCACGTAGCCGACACCCAATGGGTACACGCCATGGCACCAAATGCGGCTATTATTATGGTGGAAGCGCCTAGCGATAATATCTGGGATAAGCTCTACGCTGTTTGCTACGCTGCAAATGCAGTCGCAGCAGCTGGAGGCGGAATGGTCTCCATGAGCTGGAGCACGGCTGAATTTCCCCAAGAAACGGGATACGATGCTTATTTTCAGGCACATAATAATGTCATTTATGTTGGCAGTGCAGGCGATTACTCAGCACCAGCATACTATCCCAGTGCCTCTCCTTACGTGATCTCTGCTGGCGGCACCAGCATTAATCGCGACTCACAAGGTAATTTTCTCAATGAAACCGCATGGAGTACCAATCTCAAATCTGGATCAGGCAACAAAAGCGGCGGCAGTGGCGGCCCCAGTCTTTATGAATCTCGCCCTACTTATCAAAATTCGGTGATGCGCATCGTAGGCAATACACGCGGCACGCCGGATATTTCTTTTAATGCTGATCCAAAGACAGGCGTATGCGTATACTCAACTCACCACTCACCAGCCGGCTGGTTTCAAGATGGTGGCACGAGTATTGCAGCTCCCGCGTTATCTGGCATCTTGAATGTCGCCAACCATCCCGCAACGAACTCATTTGATGAACTGTCTTATATATATGGCAACGCCATCAAAAATTATCACTCATATTGGCACGATATCACTAGCGGCAATAATGGCTATCCGGCATTACGTGGATATGACTTCACTACAGGTCTTGGCAGCCCGCTAGGATATGGTGGCAAATGAAATAAATATAATTAAGTTATCTGACTAAGATTTCGTATGATGTAAATGCTTGCATGGAACCATCAGAAATCACGCAACCCTGATCTGGATACAACTTTCCATACAATATCTGTTTACCTTCAATTACACGACAATGGTACACCGGAGATCCATTCACATATTCAAGAATAATTGCGTTGACTGGTAGACGATTTTCAACACCACCAACCCAAACAGCGGTGGGATACTGATTGATGACCGCAGGAATATTTCTGGTTTTGGTAACGCTGATAGAATTACCATGACTGTCGGAATAATAAAAACCTGACTCTTGCTCAGGGACAGATCCAATAGCGTTTGAATTGATGGCTTGATCGTATATCACATAGCTGGCATGAGCACGTTCTGCCATCACTAAAAGCATTATCAAGGAAATGCCAATTACTCTTGTCGCAGTGGTCACGTTGCTCATGTGTCCTCGCCTACACTAAGGTGACTTAATTTATTCTTATCCTTTATTATAAGAGATAAATTGAGGTATTTCCGCGCGCAAATACAGCTAAATATCAGATAGATACCTTAGTATGACGGCATTGTTGCGCAAATCCTCATTGCGAGCCCTAGTTTTTTTGCAGGGCGTGGCTCGCAATGACGTATCTGAGCATCACTAATTATGCTTAAATTTATTACTACTAACACCCGCATCTACTTCAAGCTTTAAATAAAGTGCGTCTTTAATCAATTGATCATGCAATTCAGATTTCAGAGTCTGGATGAAATCACGCAAATTTGTTCTGTTTTCAGGAATAGAATTGATGCCGTTTACAGAAAATTTACCAAGAGAAGGATGTTTCTTGGTTAATAATTCTTTCTGCTTTGGATTCTTTATCTCAAAAATTTTAAGCGCTTGCGTTACTAAAACCGCAAAACTATAAACATCCTGATTGGTATTAGCATATATTTCTTCATTTGTTTTCGTATAACGTTCCGGCGCGAGATAATCGCGTTTATCGTTGAACAATTCCACAGCCTCACCTGCTGTTTGGCTAGAGCCGTAATCGATAATTTTAACCTTGAAAACTGCAGTGGCAATATCATTACCGAGTTGCGCATCCACCAAGATATTCGCCATTTTTATATCGCCATGGACGATGTCGAGCTCATGCATGCGCTGTATCTCTTCGGCAACCGCCAAGAGCAGTTTAGCTAAATCGTTGGCTGAGGTAATATTAAAGATGAGGTACATAATATCTTCTCCAGCCAGATATGGCATCACCATGCGATAATCGTATTTGCCATCGTGATTGAGATAATGCTTGATGAAATATGGTTGCTGTTCTGGATACATCCTATGCATAAACTCAAGTTCGCGTTTCGCTGTTGTTGCAGTATCAACTATTCCATAACCTGACAACGCTGGTTGATTATCCAACCGACATTGCTTAATAGCGATTAGTCGGCTGTTATCAGTGGCACTCGCAAACAACCGCACTTTACCGTGGCCACCCATACCCAATTGTCGCACTGGCTCATATGTTTCAAGCTTGCCGGTCTTGGAATTTGTCAGCGCGACAGATGAAATTTTCCTGCCTGGCTTGTTAGGTTTGTCCGGCTTTTTCCTTAGATAAAGATACACATCTCTCGGAAACATAGGAAATTGTTGCTTCGAAAGTATCTTACGAAAATCGCTTTTTTGCAGCGGCAGCCCGTATCCACCCTCGTTTCGACCTGCAACCAGTTTGATTGCCAACCAGTTATTTTCAGACTGCAAAGCCATTCTTACCGGAGTGTAGCCATTCTTGTGTTTAACATTTAAATCCCAGCCAAATCCACCGTCTGCAACCGCTTTTGAAAAAAGCTCCAAACACTTATCATTATTATTAGTGATGGCAAGTAAAATAATTTCAATACGACGCTCTGGACTGATATTGATAAATTGTGGGACTTCAGCAGCCAGCCACTTAACGACATCAAGACGCCGAAAGGCAACTGCACTCCTGAACGCATCGTTACCAAATTTATCTATATAATTAAAATCGATCAAGGTTGACAAACGCTGTAGGGTTTCCAGATCTCCGTACTGAATTAACCCATAGTATGCTATCGTTCGAATGGTCTTGCTTACCTGTAAGTTTTCAATCGCGTAAACCAGTTCACTTTTGCTATAACTTGTACCCGAGTTATCACCGCTCAGCGCCTCGATGATCTCTTTTTCACTAGAGTGTTCCAGCAATTTCTTGATGCGCGACAGACTGTCGTCGTCAGTAGCATCTTGCAAGGTCTCCTTGCCATTCCTTTGCATAATCAAACCTTAATCATTGAGGATTATTAAGCGAGCATCTTGATGATATACATCGCATGAGTCAAGCCCGGAGACCAAGCACCTTTGTTGCCGTGCCTGGCAATTACTGCTAGCATCATAGACAGTCTAACGACAAGGAAATGCACATGAATTATTTCACCGCAATTAAAACCTGCTTCACCAAATACGCAACATTCAACGGTAGAGCAACACGTTCCGAATACTGGTGGTTCATCTTATTTAACGCTATTGTACAGACCGCTGCTGCCGCCATCAGCCAAGACGTTTTTGCCATTGCCGGCCTCGCTATGCTATTACCGGTACTTGCCGTAACGGTCAGGCGACTTCACGATCTCGATCACAGTGGCTGGTGGTATTTAATCATATTTTTTCCCGTGATCGGCGTTTTTGTCCTACTGTACTGGATGGTCACTGAAGGCACCGATGGCCCGAACCAATATGGCAATCCAGTCACATAAATAGCACATCATTAACATGAGAACCCGGGGTCGTAGACGACAACCCGGGTCATCGCTACTAGACCAGACATGTCCTCTTATATATCATTCAGACATCAATGAAACTCTCCAGCATTAAAAGGATCTTTTATGAAATTATATTTTTCACCTGGCGCGTGTTGCATGAGCTGTCATATCGCCCTCGAAGAGACAAAAATTCCGTTTGAATTAGTTTACGTTGGCCGCCATGCCGAGGAACAGGTCAAGAAAGATTTTCTACGCGTGAACCCACTTGGCGCTGTACCCGCACTGGAACTCGACCATCATAAAATTCTGACTCAGAATATTGCCATTCTCGAATATATCGCTGATCAAAAACCTGAAGCAGGCTTAATTGAAAAAACTGGCAGCATTGAACGCGCCGAGATCATGAAATGGCTATCACTGGTTGCGACTGATTTACATAAATCGTTCTCGCCATTATTCGCTCTTAATCACATTTCCAAGAATCCAGAGACACAAGCTGATATCAAAAAATGGGCGTTTGCCAGCATCGATAAATATCTCACCATCATCGATGCACATTTGCAGAATAGAACTTATCTAGCATCAGAACGATTCACGATTGCTGATTGCTACCTCTTCACGGTTTATCAATGGGCACCAGCTGTTTCACTGCCAACCGAAAAATATACGGCACTGAATCGTTATGCTGCTCTCATTGCCAAGCGCCCTTCAGTGATGGCCGTACACGAACGCGAGACGAGTCATAGCTAAGTGACAAATGCAAATCGTTTGTATACGATATGAATTGCAACATATAACGGAGACGACACTTAATGAAGTATTTTATAGCCGCCATACTCTCTACCGCACTGATGACCACTAGCTTTGCCACGACGAAGCAAGCTGCTAACTCAAACGCTCAACAATTTAAAACTATTGAAGAGGCAGCAGTTAATTGCCCGCCAGCTGAGAGCATTGGATTTGAACCTGGCACACCAGCTCCTGATGCATTCGCTAAAATTGGTTATATTACCGCTACTTTTTCAGCATCACTAAATGGCACTACCTTTATGAATAGCACGATTGATACATCTTGTCCGGTAGGCACACCAAAACCGGAAATCTTTGACTCGGCGAAAAAAGCCAAGCAACTCCAGAAGAAAGGTAAGACAGTATGCCTATTAATTATTTCGCCCATCCTTGCCGACAACAGTAAAAACATCAAGACCATCAGCCCTGCCGAAATTGATGGCAGCTACGGCTCCAAAGAAGGCAAGTCGATACGTTGTAATTACAAATACACTGGCGTTGATGACCCGGAAACATCTAAACCTATCGAAACACTCGTTATCTTAAGATCGGCTTAGCTTTCACAGCG
>CAZWPD010000062.1:0-11335 GCA_964636145.1 uncultured Coxiellaceae bacterium
GCACTTGGTTACCTTTAATACCAAGCACGGTTATGATGACATCGTCACCGATAACAATTGTTTCACCCACACGTCTTGTTAATATGAGCATTGTCCTTCTCCTTTTATGAAACTGCCTTGTTCATTCTAACCACCGCCTCGTTCGTCCCTTATCAGGCATACATTTGTAGCCTCAAACCTAGGGGCGTATATTTATATTTTACCAGTCTTAGGTTCTAAATCGGGCTTTTATATCTTTTTTCTGTTTACTTACCCAGACTTAGCCAAAGAGCATGGCTTTCAAGGTGTGCAATAGTAAACAATAAAACTCTATTCTGCAAACAAGATTTTTGTTTTTTTATATATCTTTCAGCGGCTACCGTGTAAAAAAAATGAGTTGGCAGAAAATCGAGCGCGGCTATCTCGCTTCGTCTGAGTCATCTTATTGTTATATATGAAAATTGTAAAAATTGTACTGCCGCCGACACGGGGTGATCAAAAAACAAACAAAAAGTCGGGCGTTTCGACGACAGACTATTTATTCGACGACCTGTTCGACCGATGATTCCTGTTTGTCTAATTCAAACGCAGCATGCACGGCGCGGACACCGGCTTCGAGCTGGGTTTCATCGACGACAACCGAGATTTTGATTTCAGAGGTGGTGATCATTTGAATATTGATGGCTGCTGCGCCTAGTGCCTTGAACATGGTACTGGCAACGCCTGAGTGAGAGCGCATGCCAATGCCGACCAGAGACAGTTTTGCTACCTTGGCATTGGTTTTGATTTCAATCGCGCCGCCTAATTCTTTAGCGAGCTCTTCGACGACTTGCAGGGCTTTGGTGTATTCGCGGCGCTGTACGGTGAAGGTGAAGTCGATGGTGTCTTGCGCGGTGGTGTTCTGTGCAATCATGTCGATTTCAATGTTGGCGCAACTGATTTTATCAACGATGCGCCCTTCGGTGCCAATCTGGCGTGGAATGCCGGAGAGAGAGATGATCGCTTCTTCGCGGCTAAAGGCAATACCTGAAACCAGTCGTTTTTTCTGCATGAGTTTGTCCTCAAAGGTGACGAGAGTGCCGGGGCCGTCGGCAAACGTCGACAAGACGCGAATCGGCATATTGTATTTGCTGGCGAGTTCCACGGAACGAATCTGTAAAACTTTAGCGCCGAGGCTAGCCATTTCCAGCATTTCTTCAAAGGAAATATCACGCATGAGGCGCGCTTCCGGGAAGAGGTGCGGGTCGGTGGTGTAGACACCGTCGACGTCGGTGTAGATCTGGCATTCTTGCGCCTGTAAGGCAATGGCGATGGCGACTGCTGTGGTGTCTGAGCCGCCGCGGCCGAGTGTGGTAATGTCATTGAATTCGTTAACGCCTTGAAAGCCGGCAACGATGACAACGCGCCCAGCTGCTAACTCTCGCTTGATGACATCAGTTTTAACATCCAGAATGCGTGCCTTGCCGTGCACATTGTCTGTCAGGATGCCAATCTGCGGACCGGTAAACGAGCGCGCCGGGCAGTTGCTGGCGTTGAGAGCGATGCCGAGTAATGCCATGGAAACTTGTTCACCGGTGGAGATGAGTGCGTCAAATTCACGTGGATCAGGAAAATGTGTGAGTGCATTGGCGAGTCTGATGAGACGATCGGTCTCGCCGTACATGGCGGACACCACCACGACAACATCATTACCTTGTTGTCTCGCGGCAATAATTTTATTTGCAACATGCGTAATACGGTCGAGAGTCCCGACTGAGCTGCCACCAAATTTCTGTACGATCACCGTCATCAGCTTGCTGCCTTAAAGTTTAATGGGCGCGGGACTTATTTTCTTCCACATAAGTGTAAACAGACTCTAATGCCTTTGCCAGTGCTTCTGGCTTGTTGCCACCAGCTTCTGCGAGATCAGCGCGTCCGCCGCCTTTACCGCCGATTTGTACAGCAACTTGATTAATGATGTCACGTGCATTAAAGCGATCAACCAGATCGTTGGTGACCCCGCAAACAACACCAGCTTTATCTGCTTTGACGATGGCAAGCACGATGATGGCGCTGCCAAGCTGCTGCTTGAGATGGTCCATGGCGCTGCGCAGAGCTTTGCCGTCGAGACCGTTTACTTCTGTGGACAATACTTTAATGCCGCCAATGATTTTTGCTTGCGTAGCAAGATCACGACTGAATGCACTGGCGAGCTTGTCTTTCAGTGCTTCGACTTCTTTTTCCAGCAAAAGAATTTTTTCATCAGATTTTGCCTGGCTTTTCTTGTATTCCTCTTCACGCTTTTCGATGTAACGCAGCGCGCCTTCGCCAGTAACCGCTTCAATACGGCGGATGCCAGCCGCAACGCCAGACTCGGAAGTGATTTTGAAAATACCGATATCACCAGTGTGTTCGGCGTGTGTGCCGCCGCATAATTCTACTGAGCCGCCGAAATGAACGACGCGAACTTTGCTGCCGTATTTCTCACCGAATAAGGCAACAGCACCAGCTTTGATCGCTTCTTCTGGTGTTTTCACTTCTACTTTAGCGGTGTGATTCGAGCGAATTTCTTCATTGACGCGTTGTTCAACCAGCAGCAATTCTTTTTCAGTCATGGGTGCTGAATGAGTGAAGTCAAAACGCAGACGATCAGGGTCAACCAGCGAGCCTTTTTGCATGGCGTGACTGCCCAATACTTCTTTTAAGACCATGTGCAAGATGTGCGTCGCGGTATGATTTAACATGGTGGCGGCACGACGTTTCGCGTCGATCTCGGCAATGACTTCATCGTTAATCGCAAGTTTGCCTTTTTCCAGCTTGCCCAAATGCATGTGCATCTGGCCTTGCTTGATGGTGTCTAATACTTTGAAGAAGGTGTCCTGGTTGATACGCAAAATACCCTGATCACCAACCTGGCCGCCAGATTCTGCGTAGAATGGAGTGCGATCTAAAATGACCGAAGCCTTTTCGCCGGCATTGAGCATTTCAACAAATTTGCCATCGCGATACATGGCCATCACTTTAGCGGTTTCTGGTTGTTTCGCTGCGGCGATATCTTTATGACCGGTAAATTCAGTTGATTGCGTGGAATCTTGGGCTACAGTGTATTCGGTGTTGAATTGACTCGATTGGCGTGAACGTTCGCGCTGTTTGTTCATGGCGGTTTCAAAACCATCGAGATCAATTTTCAAATCGCGTTCACGGGCAATGTCAGCGGTTAAATCCGCCGGGAAGCCATAAGTGTCGTAAAGCTTGAAAACGAGTTCGCCGGGAATGGTGTCGCCTTTTAATTCGCTGACGATTTGATCGAAATGTTTCAAACCTTGCTCGAGTGTTGCGCCGAACTGTTCTTCTTCTTGCTTCAAGACTTTTTCAATATGCGCTTGTTTGCTGATTAATTCTGGATACGCATCGCCCATGGCTTCGGCCAGCGGTTTCACTAATTGATAAAAGAATGGCTGGGTTTGACCGAGTTGATTGCCGTGACGTAGCGCGCGGCGAATGATGCGGCGCAATACATAACCGCGGCCTTCATTCGATGGTGTCACACCGTCAATGATTAAGAAGCTGCACGAGCGAATGTGATCAGCGATGACACGCAAAGAGAAGATTGCATCTTTATCGGTGCTGGTGAGTTTGCCGGCGGCTTTAATTAAATGCTGGAAGGTGTCGGTGTCGTAGTTGTTATGTACGCCTTGAATAACGGCTGAAATACGTTCCAATCCCATACCAGTATCGACGGATGGTTTGGGCAGGGCGGTCATGCTGCCATCAGCGGCACGATTGAACTGCATGAAGACCAGGTTCCAGATTTCAATGTATCTGTCGCCGTCGGCGTCCGGGCTGCCCGGGGGGCCGCCAGGGATATCTGCGCCGTGATCGTAAAAGATTTCGGTACATGGTCCGCATGGGCCGGTTGGACCCATCGACCAGAAATTATCGGCTTCACCACAGCGACTGAAGCGGTTGGGATCGATCTTCATTTCTTTCAGCCAAATGTCTTCGGCTTCCTGGTCATCTTGAAACACGGTGACCCATAATTTTTCGGCGGGCAATTGCATTTCTTCGGTGAGGAAGCGCCAGGCTAGCTGAATGGCATCGCGCTTAAAGTAATCGCCGAAGCTGAAATTTCCCAGCATTTCAAAAAAAGTGTGGTGGCGCGCGGTATAGCCAACGCGTTCCAAATCATTATGTTTTCCGCCGGCACGTACGCAGCGTTGTGAGGAAGTGGCGCGAGTATACGGGCGCGCTTCTGTCCCTAAAAAAACATCTTTAAACTGGACCATGCCCGCATTAGTGAACAGCAGGGTGGGGTCGTTAGACGGTACCAGTGAGCTGCTGGCGACGGTGGTGTGTCCGTGTTTTTCGAAATATTCTAAAAAACGGCTGCGAATTTCATTGCTGCTTAAGCTTAATTGGTCTTTTTTAGTCACTGTATTCTTCATTTTGCCCATCAGTATTTTTAAAGATGCTGTTGATTTGATCCTGGGTAAATCCCCGGTTATATAAAAATCGCAATTGTTTGGCGCGCTGCTGGTGGTCGGCTGGTAACCGGCCTTTGAAGTGCTTGCGCCAAATAGTGCGTATATCAGTAAACCACGCATTATCGGTGATCTTTACTTGTTCTGCAATCATCGCTTCAGTGACACCTTTTGCCTGTAATTCCATGGCAATCCGTCGCGGCCCGTAGCCTTTGGCGCGGCGGTAATGGGTGTAGCTTTCGGCAAAACGGCTGGTATTGATGAGGCCGGCTTCTTCCAGGGTGGTTAAAACACTATCAATGTCGGCTTCGGTATAGTTTTTGCGGGCTAGCTTTTGGCTGAGCTCGAGGCGCGTGTGATCACGGCGCGTGAGTAAAAATAGTGCGTGTCGTTTTAGTTTTTCAAGTAATTTACGATGGTCTTCAGGATTGAGCGTGGTGGTATCGTCTTGAGATGGATGCATGAGTTGTCGCGGTCTATTTCAAGTGGCTTAGGTTGCATCATTCTCTGGCAAGGCTGGTTGATGGCCTTGCCAGAGAAGTGCGTTATCGTCAGGCCACACTTTCCTTGGCTTCTTCACCTTGTTGGTCTTTGCTGTCTTTCTTGACTGCTTTAAGGTTGGTTCCAATGGTTGCCTGGCGTATTCTGGCCTCAATTTCCTGTGAGATCGCAGGATTGTCTTTGAGGAATTGTCGCGAATTATCTTTGCCTTGTCCAATGCGTTGGCCGTTATAGCTAAACCATGCACCAGCTTTGTCAATGAAGTTATGCGCGACACCGAGATTGATGATTTCACTTTCACGTGAAATGCCTTCGTTGTAAAGAATATCGAATTCAGCTTGCTTGAATGGTGGTGCCACTTTATTTTTCACCACTTTCACGCGGGTTTCACTGCCGATGATTTCGTCACCTTCTTTTACGTTGCCGATGCGGCGAATATCAAGTCGCACGGAAGCGTAGAATTTAAGTGCATTACCGCCGGTAGTGGTTTCTGGGTTACCGAATACGATACCAATTTTCATACGAATCTGGTTGATGAAGATGACGAGCGTATTAGAGCGTTTGATATTGGCTGTCAATTTGCGCAATGCTTGCGACATCAAGCGAGCTTGTAAGCCCATATGTTGATCGCCCATTTCGCCTTCAATTTCTGCTTTGGGTGTGAGTGCGGCAACGGAGTCAACAATGACCACATCGACTGCGCTTGAACGCACCAGCATGTCGGCGATTTCAAGTGCTTGCTCACCAGTGTCTGGTTGAGAGATTAATAAATCATCAACATTCACGCCGAGACGCTTTGCATAGCCAGGATCGAGTGCGTGTTCAGCATCGATAAACGCTGCTGTGCCGCCTTTCTTTTGGCATTCAGCAATGACTTGCAGGGTGAGTGTGGTTTTACCAGAAGATTCTGGTCCGTAAATTTCTACAATACGGCCTTTTGGCAAGCCGCCAATGCCGAGTGCGATATCAAGTGATAACGAACCGGTAGAAATTTCTTCAATGTCTGGGATGTCGCTTGCATCGTCACCGAGGCGCATGACTGAACCTTTGCCAAACTGGCGTTCAATCTGACTAAGTGCTGCGGTCAGTGCTTTCTTTTTATTGTCTTCCATTATGTCGTCCTTACAAAAAATTCTTGGGCTGCTATCGGTGCCTCATTGTGAGGCGCGGGGGAGAGATCTACATATATAACCTTTTTGTGATGAAGAGAAAAGAAGAAAAAATAATTATTTTTTGCGGTAAAGTTTTAATCGCATGTATAAAAAATACTTATGAAAATTTATTTATCACACGTATTGTTTTTTTCGTCTGATTGCGGTTTAGTAATCCCAAATTATGTTGGCGAGCTGTCAGCGCCATATTTATACAAAAAGAATAATGACAAACCAGGAGAGGTGAGTATGGCATTGGTTCGCGCGAAACAAAGACATGACGAGACGGCTGTTCTTTTGGAAGACGGTGATGACTTGCCGCCTGCAGATTTGTTCGCTGTTGAGCCGCAAGCGTTACCGCGCTTGAATGTTGCACAGCGCATTCTTGGTGGAGTGAATGAGTTTTTGTTCACGGTTGCACCAGTTGCCGCTGGTACTGCGATTGTTATGCAAGCAGGCATGGCGGAATCAAATTACGGTTTTACTGCCGTTGCTGTAATTGGCACCAAAGAAGCGCTGAATGCATTGCGTGCACTGGGTAGTGGTGAGCATCCTCTTGCTTATTTGCGTGAGCAAGGTCAAGGCAGTTTTGCGGTCGGATTAGCCAGAGAAGGGCGCAAGAAATTAGTAGCAGCCATTCCACCTGTGATGGTTGCAACCATCACCTCTGTTGTGCGTGATCATATTTTTGATACGGCGATGAAAGACCCTGAGAATAATCAGTTTTTGGTAACAGCTCTCTTATATCTTACTTCGGAACCGGTTCGTGCATTAATGATCGCAACACCAACACTTGGGCTTTACATGTTGAATCAGCTTCTTCTTGATCGTGCCAAGCCCTCAGATGAGTGGTACCAGGGATTATTGCGCGGCGGTATGCGTATTGTTGATGCCGTGGCTTTAGCGGAAATGACGTTACTCATTATGAATACGATGATCGGCGATGAGACGCGTCACTCACCTTATACTTTATTGCTGGCTGTCGCCTTCGATCAATTTTTATTGCAGGCTTTGCGCCGTCTGGCAGAAGTGCCACATCCCATGCGCAACATTACCATTCCATGCACGCCGCGTGTGACTGAGCTGGATGACAATGGTGATGAAGTTGCGCCTGAACCAAGCAGGCTGCGTAACGCGGCAAATATCGGCACACGTCTTGCGATTGCTTCAGCCTTGTTTACCGGTGCGGCACTGGTGAATCGATATGCCTCGGCTGCCATTTCATCGCTATATCAAAGCGGTGGTGAGATGCTGAATGATCCTACCCTTTGGCTCACATCAGAACGTTTGGGTTATCAGGTGTTAATGGTTGCTGGTGTCATGGCAGCGGAACAGGTGATTGATGCGGTGCCGGCAGTGGTAAGAGCGATTCACTCAAGCTGTAGTCGGCCATCAGCAGGCGGTATGTTTGCGAGACGTGCTGATGAGTCTGCAGCTAAGGCTGATGATGATCTTGAAAAAGGCCTTGGTGCTCGCGCTGACTCAGATGAAGATGTCACCGCGCCAGCATCTCCGCCACGAAGTCCTAGACAGTAGTAAACGTAATAAGATGCTGCAGTGCGCGTTGAATAGTTGCTTCGCGTACTGCGCGTCGATCGCCGGGGAAAATATTTACTTCGCTATCAGTACTCAGGTTTTTGCCGGCGAAGGCCATCCAGACAGTGCCAGCCGGTTTGTCTGCGGTGCCGCCGTCTGGGCCTGCTATGCCGGTGATAGAGACGCTGATATCAGCACGACTATGCGCTAATGCACCAGCTGCCATTTCACGCGCTGTTTCTGCGCTGACGGCACCGAATGTTTCCAGTGTGTGTGGTTTTACGCCGAGCAATTCAATTTTTGCATCATTACTATAAGTAATGAAACCGCGCTCGAACCAGTCTGAGCTGCCAGCGATTGCTGTTAACGCAAAACCCAAGCCGCCGCCGGTGCATGATTCTGCGGTGGCAAGTTTTAAATGTTTGCGTTTTAAAATGGCGCCGAGCTCTTCAGCCAGAACTTCAATTTCCTTGTTCATGAATCTTTACCTTGGTTTGGTGTCGTCGGTATAGTATTGCAGGAATTAATGTCTGAGTCATGTTGGTGGTGTCTTCTGTGTAAGTCAACGTAGGGTGCGATGGGGTGTTCTTAGAGGGGAGAGGCGCAGCTCTCCCCTCTAAGTGCAAGCCCAAGCTCTGCTTGGGCGAAGCATAAAAATAATTGGTGGCACGGGGGTATACATTTCTCGCGCGGAGCCTGCGAGCACGAGCAAATGTATACCCCCGTGACAGGACCCCGAAGCGGTAACTGTGCGGACATATTATGATGATGTTTTATGTATTTTTTAATGAGGCAAACGATGGCAGTAGCAGCAACAGAAATAACGCGTGATCACACACCCATGATGCAGCAATACCTGCGCATCAAAGCCGAGCATCCGCATACCATGTTGTTCTATCGCATGGGCGATTTTTACGAATTGTTTTTTCACGACGCCGAAGAAGCGGCGCGGATTTTAAATATTACGTTAACCGCGCGCGGTCAGTCTGCCGGCAAGCCCATTCCCATGGCTGGTGTGCCGTTTCATTCAGCCGAATCATATATTGCCAAATTATTGCGGCAAGGTTTGTCAGTCGCCATTTGCGAACAAATTGGTGACCCGGCCACATCCAAAGGTCCGGTCGAGAGACAAGTTGCAAGAATTTTAACGCCGGGTACGGTAAGCGACGCTGCATTCCTGAATGACCAGCAAGATAATTTATTGGTTGCCGTGTGCGCGCAAGCTGGCAAGATTGGCCTTGCAACGCTGGATATTAGCGGTGGCCGCTTTCACGTGCTGGAAGTGGCAGATGATGAAGCATTGGTGAGCGAACTTGCGCGTTTGCGCCCCGCAGAATTACTGGTGAGTGATGAGTGGGAACACGAATCTTTGAATGCGTATAAGCAACAGCTGCGTCGACGTGCGCCTTGGGAGTTTGATCAGGAAGTATCGCAACGTTTGTTAACCGAGCAAATGGGAACGCGCGATTTATCCGGCTTTGGTTGCGAAGATTTATCCGCGGCAATTTGTGCGGCGGGTTGTTTATTGCAATATGCTAAAGAAACGCAGCGTGCCGCCATGCCGCATATTCGTGCGATTCACGTTGAGCGCCGCGATGAAAGCTTGATACTCGATGCGGCATCACGTCGTAATCTGGAATTAATTACGAATTTTTCAGGCGGCACTGAACATACATTAGTCTCTATTCTTGATAGAACCCACACCGCCATGGGCGCGCGTTTATTGAAGCGCTGGTTAAGCCGCCCGCTGCGCGATAAAAATATATTGTCTGAGCGTCAACACGGCGTGCACGAGTTACTGGCGCAACACGGTTATATCTCTTTGCAAAAAATCTTGCACGGCATGTCGGATCTCGAGCGCATACTTTCCCGTGTCGCGTTAAAAACCGCAAGGCCGCGAGATTTGGTTGCTCTGCGTGAAGTATTATCGCGTTTGCCACAGCTGCAGGAATTGTTGCGGCCGTACGCCACTCCAATTCTCAAGCGTCTCAGTCGTGATATTCGTGATTTTCCAAATGAACTGGCATTGCTGCAAAAAGCGGTGATCGACAACCCGCCGGTGACAATACGCGACGGCGGTGTGATCGCACCTGGTTACGATGCTGAACTCGATGAGTTGCTCGCTCTCAGTGAAAATGCCGGTGATTATTTAATTAAATTAGAAGAGCAGGAAAAAGCGCGTACTGGTTTTTCAACCTTGAAAGTCGGTTATAACCGTGTGCACGGCTATTATATAGAGATCAGCCGTTTGCAAGCCGAGCAGGCACCGGCAGATTATATTCGTCGCCAGACGTTGAAAAACGCTGAACGTTTCATTACCCCAGAATTAAAAGCCTTTGAAGATAAAGCCTTAAGCGCGCGTGATAAAGCACTCGCGCGTGAAAAGATTTTATATGATGAGTTACTGAATTTGCTGATGCAGCCGTTAGCGGAAATGCAGACGTGTGCGCAAGCACTCGCCGAGCTGGATGTTATTGCTAATTTCGCCGAACGTGCCGCGCATCTCAACTGGCATTGTCCGCAATTGGTGGATGAGGTGGGTATACAAATTATCGCTGGTCGTCATCCGGTTGTGGAAGATGTTTCGCAACATGCATTCGTGCCGAACGATGTCAGCTTTGCTGATCAACGCCGCATGCTGATTATTACTGGCCCGAATATGGGTGGTAAGTCGACTTACATGCGTCAGATAGCAATTATCGTTTTGCTCGCGCACATTGGCAGTTACGTGCCGGCGCAAGCGGCGGTGATAGGTCCAATCGATAGGATTTTCACGCGTATTGGTGCGGCCGATGATCTCGCCAGCGGTCGTTCAACGTTTATGGTTGAGATGACCGAGACGGCAAATATTTTGCATAACGCCACGGCAAATAGTTTGGTGTTAATGGATGAGATCGGTCGCGGCACCAGTACCTTTGACGGTTTGTCGCTGGCATGGTCGTGTGCGCGGCATCTGTCACAAGAGATTCGTGCTTACACCTTATTTGCCACGCATTATTTCGAATTAACTGCGCTGGCCGATGAATTGCCGGCTGTTGCGAATGTGCATCTTGATGCGACCGAGCACGGCGATAAAATTATTTTCTTGCATACCGTGCAGCCTGGGCCTGCCAATCAAAGCTACGGGATTCAAGTGGCGCAATTGGCTGGCGTCCCGCGTAGCGTTATTACGGAGGCGAAAAAGAAACTGCACGAGCTGGAGCAGGGTGCCCCATCATCATCGGTCGTGCGTGAGGCCGTGCCGCAGCAAAAAGATCTGTTTGCGCAGCTGCCGGTTGAGCATGCCGTTATTAGCCAATTGAAGGAATTGCAGCCCGACCAGCTCTCGCCGCGCGAGGCGCTGGAGGTGTTGTATGAGTTGAAGGCGGGGTTGTAGGGGCGCGTCATTGCGAGCCCCGCGTTTTATGCGGGGCGTGGCAATCCAGCCTTTGCCGGGTTTAGTGCATGATGATGGGCTGGATTGCTTTGTCGCAAAGAGCGCTCCTCGCAATGACGAATTACGCTAAGTTGTTGATATCCTCATATTTTTTTTAACGTAAATATTCCTTCTTTAATCCGCAATGGTTCTCCCTCACCCTTTCCCTCTCCCGCAACCGTCACCGAGGTTTTGCAAGCTCCTCAGGGCGGGAGAGGGGACTTTCTTTTCGATGGCCAGTGTGTCCATCGGGTGATGCACAATTTGCGAAACGAGGGTGCCCTCTCCCGCCC
>CAZWPD010000063.1:0-10936 GCA_964636145.1 uncultured Coxiellaceae bacterium
GCGATACTGGGATTAATGGAGTTGCCATTAATGGTCTGGACGACAATAAATTATCTCTGTTAAATCAGCTCGCATACAGAAAATAATCTTTAATATTTGAACTTGAGCTGACAGTCACTCATTTTGATGTTGTGAATTTACTGTCAGCTCAAGTTGGAGCTACTACACCTCATTAGAATCACTTGACTTAAATATCTTAATCATTATATTCTCCGGATACATTGAAACATGTCGTCAGCAACTCTCGATCCCTCCGGTGCTGATATTCAAAGCATGCTTTTAGTCGAGGGATACAGTCAATAGCACTTAACTATTGGAGGTATCCTTATGACATAGCAGCCAACATAAATTTTCTTTCTCACATTTATTGCAGCATCATTAAGTGCGTTGCAATGATTTTTAACACTGATTTCAACTTCGGAGAATGTTTATGAAATGCATTATCATTGAAAAAATCATCCAAAAAAAAATACTTAACAGGCAAGAAGGATGCTGTTGCATTTGTTGTACATGTAATTCAAGTTTACACTGATTTTTCCTCGAGGAATCATCATGCAGCCATCACTAACAACTTTGCTTAGCTATCAAAATGAAAATGTCATTTCGCGTTACGAACGTGATTATCCAGACAGCAGAATGAAAGGAGAGGAGGCGTTCAGAGAGTTAATGAAATATATCTGGCTATCATGCAAACATCATGCAGATATACAACATTCTCAAGATGATCACACGCTTCAATTTTCTTGTTCTGTACATTCTGAAATGGTTGATGTCGACAACATGTGGCACACCTTTCTTTTATTCACGCGCGATTATCAAGCATTTTGTCGAGAATATTTGGGAAATATGTTTTTTCATCACGAGCCTGCTACCAGCAAAGATGAATCGTCTAAAGAACAATATAAGTTAGAGCTATCTCGTTACTTGTCTTATATATACGATCATTTAGGTGAGGAAACCTTGTTAAAGTGGTTTGATGAGCGATGACCGCATCTCCAGCATGGACTGATTACTACAAGAAAAGAATAAACGCTCCAGTTAGCAAAATACTATCGAAGGCGCTGGGGTGTTTTTCATCCGAAATGACATCATTTGAAAAAACTGCTATTGATTTGGGTTGTGGAGCTGGGCATGACACTTTTCATCTTTTAAAGAATGGTTGGTCGGTATTTGCGATTGATAAGCAACCGAATGCTTTGTCACATATTAAAACTAAAGCTTGTGAATTAAATATTTCAGCCAATCAATTATCAACGCGGCAGATTTCATTTGAATCGATTTCGCAGCTGCCAAAAGTTGCTTTAATTCATGCGAATTTGAGTTTGCCATTCCAGTGCAGTCCTGATTTTTATCGTTTCTGGAAAATCATTACAGAGTCTCTGGTTAAGGGGGGTCGATTTTCTGGATCATTTTTTGGCGACAAAGATAGTTGGAGTATAAGAAGAAAAATGACGTTTTTAGAAAAGAATGCTATTCACAAATTATTCGCGCAGTTTGAAATAGAGTTATTTGAGGAATTAGAGATGGATGCGTCTGATATGACTGGGGATATGAAGCATTGGCATATTTATAATGTTGTGGCCAGATTATAAATATCCCCATCGGGCAGATAAGATGTATCTGTGTATGAATCCAAACGCTGCTCAAGGGTTAGCTAGTGCTGTATTTCTATTTCGATCAACTGGTTTTTAAGTTACAAAAAAGGGTACAAATTGGCTACATAACCAGATGGTCGCCCTGAGGAAAGTTTTGTAACTAGATGATTAATCAGCGCGCCCGGAGAGATTATCAAACACTCGCGTAATCAAAATCGCTAATGCGATTTTGTCGAACTGATCGTATGTCGGGAGTTCGAATCTTAACATCCGAGCACAAATAAATAAGGCAGTCACCTCTAAGAGGTAACTGCCTTATTTATTCGCGCCCGGAGAGATTCGAACTCCCGATCACCTGGTTCGAAGCCAAGGTTGTCGTTTTTGAATTGTAATATAAACAACACCTTGTGAAGATTTAGCAGTGTGAAAACCTTCGTGAACCTGGGGAGATTGAGGTAAAACCTGTCTCAGTACGTTACAAATTCCCTACATTAAAAATTATTCGATTCTCAGCTTTCCTAGATGTCCTCATTTTAAGATTTCGTTAACCACACATTGTTAAGATGTTGATCATTATAAAAAAGACAATTAACGAGAAAATACAATGCCCCAGATTAACCCCGATCAGGCGTTTAAAGCGCCCCTGCAAGATCAATCTGCCGCGAAACCAGAAACCCCTAATACTTGGTTTGCGGAGTTGGGTGAGCTGGTTCCCGAAATATTGAAACTCAATGCAGGGCCGAAGCAGGAGTTTATCGGTCACCTGAATCGCCTTGCGGGTGAAAATGCGACTTATACCTATAAAAAGCAGCTGCATGAATCATTAATTGTGATTTATCACGCACTGAAAAATCCTGCGACTGCCAAAGAAATGAAATATTCAGTGGCATTGAAGATATTGGAAGGCGTTGCAAATTGCGCGCCCGGTTTTCATAACCGTGTGAATGATGCGATTGGAAGCCTTTCCGACCCTGCCAATCTGGATGACATATTGTTCGTACTGCGAAAGTCAGTGGTGAGTAACGCCGCCAGTATTGCTTTGGGCGAACTAGAAGATGTTAACGAAGCAACCGAAGATCATACCTATAATCGTTTTTTTACCATTGCCAGCCAAAAAAATTACGGCGTTCCAGCCATTAATCAAACCGATGTCTACGAAGGTCAGTTGAAAAATGCAGATGTTGAAGCCAAATTAAAAAAAGCGTTTGATGAAAAGTACACGTTGTTTCGAATTGTGAATGAGGTGCTTGCACAAATCCAGGAATTGGTTAGCAGTAAGGGTTATCACGGCAAATTGGCTGAAGGATATAATGCGCAAGATGATGAAAGAAAGGGCTTCAGCTATTTTGACAGCCGTTTGTTAAATCCTTTTGTTGGCATCAGTGATGATGATTTGTTTGTAGAGGAAGATAATGAAGATGGGATCACGTCCAGAATAGTTGACATCAATTGGATGAATGTGAAAAAAGCGTTATTAACCAAGCTGCGTAAAGAGCGTTATTTTACTTTTACAACGGAAGAAGAATCACTGCTGGATGCGTTGATAGGCGGCAAAGAAGATTTTAATGGTGTTCGGCTAGAAGGTGCATCACTTTTTAGCACGCCAGAAGAGCTGATACAAGCACTCATCTTTTTTAAGGAAATGCCGAATGCGAATAAACTGGCATTGTTTTCCGGTTATATCAACCATCATGCATCAGCTAACAAGGTGAATGCACTGTTAGAGACACTGGAAAAAACACCAGAATTGAATAAAGAGCTTGGATCAGATCCTTACATTAAAGATCAGTTATTACGTAAAGCTGTAGACGATAACAAACTGGATAAGGTGGTCGCATACGTCAAAAACGGTGCGGATATTAATTCTTATCTTGGTGTGCTTATCGAAAAGCATAAAAATCCTGTACTGCAATGGCTGATGACGGATGCGGAAGTGCGCGCAACGATTACCCGCGAGAGATTACAGGTCATCGTAGATAAGCTGATCCATTCTAAAAAAGGCCGGCAGATTTTGTTGTCGGATGAAAGACTACAAGGCTTTTGTCCTGAAGTTTTAGCAGGAAAATCATTTGCAGAATGGATGCAGCAAGCACGCGAAGAAAATGTTATCCGTCTGCGAGAAGGGTTATTTCCGCCGTCCAATCCATTAGTCACGCAATTCTTGCAGCATGTCATTTATGGTGAACAGCGAGAAGCTGAAAAGATGCTGGTAGATAACCAGCGGTTAGCGCAGCTGTTGCTGACCGAAAAAGCAAAAGTAAAAGACTACTCCGGCCGCAAAATTTATGGCACGGCGCTGCAAATGGCGTTGGGAGCAGAAGATGTCGGCTATCATGAAGATGAAATTTGCATGGTGGAAATGTTGCAAAAATGGATGTGGTTGATACCAGATGGTGAAGCATTGATGGCAGAGCAGATTGCCGAGCAATTTCCCGAAGGCTATGAAGAACAAGAGCAGCAACGCATCAAAGATGATGAAGCTGCCCTCATCAAGGTGCTGGATGCGATTGGCAGATCAAGCAATGATGCGGAATGTGAGCCGGCATTGCAGGAATTTGATAATTATTTAAAGTCAAAAGGTGTCATTAGAACTGGTAAGCATTTTAATGAAAAGCTGCAGGAAATGGCGTACGAGTTATATGACAAGAGATATGATGAATTTGGTGGTTGGAGCAGTCGCAAAAATAATTTGGCGTGGCGCAGAGTCAACGGCCGTATCCAGCGGAACTACACGGCGTGTTTGGCGCAGGCGGCGAGCCAAGGGTTTTACTATATTGTAGATGAAGGTGAAAAATTGCAGCGTACGTTAGAGCTTCGTAATGATCCCGGGGTTCGTTTTTATCCTCTTGATTTGAGTCCGGCTTCTCGGCTTGGTATCGATTACGCAATTGGCTCGTGGGATGGGGTGGGTGAGCGCGGCCCTGTCCCGTGGGCGCGGGCGCGGCGTAGCGAACCCGCCGGTTCGGTTGCTCGCGATTTTCAAAACTTTGTCGTGCAAAAAACACGATCGTTGGAACGACTTATGCCGCAGCGCGAGAATCACGCGGGCTGGGGTTGCGCAGTAATGTAGGCGGAGAGTGAAGCAAGCTTGCAGCAATAGCTGTCGGTGTGCGCTTCCAACATGATGCGATTAGCCAATGTAATAATTCGTCGTATTGCCAATCTTCTGATGTTTTTCGCCACCAAAGTATATAGCGATGAAGATAGTTTCTGGTCTTTTGGAGAGAGGCACCATCGATGACTATACACTTAATATTCTCGCGTGCTTTGCGCAAGGTTCTTGGGTGCGGAACGATGCGTGTTGGTTGATGAGATTGATCATCAGAAAACGGTTTACCCCCCCCCCCTATGACTAAAGCTTGATCGGTAGTGGTCGTAATCAAATCATCATTTGCATGTATTACTCTGGTACTATACTCCGGCTGTGTTGGCGGATAAAAAATTCCGAGAAAATGGAACCCAGATTGAACGGATCCCATTCGCGACTTCTTGCGCGATAAACTTAAACGCCTTTCTTGCAAAACTTCCATCATGCGCCGTCTGCAGTGGTTCATTTGTCTTTTGGTTTTGCATAAAATCAAAATGTCATCTTGGTATCGCAAATACACAACATCTGAATGATCAAATGCGTCATCCAGAGGCTTTAAATAAATCGCACTGAAAAATTGCGACAATGGTCCGCGTAATGCAACACCATAAATAGGGTTTTTCGTGCCGCGCGGTGCGTCAATTAGATTGGTGATGATGTTTTCCAGCATGTTTATCGGCTTTGGGTCATTGTAATATTTTTAATGTCAGCAATTAATTTGTGGTGCAGAATTGATTTGTAGAAAGACCTAATATCCGCACGAATGACATAATGATGTTGCTTCACTTCACTTCTAATACTTCTTTGATGCGCTGTGTTGTATATTTGACACCGCTTGGACCATGCAAGTGGTAGCAATTGGGGTTCATGATATGCGGGAATGTTGTTTTTAACTGCTTTAATATAACATGCTGGAAAATACGGTCGGAGATGTGTAATTGATCTACCATCTCATCGGAAAAATAATAGCGCCGTAAGTGTCGCGGCGAATAACTGCCATCTTTTAAAGATTGAATGCCTTGCGGCAGCCATTCTTCTATTTCGCGTGCCATAAAATGTATTTCGTGATTGTGGTGGGCATGATATTTACGCCGATGAATTTTCGCAAATATCTTTTTGCTAATTTCCAGCACTTGCGAAAAATCCTCGCGTTTCATTATTTTCCCTAACGTGGATCTGTCATCATCTCATTGTGACAATTTTTATTAAAAATTTAATCTTTTCAGATGTTTGTTGAGAAGATGGGTCATTTACGATGCACATTGAGCTGTCCTGTTAGATATTTATGAATAATGCTGGATAGCAATGTTTGATAGGGAAGTCCCTCTTTTAATGCTTCTTCCTGTATTTTAGTAAAATCCCATTCAGTCATGCGTAAGCTGACGCGATGATTTTTGTTTCCATGTGCCTTGGCGATGCTTTGCAGTCGTTTTTTTTCAGCAGCAAGCTTGGGCAGGCTGCGAGACTTGCCCGATTCATAAGCATTTAGAATGGTTTTTTCTTCAGCGGTTAATTTCTGTTTATGCTTTTTCATTATCAGTCCTCCTTTGGCGAGTTCTCATAGCTTTGCGACTTCTAAAGGCAGTTTTTAAGAAAATTTTTTCTTCATCTTCAACAAACGGCACAAGTACCAGGTATTCATCGATTTCCACAACTAGCACACTTTGATGTGCATATTGGCTGCCTGGGTTGGGAATAATATCAACTAATTTTCCTTGTTCGAGTGCCACAACGATAGCTTCAAAGCTAAGGTCAAGTTCCGTTTGTAACTGGATATTTTTTTCGTTATCCCATTCAATGCGTTTCATTTTTTAGTGTCTTATTCATTGACGCTTAATGTACACATAATAGCATACATATTGCGGTAGCAATAGTTGATAGGCGTTACAATTCACAAATGTGTCGAGTAACGGTAAGTGCTTGGTTTGATGAAGATAATTGCGTGGTGAAAGTTAGATTATTTGATTTTACGTTACAAATTCCCTACATAACCAGATGATCAGCAAAATTTGTGTGCGTAAGCTTTTGATTTAATTCGCGCCCGGAGAGATTCGAACTCCCGACCACCTGGTTCGAAGCCAGATACTCTATCCAGCTGAGCTACGGGCGCGTGTGGATACGTTCAAGGGCGTAATATTAGCCGTAACAGGCCCGGATTACAATCGCGGGCTAGGAATGGCTAATTTGTTATCGGTAGCTGCCGGTGTCTTTTCAGCAGGGTTCCAGAATGCGTGCCATTGTCGTGTAATGGGCGTAAATATGCGCCCCAGGCGGCCTTCTTGATGCAGGTCATAGAATCCATGCGCCGCACAGCCAGCGGCGCTTAAGAGCGCTACGTTGCGGTAAAATGGGTCTGTGTAATACTGGCTAATCAAGCCGGCGGCCGACAAAATAAATGCGGCTGAAAATGAAGCAGCGTGTTGTGGCATTGGTTTTCTAGCTTGCATGGTTCCGTTCTCTTTTTGTTGTTTGCGCTCAATATCGCTGTTCATGTGCTTGATTGCAAGCTTGAGAAATTGGTTTTGTACATCCTCTGGCAGCATGGCAGCCAGGGTGGCTATATTGCGAACATAAATATCTTCATCTCGATTCGCTAAGCTATCCAGACAAAAACAGGCAAAACTTAATTTATCCTGCTCAGGTATATATTCGTACAAAATTTCCGCTAGTATTCGAAAGTTGTTAATCAGGTTTGGGCGCATTTTCAGCAGCTGCAAGCGATCAATATTTTTCATGGGTTACAGGATGGCGCCTAACAGCTTAGTACTGGCAGCGGGTGAGGTGAGGAGTGACCTAAGCTCTGTTTTAAAATACGAATAAGTGGCTTTGCGGTCTAACTCATTTCGATATTTTGAGAGCTCGGGGTCGTCGGGCTTGAAGAGCCGATCAGATGCGTAACCAGCGACACGAGTGATGAAGGCGAGATCCTCGTGCGTTGGAGTAATGTACTGGTGCTGGCGTGATCTGGTCATGGTCTTTTCTTCTTATTCATTCTCTTTCTTTAGAATTGTTCATGATAGCCGATCAATTCATGAAATACATTAAGCTACTGATTATATGAACGTTAACCGGTAAGCCGGGAAAGAGCGGACATATGATATGAGGGTAGCTGTCTATCTTAAGGATTGGTTAATCTATGTACTATATTATGTCATGAAAATAAATACTTATAACAAGAATAAAAATCATGAAATCGAGACTTGAACAAGCCTTTAGCGCTGAATCACGGGCGAAAGCTGCAGAATTTGAAGCTATCCTGAGTGGTGCAGCTCAGGAAGAAGGAGCTGTCCTAACGCTTTCTGATGCTGATTTGCATTGCTGCAATCAGGATCAATGGATGCGTCTGGGTTGTAATATGCTGCGTGCCTTGCAGTGTGCACTTCAACGCGGCTCTATCAAGCCACACACTTGTATTCAGTTAACTGGCAACGTCAATGCGTTAAATTTTGCAGATTTACGGGTATTTGAGCAATACGTCATGCAGCACGGTGTGCCGCATGGCATGAAATTATCGATAGCGGTGCATCATGACACTCATCCAACCATTAAGCGCAAGGCAGTAATGCTTGAACGTATGTTTGCGCATAGTGACCCGCTTGCTCATTTGAAGGCTTATTTATCTGATCCACAGCCTGATATTCAACTATACGTTACGCATGAGATGCGGCACATGTATCAGTTAGAAACTAAAAATAATTTGGTGAGTGAATTAATCAAGCTTATCAGTTCAGGGAAAATGACTTCGTTTACCAGAATTCATTTGGAAGACTTCACGCTCGCGAATGCTGATGAGGCCAAGAGCATTATTGGTGCAGTAAGGCAATGCAAAAGAATTCCCGAGAAATTTGAAATTTTTATCTCGACGCGCTGTGGTCTACCAGTTCTTCCCGGGTTTGGAGACGCTACTAACAACATATCTGCATTACAGGCAGAGCTTTACGATCTGTTTATCGCGGCGGAAAGAAAGCGGGTAGAAGACAATGAAGTTGCCTTTGCTGCCTTCATGGCATCAGGTGTGTTCGATAGTAAATTTCAAGAAGACGGTATTGTAAAAGTAGTCACTCAGAAAGCGGTTGCCGCGCGTTTATTTAGTTATGTGAACCCGGCACATCAAGAACCCTATAAAAAAGCGGCCACACTGCAGCATGATCGAGTCCGTGATCGTGCACTGGAAGCACGTACACGCAGATACTGGTCTTTCTTTTATATTGGCGCCGCGGTAGCAGCTGTCGTCGTGCCAACGGTATTAGCAGTTAAAGCGTACAAATCTACCGAGTAAGGATGCGATCATGTCTGATGCAAGAATAGATGACTCACTCATCTACGATGAGCATGATGAAAAGCGATCGGTCTCACAGGATTGTTATGAAGACCTCAGGCACGCGGGTTTAGTCGAGCAGTATCCTAGTTGGCGAACAAAAACCAAGGGTGATATGGATGGTGTGATTCTGCTTGGATTATCAGGCACCAGTCGTCGCAAGGTCTTTGTGAAGCGTTATCCGAAAGTTGCGAAACCATATGAAGGCGTCGTTCTTGACTATGCGGTATTTGCCATCATGAAAAAATGCGGCGGTCGGACTCCGGAGGTCAAACTCAAAGCTACAGATAAATATACCTATCTGTTTTCCACGCACATGTCACATTCACCAAGGAAGCATGTCGATCGCCAATATTGGTTTAAAATATTTTATCGGAATAAATTAAGCATCAATGCTGACAATTGTACGTTGGGTATTACAAAAGATTTATTTAGTCTGGGTAGTGAATTTAAGCTCGATAAGATTGAAATCACCAGAACCTTGCTATTGGGTGCTATATTCAATGCCTTTGATTTTCATCACGGCAATCTCGGTATGGTCGTGAGTAGTGAGGGGGTTGCGAAACTCGGCTTGGTTGATTTTCTCGTGCGCCCGCACAAATTTAAAATTCAACCGGATTTCACTGTCTTGGAATTCATGCGCTCAATTTATGATACTGTATGGACCTTTCCAGGTCTGCAGCAATTACTTGCAATGCTAGAAGATGATGATTGTGTATGCGCATTCAAAAAAGTGGAGGCGAACTTTTTGAATGCTTGCGATGAGATTCTGTCGGATATTAATGGCATGGACGAAAAGATTCGCGACCAGAAAACCGGGTTATCGGTCGCGCTGGAGATTTGGAAGGCAAATTTTGAAGAAATCAAACGTTGTATACACAGGCCGGTAAAGTCGTATATTTATGGTTTATAGCTCGCGTCTTTGGCACGTTTTCTGCATCTGTGTCTTTTCATAAAATCATACAAGCTTTATTCTTTCTCATTTCTGGTGATGTCATCTCTTCTATGCCATTTTGAACCGGCGAGAACAATAACGGAAATTTAGTTTCGGCATTATATTTTGCGCTACGCAGGTCGGCGGCGTGAGCGGTCATCGCATCCGCATGTTCAGGGAGTGGGTGCTGCCATGCTTCCAGATGTGCGTGCTGCAAGTTTGCAGCGGTGAGGTCAGCATGATGAAGTTTGGAGCCGGAAAGGAAGGCGCCACTAAGGTTCGCGGCCCTGAAGGATGCACCTGTTAAGTTACTCGCGCGTAAATCTACTACGTGCAAATTGGCTTCCGCGAAGTTGGCCCAACTAAGGTCTATCAACGTTAAGTTATAATTGTTTGGGTATAATTGTTGTCCGCGCAAATTATAGTAAGCGGATTTGTGCATGAGAATGCGTGTACGCAAATCGATATTCGGGTGTGTCATAAAACCGATGCTTTGCCACAGGCAATCAGCGATTGTGTATGGTTGATCGCTTAAGTAATTGTGCGCACGATTGATGTTGCCTTGATTGTCATTCACCCAATCAGCTGCTGCCATTAAGCAATAACATGCGATCGCTGCATGATTGCGCGGTTTTTCTGCGGCGAGAGTTTGCATGTGTGTGAAGTGCGGTGAATCAGGGTGGTAGTAATGCTGCAAAAATTGACTCAGCATGCGTTTGTCCATTTTTGACATATATTTTAAAAGTAAGTTTGGATCGGCGAGAAGTTTATGTTCGAGTTTCATGCCGTTGTCATTTGCCAATCGGCAAGATTGTTTCAAGCGCGCAAATTCTTTTGCTGATAGATATTGCGCGAACAGGCCGAATAAGTCGTGGCGGAAAAATGGGATGTGGGTGTTTTGTCTGGGGTTCATGGTGTGTATGGTGTTGTGTCTTCGCTGTATTGTAGCCCGGGCGGGGGGGGGTGGGGGGGGGGGGTGTGGTTTTTTAGATGGAAGGAAA
>CAZWPD010000064.1:0-10200 GCA_964636145.1 uncultured Coxiellaceae bacterium
CGTAGTCAATTAGTCTTGCGTTCCGGAATGTAAACATTTTACTCTTGGCGTGCGGCGCTAATCTAGGTTTACATTACCGATTTGCGAAGAATAAAAGAAAAATTGGGTGAGCGGCCTGGACAACATGGCATAAATTATAGTTATGCCATGATCTACGCGCATACATAAAACGTACCCCGACTATATTTATAAATAAATAGTGCTCGCAGCTCTTACCCGCAGTTTATCACGTGCGGGGATCAAGATATTCAGAGCTGGGGTTGAAAGCAGAGGTCGTGTGGTGTCAACGCCTTCAGAAAACCAGCCATGAATTTTAGAGCTAGCGAATGTGATAACATCATTCGCCACACGTCCTGCCTTGCTCTCGGGTTGAAAGATGCTATGAGCACACGCGGCATCTATCATGTCACGATGCTGACTAAGATCTTTGTCCGCACTCGTCATCACGCGTTTGATGATATGTCTTGCAGCAGCAAGCCTGATATCTTCTTTGAGAGTGAGTGTTTGTGTTTCTCTACAAAAATATATATTACCTAAATATTTTTCTTTATCCGCATATGCAAGGAACCATTGTTCCAGGCGGGTTAATTCCCAGTTTAGAGTTTCGACATCTGTGAATGAGAATAGTTCGTCAATATTTTCTGGAGTATGAAAAATCCCCATAGAATTTATTAGGTTAGCCCACACAACTGAAGCTTGTTTGACCCCGTGTGGGCATGCGTTGAAATTTATCATGGTTGCGGAATTGAAGTTGGCTGCGGTGAAGTCGGCATCATTGTGATTGCTCAGCTTCGATAAGTGAATGTTTGCTCTCTCGAAATTGGTTTTGACAAACGTACAATTCGATAGGTGTGGCTTCTTTATCGTTGACTCACTTAAATCTGCCTCATTGAAGTTGCATTTCTTCCATGTAGTGGTCCACCGTTTATCATTGTTTACGCGGCTGTAAATACCCGCTCCGCGCATGTGTGCGCGGCTGAAATTAACAAGACTGGCTTGATCAAGCTGAGCGTATTCGAGCTTCGCTCCTTTTAAATTTACGAAAATTAGAAAATTATTGCCTATCAGATCAATCCCGGAAAGGTCGACATTTTCCAGATTCAGGAATGCAACGGCCCCGGTTCCGTCGATGCCACGCGCTCCGCGTTCGCGCATTTTTGCCATTAAATTATGATCTTCGCCAGAAAAGCTGTGTGTGTATCCGCGCAAGCTGATTATCATATTTATTTTTTGCTTGATCGCCTGACGTAATTTTTCATTTTCAATCCTGTCCAGGCTGCTGGTGTAAGCTCTTGCATCGTATAATCTTGCGTTTGAGCGTAATACAACATCATCGGTAAGGATGGAAAAATACAATGATTCTTCATCAGAAAGATGCTCTTGCTTATCTACTTTGTCTATTAGTGAGTGATAGTAAGGTTCATCACGTAATTTCGCTCTAAAATGATCCAATTTTCTGCAAAGTCTGGTTGCGAATAACGGCTGTTTCTCGTGATTTTTATGATGAGCTTCCATCGCCTCGTCCAGCATTCCAGCTTCGTAAGTTGAAAAATGTTTGTCTTTACGGGCACGCAGTCCTACAACGATTTCCAAAGCTGAATCGAAACTGCCATGTGTGCATTTTTGCAAGTCATACAGGTTGATTAATTCAGGCTGATCTGTAATGAGTGCAAAATAAGCTAACTCTTCAGGGGATATTGATTCTTCACCTGAGGAAATCTTGTCCAGCGTGCGAAGATATATGGTTTCAGTTCGCAGCTTTTCAAGTTTTTCGCAAGTTCGATTTATATCGGCGGAGGCTATTTCATCTTCGTGGATAAAAAAATCTGAACCTAATGAAAATTCAGATATCTTATCTTCGGCGAGATACTTCTCCTTTTTGTTAGGATAGGCGGTCTTGGTTGATGCTAGCGCTTCATCGAGCAAGTCGCATAATATCTTTAATTTATCTAATGCTATCTCTTCAGCTTTGTTGCGGACAAACATGACATTATCAAGCGTGATGCGTTCGGAGAAAACATCGTCAATATAATTTGAAAACCCATCGCCGAATCTTTCATACAGATAGTCTAATAGTTGGATAATCTCTTTTGCATCACTGTAGTGTTGAATTAATCTACTAGACAACGATTGTGTCATATATTTTTCACATCCTGAGTGTGCAATTACGTTCAGGAAAGAATGTAAATCATGTTTATCGATGCTTTTATCTGTTATTACCCCATGCAGCTTATCAATATCAAAATTGGGTAGGTGTACGATTTCCATGATGGATCTTGTATTGTCCACAATATTTTTTACTAATGTGGCATTCCAGCGATAATTGCCAAATAGATTTTTCAATTCCACAAAATCTTTCAGGCACAGATTCTTTTCTACTATGTTCCTGAGCATATTCCAATATTGGTAATAAGATAGCGGTAAAACATCAGATATCATCACATAAATTTGTGCGGCTTCCTGTACCAGTGCTTCTGGCGATCCTTCTAATGAATTCAATAATTCTTTAAAGCGTGCTGCATTCGTGCGCGCATCGACGTTATTAAAAATTCCGCATTTAAATAAGCAGACTATAATTGTGTATATGTTGGGTAAAGTATCTCGATAAGTTTCAAGAGATTCTATTCCAGGAATTGCGAAAATATTTTCATCAGCTTGTCTGGCTAGCATGGCGATGGTGGGCTCATTGTTTGGTATGATAAATTTCTGTGTATTCTATTTTCAGCCTTGCCTTAAGTCAACATTGAGAGGGTATAAGACAAATCCTCTCATTAAAATTACATGATATGGTAGATTGACATAGATATGCTCGCTGTTTGGATTATGGCTGGCGTTGCAACCCTGTCAAGGTATAACACACTTTGTTTTGCATGTTCAGTGACGTGGGTGTAAAAAGGTGAACCATCGATCATTTTTGGTATTGGGTGCGCTTGATGAACACTTGATATCATCTTCTGCGTGGTAAGGGTTGTTCACCTTGTTCTTCATGGTTATTTTGTTCCTGTCGTGCTCTTCGTTCTTCTTTCTTCCTTCGTAATTCTGCCTGTATTTGGTCGTATTGCTGTACAGGCTGACGTTGCTGTTCAGGCTGACGTTGCTGTCTTTCTAATCTTTTTTGTGCCTGTTTTGCTTGTGTTTCGTTGAATAGCGAACGGGTTATTCTGGTATCGTAATTTCTTTCCTGCTGGTTATCTCGTTCGCTATTTAGTGGGACAACAATAAAGTCTGTTTCCTGGGGCATAACACCTAATTTTTTCAACTCATGTAATTTGTTTTCCAGAGCCATGGCTTTAGCCCATTCCATATCACTCGGCTTTACAATTTTCACCCGATTGCGGCGATTGTCATGGCGCTTTAATTCTTGATGTAAATCTGCTGCTGAAATCCCGTCATCGGCTCTACGTTTCACTGCAAGAGTGCATTCATATTCGCACGTTGTGGGTAATTGAATATTTTTAGTTGTGAATATTTCTTCGCTGCGCACATTACCTTGACTTAATGCATCTCTTATTGTATTTACCATCAGCAGACTTTGTCTGCCAATTTCTTCGTTATAGGTGTCGATGAATTCGAAAGTGACACTTCCATCTCTTTGTCGTTGTAAAATCACTTCAACGGCGTGATCAGGGTCAGACACTTTTAATGTTATAGCCAGCATATCTTTATTCGATAAATCAATATCAAGATGGCGATAAACGACGTTGAAACCGTCGCTTAATTTGTAGTCTGGTTTTCTTTGTATAAATGATGAGATCAACTTTGATATATCAGCTTGATCAGTCAGAAGGTTTTCCTCTCGAATGGGGATCGCGACTGCTAACAATTTAGGTTTGCGTCGTTGTAGCGCAGCAAGAACAACTTCTGAATTTTGAAACGTACGTCCATTGGTCAGTTGTTCAATCACATCAGGTTGAAACAATTGAATATCCATGCCGGATCTGATTTTACGCAGCAATTTTTTGTCAGTTATATTATCTGCTGCGCTGATGGTTTCTCTGATTAATTGTTCAGCCTCAACAGTGGTTAGTGCGTTGCGTCTGTTTTCTCTCATGGTATCCCCACGCAATAATAATTATATTTAAAGTATAGCACGCGACTTGCCGTTAAAATATCAACTATCTCATTATGTTAAGTAAGCTGTTAGATAGGATGCTTCACAATTTAAAGTGTGTATTAGATGAAATTAAATTTCTGATCTCTCCTCATCAGATAAAGGTGCTCGACGTGTTATGTAATGATTAAGATTTAAAAAATTAACGTAATGCTGATAATCATTCGAGATCTGTCATGGTTTTACACTGTTATCGCGCAATCACTTGTTAGAGTCTTTTATTTAATCGTTGTTCCCTAACGCAATGATTTTAAGCAATAAAGGCAATCTTTATAATCTCACCTATAATTAGTCAATATCTCAGCAATTTTTCTTAGCTATAAGGGTATGACTATGAGTAGTAAGAAAAAGAAAAAACATCCTTGGGAGGGGTTCGCCGATAATCCTCTGGCATATGAGTATGGTAGTGGACTAAAGGGCAATGTAAAAGAAGGAAAGAAAGACGAAATTGATCACATTGGTGATTCACTTCGTGATCTTGATAATGCTGATACAGAGGTGTTGTCAGTTAGCGTGGAAGAGACATTATCGCGCAAATCTAAAGGGAAGGAGGAGGTTCAAGTCGAAACCGTTGCTGAATCAATGACGCCTGACAAGCCCGAGACTCCAGTGGCAACCGGCGATCTAAAGAATGCAGCAAGAGATTTGCGAAATGCGCAGGTTGAGCTCGAAATATATTTTGCGGCGGCAAAGACAAGTCTTGATATTGAGGCGGCGAATTCAAAGAAAGATCCTATCAAAATGGGAATATTAAACAGGCTCGGTAATCAGTTTTCAATCCTTCAGCGTGAACCGCATAAGGCAAAGGTCGTGATACAAGATGTTGACCAATTGCAGGGGTCAGTAAAGAAAAGTGACGCTTTTTTTGAAAAGAAAAAAGAAAATAAAATTTATAAAAGTCTTTCGTCGTTATTCACAAATATTAAAAATGCTGCGCGTGCGGTTATCAAGCTCTATGAGGCGGATAGCGCGTATAATAAACTCTCTGGAAACAAGTCGAGGCTGACTGCTTTAGTAAATCCTGCGGTAGTTATGGAGATGATGGAAGAGATCAGGCCGGTGGTAAAGGCGCAGTCTGCCCCAGCGGCAACCAGCGTGCGAGGGTCACAGGCTGCCGCCAAGAAAGAATTATCAGTTTCAGCGCCACGATTAAATCGGTCGTCAACCAGTTCATTGTTTGGCAGTCAAAGCATATCAAGATCAATGCATCCGATTGAGCGTGTTGGATTAATCTTGTTTGACTACAAGAGTGATGAAAGGTCACCGATGCTGAAGATGACATTGTTGATGGAATTGAAAGATAAATTAAAAAAAGAAGGCGGTAATTCACAGGTTGTTTGTGACCTCTGTGACGCGATCTGTGCTGAACTTCGTAAGATGCGCACAGATGTTTTTTCAAGCTCTAGCCGAGATTCCTATAAGCATACAGATCAATATGTCATCGGCGAAATTCAAGCTGTGATGGATGGCCTTGATACATCTTCTAAAAAAGTACTCATGAGCACCAAGTCATATAAGACTTATGAAAATGATGCAGCAAATATTGCAAATAAAGCACCACCTTCTCCGCCAAAATTAAAATGAAGCGATCTGTAGCCCGGATGAAATTGCTGTTCATTTCATCCGGGGTTCAAATAGCATTATCAAGATTATTTGCGTGCATTATGTTTCGTTTGAAGGTGAAAAGATGTTTGAGCCCCGGATGAAATGAACAGCAATTTCATCCGGGCTACACTTGCTAAACAAGTCTGGATGAAATAGCTGTTTGTTACAGCCGGACAATTCGAATTATTCGCGCCTGGAGAGATTTGAACAACCGGCAATTTTGCTTCCTCAGCCATGAATGCTCCCGTCATCAATAGGTAATTTTACGCTTTCTTCGCCGGTTAAATCAGTTTATCATCAGTCAACTCTAATTAATGATATGTAAAAGGAATCACATGAAATACTATGCGACGGTAGGTTTAATGAGCGTGACGCGTGAAAAAACCAAGCATGTTTGCTGCGGTTTATTTAAGCGTCATGAAACACAAAAAATGCAATTTATTTCAACAGAGGATGCGGTGAATTTTTTCTACGAAAGTAGGGGAAATTTTAATGTGTTTAAATCCTTGGATGAGGCGAAATTATGTGCTGCTAGCGAAACAGTTCATCCTCACATGGCTCGGTTTACTGTGCCAATTTATGAAGTGGACATTTCTGATGATGCTATCCGTGAATATGGTGAAGAATTGAATCGGAGTTGTGTCACAGATATAGTCGGCGTACATCTCATTCACCCAAACTTCAATGAGAGCTATTACGAGTTTGATGCGAAAAGATTACGTATCATCCAGCACAATAATGCATTAGAGTTGGGTCGTCTATTCAGCAGTCAGCAATCACTATAAACGCTGCGACATCCTAAGGCTAAAAAGGTGATTTGTTATGACAAAGACCTGTGCACTGTTATTAATTGACGTCCAGAGTGGTTTTGACGATCCTTATTGGGGCAACCGAAATAACCCTCAGGCTGAGCTTAACATCGAGCAATTACTTAAAGCATTCCGAGCAGCCAAGCTGCCAATCATTCATGTTATGCATCACTCACAATCATTGGAGTCCCCTTTGCATCCCAGTAAACCTGGCATCAAATTGATGGATTTTGCTAAACCTGAGTTTGGTGAGTTAATGTTTACAAAGAATGTAAATAGCGCTTTTATCGGCACGAAACTGGAAGATGAATTGCGAGAGATGAAAATACAAACACTTTTTATTGCGGGTATATCCACAGATCACTGTATTTCAACATCAACGAGAATGGCTTCGAACCTTGGCTTCAAGACATACGTTGTTGCAGATGCTACATTTACATTCGACCGTCATGGATTCGATGGTGAGCATTATTCAGCACATATCGTTCATGCAGTTGCCTTGGCAAGCTTGCATGATGAGTTTGCAACTGTCATTAATACAGAAGCTGCAATTGAATTAATTGAGAAGGCGTATGAGAGTGAACGATTTAATTAAAAAAACTAACGATTACACTGCAAGCAATCAGCCAGACGAAATCATTAAGGCCGCCACACTTGCGGAAGCGATTCTCAATGATATCTGCAGCATAATCATCCCAGGTATTAGCGAGTCACAAGCTACGGCATCAGCTCACGAAATATTTAGCGATTACGGTATTGAAAAGTTGTGGCACCGACCGCTCATTCGATTTAACCAGCATACACTTTGTACGTACCGCGACAGGCCGCATACCGAATATATTTTACAAGATACCGATATCGCATTTGTTGATATTGGCATTGTAAAAGATGGGATTGAGGGCGATGTTGGAAAGACATTGGTTTTTGGTGAAAATGAAAGGTTTAAGCATTTGAAGAATGTCAGTGAGTTACTCTTCCGTGATGCTATTCAATATTGGCAGGATAATAACCCAACCGGAATCGAGTTATATAAGTTTATTCATGCTCGTGCACATGAAAACAATGTTGAATTCAATCTCTCGCCAGCCGGTCACTTAATTGGTGCATTCCCGCATACGCATGGATGGACAAAAGGGGCAAATACGTTTCCTGAGTCGCTAAACGTGTATGGATGGATTATTGAGATTCAAATCAAATGCACTTCACAGCCTTACGGTGCGTTTTATGAGGGAATTCTTCGCGGTTCTATATAAAAAAACAGACATCATCTTATGTCCGGTGTTCGAATCTGTTTGATCCGGCCACACAGAATAAAGGGAGTCACCTCTAAGAGGTGGCTCCCTTTATTCTGCGCGCCCGGAGAGATTATTAAACACTCGCGTAATCAAAATCGCTAATGCGATTTTGTCGAGCTGCTACTTATATGTCGGGAGTTCGAATCTTAATACCCGAGCACAAATAAATAAGGCAGTCACCTCTACGAAGTAACTGCCTTATTTATTCGCGCCCGGAGAGATTCGAACTCCCGACCACCTGGTTCGAAGCCAAACTTATTGATTTTAAACTTCAATATAAACAACATTTTGTGACTATTTAGCAGTGTGAAAACCTTGATAAACCTAGGGAGATTAGGTTAAAACCTTTCTCGTTCCGTTACAAATTCCCTACAATGACTCATAGCGTATGTAGCATTCCCGTAATGTCACGATCATTGTCGACAGTGTTCCTTCAATAGCGCTGTAGGCAGAGGAGGCGCGAAACCGTTATTGAAAAAAATATTATAGGGTTCAAGCAAGATGGAGTCCGATATCTTTACTATCCTCTAATTAAAAAAAATGACTATCTTCAAAAATCCTCTATAAGTTTCGTTAAGCGTCTATTCGGTGGGAGGATTAGTCCGTTAGTGGCACATTTTGCAAAAAAAGAAAATATATCAAAGGAGGATATAAGCGAGATAAGGGCAATTCTAGATGAGTTAGACCCCAATGATTAATGAATTGACGGGTTACTGCAAGCCAGCTGAAAGTTCACTGCATCAATTGGTTTAATCCACTCATATTATACTCATATCGCTACTTTCGTTTTGCCCAAGAGCTGTCCTGTGAAGCAGTCCTCATTCTAAAATTTTCAGCCGCTGATAAAAAATCCTATGGTTATGCTTTAATGAAGTCAGTTTTTGATAATACTACTCATCGTGCTGGGGTGGAGTGCTGGTGGAATGATGGAGCGCAACTAAAAGAGAGATGCATCATGTTGAAGTCACGCACATCAAGTCCAACGATGAATTTCCTCGGTATGATTTCATTATTCTCAATTACAACTATTGCATTTGCCGCACCTGGCATGACGATTTACGGCTCCAGCCTGCATTTAAAATTTTCCAATTCAACAAAGTATAATTTAACATTTAGCATTAATGGTTCATGCTCAAATGAAATTGGCGTCATTAACCGTAGAAGTATTCAAATTATTAAACATGATTATTTGAATAATGCATGTGATAAAAACTTATCTCTCTGCGAAATACAAGTATATCCAACTGATAACTGTAGCGGCAGTAAAATTGCGACCATAGTAATAGATTTTTCTGGAGCAAGAAGTATAGAGTTGCATTCTGATAAATACAATATTAGCAGCAACGGTAAATTTGATTTGTTTTTAGGAGGTCCATGGATGTGAATGGTCAAAAACCTTATAAAGATAATGAATTTATTTGTCTATTTTAAATGTAAATCATCAACTAAAGGAGTAAAAATATGAAATACATCTTAATAAAAGCTAGTGTGATTCTTGCATCTTTTACGTTATTAACTGGTATTTGCTTTGCGTCAAGTCACAACACATATGTGGCACCTCAAAAAATTTATATTCTGAGAATAACATCTCAAAACAAAGACATCCCTATGCATTTTTCTGGTTCATATATGATAGCTTCAAACTCAGGCTCGAAAATTGCAAACATCGAGCAGATGACACCTTTTGAAGTGACTGTAAAAGCAAATTTTCTAGGCGGGATGTTCATCGCTCGCGACAGTGGACCAGATATCAATGTTGAGGTTTTGGAAAGAGATTCCGATGGTCAGCATTTTAGACTTTCAGGGACGGGAAGCGCTGAGTTCGCTCATATTGATACTGATGGAATGGCATATATAACAGGTAGGTAAGCTTCACTCTACAGCACCACAATGCCTATCGTCGCAGTGGGGTGACATTAGTAGTTTCGTTCGCATGTATCCATATATCTTCACATTTACAGGGAGTCTATCGATGAAGTTTGAATTATTAGCTGTCTCAGCCGCTTTAGTTCTTAGCCAATCAGTTTGGGCAAAACCCGTTAGTCTACAGCCGGATAAATGCCCCAGTGTAATGTCATTTATTCAAGCAGGCGTTAATGATGCAGGGGCAACAGATGAGGACCCACTTAAGTGGTGGGGTATCGAGGAGCGTAATCAATTTGATACCAATAATACATGGTCGTTTTTTTGTTGGCTCTGTCCATGCTGAATACAAGAGTGAAGCTTTAGCCAAAGCAAATGCTGCCATCCGAACGCTAAAGTATGTACGTGGACCTGAATCGCTAGAGTTTAATCAAGAAGGGATCTGGATCTGCTTTTATCGTGGCGATACTGGGATTAATGGAGTTGCCATTAATGGTCTGGACGACAATAAATTATC
>CAZWPD010000065.1:0-1308 GCA_964636145.1 uncultured Coxiellaceae bacterium
GCATTACTGATGTGGATAGCGATGCTATTTAAGAAAAATATAGGAACAGTTTCAGCGGTCAGAAATATATTCGCACGTTGTTATATCAGTGCATTAAATGCTAGCCAACCCCACCCATCGAGCGTGACATCTTTCCGTAATCAATACCGATATGAATGAGGTTACCATGCAAGCAGAAACCGCAACACTCCACCAAATTAACGCTGCAGAAATTCTTGATATAGCAGGAGAGACGCCAACTCTTCACACTCATATTTCAGAAGCATGGAAAAAAATATCCCCGTGGTGGCCGTTAAAAAATCTCATCGCGACCAACCCGTTACGCGGCTTTGAGCAATTGCCTTTTGAGCAAGCCACGGCACTAGGCTCACGTTATTTTCAGCAAGACAATATGCCGGTAGAAATGCAGAAAGTTAACCTTGAAACAATAAAATGGTGCCAGGTTTTTTTTGATGAAGGCCAAGCATCTATTCCCATGCCTAACAAGAACGATGGGGTTTATCAGTCGTGGCGGCAATTAATCGTATTTGACAAACAACTGCATCGAAACAAAGTTGATATCGTCAATTTTCTTAAAAACCTGCCGAACAACCCTGAAGATGTCATTGCAATATGCCTGGACAGACTGAGCATCAATGATCATGCAGCCCCTGAATTCTTGACGTTACTCCTGACCACACTACCGGGGTGGGCGAGCTATATCAAATATCAAAATGAGTGGACGCAAGGCTATATTCACCACCCATACGGTATCAGCCAAACTGAATACCTAGCGATACGCGTAATCTTAACATCTATCTTATGGCCAAGTGCGAAGACCTTGTTAGATGAGGGTATTAAGCAAACACCACCAGAGCAACCGACATATAATAACCTCGAAACAAATGAGCTGGCATATAGGAAGAAATTGCTCGCATTACTTGAGAGCGCATCACATAGCAATGAAACAGATCATTCTGAAACACCCGACGCGCAACTGGTGTTTTGTATAGATGTTCGCTCGGAACCCATGCGACGCGCAATTGAAGCGGAAGGAAACTATGAAACATTTGGGTTTGCGGGATTTTTCGGCATTCCAGCACTCATCCGTAATGAGGAAACAGGCGAATGTTATGCATCATGCCCAGTTCTCATACCCCCAAAGCATACAATTCTAGAACATTCACTATATCAAAATAATTACATCAAACAGGCAAAAAAACTATACCAGGCTTTGAAATACACGTTTACCACTCCATTTGTTTTAGCGGAAGCGCTCGGCCCTTGGAGCGGATTTAGCATGACAGCAAAAACATTGTTTCCAGCATT
>CAZWPD010000065.1:1408-10151 GCA_964636145.1 uncultured Coxiellaceae bacterium
CGCTCGGCCCTTGGAGCGGATTTAGCATGACAGCAAAAACATTGTTTCCAGCATTGGTTAAAAAGTTGCAAAGCAAGATTAAAAAAAATCTTAACACCACCTGCAACATCAACAGCTCTATCGATGATCTAGATGAAGGCATCTCATTAGCTGATCAATGTACATATGGGGAAAGCGCATTACGCATGATTGGTCTGACAGAAAGATTCGCCAAGCTAGTTGTTTTTTGCGGCCACGGCAGCACAACAGAAAACAATGCATATGCGACGGCTCTAAATTGTGGAGCCTGCGGAGGCCATGATGGTGCTGCTAATGCTAAATTACTGGCGAAAATCCTGAATAACCAGCACGTACGAGATAATCTCGAGGCTAGTGGCATTACCATCCCAAGCGACACCCAGTTCGTTGCCGCGCTGCATGACACCACAACCGACACGATTGAAATCGTTGATCAGAATCCGCATGAGACAGATGATCATTTGCAGAAACTGACAGCAGCACTAGAGAAAGCGAAGCGAAGAAATACTCAATCTAGAATCAAACATCTCTCTCCCTCTATCAGCCATGATAGTGTGCAGCAACTATCAGAAAGAAGCACTGACTGGGCGGAAACTCGTCCTGAGTGGGGCCTTGCTCGCAATGCTGCATTTATTATTGGTCCACGCACTGAGACCAGCAGCATCAACCTCGACGGACGTGCATTTTTACACTCTTACGATTGGAAAAAAGATAGAGATGGCAGATCACTCACGACAATATTAACGGCACCTATGGTGGTCGCTCAATGGATTAACTGCCAATATCTATTCTCAACACTTGATAATGTTACCTACGGAAGCGGCAGTAAAATTACTCATAACGTAGTCGGTAAAATTGGCATCATGCAAGGTAATGCAAGTGATTTGATGAACGGACTGCCCTTGCAATCAGTCAACATCAATGACCATGAAAGCTACCATGAACCGATGCGACTATTGACGGTAGTTTATTCGCCGAAATCAATGCTCAATAAAATTATCTCGACTGAAGATATCCTGCAACAATTGTTTGGCAATGGCTGGGTATTACTCGTCTGTATCGACCCAACCGATGGATTGTCATATGAGTTACAAAGAAATCTGACTTGGAAGACTATTGATACGTCTTATCAAAAAACTAGAAGGATACATTAATGTATCAAAATATCAGCATCCTGCTGGCCTCTAAACACAATAAAGAAGAAGCGATCAGACAGCCGTTTCTTGAAAGTTTTGGCGCAGAAATCAAAGTCACAAATGATTTCGACACCGATGTTTATGGTACATTTTCCGGCGAAATAAAACGGGTCGGGACGCCTTACGAGACAGTCGTTACCAAAGCACTTGATGCCATGTCACGCTATAATTGTGATTATGTGATTGCGAATGAGGGCAGCTTTGGACCCCACCCCTATAATTTTTTCATCCCCGCCGATCTTGAGTTAATGGCATTTATTGACCGCGTGAGAAACATCACCATCGTCGAATCAGAATTATCTACCGACACAAATTTTTCTCGGTTAGATATCACTCGCAATCAGAATTATCTGGAATTTTTAGCCAATATCAAATTTGGCTCACATGGATTGATCATCAAAGATATCGATCACGACAATGTTATTGCGAAGGGAATAAAAGAGCTAGATCAATTACAAGAAATTCTTAATAAGTCATTCCAGTCATGCGACAAAATTCAACTAGAAACTGATATGCGTGCCATGATGAATCCAACAAGAATGAAGGTCATCCATTCACTCGCCAAAAAGCTAATACTGCGGATGAAAAGTACCTGTGTGAAATGCGAAGCGCCTGGATTCGGCAAAACATCTCTGCAAGGAAAGCTGAAATGCGAGTACTGCCATACTGAAACTGATTTATACGAGCACAAGGTTTTAAGCTGCATCGAATGCGAGCACAAAGTAGTTTATGGAAGAGATGACGGTCTAACACGAGCATCTCAACTAAATTGCCCATCTTGCAACCCATAAATAGATTGAGGATATGAAATGAAACAGACACAACAATTAATTGGTATTGTCATGGGCTCAAGTAGTGACTGGGAGACACTCAAGCACACATCTGAGTTGTTAACATTTTTAAATATCGCACATGAGGTTGAGGTTGTTTCAGCACACCGCACACCTGACAAATTATTTTCGTATGCTGAAAATGCCAAGTCACGTCATCTGGAAATCATTATCGCTGGCGCTGGTGGTGCCGCACACCTACCCGGCATGCTAGCAGCAAAAACTTCACTACCAATCATAGGCGTCCCGATTCAGTCAAAAACTTTAAATGGCATAGACTCACTGTTATCTATCGTGCAGATGCCAGCTGGCATCCCAGTCGCGACTATGGCAATTGGTATAGCTGGCGCCAAAAATGCAGCTTTATTTGCTGCGGCCATTCTTGCTGGTAAATACCCACACATAGATTGCGCCCTCACCTCATATCGGCACGAGCAAACCAATGCAGTGCTGGCGAAGCCTGACCCAAGGGAGGAATCTATATGAAAATTGGTATCTTAGGCGGTGGTCAATTAGCAAGAATGATGGCAGAAGCTGCGAAGCCTCTTGGAATCCAGATTGTTTGTATCGACCCTGATATCACTTGCTCTGCAAAGTTTGTGACCGAGGTCCATCATTATCATTTTTCAGATATCAATCAAATCAAACATATTTTCGCAGATGTCGACTATGTAACCTACGAAACTGAGAATTTGCCTATCGAACATGTCACGGCATTAAGCTCGCATTTCAATCTCTTTCCTAGCGTTGATGCGCTCAGACTCACTCAGGATCGCCTCTACGAAAAACAACTATTCTCATCGCTTGACATACCAACTACAGATTTTTTCCCGATTAACAGTTGGGAAGACTTAAGTAATGCATTAAAAATTTTTAGCACGCCATCCGTCCTTAAAACAAGACGTAATGGTTATGATGGCAAAGGACAGGCTATCATTCGAAACATCGATGATGCAAAAAAGGCTTGGGATTACTTATCATGCAACGAGCTGATTTTGGAAGAATATATATCTTATGATTTTGAGGTATCCCAAATTGCTGTTCGCAATAAACATGGTGAGATCATCTTTTACCCGCTGACCCTCAACGAACATCAACATGGAATTCTTCGCTTCTCGCAAGCACCGTATACAAATGCCGACCTGGAAGCGACTGCCCAACGCTATACCGCTGCCATCCTCAGTAAATTTAACTATGTTGGCGTCATGACCGTCGAGTTTTTTTGTCGCGATGGCAAACTCTGCGCGAATGAAATTGCACCTCGCGTGCATAACTCCGGGCACTGGAGCATAGAAGGCGCTGAAACCAGCCAATTTGAGAACCATTTACGTGCGATTTCAGGACTACCTCTCGGCGCGACCGCTCCCAAACATTTTACAGCGATGTTCAATTGTATTGGCAAGGAACCTGATGACATCAATAGCTTATTGAAAATTGACGGTCTGCATTATCATTCCTATGACAAAGCTGCCCGCATGAACCGCAAGGTGGGACACATTACCATCTGCATGAATTCAAGTGATCACTTAACACCTGAACTAAAAAAATCAATTGAACTATTAATGCAATAGCAGCAGAGAGCGGGATTGTTGCGTAAATCAAGTAATGCTTAAGTTCGTCATTGCGAGGAGCGTTTTGTGCGACGAAGCAATCCAGAAAATATTGATAGCATACAGCTTTGAATATTTTCTGGATTGCTTCGGCTGAAAAGCAGCCTCGCAATGACGATTTACGCAACAACGCAGCAGAGAGTTACGATTCAGGCAAGGATCAGATCAAGCTGGCATCACTATGATATGATGAAGACTTAATAATTAATGCAGTCCAAGGATGATATGCGCAGCACACTACACAAGAACATTGACGATTTGACACCAGTCATCGTTGGCATCGGCCAGCTTCTGGACCGGCCTGCCATCTCTGAAGATGGGCTGGAGCCTTTGTCGCTCATCATCAAAGCACTTGAGATCGCTGACAGTGATTCTGGCTATCACTTCCTGAAAAAAGTTGATTCCATTGATATAGAAAATATTACTTCAAGAGATTACGAAGATATCTCGACTCTTATCTCGCAAAGACTAGACCTTCATCCCGAACGCTGCGTCTATCACCCAGTTTCAGGTGACCTCCCCATTAAGCATTTATGTGAAGCCGCTAATCGAATTGCAAACGGCAGCAGCAAGATCGCTGTCATTTGTGGCGGTGAGTCAGCCTGGTCAGCTGCACGAGCTAAAAAGCGAAACATTAACCTCGATTCATGGATTGGAAAACCAAAAAGCTCGGCATCATGGATTCCTGCGGTTGATACAATCGTTCGCAAATACCAGTTGCACCTACCGGTGAGAGCCTATGCGCTTTATGAAAATGCTTGCCGCTCGAAGTGGCAACAGTCATTCGGAGAAGCACAACTTGAATCGGGAATCATCCAATCACGCGCATCTGAAATTGCTGCACGCAATGAGTTTTCCTGGACGAAAACAATAAAGAACGCTGAAGAAATCATCTTACCTTCAGAAAAAAATAAATTAATCGCCTGGCCATACACAAAATTGATGGTGGCGAATAACAACTTGAATAGTGGCACAGCTATCATTTTAACAAATCTGCGCCTCGCCCTTGAAAACGGCATCAATCCAGAAAAATTGATTTATCTACACGCCGGCGGCTATGCCAGTGAACCTGACAACATCCTGCTCCGAGATAATTATTATCACTCTTCCGCCATGGAGGCGGTATTTGATCGACTCATGACTGCCAACAACATTAGCATTCCTGAGATCGGCTTTTGCGAAATTTACAGCTGCTTCCCTTGCGTGACGAAAATAGCTAAACGCATCATTAATCCGGCTAACAATCAGGATTTAACTGTCGCAGGCGGCATGACGTTTTGCAGAGGCCAACTCTCAAATTACATGAGCCAAGCACTTGCCTGCATGGTATCAAAGTTAAGAGTTGAAGGAAAAGACGGCTTGCTTTACGGTAACGGACATTATCTGACACATGCTGCAGGCATTGTCATCTCCAAGCTGCCGCCACAAACTCAGTCACTACCGATCAACCTCAACCTGCAAAATGAAGCCAATTCGCGCATGAGCGCCATTCCAGAGCTCATTGAACACTATCAGGGCCCCGGTATCATTGAAACCTATACGGTTGTCTTCGGCAAAGAGAATCAACCTCTCTACGCCATTATTGTTGGTCGCACACCTGAAAATAAAAGATTTGTCGCACTGACAACGCCTGGTGAAAGCAACGAAGTCTTAACCTTACTCAATCCAAATATTGACCCTGTCGGCATGCGTGGTCGGTCATGCATACGCGATGGATACAACATATGGAGCTGGTAAAAACATAACAGAGGAGATTATCTATGGAGAATAAAAAAAATATACTCTGCATCCTCAATGATTCTGAAATCAATCCCGCCACACTTTTCAGCACCATCCAATATGCTCGCAGCATGAATGCACATATTAATTTTCTAAGGATCATTGACTCGTATAAATCGATAAGCTCGTTCTTTAATATTTCACTCTCAGCAATGAAGGCAAACTTGCACAGAAACCTCAAAAGCTCCTTAGTCAGTCTAGCCCCTGATTTGCCTGAATCCGATTATTCGTTTCAAATACGCGAGGGGATATGGTTTATTGAGGCTATACAACAAGCGATCACGTATCAATCAAGCTTGATTATTATTGCTGAGCCAAACACTAGCATCGCCAACTTCAATAGCAACGCCATGCATGTTATCCGTAAATCGCCGATTCCAGTCTGGGTGATTCGTAAAAATATATCGTCGCAATTCTTAAAAATTCTCGCGCTTGTAGACCTAGACCTAAACGATCTTAATAAGAAAAATGCTAACGAAAAATGTCTGGCCTTTGCTCAGCAGCTATCGAAGTCACTAGCGCAACCACATGAGTTATCTATCGCGCACTGCTGGTCCTTGCCCAATGAAAAATATTTGCAGGAGATTTCCAATAAAATCACGATCAACCAAATTCATGAAATGTCAAAGCGTCAACGGCACTTTCACGAAGAATGGTTTTCTGCTTTCTGTCAGAAGCATCAAGAGTTAACGTTAACTCATGCTTATTTTATTAAAGGTGAAGCACAAATTGAGATACCTGATCTTGTCGCCGATGAGAAATTCGATGTATTGATCATGAACACAGTTGATGATGTCAAAACTGCTGGTCTTTTTATTAGTAGCAGCGCAGAAACGATATTACAGTCAACTCATACATGCTCATCAATTACGATTAAACCAGACGGATTTTTAAGCCCAATTTCCCCCAAATCAAATGAGGTCGGACTACAGGAAGATACTATTCTATAACTCATTTTTACTGCCAGCCAAGTCCTGCGGCTGGCAGGCAAAATGGGCCTGAGTTGAAGTATCGCAACAAGGGCAATCGAGCTATAATCCCGGGCAAATAAAAACTCTAGCAGGAACTACCCATGGCAAAAACCGGCGTATTATTAATCAATTTAGGCACTCCAGACAGCGCCAGCCCGCGCTCAGTTTATGTTTATTTAAAACAATTCTTAAATGACCCGCGTGTAATTGATCTGCCATCCATCCTCCGATACTTTCTTGTCAACTGGCTCATAGTGCCATTCCGCCATAGAAAATCCGCTCATGCCTACCAGCAGATTTGGGGCGAACGCGGCTCGCCGTTATTAGTCCATAGCCAGGAGCTGGCCGACGCCGTGGCTAAACAGCTTGGCGATGACTATCACGTTGAACTTGGGATGCGCTACGGCAACCCCAGCATTGAGTCTGCTGTCAGTAAATTAAAGTCATGCGAAAAAATCATCACCATTCCCCTGTTTCCGCAATATTCTTCAGCCGCCAACGGATCAGCTGTTGAGGAATTTCTACGCAGCGTTGCCATGCAATGGAATATACCGCAACTGATTGTTAACAAAGATTTTTACAACAACCCTGACTTTATTAAAGCCTATGCCGAAACCATTCAAACCAACCTCAAGGCTAAAAACCCTGATCTCATTATTTTTAGCTATCACGGCTTGCCCGAACGTCACATTAACAAAAGTGAATGCCAATCCACTTGCACAAGAGTACTGGCCTGCCCTGGCATGACTGATTCCAACGCTTACTGTTACCGGGCTCAATGCTATGAAACCACCAGATTAATCGCCAACGAGCTAAATCTCGATGCATCACGCTATCTCGTCACCTTCCAGTCCCGTCTGGGGCGCACGCCGTGGATCCAACCATTCACCGATATTGAATTGCCGAAATTGGCCGAGAAAAACATCAAGAACATCGCGATTGTCTGCCCTTCATTTGTGTCGGACTGCCTCGAAACTCTTGAAGAAATCAATATGCGCGCACGCGAGCAGTGGCAGGAACTAGGCGGCCAAGAGTTCACGTTCATACCATGCATTAACACCGCGCCAACCTGGGTCAGCGGACTAACAAAAATGATTATGAATTTAAATCGTCACGGATCATGAAATTACAGCAAAGGCACCAATGAATATGAATCTTAAAAATTACCTCTTTCATATTGTCGCTTATTACGCGGCGTGGTTTGGTGCCATCCTGCTTGCTGCAAGCAATCAAGCTAGCTATGCGACACTCACCGCGTCACTGGCAGTGATGTGTCAGATTGTCTGGCAACACAACGTAGCAAAACGCACACAGGGTTTGTGGCTGATGATCAGCTTGTTTGTTTTCTTTGGCACAATTTCCGATACCGTAATCATGCAAATGGGGCTGATTGAGTTTGCAGCCAATCCATTTGCAGACTACTTGAGCGCACCGTGGATGTCTGCACTCTGGGCAAGCTTTGCGATCACGTTTTACTCGTTACTACCCTGGTTCTTCGAGCGTTATTTATTAGTTGGATTCTTATCACTGCTCTCATTTCCCATCGCCTATGCCGCTGGAGCTGCGCTGCACGCAGCCACTCTGCCGCACGGTTATATGAGCTCAATTATTATTGGCATGATATGGGCGGTAGTATTTCCACTGATCTTAAAGATTTTTCACGGCATTCGTGTCAGATCTGGCGGCGCGATGAAAGAATATATCCCATAATACGCCCTCGCCGAGCACACGAGAAATTCCAAGCACAGAAAAAAACAAAATAAAGGTAAAAAACATAATTGCTAACTGAGCGAAAAAAACAGTGAGACGCGCTGAGAATAGTAAGTAAGTTTGCTCAATACTATCGCCTCTTATCAAACCGCGAATTACCTCCTCCACCATCAGCAAAATAAACATAAATATACAAAACACGATTGTCTTATAAAGCACAGGCACGATAAGCGGCGCCTTCGCGAAACGTTCACCTAATTTTAGCGCCTGACCGATCATAATTACTTTCGCCATGATCAAGGCTCTAATGAAGCAATAGCCATACGGCAGGTAAAAACTGCTGATTTTACCCAGTAAAATTCGATCGTAAGAAAGAAAGGCAGAAAATAACAGTGTTAGAAAAGCGGTATACATGAGATAAATTTGCAATTCCTTGCGGATTAATTGCTTGATCTGTTTTTTTGATGTAGTGCCAGACATTGTACTTTTCTCCATCCCTGGATTTAGTCATGCGACATTCTTGAGTAATGATAAGCGTACCGTAATTACAGAAGTTACGCAAAGAGGGTCCCGGATGAGTCGTTTCATCCGGGCTTGCCCACATCAAACAAACTTATACAATAGTCAGG
>CAZWPD010000066.1:0-10095 GCA_964636145.1 uncultured Coxiellaceae bacterium
TGGAATAAAGCGGCTGAAAAAACCTACGGCTACACAGCAGAAGAAATGATAGGCAAAAGTATTTCAGTGTTATATCCACAAGGTAAAGGCACTGAGATTTACACCATGCTGAAAGCGATCAAGTCTGGAGCTCATGCTTTAAAGCTGGAAACCAAGCATTTAACCAAAGATGGAAAGCCGGTTAGTGTCTCTGTCATTGCATCACCAGTAAAAATGGGCAAAGATTCTCTAGCTGGTATTGCCATGATTGCCACTGATGTATCTTCGCAGCAGTTAGTGCAGCAAGAGCTGGCGATTGAATATCGCGTTGCAACAATTACGAATGAAGCTAAAGATATTTATGAAGCTGGACGCTCTACTATCGAAAGTGTTTGTGAAATTTTTGAATGGAACGCCGGTGAATTCTGGATGAGTGACGAACAGATCAATCAGTTGAGAAATACATCGACGTGGGTGAGTAACGATAGTTTTCAGGAATTAGTTAAAATCAATAGTGATATTACATTTGAACTTGGCGAGGGGCTCCCTGGAAAAATATGGGAATTGGGTCGTGTGTTCCACAGCAAAATAGACGCAATCGATATGACACAATCACGTAGAGCGGCGCTTGATAAGCTTGGGTTGCATTTTGCATTGGGTTTCCCTGTTTTATATAAAAATAGATTACTAGGTGTCATGATATTTTATAATAATGAAATACCCAGTCCGGACCGAGGATTAGCGGAAATGTTTTTTACGATAGGGTCACAATTGGGTGTTTTCATCAATCGTAAAAATATAGAAAGAGAAGGTGACGTTTTACAAGAGCAACTGCGAATTAAAAATGAAGAATTGGAGGCGCAAGTGGAATTTTTGCGCCAGGCAAGTCAGGCAAAATCCATGTTTCTTGCTAATATGTCGCATGAGTTACGCACGCCATTAAATAGTATTATTGGTTTTACTGAGCTTATGTATAAAGGTAAGGTTGGGCCAGTAGAACAAGCCCATAAAGAATATTTGGGCGAAGTGGCGACCAATGCGCACCATCTGTTGCACTTGATCAATGACATTCTTGATTTAACCAAAATTGAGTCTGGAAAGATGGAATGCCATCCTGAGCCGGTCAATTTGGCTGATTTGCTCGATGAAGTGAAAACAGCGATGTCTTTGTCGATTGCTGAGAAAAAAATAAAATACGAAGTAATAATAGATCCCCTTCTGACAGGCAGTGTTAGCACTGATCCATATAAATTTAAGCAAATTATTTTCAATTATCTCTCGAATGCGGTTAAATTTAACTCGGTTGGTGGCAAGATTTTGGTAAGACTTGCACCTGAGAATACAGGCTACTTTCGAGTCTCGGTCACAGATAGCGGGAATGGCATCAGTAAAAATGATATCGATAAACTTTTTGTCAATTTCGGTCAATTAAGTATAAGCTATTCCAAGACCCATCAAGGTATGGGTTTGGGATTGGCTTTAAGCCGCCACATTGCTGAAATCATGGGTGGACGTGTTGGTGTCGATAGCGAGCCTGGCAAGGGTAGTTGCTTTTACGTAATTTTGCCGCTCATCCATTCCGAGATTCCTGCCAAGGAAATCGGTACGCAACAAAAGAATTAGGAGACAGTGATGACAGGACAGCGCATATTGATCGTAGATGATAATCAAAGTCACTCCAAGCTAGAAAAATTGGCATTGGCTGACGGTGCTTATGACATTCGCATCGCAGCAGATGCAGAAGAGGCATTGAAGGTTGTACAAGAGTTTCATCCGCAGCTGATCGTGATGGATATTCAACTACCCGGTGTAGATGGATTGGCGCTTACGCGTAAAATTAAAGCAGATCCAAATTATAAAAACATCATCATTGTTGCCGTGACTGCCTATGGTATGAAGGGCGATAAAGAAATGGCGCTTGATGCTGGTTGTGACGGCTATCTGTCTAAACCAATAGATATTGAAACCTTTCCCGATGTGATCCGTGGTTTTCTTGGCAATATCAAGGTATCACAATAAACAATAAGCTAGTTAAGTAGCGCTAAAATCGTTTTGGCTGCTTGTTTGATTTCATTGAGACAATCTTTTTGCTGTGCGTTAAGCGGCGAATGATCTTTCTCGATCAATTCCTCGAAACCGCAAATGTTCATGAGTGCGCTACGAATTTTATATGAAAAATCAGCATTTGGACGTGAAAGTCGGTGAATTTCAATCGCAGCTAATTCATCTGCAATGAGCATGGTTGAGGCAAGAATTTCATCGAGATATATTTGCTGAGTATCTGTTACTGGGCCTAATTTTCCAGCATGAAATAATTTAGCATAGCCATTAATCGAGGCTAACGCAGAGCGTACTTTGAAAGAAAAATCCCGCGGAGTTTTTTTTCTGACTAGTAGCATGATAATGATGGCTGCGAGCAGAGCCAGCATTGCACCACTTAGCTCGGTCATCGAGTTAGTGAAGAAATGAAAGTATGATGATATATCAGAGTATGTCATGTTATTCACCGTCCCAATTTGCAGTTAATGCATTAACGAATTCTTCAGCTGTGACGTCACCGTTGTAGCGCGCAGGCTGTTCTACGCCGTTTGCATCAAACAAAATCATGGCAGGTGGAGCTGGAACATGGATGGATTTTGCGAGTGCGATTATTTCAGGATCCAGAGAAGTGAGATCTATACGTAGTAAGGTATAGTCGGTAAGTAGCTTTATTACTTTTGGATTTTGGAAAATATTTTTTTCGACTTCCTGGCAAACTTCACACCAGTCAGCATAGACATCAAGGAGGACTGGATGATGATGTTTAGCGGCATGTAGCAAGGCTTGCTTCAATTGCGCGGAGGTTTTGATATTCGTAAATGAAGGCGATGTTGGGTAAGGTGATGCTGCTTGAATATTCAGGCTGAGTGGACTGAGTGGATTTTTATTGCCGATTAATGCGCCGAAAAATAAAGCGATACCGTAAACTAACACCATGATGCTCATGGCTCGCCAAAATTTCCACGCCCCTTCGTCAACAGTAGTTTTTAAAGCGCCCATGTTAATAGATGTGACGATGACGAGTCCAGACCAAAGCATCATGACGATTATAGGTGGCAGCAGGTGGCTGCTTAACATGATAGAAACAGCTATTAGTAATAGGCCGAAAAATGCCTGAATACCGTGCTGCCAGTTATGTATGCTCGGTAATATGCTGCCGCCTATGAAGCTCATGACAACTAAAGGTGTGCCGATACCCAGTCCCATGAAGAATAGTGCCGAGCCGCCCAGTATGATATTGCCGTTTTGCGCAATGAAAGTTAACACGCCTATTAGCGGCGCGGCGCTGCATGGTGAGCCCATCAATGTCGCGACCACACCCATGCCGGCGGCGCCAAGATAGCTATTGCTGGCGCGAGCCGTGTTAAATTGCACGAGCGATGAGCGCAGTGATTGCGGCAGCTTGATTTTGTAAAAATCCAGCAGCGAGAGCGCCATTAGGAACAGAAAAACACTGATGGTCGCCATGATCCATGGTCTTTGAAAATATATCTGGATGTGAACACCTAGCCACGCGGATATAATTCCGGCGATCGCATAGGTACTTGCCATGGCGAAAACATAGGCCAGAGATAATTTGAGAATACGATTACGAGGAACACTAATTCCCTGACTCATTAATAGACTGGTCAAAATGAATATGACAGGCAGCACGCAAGGTGTGAAGGACAGTAATAAGCCAAATACCCAGAATAGTCCGACAATCACAAACCAGTTGTCACTTTCCAGTATTCCTTCGAATTTGAGTTGTATGCCGGTAATATTTGATGTTTGGTCTGTTTGGGTTGAACTTGTTTCAGGTGTCGATGCACTGCTGTCTGGTGTTGTTGCATCTGGACTGGGAATAGGACAAATGCCAGAGGTGCAAGGTGCTTTAGTTGCTTCTGCATAGACGAGGATGGCATTGCTCATGAGGAGTAATGAGCAGATGAATAGAATGATGACCTTACGCATGCTGAATTCCGTATCAGAGTAGGTATGCCGGTATCAAGAAGTATAATGAATGCGAATAGGGATGGCTATCTATATAGACGAGGGATGTTGTTGCCTCGCCCAGCGAGATGCTGGGCGAGACCACAATGAGCTAACTCTTACTTCGCATCACGAAACGGCTTCTTGGTGTTCTTGCCGCCTAAGCTGCTGCGACCTGCACCCTTTTTAACTTCAGAAGAGCGTGGTTTGCCAGCAAACTTTGGACGTGCCGGTTTTTCGCTGCGCCGTGAATCATCGTTATTATCAACGCGCTTTTTGTAACGGACGCGTGGATTATCATCACGGGCTTCAAACTCATAAACCGGACGTTCGAACACGTTAGTGCGGCCTTCATCGCTGCGGCCGCGTGGTTTGCGGTCTGCTGATGGGGCGCTGGCATCACGTGTAAAGGTACGACGTGGTTTGTCACCGAAGGATGGACGATCGCTATTGAAGCTGCGCTTTTCACCGAATGGTTTGCCGGATCTTGGTGCGTCGCTATTGAAGCTGCGACGTGGACGATCGGATGATTCTGATCTGTCATTACCGAAGCTGCGCTTTTCACCAAATGGTTTGCCAGATCTTGGTTGTTCATCACGGTTGAAGCTGCGACGTGGACGATCGGATGATTCTGATCTGTCGTTGCCGAAGCTGCGTTTTTCACCGAATGGCTTGCCGGATCTTGGCTGTTCATCACGGTTGAAGCTGCGACGTGGACGATCGGATGATTCTGATCTGTCGTTGCCGAAGCTGCGTTTTTCACCGAATGGTTTGCCAGATCTTGGCTGCTCATCTCGGTTGAAGCTGCGACGTGGACGATCGGATGATTCTGATCTGTCGTTGCCGAAACTGCGCTTTTCACCAAATGGCTTAGCTGATCTTGGTGCGTCACCGTCAAAGCTGCGTGGCTTGTAACCTGATTCGGATTTATCAAAACTACGTGGTTTGTAACCTGACTCTGACTTGTCGCCGCCGAAGCTGCGCTTTTCACCAAACGGTTTTGCATCTCTTGGTTGATCGCGATCGAAGCTGCGTCTTTCGCCTTCAGGACGCGATGATCTTGATTCATCACGGTCGAAGCTGCGACGTGGTTTGTCACCAAATGACGGTCTGCCGCTGTCGTTGAAACGACGGTTGCTGGAACCTTGTTGACGGCCGCGGCCTCTGTTGCCGCCACGATCATTGCTTTCCATCATCGCATTTGGTGGGAATTTTTCCGCGTCGCTGCGTGAGTTGGTGGATGTTTCTGCATAAACAAAGTTGTCAGATTGAATCGTCAGACGTTTGCCGATGTAGCGTTCAATGCTTTGCAAGTTACGCATATCAGTGTTTGTGAAGAATGAAATCGCTTCACCAGTTTTGCCGGCGCGGCCAGTACGACCGATACGATGCACATAGTCTTCGCTAAATTTTGGCAAGTCGTAGTTGATAACGTGAGTGATGTCGCTGATATCCAAGCCGCGAGCAGCAACGTCGGTTGCAACCAGAAATTGAATCTTGCCGCGACGTAATGCTTCAATGGTACGGTTACGTACATTCTGGCGTAAGTCACCGTGTAACGGTGCAGCAGCAAAACCATCGTCACGTAATTCTTGTGCGAGTCGGTCGGCGTTAGATTTGGTTGCCGAGAAAATAATCGCTTTATAAATATTTTCATCATTCAGGAAGTGCTTCAACATGCGTGACTTATGATGCATGTTTTTCGCTTTATAAAGTGTCTGTTTGATTTTAGGTGCATCGATACTTTGCACGGAAAGATCAATTTGCACGGGATCTTTCAGCAAGCGTCTGACGATGGTCACCAATTTCTTATCGACAGTGGCGCTGAACATCAGTGTTTGACGGGTTTTAGGAGTTTGACCGGCAATGATTTCAACATCATCGATAAAGCCCATGTCTAACATGCGATCGGCTTCGTCTAAAATCAACATATCAACGTGTGATAAATCAACGCGTTTGTTTTCCATGTGATCGATCAGACGACCAGGTGTGGCAACTATGATATCGGCGCCGCGTTTCAAATCACGAATTTGCGGATCATATGACATGCCACCAACCAGGCTGACGATGTTGTAACGCATGAACTTGCCGTACTTGCTGGCAGCAGTATTGATCTGTGTTGCCAATTCACGAGTTGGAGTCAAAATTAAAATGCGCGGCTTTTGGATTGGTTCTTGTTCAGCTAAATAGTTCAAAGCTGGCAATACAAATGCGGCGGTTTTACCGGTACCGGTTTGTGCGCAGGCAACTAAATCTTTGCCGGCGAGTACAACTGGAATGGCTTTGGCTTGAATCGGTGTTGGCGCGGTATAGCCGCACGCTTCAAGCGCTTTATGAATTAATGGGTTTAGCGGTAAATCGCTAAATGATGTTGGAATTTCTGTGTTAATTGACACGGGCGTTTCCTCGTTTAGATATGTTATGCGAGCCATGACGGATCATCATTCATATGAGAATGTGACCTTTGCAGCTGGCGGTTTTTAGGTATCATCGCCAACGCAAGTGCCTGTAAAATCTTAAGATTTCAGGTCAGGGCCCAAACAAATCCAGATTGAAACTCCGGAGGGGGGTGAATCATTGGTAATGATATTATCTTTCGGGTGCTATCTGACCACTATTTTAACATAAAAGCAAGGAGTTTGTGGTCGTCATTGCGAGCTCTGCGTTTTATGCAGAGCGCGGCAATCCAGATTCTCACGTGGCAATGTTTTTGAAAAAACCTAGTTAAACCAACTTCGTTACGATGATCTTGCCTGGATTGCTTCGTCGCGAAAAGCGCTCCTCGCAATGACGAGACTTAAACCCGCGACACATCAAAACTCATCACATCATGAATAGACGACTTGCCCAAAGCCAGCATGACGAGGCGATCCACACCCAAGGCAACCCCGGAGCAATCCGGTAACCCTGCTTGTAGAGACGCTAAAAATAATTCATCAAGCGGCATAGGGATGAGCTGTGCGGCGATACGTGCAGCATTATTTTTCTCAAAGCGGCGGCGTTGTTCATCGGCATTTTGTAATTCGTGGAAACCATTAGCGAGTTCCAGGCCTTTATAATAAACCTCAAAACGTGCGGCGGTTTTTTTATCTGGATTGATGCGAGCGAGCGCGGCTTGTGAAACCGGAAAATCATAAATGAAGAAAGGTTTATCCATGCCAAGTTGCGGTTCAATGCAATGCGTCATTAACAAATTAAGCCAGGTGTCGCGATCAGAAATCTCAGCATCAATATTGATGTTGTTATTTAGCGCGCACGTTTGTAATTCTTCAAGCGATGCGGTGAGAGGATCAATAGTGAGAAATGCCTGGAATAATTGCTGGTATGTAATTTTATGTCCTGGTGCAGTATGCAAAATCATTTGCAGCAAGTCATCGACTTCATTTATCAATTGCTGTTGATCGAAACCAATACGATACCACTCCAGCATGGTGAATTCAGGGTTATGCATGCGTCCAGTTTCTGCTTGGCGGAAGGCTTTGCAAATTTGATAAATTGAGCCGCTGCCAGCAGCCAGTAAACGTTTCATGGCGTATTCTGGTGAGGTTTGCAGATAAAAACGTTCTGCATCGCTGTTAGGGTGAGATTGATATAAAGCAGGAACGCTATCGATAAACGGATCAGTGACAGACGTGCGGCACATCAGCGGAGTATCAACTTCCAAAACATTTCGCGCAGTAAAAAAAGCGCGGATATTCGTGAGAATATCCGCGCGCATGCGTAATGCTTCAATCGTAGCAGATGGTTGCCACGCTTTATTCTTTGGCGCGTGAGACATATTCACCGTTACGCGTGTCGACTTTAATCAGCTCGCCTTCTTGCACGAATAATGGCACGCGAACGACAGCGCCAGATTCCAGTTTGGCTGGTTTGCCGCCGCTACCAGCGGTGTCACCCTTCAAGCCGGGATCCGTTTCAGTAATCTTCAAAATAACAAATGTTGGTGGCACAACTAAAATAGGGGCGCCATTCCATAATGTTAATTTGCATTCAGCCTGTTCTTTCAACCAGATTTTTGCATCGGCAACTTCTGCTTCATGTAAGGCATATTGTTCATAGGATTCAACCGCCATGAAATGCCATTCATTGCCATCGCCGTAAAGATACTGCGCGTCGATTTCAACGACGTCAGCAGCCGGGATGCTGTCACCAGATTTATACGTGCGTTCAATGACGCGACCGGATTTCAAATTACGGTAACGCAAACGGTTAAAGGCCTGGCCTTTACCTGGTTTGACGAATTCGTTATCAACTACAACACATGGGTCGCCGTCGATGACGAGTTTCATGCCGCTGCGTATATCATTTAAACCATATGATGACATGGTGTGCTCCTGAGTAAAAAATAGCCGTTATGGCCTGCGATTTGGGCATATCATAACCGTCAGCGCTGGTTTGGTAAATATTGTATTTCGCTTGCCAGAATAAATATCAGCGGGCTTGGCAGCCCGCTATCTGAGCAGGAGTCATTTTCAATCATTGGCGGGTAAAATAAATTTATTCACGAGAAACTGAGAGAAGAATAATAAGATCGCAACGAAGAAGGCGATGCCCGCATAGTCGAGAAAAGCTTGCTGATAAATTGCGAGTTTTTGTCCGGTGGTGATGGCTGATTCCGGTACGCTGGATAATTTGGCAATCATGCCGGCGAACACACCGCCAAAGCCCGTTGCTACAAACCAGACACCCATCATGAAGCCAACCAGATTGGCGGGTGCCAGCATGGTGACGGCAGACAAGCCAATCGGCGAGAGCAAGAGTTCGCCGACAGTCACGAGAAAGTAAGAGAGAAATACCCAGGCCGGTGCAACCAGTCCCTGCTCATTCGGGAAAAGTGTGCTAAGACTCATGACTAAAAATCCGAGACCGGCAAAAAAAATTCCCATAATAAATTTGGAGATGGTAGATGGGTTGTAGTTGTTACGGCCGAGTGCATGCCACGTCCACGCCATCACTGGTCCGAGCAGCATGATGAAGATGCTTTCCGAGGCATAGAAAACAGTGGTGGTGAGTTGAATGCCGAAAATAGTTTTATCGACCAGGCGGTCGATAAATAAGTTAGCTGAAAAGAATATCTGGAAATACAAAGTCCAAAATACAATTGACGACAAAATGAGAATGTTGAGCAGTGTCATGCTGCGACGGTATTGGGGTTCTTGTTGCATGGTTAATGTGGTGAGATAAGCAATTAAGGCGATGCCGAATCCGGGCAGAACAAAATCAGCAAGTGTTGTGACGTGCAACAGAGAGCTGATGCCGATGATGGCGAGGATGCAATATAAAAATAATTGTAGTTTATAGTGGCGCGGGATAGGAGTGTGTTGTTTGATGTTTTTGATGTAGCGGATGCCAAATGTGAAGGTGGCAAGGCCGATCATTAAGCCAATGCTCGCCAGCAAAAAGCTGATATGCCAGCCAAAAGCATTTTTAATGTAGCCTGAGCTCAAACCGGCGAGAAACGCACCAGTGTTGATGCCAATATAAAAAATGGTGAAGCCGGCTTCGCGGCGCGGATCGTCAGTTTTATATTGCGTGCCGAGCAAGCTGGAAATACTCGGTTTGAACATGCCGGTACCGACTACAATAGTTGCGAGGCCTGGAAAAAATAGAATACCTTTTGATGGTATCGCCAGCATGGCGTAACCAGCCATCAAGATAAAGCCGCCCCACACAACGGTGGTGATAAAACCGAGTAAACGGTCGGCAAGGTAGCCGCCGATGATGGGAGAGATATAAGCTAGCGCTGTGAAGGCGCCAAGGATGCTGTAGCTTTTATCATCTGTATAACCAAAGTATTGTGTCATGTACAAAACCAGTAAGCCTTGCACCACGTAGAATCCGAAGCGCTCCCATAGTTCTGTTAAAAATAAAACCGGTAGTGCCGCTGGTTGGCGATTTGTTTCAAGCATGTAAAACTCCGTCGTTGCAAGAAGTGTGAATCCCGGACGTGTGCGACGTCCGGGAGATTTGTTTATGAGATGCCGCTGTGACGTAGCAATGCATCAATTGTTGGCTTGCGGCCGCGAAAAGCGATGAACGATTCCATCGGGTCGCGCACACCGCCGACTTCGAGAATGTTTTCCATAAAGCTTTTGCCGGTGTGAC
>CAZWPD010000067.1:0-9674 GCA_964636145.1 uncultured Coxiellaceae bacterium
ACATATCCTACCCCAACATCTCCTGCAACTCACCGGCTTCAAACATTTCGGCAATAATGTCGCTGCCGCCAATGAATTCACCTTTGATGTAGAGCTGTGGAATGGTCGGCCAGTTCGCAAATACTTTGATGCCCTGACGGATTTCATCGTCTTGCAACACATCGACGGTCGCAAATTTTGCGCCGCATGATTTCAAAATATTCACCGCACGCGCTGAGAAACCACACATAGGCAACTCGGCATTACCCTTCATATAAAGAATGACGTTATTTTCTGTAATTTGCTGTTTGATTTTTTCTTGTATGGACATAATTCACCTTTCAATATTTAAAAATATTTCATCTCGCAATGACGACCTTACATCAACCCCAACTGCAATTTCGCTTCGTCGCTCATTTTACTTCTATCCCACGGCGGGTCAAAAACCAGATCGACTTTCACATCCGTCACACCCTTAATCTGGCGCAGCTTTTCTTCGATCTCGCCGAGCAGTACCGGTCCCATGCCACAGCCTGGTGCAGTCAGTGTCATCACAACTTCAACGCGATGATCATTCATGCCAAGCGGCATCACCACAGTATTGTAGATCAAGCCAAGATCGACAATATTCACCGGAATCTCGGGGTCAAAGCAAGTTTTAAGTTGGGTCTGGATTTTGTCTTCGATGGAGCCTTCGGTTTTATTGATGTCCGGCAATTCCAGAATCACCAACCCCAAGGCATCACCGTCTTTACCGGCCACACGCACCAAATTTCCATTCACGTAAATGGTATAAGAATTTCCAAGCGCCTGCGTCACGAACACTTGCGTGCCGGGCTGTAAGGTCACCTTGGTTCCCGATGGAATCAAGGCCGCTTCTACTTCTCGTTTGACTTCAATTGCACTACCCTGAAACACCACTCACCTCATTCGATATGAAAGCTTTCGCCACAGCCGCAACGGCCCGACTCTTTCGTATTATTAAAAATCAATTTTTTTTGTTTCAATCCGGATTTTGCATCTTCGACATAATCAATGTGCACACCATCCAGCAAGTGCAGCCATGATGTGTCGAGATAAACTGTGACGCCATCTGCCACCGTAATGGCGACATCGGTAGGATTGACGGCCTCGGCAATTGTTGGCAAGTATGAGTAGCCTGAGCACCCGGTTTTTTTAATCGAGACACGCAAACCGACACCAGAATTTTTCTCCAGCATTTTTTTGATATAAGCACTAGCCGCAGGGGTCACTATCAAATTTGTTTGCATGCAGAATCTCCTATTCTGTACTAACTGATTGATTATCATTGGTCAGCGCCGCTTTAAGTGTGTGCCAAGCCAGCGTTGCGCATTTGACGCGTAATGGAAATTCGGCAACACCGCTAAACACCGCCAGCTTGCCGAGACTGTCATCTTCTTTGCCTTCCGTTAGCAATTGATGGAATTGTTGAAACAAGGCTTCAACGGCAGCAACACTTTTACCTTTGATGGCTTCTGTCATGAGTGAGGCTGACGCTACGGAAATGGCACAACCGACACCTTCAAATTTCACATCTTCAACCACACCATCACGCTCGAGCAAATAAACCGTCAGGCGGTCACCGCATAATGGATTGTGGCCGTTCTTGCTATGATTGGCATCAGCGAGCACCCCGAAATTGCGCGGCTGTTTGCCGTGATCAATAATCATTTCTTGATAAAGTTGGCGTAATGACATCAGGAAAATAACCTCTTGGCTAAAGTCAGCGCGGCAATGAGCGCATCAACATCAGCTTTATTATTATAAATACCAAAGGAAACGCGCACAGTTGCCGGGACATTAAATCGATTCATTAACGGCATGGCGCAATGATGTCCGGCACGAATGGCAATACCTTCATGATCAAGCACAGTGCCCAAATCATGCGGATGAATACCATCCACCACAAAAGAAATCACACCGGCTTTTGGTCTGGCTGTGCCAATCAGGCGCAAACCTTCAATCTGGGCGAGCTGCGCTTCAGCATAGTCCAATAATTCCTGTGCATGATTTTCGACATTCTGCATGCCTAAGTCGTTTAAATATTTAAAGGCTGCTGACAATGCAATCGCACCGGCTATGTCCGGCGTGCCAGCTTCAAATTTATGCGGCGCTTCAACATAAGTCACTTTGTCAAATGCCACGGTTTCAATCATGCCGCCACCGCCTTGATACGGCGGCATTTTATCCAATATTTTTTTCTTGCCGAATAACACGCCGATGCCGGTCGGACCGTATAATTTGTGCGCCGAGAAGGTGTAGAAATCGCAATCGATATCTTTTACATCGACGGCCATATTCGCAACCGCTTGCGCACCATCAATCAAAACCGGAACTTGTTTGCTATGAGCAATCGCCGTCATTTGTTTGACGGGATTGATCGTGCCGATGACATTGGAAATATGTGTGACCGCGACTAAACGTGTACGCGGTGAGAACAAGTTTTCATAAACTGTGAGATCAAGCGAGCCGTCATCTTTGACTGGAATGACCTTCAACTCAATGCCGATTTGTTCTTTCAATTGTACCCACGGCACGATATTGGAATGATGTTCCATTTCAGAAATAATGACTTCATCGCCGGCTTGCCAGTTAGTGCGACCAAAACTCTGAGCCACTAAATTAATCGCACCGGTTGTGCCACTGGTAAAGACGATCTCATTAACATCAACATTAATAAATGTTGCGGCGTCAGCGCGTGCCTGCTCATACAAATCGGTTGCACGGGCACTCAACTCATAAATGCCACGATGGATGTTGGCATAATCGTGGCTATAAAAATACGAGAGCGCATCAATCACCTGGCGCGGTTTTTGCGCCGATGAGGCGCTATCCAGATACACCAACGGCTTGCCGCGATTCATACCGGCCAGCAGTGGAAAATCAACGCGGCAACTGGAAATATCTGCGGTAATTAATTCGCTGCTCATAAGAATTTTACCTGCTTCATGGCGTGCTGACGCAAGGCCGAATGCGCAATTCGCTGCAACACTTCATCAACATAACCGCGCAGTAAAATATTCATGGCGCTGACTTTGTCGATGCCGCGGGCACGCATATAAAACATAGCGTCTTGATCAAGCTGACCGGTGGTAGCGCCGTGTCGGCATTTTACATCATCGGCGTAAATTTCCAGTTCCGGCTTCGAATACACTTCAGCGAGACCAGATAATAATAAATTATGATTTTCCTGATACGCATTGATCTTTTGCGCATCTTTCTCAACGTATAGACTGCCGTTAAATACCGCTCGGGATTTTTTCTCGGCGATACCTTTGTACATCATGCCGCTATTGGTGCGTGGCGCGGAATGATCAATATCAATGTGATGATCAACGTATTGTCCATCGCGGCTGGCGTGGTAAAACCCATTGGTTTCACACTCAGCGCCCGGTTCCTTCAATTGCACAATCACATCATCGCGCGAAAAAATCGCGCCGGTCGTCACGTGAGTGATATTGATATTGCTATCGCGGCGCTGCTTCACAAAGAAATTTTCCATGTGCAGGGCATCATCATTCTCATGCTGCAACTTGATCATGGTCAATTTGGCATTTTCACCGGCATGAATGGTGGTGACGGCATTCGTGAAATATTTGCCACCTTCTACACCAGCATACTCATTAATAACGGTTACCTCACTGCCCTGGCCTAACACCACTAAGTGATGCGGTGTGACCATTGCTGCTTCACGGCCAGAGGCTAGTGATAAAACATGTAATTGACGACTTAATTTAATCTGCGGCGGAATATATAAAAATAAACCGTCAGTAAAGATGGCGCTATTTAAAGCTGCAAACGGATAATCGCGTGCCGAGATATCGCGATTGAAATGTTCTTTCACCAATGCTTCGTGTCTGGATAAGGCTTCCAACAAACTGCAAGCGATCACACCATTTGGTAGTTGATCGATATCCGAATACGTGGGGGCGAAACTGCCGTCGACAAATACCAATAACAACGCATCGCTATCTTGAATGCGATGTGCATTAACGCTCGTGTGTTCGATATTGACTGGATGGCCAGACATAGCAAAATGCTGCTGCGCGACACTGCCGAGATCTGCGTATTTCCAGCGCTCGTTATTACGTTGCGGAATACCATGCTGCGTAAATGCTGTGCGTTGCTGCTCGCGATATTCTAGTAACCAAGAAGGTAATACCGTATGTGCTGATAGCTCAGTTTGTCGAAACCAGTTATTTTCTATTGCTTGTGAACTCATGACAATTTCTCGTTTTTCAACCAGCTATAACCCTTTGCTTCCAATTCCAGCGCCAGTGACTTGTCGCCAGACTTTTGAATTTTACCTTCGGCCATGACGTGAATCACATCTGGCTCAATGTAATCGAGCAAGCGCTGATAATGCGTCACGACTAAAAAGCTGCGCTTGCCGTCGCGCATGCTATTCACACAGCGTGCGACCATTTGTAATGCATCAATATCAAGACCCGAATCGGTTTCATCTAAAATCATGAAGCTCGGTTCAAGGACCAGCATCTGCAATACTTCATTGCGTTTTTTCTCACCGCCGGAGAAGCCTTCATTTACGGCACGTTGCATGAACGACTCATTCAAACCAACTTCTTTCATTTTTTGTTTGGCCAAAACCAGAAAATCCGCGGCATCCAAGGGCGGTAGACCTTTCAGCTTACGCTGGCTATTCAATGCCGTACGCAGAAAATACATATTATTCACACCAGGAATTTCCGTCGGATATTGAAATGCTAAAAACACGCCGTGCGCTGCGCGCTCTTCGGGCGCCATGGCCAGCAAGTCAACGCCATTCATCATGACACTGCCATTGATAATCTGGTATTCATCGCGGCCAGCCAGCACATTCGACAGCGTGCTTTTTCCGGAGCCATTCGGCCCCATGATCACGTGCACCTCACCCGGGTTAATATGTAAATTAACGCCGCGGAGAATCTGCTTCACTTGCTGCTTTTCGTCTTGAATGTTGACTTCTAATTGTTTTATTTCGAGCATTTTTCACCTGTCGTTCATCATTGTTGTTCCCGGATGAAACAAAGAACGTTTCATCCGGGCTACATTTACCCCACACTACCTTCGAGGCTTACTTCTAAAAGTTTTTGCGCTTCAACCGCAAACTCCATTGGCAATTCATTGAATACTTGTTTGCAAAAGCCATTCACGATCATGGAAATCGCATCTTCAGTTTTCAAACCGCGCTGACGGCAATAAAATAATTGGTCTTCACCAATTTTCGACGTTGAAGCTTCGTGCTCAACTTGCGCCGTGGGGTTTTTCACTTCGATATAAGGAAATGTATGCGCACCACAAGTACTGCTTAACAATAGCGAATCGCACTGTGTGTAATTACGTGCATTCTTCGCGCCGGGCAACATACGCACTAAACCACGATACGCATTTTGACCGTGGCCGGCAGAAATACCTTTGGAGATAATCGTCGACCGCGTGTTCTTGCCAATATGAATCATCTTGGTACCGGTATCGGCTTGCTGATAATTATTGGTTAAGGCCACCGAATAAAATTCACCGACAGAATTATCGCCTTGCAGCACCACGCTTGGATATTTCCAAGTGATAGCAGAACCGGTTTCAATTTGCGTCCAGGAAATTTTTGAATTCACACCGCGGCATTGTCCGCGCTTCGTGACAAAATTATAAATACCGCCGCGGCCTTCTTCATCGCCGGGATACCAGTTTTGTACCGTGGAATATTTAATTTGTGCATTGTCCATTGCTACCAGCTCAACTACTGCGGCGTGCAATTGGTTTTCATCACGCATCGGCGCGGTACAACCTTCCAGATAACTAACGTGGCTGTCGTCATCAGCAATAATGAGTGTACGTTCAAACTGGCCAGTCTTGGCTTCGTTAATACGAAAATATGTAGATAACTCCATCGGGCAACGCACGCCTTTCGGAATATAAACAAACGAACCGTCACTAAATACAGCAGAGTTGAGTGCCGCAAAAAAGTTATCGCGATAGGGAACAACCGTTCCCAAATATTTTTCGATTAACTCAGGATACTTGTGCACCGCCTCTGAAAACGGACAAAAGATGACACCGGCTTCGCCGAGTTTTGCTTTGAAAGTCGTGGCGACAGAAATACTGTCGAAAACCGCATCGACAGCAATTCCGGCCAGGCGGCCTTGTTCGTGTAAAGGAATGCCGAGTTTTTTATACGTTTCCAATAATTTCGGATCGACTTCATCGAGACTCTTAGGGCCGTCTTTCACCGATTTCGGCGCCGAGTAGTAAATAATATTTTGATAATCGATAGGCTCGTGGTGCACGTGCGCCCATTCCGGCGGTGTCATCGTCAGCCAGTGTTGATAGGCCTTGAGACGCCAGGCCAGCATAAATTCCGGTTCGTTTTTACGTTTGGAAATCAGGCGAATGACATCTTCATTTAAACCGGCGGCAATGGTGTCTGACTCAATATCGGTCTGGAACCCGTACGGATATTGCTTGTCGACCACTTCTTTAATGAGTTTATTTTCCACTGAGCAAACCCTCCAGTGATAGCGGCCCAACCATGTCGAGAATCGAAACTCGAGATAAGAGCGATTTGATCAGGCTATTAATTTTGACCCAGTTATCCTGCATGTCGCACATCGTACCCAGCGTGCAGAGGTTGGTGGTTTCGCAGCATTCAGTCATGGTCAAATCGCCTTCCATCGCTTCAATGACTTCAGCAACAGTCAATTCCGCAGCGTTTTTAGCGAGGCGGTAGCCGCCGTCGGCACCGCGCATGGAAGTAACCAGCGAGGCATCTGCCAGTGTTTTCAATATCTTGCTGACGGTCGGCACAGACAAGCGCAGGGATTCAGCTAACCATGTTGCGCTCATCAACGCATCCGGCTCTTTTGCCATCGCGCTCAATATCAGCATGGCGTAGTCCGTCATTTTTCCGATTTTAAGCATAGGGGTGTGGGCTTTTTCTAATAATAATTTGGCGATACAGTACCACATTCGTCCTGATTGGGGCAATACGATTTTTAGCGGAGAATGGCGGCTTTAAGACGACAGCTGGACTTTACTTTTTACCTTGCAGTCGCCCAGCTTGCGCGTTAGCTTCCTTAAACGCACAAGATGTTTTTTTCGCAATCTCAGTATTCTTTGCTTTAACCTGTGCAGCTTTTTCAGCTGCCTTTGCAGCAGCTTCTTTAGCAAGCATCGCTTTTGCCACGGCAACATCAGCAGCTTTTTTAGCCTCTACCATCTCATCCACTGCATATTTGTCATACTGCTTATCGCCGCTAGCGACCACGGCTGCTTTAGCTGCCAACTCAGCCGTACGAAGAACTTCTTGATTAGCACGATTTTCGTAATCAACCATTCGTTGAGCTTCTTGTTGAGCAGCGATTATTTCGTCAGCCAAGACCTGTAAATCCCTTCGCAAATTTTCAGGTTTTTCTAAAATATTATACTTTAACGCTTTTATTTGACCGCCAATCATTTTTTTGCAGTAATCGGCATCCTTACTAATTGAAAACATCCCAACCTTGGTATTAAAACATGGGTGATAAAATGCCTTGTTGTATAGATTCAATTTCTCTTCAAGGGTGTACTTATTATTCATGAAATTTCTATTTATATTGTCGAGAACAACTAGTTCAGAAATTCCATGTATTCTGCATTCTTCTAAAAATTTCTCAAAATCTCGTTCGTCGCTGTAGCTATATGCTGAACTCACTGGCAAAAGATCAGCGCCTTCCATCTTCGCGGCGTCTTGCCCTGAGCCGAATTTTGTATTAAGCCAATTGACCTTCGCTAAATTTGCGCCACCAAGGTCACAACGTCGAAAATCGGTTCCTACTAAACATGCATCTTCCAAATTTGCATTGTTGAACTGTACTCCCTGCATGTTGCAGTCAGACAAATCAGCGCCGTGCAAATTCGCACAGCATAAATTCGCCGCTGGCGATTCGTCATTAGCAGACAGATTCAACTTACTTAAATTCGCTTTCGGTAAAATAACAAGCGCAGGGTGTTTGTCTTGTGTTGCATTGATTAATTCTTCAGTAAATTTAGCAGGAGTAATTATGTTTCGTTTCAGAGCTAAATAATGAAGTGTCACCTTAATTGAGTTGATGATAGTTGCTGGAATTGCGTTATGGTCTGGTATCATCATCGACTTTTGCTTTTTTTGTATAGCTTCATCTTCTTTTTGCTTAATCAGCAGATATTCATAGGCCTTTTCCAGCCTGGCCACATCAAGATTATTCACATCTTCACATAACAAAGCTTCAACGACATAAGCAGCATGATTATCCTGTTGAAGAGATTCAGCCGCTGCCTGCTTTTTTATTTCAGCTGATCGATTAACGAGGTGATCAACTATCAACTTGCTTTCGCGGCCGTCCATATCTCGCAACCATTCTTCGCAGGTCATCTCTTTTTTGTTATTTCCGGAAAACATAAACGCCCCCTCTATCTGTTTTTAGGCTGCTCACCATTAATTATAGCGCATGGAACAGGTTATAATATTAAGGTAAATTCAATTGGTTATGGCACTTCTCGTCTTTGATCCGCGCGGCAATTTCTTTTTGCGGCTGTGTATAGATAGTCATAATTCTTTTGTTAAAAAATGCAGCCGTGCCATCATGATGCGTTGCAAATAATGGGTGGTTTAAACCGTATTCGAGCAATTCAAATTTATGCTGATCCGTAAAACCATTCGTTGTATTCATAAAATCGTTGGTAATTGCAAGTAAGGCATGTACGGTAAACGGAGGACCGCTGTTCAATCGATCAAGATCTCGCTTCAATTTCGCTTTTGCCTGGCGTAAATTTTTTTCGGCTGGGAAGATCGTCTTGCCGTGCGTATAGTGCAGCTCATTTTTTCTGAAAAATTCGCACGCAAATAAACTGGAATGATGGAAGTTATCCAGGTCACTTTCATCGATCAAACCTCGCAGATTAGCGCCAATAAAACTCGAAGTCTGCAACTTGGCGCGCGTGATTTCTGTGCCATACATATCAGCAACATTAAAATTACATTGCCGAAATTCGCCCTCACTCATATCAGCAGAGCGTAAATCAGCGCCACAGAAATTTGTTTCATCCAGTTTTAATTGGGTGAGATTCGCGCCGCGTAAATTGATGTAAAAATCAATCTCGCTTTTGAGACATTTTTTCATGATGTCTGAACGCTGCTGGGGGGTCGCTGTTTTAGAATTTAAAAAGCTGCCGATAAAATTAATGCTTTCTTGAATGCGCGGCGGGAAATGATGTTCTTGCAGATATTGTTGTGCTTGATCCAGTCGAGCGAGATCAACCATGGAAGTGCGCACGCAACACATCATTAAATACAGTGTATACGCGGCGTGATTATCAGGATTTTCTTCTAGCCAGTTTACAACTTTCGTGCCGAGCCAATTTCGATGCGTATGAAAAAATTGCGCTGCTTGTTGACGCGAGCACTTACCAAGCATGCGCAAAACTGATTCGGGATGATTCATCACCACCTCATAAAATCGAAACATTGCCAACTGTGAAGTCGAAGCTAATGCACATAAAGATGATGGGTCGAGATGGTTGGCAAACACCGTAAAAATACTACCGTGCACCAAAACTGGTACGCCCACCTGTCTATTCATGGGTTGTGATGACATAGGCTTCAGCTGCGGCTTCTTGTGTGCTCGCACAGGGCGATGCTGCTTACGCAACTTTACCTTGCG
>CAZWPD010000068.1:0-8610 GCA_964636145.1 uncultured Coxiellaceae bacterium
GCCTTTGCAGCCTGTTTTCCTTCATGACTCGAGGGTGAAGGAGCATGGACATAAGGTTAAGTTAGTCGCATAATTTCCTTATGGTAGATCTCCCATATCTTTTTCCGGAATTTGCGTCCAGTATATCCAGTAACCCGAATAACTTAAGTAATTTCAAGATAATAAATCTTGACCACCTTTCCTTTATATGTCACATATGACATATGTCTGCCGAGACGTATCTCAATTCCAGATTGTTGATCCCTCATTGCTATTTTCGTTTATTACCTCTGATTATCAGGCTTTTGGGATTGGGACGGTCTCGCATAATTTGTTGTTCGTGAAAGGAGGCCCTCAATGACTATCAGTCGCCGGGAGTTCTTGGTCATCTCCGGCGTGGTCAGTGCCGGCGTAACATTGTCTTCCTTGGGTCTTGATCTCGGTCCTGCAAAGGCCTATGCCGAAGAACTCAAGATAGACAAGATGAAAACCGCCAAACATACCACTTCTGTGTGCCCGTACTGTTCCGTAGGTTGCGGGCTGATCGTTAGCACTGATACCAAAGCGGGAAAGGTCATCAATATCGAAGGTGATTCCGATCATCCTACGAATGAGGGAGCACTCTGTGCAAAAGGTGCTTCACTTTTCCAGACTACCGCACACAACCCTCACCGACTCACAAAAGTCCTCTATCGAGCTCCGTACAGCGAAAAGTGGGAAGAAAAGAGCTGGGATTGGGCCATAAGCGAGATCGCAAAAAGAGCCAAGAACGTACGTGACGCCGATTTTGTCGAAAAGAACGGCAAGGGTCAAGTCGTCAACCGAGTCGACACGATAGCTCATTTGGGCAGTTCTAATATCGACAATGAAGAGATTGCAGCCCTAAATGCAATGGTTAGAGCTTTGGGGATCGTTTACCTGGACCATCAGGCACGAATATGACACAGCCCAACTGTTGCGGCTCTGGCAGAGTCGTTCGGGCGTGGCGCAATGACGAATCACTGGATCGACCTCAAGAATAGTGATTGCCTGCTTATTATGGGTAGTAACTGTGCGGAGAACCATCCAATCAGTATGAAGTGGATCACAAAAGCTAAGGAGAATGGCGCAACAATTATTTCCGTGGATCCCAGGTTCACTCGAACTTCGGCCGTATCCGACTTCTACACGGCCTTGAGATCCGGCACCGATATCGCGTTTCTTGGGGGCATGATCAACTACATTATCGAAAACAAGAAATACTTTAAAGATTACGTGGATAATTACACAAATGCTTCCTACATTGTGGGTGATAAATTTTCTTTCAATGATGGTTTGTTCTCTGGATATGATCCGGAAAAAAGAAAATATGATCTCACGATGTGGGCATTTAAAAAGGATGCCAACGGAGTTCCTGAAAAAGATCCCACGTTGGAAAACCCGAGAAGTGTTTTCCAACTGATGAAAAAACACTATTCCCGGTACACCCCGGAAAAGGTGTCTCAGATTACAGGTACACCGGTAGAAGATCTGATCAAAGTATACGAGCTTTATTCGGCCACGGGTACCAAGGATAAGGCAGGTAGCGTCTTATACGCTCTCGGTTGGACCCATCATACTTATGGGGCGCAGATCATTCGGACCAGCGCTTTAATTCAATTACTGCTCGGAAACATCGGTATCGCCGGAGGCGGGATCAATGCACTTCGCGGGCAACCCAATGTGCAGGGATCGACCGACGGTGCTCTATTATTCCACCTTATTCCCGGATATTTGAGAGTTCCAAGAGCCTCTCAACAGACGCTTCAAGTATACACTGAATCCCTGGCACCCAAGACATCAGAACCGCAGTCCGCCAATTGGCAGCAGAATTATCCCAAATACGCAGTAAGTCTGCTCAAAACATTTTATGGTGATAAAGCTGTCAAAGAAAACGATTTCGGGTACTCATGGCTGCCGAAGGCCGAAGATGGTGCCACGTATTCCTGGCTTGATATGTGCGATGTCATGTATCAGGGCAAGATAAAGGGAATGTTTGTTTGGAGTCAAAACCCCGCCGGCAGTCATCCGAATACAAACAAGACCCTCAAAGCAATGAGTAATCTCGATTGGCTGGTACATGCCAATATATTTAACAACGAGACCGCTTCATTTTGGCACACTCCGGGATTAGATCCTAAAAAGATTAAGACGGAAGTTTTTCTTCTTCCGGCGGCCTGCTCTGTAGAACGAGACGGAAGTCTTACCAACAGTGGGAGATTGGTCCAATGGCGGCACAAGGCCGTTGATTGTCCCGGAGATGCATTACCTGATGGTGAAATCGTTAATCGCCTCGTGGTGAAGCTCAAGGAGCTTTACGCAAAAGAAGGCGGTAAGTTTCCGGATCCGATACTGAATCTGAAATGGGACTATGTGGATGAGAAAGGTCGATTCGACCCGGTTAGAATGGCCAAAGAGACGAACGGCTATTTCTTGAAAGACATCACGCTCAAAGATCCGTCGGGCAAGGACGTGACCTTTAAGAAAGGTGATCTTGTTCCCACATTCGGTTATCTGCAAGCCGACGGCAGTACATCCTCCGGTAACTGGTTATTTTGCGGAAGCTTTACAAACGCCGGTAATATGATGACCCGCCGAGGCAAAGAGGATGTAACCGGGTTAGGGCTCTATCCGAACTGGGCATGGTGCTGGCCGGTAAACCGTCGAGTTCTCTATAACAGGGCTTCCTGTGATCCCAGCGGGCAACCCTGGAATTCTAAACGAGCGCTACTCAAATGGGACGGATCAAAATGGGTCGGCGATGTTCCTGATGGTCCTTGGCCCCCCATGGCTGATGCCGAAAAAGGTAAACTCCCGTTCATTATGAAGCCTGACGGCAGAGCGTTTCTTTTCGGTCCGGGGATGGTGGATGGTCCCTTCCCAGAGCATTATGAGCCGTATGAGAACCCTCTAGGCAAAAATCCCATGTCGGCCCAGGTTACGAACCCGGCATTTAAAATCTTCAAGAGTGATATGGACAAAGTAGCATCGGCCGATCCAAAATTCCCTATCGTTTGCAGCACGAATACGATCACGGAGCATTGGTGTTCGGGGTCTTTCACCAGATGGCAGCCATGGCTGCTTGAAGCTCAACCTGAGCTCTTTGTCGAAATGAGCCCTCAATTGGCGCAAGAGAAGGGAATAAAAAACGGGGAGAGGGTGAAAGTTGCCTCAATTAGAGGCGAAGTCGAGTGTGTAGCCATGGTTACTCCACGTATGCGACCCTTCAAAGTTGACGGCAAAATCTTGCATCAGGTCGCGTTGCCCTTCGCTTACGGTTGGCTCATGCCGAAATCAGAGAAAAACTATTCTACTAATCTGCTGACCCCTGGAGTGGGTGATGCCAACACCATGTGCCCCGAGTATAAGGGTTTCATGGTAAATGTCACAAAAGTGTAAGGAGGTGTGAGATATGTCGAACGGATACTCAATTCTCGTGGACACCTCCAAGTGCACCGCATGCAGAGGTTGCCAGATAGCGTGCAAGCAGTGGAATCAATTGCCTGCAACTCAAACGAAAAATTGGGGGAGCTATCAAAACCCCGAAGACCTATCGGCAGAGACCTGGAAGGTGGTCAGGTTTGCCGATGGTGTAGGGAAAGATGGTAAGGTTTACTGGAATTTCTTTACTGATCAATGTAGGCATTGTCTTTCTCCCGGATGCATGGCCGCGGCCGAGAAGGACGAAATAATCCAAGACGAAAAGACGGGAGCGGTGCTCTTTACTCCCAAAACTAAAGATATTGATTTCAAAGCTACCGTCGAGGGATGTCCTTTCAACATCCCACGAGAGGATCCGAAGTCTAAAGCTTTGTTCAAATGCACAATGTGCTTCGATAGAATCACTAATAACCAGACACCGGCTTGCGTAAAATCTTGTCCTACGGGAGCCATGTTATTCGGCGAACGGGATAAAATACTGGACCTTGCGAAGAAAAGAACCGAGGAACTGAAGTCCCAGTATCCTGGAGCACAAGCTTTGAACGCAGGTGATGTAAGAGTGATTTACATAGTCAGAGACGATCCAAAGCTTTATTACAAGTTCGCAGCAGGAAAGTAGGCTAAACATTGGGGGATCGCCGAGGGACAAAGCTCGGCGATTTCCACCATAAGAACAATGTCGCAAGAAACAGGCAATTCTTAGGGCCATGAAACTACGATACAAAGTCTGGTTGGAAAATGATGAAGGAAAAACGGTCATAGGTGAAGGCCGATTACGGATATTGAATGCCGTCAGATTAAAAGGATCCATGAGTAAAGCGGCCCGGCATCTTGATCTTCCGTTTCGTAACCTCTGGGCTAAAATAAGAGACTCGGAGAAGCAGGCTGGATTCAAAATGGTTGAAACTACCAACTTGGGATCCAGACTGACACCTGAAGGTGAACATTTGATTTCATTGTTCACTGAGCTTACCAAAAGTTGTTCGAGATCGGCGAAATCAAAATTTCGTAAGGTCTTTCTCCAAGATCAATGTCTTGAATCAGAGCTTGAAAAAGCGGCACACACGCGAGGTGAACCTATTGGTACGCGGGACGAACATAACTAGACTTTGCGATCATTTCTTCATGCTTAAAGGTCCATTATCAATCTTCGTTTCTCTTGTGGTACTGAGGTTCTTCAGTTGATTTCATTTCAGGAAGCACAAACACGAGTTTTGTCCAGAATAAAGCCCATGTCGGGCAGCATTGTACTCATCCTTGATGCTCTCGGACGAGTTCTGATTGAAGACATTTCAGTGCCGAGGGACATTCCTCATGAAGACAACTCCGCAATGGACGGCTTTGCTCTGAACTATCATGATTCAGCATTTCTGTCCGGACAAACTCCTCATCATTTCAAAGTGATTGGTGAGTCCCGTGCCGGAAAACCTTTTGGGGGAAGAATTGGAGCCGGCGAGGCGGTCAGAATAATGACAGGTGCTCTTATCCCCGAAGGTGCGAATACCGTGGTTATGTCTGAATATACCTCGGTCGAGAACGGAACAGTGAGAATTCATGAATTACCTTCTGAGGGAGCACACGTAAGAAAAAGGGGTGAATACCTGCGGATCGGGGATACTGTTCTAAGAAAAGGAAATGCGATCGGCCCGGCGGAAATAGGAATTCTGGCAACAATGGGCCTTGAGAAAGTGCGTGTGTATGGAAAGCCCGTTGTTGCCGTCCTCTCTACAGGGGATGAATTAGTAGAAATAGGGAATCCATTGGGCCGAGGTCAGGTATATTGCTCAAATGCGTACAGTATTTCCGCACAAATTCTTGAGTGCGGAGCCACACCAGTTCCCATTGGAATTGCGCCGGATGATGAACAACAGCTAATAGCAAAACTCCGAACGGCTATGTCGGCAGACGTTATCGTCACCTCCGGGGGAGTGTCAAAGGGACGTCATGATTTGGTCAGACAAGCACTAAATGGAATCGGCATGGAGCTCGTATTCTGGAATGTGGGCATGAAGCCCGGAAAGCCCATGCTCTTTGGTATGGTCGGGAAAAAACCTATTTTTGGGTTGCCGGGTAATCCCGGAGCAACCATGATTTGCTTTGAGCAGTTTGTGAGACCTGCACTTCTCAGTATGATGGGGCATACATCCATTTTCCGTCCCCAAGTTGATGCGGTACTTACCGGTCAATCTATCGTTCGTTCCGACAGAATCGCTTTTGCCGGATGCCGCCTTGGAAACTCCGGCGGGAACTTTACCGCACGGCCGATTCCTAAATTGCGGGTCGGTGTCACAAGATCAGTTGACCCTACTGATGCATTCATAATGATCAGGCCCGGCACGACTACAATCAATCCCGGCGAGATAGTGCCGGTACAAGTACTCCGGTGGCCGTCGGAATGAAAACTCATAGCCGATTCAAGCACTGATTTCCGAACCATCCATTTGATTCAAGCTTGATTTAGAATTTGATGAGATTACCGGAAGCATTGAGCGTCAGCTCTAAAATGAAATAGAACGACTCTGCTTATGTCAAACTAGACATAAGGTGCTTTTACATAATTCCGGAATGGGAGATACCGATATGGATCACAGATTTGTTCAAACGACATGCCCTTTTTGTGGTTGCGGCTGTCAAATGCTCCTAGAAGCTGTAGATGGGCGTTTAGTTGGGACAATGCCGCTGAAAACAGCCCCTATGAATCAGGGCAAACTCTGCATCAAAGGCTGGAATGCACATGGGTTTGTTCACAGCCCCGAGAGATTGACATCTCCGAGAATTCGTAAGCACGGCAAGCTTGAGGAAGTTTCATGGGATGAAGCATATGATTTTACGGTTAATCGACTAAGGGAGATAAAAACCGAGCACGGTGGTGACTCTATAGGGTTCTTCGCCTCGGCACGCTGCACAAACGAGGACAATTATCTCTTGCAGAAGTTGTGCAGGGCGGGCTTCGGAACGAATAATATTGATCATTGTGCTCGCCTTTGACACGCTCCAACGGTGGCAGGTCTCGCCGCCGCATTTGGAAGCGGAGCTATGACGAATTCAATTCCCGAAATAGAGGATACTGATTGCCTACTCGTTGTGGGCTCTAATACGACGGAAGCGCATCCATTGATTTCTCATCGCATGTTTCGAGCGAAGCACAACGGAGCGAAGTTGATAGTTGTAGACCCTCGCAAAATTCAACTTACTCTACAAGCTGATATCCACTTGAGACTGAACTTTGGTACTGACGTTGCTTTGTTTAATGGCATCATGCATGTAATTTTGGCGGAGAATCTTCACAACAAACCGTTTGTGGATGAGCGTACTGAGGGATTTGAGGCATTCCGGGAACACTTGATGGAATACTCACCGGAAAAGGCTTCTCAGATCTGCGGAGTAGCACCTGAAGACATCATTCAAGTAGCTAGGATATATGCAACTTCAGAGAAATCTTCCATTTGCTATACCCTTGGGATTACGGAACATTCACATGGTGTTGATAATGTGAAAACTTTGGCCAATCTCGCCATGCTCACCGGTCAGATCGGCAGAGTTTCCACCGGCGTAAATCCGATGCGTGGCCAGAATAATGTCCAGGGGGCCTGTGATATGGGTGCCCTTCCAAATGTGTATCCCGGATACCAGGTTGTCACCGATGAGTCGGTTCAGAAAAAATTCGAGCACGCTTGGCAAGTTTCCCTTTCAAAACAGGTCGGCTACACGATTCCCGACATGATGGACCATCTCATATCAGGAAAACTAAAATGTCTATACATACTTGGGGAGAACTCTGCGGTCAGTGACCCGAATACTCATCATGTGGTGCATGCGTTGAAGTCGGCGGAACTACTCATAGTGCAAGATATTTTCATGACTGAAACAGCGGAACTGGCTCATGTAGTCCTTCCTGGAGCTTGTTGGGCTGAAAAGGATGGAACATTCAGCAATACTGAACGAAAGATGCAAAGAGTTCGCAAAGCGGTAGAACATCCTCAAGGAGCCGAACCGGATTGGAAGATAATTGCAGAGCTCGGCACAAGGCTTGGTCTTTCTATGGAATATGATTCACCTTCGGAAATATTCGATGAAATGGCCGGCCTGTCGCCGGCATTTGCAGGGATGAGTCATCAACGCCTTGAAGCGGGAGGCATTCAGTGGCCGTGTCCTTCACCGGACCACCCTGGAACCCCTTTTCTCCACAAAGGCCAATTTACCAGGGGTAAAGGTCTCTTTCATGTAATATCATTTAGGCCTCCTGAAGAATTGCCGGATTCTGAATACCCGTTTCTACTTACCACCGGACGAAGATATGCTCATTATCACACACGAACAATGACCGGAAGATGCCCCTCACTGGATAAGGAGTTTCCCGAACCATTCGCTCAAATTCATTGCAACGACGCCGAACGGCTCGGACTGAAGGAAGGGGATTCAATCAGAGTGATCTCACGGCGTGGAGAGGTGATCACTCCGGTGCGGCCCGGTGACATCGTTCCCGAAGGTGCTATTTTCATGGATTTTCATTTTGCCGGAGCAAACCCGAATGAACTCTTGGGAACTTCTCTGGATCCAGTATCAAAGACACCCGATTATAAAGTCTGTGCGGTCAGAATGGAAAAGTTGTGAATCTGTTTCCCGAATATACCTGAACGGAATGACACATGGGCACATGAGTCGGAACACGCCTGATAACTTGTTATCGGGCATTGTCGAGTTAGTCGAGGAATTTCAGGGCAAATAGTCGGATGAGCAAAGTTCTGATTTAGGATAGTACCTTCAACACCTAAATCAACGAAGAATCTGTGCCCTGTTTCTCAGTCCCGGTGCCGATTGCCGTGAGCAGGCCGCGGGAGTCTGATGAATCGCGAATGCTTCGTCGTCTTTCTCCATGGCAACAGGGATTGGGCGTGAGACATTACGAATTTCCGTTCCTCCTATTTTGGCACGTTCATCCCAATCAATTGCAGCCGGATATCTAGAAATTCCAATAACTCTGTCTGCGTCGCAGGTCGAGAATCAGCCGATATCGGACGGAACTCGTTTTCAACAAGAAATCTGAAGCCTCTACCCTTATTAGCTCTAAAGTATGATCATCGGTGAAATCGTCAGACCCGGGCATGCGGTATTGAAAGCCACGATGTAAGAGTGAAGCTCACTGATGGTAGTCCAAAAGCATGTACAATC
>CAZWPD010000069.1:0-8332 GCA_964636145.1 uncultured Coxiellaceae bacterium
CCACCAGGTAACCGTTTACGCGTTGCATTAACCGGTCTTACCATTGCTGAAAGCTTCCGTGATGAAGGTAAAGACGTATTACTCTTCGTTGATAACATTTTCCGTTACACACTCTCGGGTGTGGAAGTATCGGCACTGTTAGGTCGTATCCCATCTGCTGTGGGTTACCAGCCAACACTGGCTGAAGAAATGGGTGTATTGCAAGAACGTATTACCTCCACAAAGACTGGCTCCATCACCTCGGTACAAGCCGTATACGTACCAGCCGATGACTTGACTGACCCGTCACCAGCAACGACCTTCGCGCATTTGGACGCAACCGTTGTATTGTCACGTCAAATTGCTGAACTTGGTATTTATCCTGCTATTGATCCGCTGGATTCAACCAGCCGCCAGCTCGATCCGCTGGTTGTCGGTCAGGAACATTACGAAGTTGCCTTAGCGGTTCAAAGAACCTTACAGCGCTATAAAGAACTGAAAGACATCATCGCAATTCTTGGTATGGATGAATTGTCTGAAGATGACAGACAAACTGTTAGCCGTGCACGTCGTGTCATGCGCTTCCTGTCACAGCCATTCTTTGTTGCTGAAGTATTTACCGGTACGCCAGGTCGCTATGTTTCTACCAAAGAAACCATCCGTGGCTTTAAAGGTATCTTGAGTGGTGAATACGATCATCTGCCAGAACAAGCATTCTACATGGTCGGCACCATTGACGAAGCTGTCGAAAAGGCTAAAACATTATGAACCAAGCCACTCTACGCTTAGAGATAGTCAGCGCAGAAAAAGAAATATTCTCTGGTGATGTCGCAAGTGTGTTCGTCACCGGAGAAATGGGTGAGCTAGGAATTTCTCCCGGCCATTCCCAACTGCTGACATCATTACGCCCAGGCTACGTACGTGCCATGCTACCTGGTAAAACCGAAGGCGAAGAAGAAGTATTCTATATTTCCGGCGGCATGCTGGAAGTTCAGCCGTATATTGTTTCTGTGCTCGCCGACGATGCCAAACGTGCAAGTGACATTGATGAAGCTGCTGCTATTGCTGCCAAAGAACAGGCAGAAAAAGCTTTGGCTGGCAAAATGTCTGCGATTGACCTTGCTAGAGCTACCACTGAAGTAGCAGAAATAGCCGCACAGATACGCGCGATTCAACAGCTGAAGCGTCGTGCTAAAGGCGATCGCAGTTAATCTGCATAAACATTAATTATTGAGTCGGAGTGTTAATCACATGGCAGTAGACACACTGAAAGAAAGGGGTAGCGATACAGTGACTGATGGCATTATTAAACAATTAAATACAGGCCATTCCAAGAAATCTACCCGCACCACAGCCTATGACAGCCTCATGCGCTATGCCAGATTCCTTGGCTACGGTGACGTACACGTTAAATTTGATGAAAAAACCGGACTGCACGCAATTGTTGCCATACACAATTTAAACCGCGGCCCTGCAATTGGCGGCTGCCGCATGATCAGTTATCAAACCATGGACAAAGCCATGGAAGATGCACTGCGACTCGGCTACATGATGAGTTACAAAGCAGCTATCGTAAATTTAGCTCACGGCGGCGCAAAGTCAGTCATCATCAAACCAAGAGTTATCAAAGATCGTGATGCCCTATTAGAAAAATTTGGTGAATTCGTCGAAGAACTGGGTGGACGTTATATTACTGCTGTAGATAGCGGTACCTCTCCAACTGATATGGATATCATTGCCAGAAAATCTAAGTATGTTACCTGCACCACCAAATCTGGCGGCGGCAGTGATCCATCGCCACTGACCGCATTAGGTGTTCGTCGCGGCATTGAAGCAGCTGTTAAATTCCAGATGGACAGAGACACACTCGATGGCATCCATGTCGCCGTACAAGGTGCTGGCAACGTTGGTTACTATCTGGCAAAAGAACTTACGCTGCGTGGCGCGCGCGTCACCATGACTGATATCAACACCACATCATTGCAAAAGTGTATTGATGAATTCGGCGTTGATGTCTGCCGTCCGGATGAAATCTATGATGTAAATGCCAATGTATTTGCGCCATGCGCACTCGGTGCCACTGTTAACATGGATACCATCAAGCGCCTGAAAGCAACCATCGTTGCTGGATCAGCGAACAACCAGTTGGCCCATAACTACTATGCTGTGCAATTGCAGGAACGCGGTATTCTTTATGCCCCAGACTTCCTGATCAATTCCGGTGGATTAATTCATGTTGCCGTGACCTATGCAAATGGTGACATGCAAGAGTCTTTACGCAAGATCAATGATCTCTATCAAATGACTTACGACTTGTTCGAGCGTGCCGCCAGCGAAAATCTGGATACACATAAAGTCGCCGTCATGATCGCACAAGAGCGCTTACATCTCGCCAGATAAGCGTCTATCTCGTGTAACAATCTTATAAATCCCGCGCCTGTCGCGGGATTTGTTTATCAGAACCAACAATTGACCTCTCGCAAGGAATCATCATGCAAAGAAAAATTCATAACTTCTATGTCAGACCAGTCGATAATAAGCTCTGCCTGCACGTCATTGAAATGATCACGAATGACAACGCATCCGCATTGGGTCGCATGACAAAAATTGGGCTTTTTGCATCATATGCTGATATCGATTTCGTTGTTGACGCAATTTACGATGGAAGTTACATCGCACTACCTCCATTTAATGGCGTAGATATGGAAGTGGTTGATGAATTCAATCATCTCCCTGGCAATCGCGAAGACAATCGCGAACAATTGCGCACGCAACTAAAGAATATCTTTCAATATCGTTTTGGCATTATTAATTACATCATCAACAGCTATGCGCGCATGAACAATCTCGAAGATCAGCAAGCAGCACATGCGCTCGGCTTTCTTCGCTACGATCATGAGACGGCCACCGACTACTATCATCCTAATGATGAATATACTCTCGCTAACATCATCTTACCGTTGCCTAGCAACCCAGAAGTGTTATTAAAACTTCTAGGTGCGCTTGAGGATGTGTTACACAGCGCAACCAATCAAGCAAAGCGCAACGATTTCAAAACCAATATTGTTTATTGCGAGAACTTACCAGATTTTTCCCAACCGCAAATGATCGTTGCAAACACTGTGAATGAACTTAAGATTAGCGGCCAAAAAGATTTGCCATCGCCGGTTCGATTTGTTGCCGGACAAATCATCAAAGCCGTCGCCGATCAACCCGAGCGATTTAAAGCTTACGAACCAGCCGCACAGGAATTAGTAGAATTATTGAAAACTGAATCTGATTCACTGGCACGCTCTATCCGCGAGAAACTCTATCCCGATCCAAGTATTGAAGACTTTCTCCAAAAAACCTTACCGAATGACACCTTAACCTGTACGCTGCTAAACCCAAAATCATCGTATACCGATGCCACCGGAAAGCTAATGAATGAGCTCAGCAACAAACTTAAATGTCGAGTCGCGAAATATGAAGATAAGGGCTATATCGAGCAGTGGATTCTTTGGGTAAAAGAAATATGGAATCAGACGGAGTACGTCAACACTAGCGAGACTTCAAAAGAAGCCATCCGAACCAGCATCAAAGTACAATTCGAGCGTTTGATTGAGACCAGAAACGCTCTGTGGGAGCAAACAGTTGAATCTTTGTTCGCGCGCAAAGCACCAGACGGCGGCAATTATCATAGTGAATATACCGAAGTTGATCTCCTCAAAGACGCTCACATGCACCTAAACAGTGATGGGCTCATGGAACTGGATATTTACCATACGAAATCATATAAGAAGAACTATGCTCTAGGTAAACACCTCTATGATAAATTGGAAGAAGAATTACGTGCGGCCTGCAGCCAATTATTCCTCGATATTTTACCGAGTGACTTTCATAAAAAAATCGTTTTCAGCCGTGAATCCACTATCGAGCTCATGAACCGCGGCATGCATTATACTGAAGACTATGCCAAAGCCTTGATGCGCACCTCGCATCGCTTCCGTTTATTTACCAGTATTGAAAAGCAAAGAAATGATCTTCAAAAACTACCTCTCGATCTTCAAGCCAGAATTCTGCAAGAAGCGGCATTTAAAGATAAAGCTGGTGAAGTAGAAATAGAGATTGGCCCTGATGCACGCGAAGGAGAGGCAAAAGCACTGCCAGCCCGCAGATCAGAGCTTAATAATAATGAAGTCAGGTTGATGCGCAATCGTTAGAAATAAAAATCGCTAGGCTGCGATGGTGTGAAGGCTTACTCACAAGCAAGCTGAATCGCTTTCGCAGCGACGACACCATCTGCCATCGATGTGACAACGCAAGGATGCATACGGTTGGCAACTTCACCAATCGCGAAAATCCCTGCCACCGGTGTTTCACAATTCTCATCGGTGATCACAAAACCATTTTGTCCGACCAGCATCGCAGCAAACGGCCGTAATGCCAGAGGTAAATGCGCTTGCCACGCTATACTCGTTTGCTTGGCAAAGGACTCATCATGACTGTGTTGATCGCTAGCAGGGGTAAGCGACTGCGCATCTTGTTGTTCGGAACCAGTTGCCAAAACGATGAATTGCACTTCAAGCTGCTGCCCATCGACATTCAAGAGAAAACCATTGGCGTGTTGCTGAACTGAAGTCAGATTAGCCTTAAAAAAAACCGGGATATCTTTTTGTTGAATATGCAGCTGAATATTGTGAGCAAGATCACGGCCACTGAGATCCATCAAGCCGACAATCCACTGGTTTTGATATGGACTCTGCGACTGCAGTCCACCGAGATGATCCGAGGCTTCAATCATGACAGGATCAAAGCCCATCATCTTCAGCCATAACGCACATTGGCAGCCAGCAGGGCCGCCACCGATAATCGCAACTGTATAGGTTTTGTTAGTCATAGACTCATAGTATAGCCAAGATGACCGCGATAACAGAAGGATCGCGTTCAATGCCGAGAGAAAACTAGTCAGGCATTTATCTTTCCACTAATAAATATTATGATGTGTCACATTCAGGGAAGTCATCAGTTGCACTAAAAGGGCTCACAGGAGTTAATATGAATTTATTTTCACGCATTCTTGTTGTTTTATTCGTCACCATTTTCGGTGCTGCCCATGCAGAAGATGCAGCAGAGACCAAAGCAGAACCCAAACTCGCCATCACCACCAATGCCTTTCTCGATAAAATGGCCATTCCCACTCTCTATACCTGTGATGGCAAAGACGTGTCGCCACAGTTAGCATGGTCTGACTTGCCGCCGAAAACAGCGTCACTTGTCATGATCATGAAAGATATCGATGCGCCTGGCGGCACATTCTATCACTGGATTATTTACAATATGCCAAAAGCCACCACCGAATTAGCCCAGGGTGCTTCCGCGCCAAATGGCGCGAGCATTGGCAAAAACAATTTCGACAAAGCTGCCTATACCGGCCCGTGCCCGCCAAAAGGCGATGCCCACACTTACATCTTCACACTTTATGCATTGGATACCACACTCAAGCTGCCAAAAGAGGCCGATGCACCGAGCGTACTCACTGCCATGAAAGATCACATCCTTGGTCAAGTAGACTTGACCGGTGTTTATAGCCGCTGGATTCAGTAAGCAGCCATGAATACTAAAATATATTGTATAGGTGGTGCGGCAATTGACCGCAAATTAAAAGGTTTTGCGCCGTTGCAGCATGGAACTTCCAATCCAGTTGCGGCGAGCTCACACTTTGGTGGCGTTGCCCGTAACGTGGCTGAAAATCTCGTCCACTGGACTTCGCACATCTATTTGCACACGATCGTCGGTGAAGATGAAGATGGCATTCAGTTGCTGAGTGCCATCAAACAAAAAGGCGTGGATATTGCCCATAGCATCATTCTGAAATCAGCGCGCACTGCAAATTACTACGCGATTATCGACCCTAATGGCGAGTTGCATCTCGCACTTGCGGACATGGCCATCTTCGAACAAATACCCGTGTCACGCTTCATGCAAGGTTTCAACGCCTGGGATAGCGGCAACATATTATTCCTCGATACCAATCTCAGCGCCGACATTATTGCGCACGTGATCAACATTGCCCGTCAAAAGCAACTGCGCCTCTGTATAGACCCTGTCTCAGTAGTCAAAGCAAAGCGCTTGCCAACTGATCTTAGCGGTGTGTTTTTAATAAAACCTAACCCGCTGGAAGCATGCGTCTTAACCGGCATAAAAGTTGAAACCATAGGCGATGCCCTAGCTGCCGCACAAAAACTATATAACATGGGCGCGGAAAACGTCATTATTACGCTGGGAAAAAAGGGTTATGTTATTGTAAACAAAGAGATAAATGAGTTTATAGGCATTGAGCCCATTCACGACGTGATCAACGTCAACGGCGCAGGGGATGCGTTTATGGCTGGAATTATTTATGGATTACAGCAAAATTTCAGCTTACGTAACGCTTGCCAATGGGGCGCCGCGGCCGCCGCGTTTACGGTTTCATCACCGGAGACTGTGGCTAACAGCCTTACCTCAACCCAGCTGCAAGCATTTATTCATAATCAAAAAATAATAACCGGGCAACATCATGCAAGCATACTTTGAGTATTCAACTGAAGTTCAAGACGCGTTAAACAATAAGAAACCCATACTCGCTCTAGAATCCACACTCATTACCCACGGCCTACCTTTTCCACAGAACCTGGAAACAGCGCAGGCAGTGGAAGAATTAGTTAGAGAAAGAAATGTGACGCCAGCCACCATTGCCATCATCGATGGCAAAATTAAAGTTGGTTTAAATCAAGATGAACTGGAAAAATTAGTCCAAACCAAGACCGTCTACAAAGCCAGCAAACGCGACATCCCATATCTATTAAGTAAAGGGTTAAGCGCCGGGACAACTGTTGCTGCCACATTATTTTGTGCTGATTATGCCGGCATACGAGTATTTGCAACTGGCGGCATCGGCGGTGTACATCACGGTGATAGCTTCGATATTTCAGCTGATTTAATTGAACTAGCTCGCACACCTGTAGCAGTCATTTGTGCCGGTGCGAAGGCCATTCTGGATTTGCCGCGTACCATTGAATTTTTGGAAACCTATAGTATTCCAGTCATAGGTTATGGCACTGAGACTTTACCAGCGTTCTACACACGAGAGACGTCGTACAAATTAACCAGTCACGTCAATGACATTCCAGCATTAGCAAAATTATTAAAAATTCATTGGCAACTTGGCATGACCACTGGCATATTAATTGCAAATCCAATCAATGCCGCTGATGAAATCCCCGCCGACATCATCGACCCAGTAATAACAAATGCCTTAAAAGCAGCTAGCGAACGCATGATTACTGGTAAAGAAGTCACGCCGTTTTTGCTTGGTGAAGTAGCAGCCGTCACCAAAGGCAAAAGCATGGCAGCCAATATCAGCCTAATAAAAAACAATGTACGCCTTGGCGCAGATCTCGCCGCCGCATTATAAAAATAGCAGGACCAACTCATGCAATATGAAATCGTCGAAAATGAAAAACGCATTACACGCTTGCAAATACCGCTGATTACCACCATCCAAAAAGAATATTACGCACGTGATGGATTTCTTGTCTTGAAGAAATTCATAGCGGATGATGTTTGCGATTTTCTCATTCAGCGCGCAAATAGTTTGATAGATGAATTTAATCCGGGTGAAGTCAAAACTACGTTTTCTTCCAAAAACGAACATGCCAAACATCAATATTTTCTGGATTCAGGCAACAACATTCATTTCTTCTTTGAAGAAGGCGCTTTTGATGAGCAAGGCAATCTGCGCGCTGAAAAACGTCTTTGCATCAACAAAATCGGCCATGCACTGCATAGCAAAGATCCGGCATTTTATTGTTTCAGCCACATGGACAAACTTACCAATTTAATGCTCGATCTCGATATCGTTGACCCTAAGATCATGCAATCCATGTATATCTGCAAACAGCCACAATTCGGCGGCGAAGTAACTTGTCATCAAGACAGCACTTATTTATACGTCAAAGACCAACCTATCACCGGATTCTGGATCGCGCTTGAAGACGCCACGATGCAAAACGGCTGCTTGTGGGCGATACCAGGCGGACACAAATCACAGTTAAAATCACGCATGCTGCGTGATCGTAACAATCATGTCTTTACACAAGTGTACGACGACACACCATGGGATTTGGATAAAATGATACCGCTAGAAGTACCGCGTGGCAGTCTGATCGTGCTGCACGGATTAGTACCGCACATGAGCAAAGAGAACCTCTCTGAACGTTCACGTCATGCTTATACCATGCACGTCATGAGCGGCAATCAAGAATTCGCCAGCGATAACTGGATACAAGACGCAAACCCGTAACACCATGATTTTATGAACATCCTTATT
>CAZWPD010000070.1:0-4319 GCA_964636145.1 uncultured Coxiellaceae bacterium
GATTTCATTCTCGCTAATAACGATGTTGCTGGTGCTGATGAGCTTGAGATTGCATGTCGTAAATATTATCAATTGTCCGGTTTGATTCATCATGAGATTGGACGTCTGGATGATGATGAGCTTGTTGCATCCATGCAAGCTGTGTTTGTAAATGATATGGTCGATGCACGTGAAGCTGAAGGTGAATATATACAGCTCCAAAATGTTTGGCTGGCAGCGCTGCATGATTTCACTGCTGATGATGTGAGAAATGAGGATCTGCGCAAATATAATGAAGCTCGTGAAGAATTCCTGAATACATTAAATCAATTACCTGCCAACGCATCTCGCCAGTGGAGAAATCTGAATAAGTATTGCAGACAATCACTCAAAGATATTGATAAGCACAGGGCGGCAGCGGTGAAGGCCGGTGATGATTCCTTCGATTATAAATTTCATACTAATTTGATTAGGTCGCTTGCGAATGTATATGCAACTCCGAAAGATCAGGTGGTTTGTAATCGGCTTCACGATTTGAGTACACATATTCCCTACGGTAATCCTTCATACCGCAAGAAACTTGGCGGGATTATCATGATGGTCCTGGGTGCGGCTGCGGCAATCGCAGGTTTGGCGGTTGGCTTTGCGTCACTCGGGTTGTTATCGCCTGTAAGTCTTGGCTTGATGGCGGGAGGGGCGTGTTTATTTACAGTTGGTGCGGCCATGCGGACCAACGGCCGTCAAAAAGATGAGGCAAAATCGGTGGCAAATGTTGAGCGGGCTGCATCTGATCCGAAGCTGACATCGTCGCTGTTCCCGCGCGCTGAATTATTGCTTGAGCCTGACGCTGGCAATAGACATCCTGATGCCAGTGCGCCCCCGGCTTCTGATGTTGACATGAAGCTTAATTAACTTGAATGATTGAGATGAAAAATGAATCGATATAAAAAATATTTACTGTCTTGCTGTTTACTGGCTCCATCACTAGTGTTTGCCGGTGTTGATAACACAGAAGCTTTATTACAGTCATTATCTAACGCCCCGGCGGCATCAGGTTTTGAGGGAACAGTGCGCGCAGTATTGTCCCCCGTTTGGAAAAAAAATCTTAACGCATTCAAAGTTGACGGCATTGGCAACATGGTTGGCGTTCTGCCCGGTAATGCTGGCACGCCAAAAGTTTTGTTGATGGCGCATATGGATGAGGTCGGATTTTTAATACGCGATATCAATAAAGATGGTTTTATTCAGGTTGAGCCCTTGGGTGGCTGGCGTGATCAAGTGGCTTATGCGCAACGCTGGAAGATCATGACACGTAATGGCTATGTAATTGGATATAGTGGTGAGGAATCCAGTCACATAGTCCCACAAGCAGGTCAGACGGCGAATGCTTCAGCAGCGACGTCATTGCATCCGGCGCGCGAAATGTATATCGATGTTGGTGCGCATAGCCGTGAAGAGGCCATGAATAAATATGGACTGCGTCCCGGTTTACCGGTGACTCCTGATACCTCATTCTCGGTATTGAATGGCTCCGGCAGATACTTGGGGAAGGGCTTTGATGATCGTGTTGGTCTTGCGCTGTTGACAGAGTTAATCGAGAAGTTGCATGGCTCAACGCATCCGAATGAGGTGATTGCGGTCGCTACCGTTCAGGAAGAAGTTGGCTTGCGTGGTGCGCACGTCATCGGCAATAGCATTAAACCAAATGTTGTTATCAATGTTGAGGCCTGTATTGCTGGCGATCATCCATTCAACGCCACACCAGCGAATGCTACTTATCCGTCACTTGGTAAGGGTCCGTGCGTTTATGTTTACGAGCGATCCATGCTGCCTAACAATGAGCTGGTTGAGTGGGTTTCCTCATTAGCAATGAAGAATAAAATCTCCATTCAATATGCGACAGCACCAAACTACGGTCAAGACGGCAGCGCCCTGCAGCAAAGTGGTGAGGGGATGCCGGTGATTGTGATTGGCGTTCCAGTGCGTTACGCGCATCAGCAAGCTGGTGTGATTGAGCGATCTGATTATGATTCTGCTTTGAAATTGCTGGAATTAATGTTGAAGAATCTTGATGGGGCACAGGTTAAATTGATGATGCCGGCTTAGACTGTCTTTGGATGAAAAAAAAGGCCGCAAGTAGTTTTTATTCTCAAGCGGCCTTGGACAGTTTCAAATCTTATTGAGCAGCTGGAGTGCTTGATTTCATTTCTTCACGCTTTTTTTCCATTTCTTCTTTGTGTTTTTCGCGCATTTCTTTCATTTCTTCGTGCTCAGCCTTTTTTTCTTCTCTCATCTTTTCACGATTTTCTTTCATCTCTTCGTGTTTCTGCTTCATTTCTTCATGCATTTGTTCTCTTTCTTTTTTCATTTCTTCATGTTTTTGCTTCATCTCTTCATGCATCTGTTCTTTTTCTTTTTTCATTTCTTCGTGTTTCTGCTTCATTTCCTCGCGCATCTGTTCATGTTTCTTCTGCATTTCCTCGCGTTTCTGCACCATTTCCTGGCGTTCGGCGTCACCATTTGTGGCTGCAGCTGGTGCATCTTCAGCTTGTGCGAACGAGGAGAGAGTGAGGGCTGATAGGGCAAGGCTAGCGGCGAGTATCTTTTTCATGACGGCAGTCCTTTATAGTTATAATTATCATTAACAATATTATATGACGGATTTTTTGAAATTGATGAAAATCGTTGTAACTAATTGAAAGTGATGTGATTGCTAATATTTTTTAAAACTGCGTTCGAAAATCCTCAGCATATGCTGTCCGTATATGATTTCTTTATGTTTTTTTTGTGGTTCATGTTCGGTGTCTGCGCAAATATTTGGCGGTAAATCTATTGGTTTGATGGCAGCTGAAAGATTCGGCTCGAAGAAAAAAGGTGCTGAAAGTCTGAATTTATTGCCTTTATTTATAACGCGATGCGGTGTGGCCTTAAAGTAATGGTTTGACCAGATTTGCAGCATTTCACCGATGTTAACGATAAAATTATGCTTAACAGGTGGGGCGTCTATCCACTGTTTGGCGCGATTCATGACCTGCAAGCCGCCGGTGTCATCTTGAAGTAAAAACACGAGCCACCCGGCATCCACATGCGGCCCGACTCCTAGCTCATTATTGGTTGCTGGCGGGTAGTGTAAGAGTCGCAACATGGCGTACGCATCATCTGATGTTGGGTTAAATTCATTTTTAAATGCAGTGCTATTTGCGCCTAGTGATTCTGCAATAGCTTGCATTAACTCAAAACCAAGGCGCTGCATTTGCAGAATGTAAGCAAGCATTGTTACTTTAAAATTATTTTTTCTCAGCTCATCTGACTCTGCCCATTGATTAGGTCCGTGCAAAATGAGATAGCGCTTGTTGTCGTCAAGCTCGCGTGCAAGTGTTTCGATACCGAGGTCGTAAGTCTCCTTGAAATCAGGAATGCCGCGCGTGACTTCTGCGTTCAACTTGCCGTAGCCCCGATAATGCGGTGAATTGTCTATACTGATGGAGTTCTTGACCTCCTGCGACTGATTGAAAAACGTCTTACTGAGACTGAGGATTAAATCCATGGTTACTGGTGACACACCGTGATGCTGGAGGTAGAAAAAACCAACGTCATGACAAATGTGGCGCAGGTCTGATATGAATGATTGTCTTGTTGCGTGGTCGCCGTCTCGATAGAGGCGCATATCAAGTGTTGGTATGGAATTAAAGTTAACGGTATTCATTGATCTTCCATTCGGGTCAGTATTGCGCTCATGATTATACTCATTGCATCGCTGATAGCTATACCATTATAGTCATACTGTTTTTGTAAAAAATTGGAGCGTTGAAGGTGAAGATATTTCGTAAGTTGATAATGTTAGTCTTGTTTGTTTTGATTCCAGTCGCTGCATCTGCCGAAACTGCCACAGCAATATTTGCTGCCGGTTGCTTTTGGTGCGCAGAAGATGCTTTTGAAAAGGTGCCCGGTGTTACAAATGTGATCTCTGGATATACTGGTGGCACAGTCAAGAATCCCAGTTACGAACAGGTTTCCGCAGGTGGCACTGGCCATTACGAATCGATAAAAGTTTATTACGATACAACAAAAACAACATATGCAAAGCTTTTAGACGTGTTTTGGAAAAATGAAGATCCTGTTGATGCCGATGGTCAGTTTTGTGATAAAGGCCAGCAATACCGTGCCGTGATCTTCTATGCTAACCCCGAGCAGAAAAATCTGGCCGAGGCGAGTAAGCAAGCTTTGATTAAATCTGGAAAATTTACAACGATTGCTACAGAAATATTGCCGGCAAAAGAGTTTTATCCGGCTGAAGATTATCATCAGAATTATGCAGCCAGGAATCCTGTGCGCTACCA
>CAZWPD010000070.1:4419-8136 GCA_964636145.1 uncultured Coxiellaceae bacterium
CCGTATGTCATCATATCTGCTGGTGTCAGATTAATTGAATATTTCCAGTCTGCAACTTTTTCAACTCCGCCGTTGCAACGATCTCCACCGGCAAGCGATTTTAACAGTGTGAGTGTTCCGTCCTTCATCTTCACCCAGAGCGCGTCAGTGAAGAGACCTGACCCACCAGTCGAGGTGGCAACGACAACCAGGTAATGATCGTCTTTCTTGCCGATCACGGCATAACTCGTGAACTCAGTTTGGTTGGGATTATTATCATCTTCGGTCGTGTAATAGCCGTCTCTAATGCTCGTTTTTTTGCTGTTTTTGCCACATGAGGAGAGCGCGACTTCTGCGCCTGCCTTCGTTTCATTCTGCAGTTTCTCGAGGCAGGTAGGATGAACCGGTTTGCTGTTATACATCAGCTCACTGCCGGCAAATACGGGATTGGTCATGATCGCGAGGGTGAGTATGGTCAGGGTGTGTTTCATCTTCATTATTTTCCAAATGTTAGTATGGTGCTTGCATCGGGCTTTGCTGGCACGTTGATCTTGTTCGACAAGATTTCTTTTTGAATTTCCAGCATGCGCTGCCGATAATGTCCTGAGTAGAATAGGCTAGTAACCGATTCTCCCCAAGTAAAATTTTTTGTGCGTAATATCATATTTATATATCGCGATTGCAGTCTCAAGCGATATGAATCCATAATCCGGTATGCGCCTTCTTTCTGATATTGAAGAATTTTGGCAGTGGTTTTGGGCGTACGATCTTTTCCTTCCGGGGTATAGTCGGCTGGTGGTTTAACGTAATTAAATTCCATCTGTTCAAAAAATCTTTGCAACCAAGGACAAAACTCACTCATACCTTGGATGGGGTCAATTTCTCCTTTCGATACTCGATTTAAAATGCCGACAGAAATTTTAACCAGGCTGCTGCGTTCACTGCCGCGCATTTCCATATGACAATCGAATTGATTGACTGTTGTTGGTAATTCCACGCATTCATTCATGGTTTCTAGAAAATGAGTGTTTTGTAGTATTGACTCATCAGCCGTTGTAACTGGTACAGATTGAAAGAGGGTAAGCGGCCAATATGATTTTACGGCTCCCATAACAGAATTGTCTGCCGGTTTGGTGGTTTTTATATTAGGGAATAAGGAGTCATGGCAGGCTGCGGTATCGGTTTCTTCCGATCCTGAGCCGTGCTGTTTAGTGGTGCGTGCTTTCGCAATGACAAGATTAGTGTTGTAGATCGCAATCATGAGATGAAACATTAAGTCAACTCGACGTGTTGCGTGTTCGCGAATATTTTCAGCAACGAGTTCGACACGCTTTAATTGCAGTAAATCAATTTGCTCCAGTAGATCGCTATGTTGTTTGATTATTGCTTCGTCAGTCTCTTTGCCTGCGGTTTTATTTTCAGCTACTTTTTCCTTGATAGCTTTGGCGGCGACACGGAGCAAGTTAATTTGATCTTGATATTCTTTCAGGGCTAAATTAATCGCGTCTGAATCAGCTTCTACATCCGGTCGATTGAGTGGGGCCGCTTTGTTCGGCTGGGTAGTGCTTGGGCGAATATACGCAGCAGCGTACGACGCGGCTGAGGCGGCAGCCTGATAGATAACGCTGCAGTCGTCGGTGTTATTCATGTGCCCTATGCGCAGACTGGCGACCACGTTTGCTTTGAAGTCTCTTTTTCCTCTGCGACCGGTTTCGCGTGCTTTATTTGAGTTAGCCGATTGGGATGTTGAAACCGCCTTATTTTTCGGCGCTTTCTTGCCTGTCTTTGGTGTTTGTTTGTGCTGCATGATCTTCCTTGGGTTTAATCTGGCCACACAATTTTTACTGTTAGTAATCACTTTACACGGCGCAAATGTGAAAATAAACTGTGTTTTTTTAATGGTTATAAAAGGGGTGTGTTAATGTTTTCATCAAGGGAAAAGAAAGATAATTCACGTTATACGGCTGAAATTACTCCTTTTGATATGGAGCGCTTTTTGAAACCTGTTGTGGCGCAATACCTCAGTCACTTGCAGAAGCTTGACCGACATCAGGATGGAATGACAATTTGTTTGCTGGAAAATAATATCACTTCTCAATTGATACCTAGCCCGCATTATTTGTTAAAAGTGTGTGATGAAGAATTATTGAATCATCTGATCAAGTTCTTTGGCGAACACAAGGTAACTCCATTTTTATATGCTGATGGCAACCATCACGTCCTTAGTCTGGCTATTGTTAAGGAAGAGTTGATCAACGCATCTCTCACATCAAAAGACGAAGGCGAATTCTTTTATCAACTCAATCATAGCCTCAAGCAGCAACAGGATACTCTTGATGTAAAAAATGCTTCTTCTCCTAGTCTTCGTAAATAGAGGTATTTATGACAACAATCAAATTTATAGATCCGGTCACCGCGAAGCTTTGGCTAGATAATAATGAAGCTGTGATGATTGATGTGCGCGAGCCTGGCGAATACCACGCCGCTCATATTGCCGGTACAACCTTAATACCACTAGCGACGCTGCGTAATGATCTCTTACCTGATATCAGTCAAAAAAAGCTGATCGTACATTGCATGTTTGGTAAGCGTGGTAGTACAGCGTGCGAAATTTTGACGATGCACGATCCAAAGCTAGAGGTATACAACCTTGAGGGTGGTTTGACTGCATGGGAAAATGCGGGCTTGAAGGTGGTGCGTTCCAGTTAGATTTATCATCATAAGATTGCCGGAGTGATTATGTTTTCTTTTAAGCCGCAACTGCCCGATTATTCACAGGTTAGTCAGTTTGATCTTGCTCGTATGATTCGATTGGCTGGATTGCTCTATAAAGACCATCAGGAGAAAAATGGTCGCCAAATGGAGCTGCGTGACATATATAAATTAGATTTGATTATGCAAACTCCAAGTTTACCGCATACCCACTATGATTTGAGATTTTTCAAAAACAAAATACTTCACGATCATATGACGGATTTCCTTTCTCGTCATAAAGTCATGATGTTTTTTTCGGAAGATCCAGCAACACTCGATAAATATTTTTTCATTTTTAGAGGTAAGCTTGAAAATGCCAAGCTGGATTCTAATGATGAGGTGGATTTTCTCGGTAGACTTGGTATGCAGCTGCAGGTTGATTTAAATAAATTCGCGAAGCTCCCTGAGAATTTAAGTGAGAAGCCTCGCGTTGCCTTTAAGTAGCTTTTATTGTTATTGACGTAATGCCAGCGTCAATCCATCGCCGACTGGCAGCATGCTAATGATTACGCGCTTGTCGTTAAGCAACTTGGTGTTCAGGTTGCGAATGGCGAGCGTGCTTTCATCTTGTATTGCTGGGTCTGCAACTTTGCCATCCCATAAGACGTTATCAATCGCTATGATGCCGCCTGGGCGAACGAGTTGTAATGATTGTTCGTAGTAGGTGTCGTAGTTGGCTTTGTCGGCATCAATGAAGGCAAAGTCAAAACTGCCGCTTTGACCCTCATCAATTAATTGTTGCAGGGATTCTTGAGCGGGCCCCAGTTTTAGGTCAATCTTTTCGGCAACACCAGCTTTCTGCCAGTATTCACGTGCTGTTTTCGTCCATTCTTCACTTAAATCTAAGGCAACTACCTTGCCATCCTTTGGCAGCGCAAGCGCGACAGCGAGTGCGCTATAGCCAGTGAACGTGCCGATATCCAGTGTTTTTTTGGCATGAAGAATTTTCATCAGCAAGCTCATGAAGTGGCCTTGTTCGGGTGA
>CAZWPD010000071.1:0-1905 GCA_964636145.1 uncultured Coxiellaceae bacterium
CATAAAACCACCTCATTCATTATTCATTTAACGCTAGTATTTAAGAGTCCATACCTTTACGCGCCACACCGGCACGCACTTGTTCCTGATACAGCTTCATATCTGTGGTTGATGGTTCGAAATTAATAACTTCCATTTTACGCTGGAATTTATCACTTAAATGCTGCGCCTCAACCCAGGCAGCACGTGTCAATTTTTCAAAACCGATTAATTCAACGGTCCAGCCGCGCTTGAACGCTTCACGCGTTAAGGCTTGCGCGGTGGCAATGCCATCGGCCAGGTTGCGCTCTTCCGAAAACAAGTCTTTCGGGCATGCCACCAAACAACTGCCGCGATCATAAGTCAGGAAGTGATCGCTAGCGCCTTCCAAGATCATTAATTCTTTTACGCCGGGCGGCGTGAGATTAAATGCATCGTAAATGGTTAACGTGCTCCAGCGTTCCAATAGATAATAAACATCTAATGGTGTGACAGCGCGCTCCAGCAACTCCGCCAAATCAGGAACCTGCATATTGTGTTCGAGTGCCGTCCATATTTGCTGCTTTAATTCGTCGACGTATTGTTTGGTATTTTTATCGGCAAGGCTGGGTTGAATGCTAAGCATGAAAGCAGCTTCTACCATACCGCCAGCATTGGATGCATGAATGATCACTTCATGATTACCGCTAGTCCCTTTTGCGGGAATGCCCGTGAGGTTGCCGCCACTCGTGCAGATCAAGCCTTTCGGCAAACCTGCGCCGCTTGCAAGTTCGGCGGTGAACATAAGATCACTACCATCTGGCGCTTGGATGAATTCATTGAGATCAAACGGACCGAAGGAAGCGCGTTCGTTGACGCCCTGGTTGGGTATTGGCTTGATAAGTACTGGTCCCTGCATCGCTCATACCTTTAAAGTTAAAGTGAAGTCATACCATAGAGTATAACAACACAATCCTTAAAAACAGGTTAAAGCGTTAACTGCTTGATTCGTTGGAATATCAATCCATTCATACAGTTCTGAGGACGCCGTTGGGCATTTAAAACATTGACTACCGCAAGCCGGCTTTTTAAGGCACTGGCGAATCTTGCCCTTTTGCATCCAGTGATTGAGCAAACAGCGCATGGTATCTGGTTCAGCATTAAATAACTGGCATAAGCTGGTTAAGCTCGCCATTCGCACTTTCACCATATATTGTTTGATGGCGACTAGACTCATGACACGCCTCCGGCAATTTGGATTTCCGGCATGATAAAATCGCGTGCATGACGATTAGCAACCCAGCGAATGACAATAATCGTCGCAGTAAACACGGCAACAATGCCAACTATCCAGCAGGTTGATGAAAAAGGATGACGCATGAAGGTCGCGGCCTGATAAAACAATACTGCTGTGCCATACGCAACGCCCGTCATCCAACATGCCGAGAACACGCCCCAGCCGCGATGTAACTCGCGCAAAATGGCGGCCATGGTGGAAATGCACGGGAAGTACAGCAACACAAAAACCAAGTAAGCAAACGCACCAGCCTGACCATCAAATTTCTGATACATCAATCCGTAAACGTTTTTATCGAGCGTATCGATTGGCGCTTTTGCCAGCACTGGATTACTAAACGCATGGCCGAGCTGGGCGAAATTATCTGGTATCGACTGAAACGCTTGCTGCAAACCCGACCAGAAATGGAAATCAGCGCCGCCAGCCGCAGCGAAATGACCGAACTGCGTATATAACGTGTTTAAGGTTCCAACCACGACTTCTTTTGCCAACACGCCGGTCACCAAACCAACGGTTGCCGGCCAGTTATCGGCACTAATGCCCATGGGATGAAAAATCACGGTTGCCCACTGCCCGACCAAAGATAGTAGTGAATGCGTATCACCCTCGCCGGCATTGATCGTACCGTCGAGATTTAATGAGTTGAGTGC
>CAZWPD010000071.1:2005-4139 GCA_964636145.1 uncultured Coxiellaceae bacterium
CCGCCGCGCGGGAAAAATGCCGAGGTAAAGACAGCAAAAATCGCAAGACGCGCACCACAAGACATAAACGGACTCATCATCACCGAGAGAATGCGGTCGCGTTTATTTTCCAGCGTACGCGCACCCATCACCGATGGCACATTACAACCGAAACCAACGATCATCGGCACAAACGCTTTACCGGGTAACCCAAGTGCGCGCATGAGCTTATCAACCACAAACGCGGCACGCGCCATGTAGCCGGAATCTTCCAGAAAGGCCAAGAATAAAAACATGGCGCCAATCACGGGAATAAACGTAACTGTAGTGTTAATACCTTTGCCGATGCCGTTTGCTAATAAAACTGTTAACCACGTCGGCGAACCGAGCGCGGTTAATACCGATGCAAAACCGTCCACAAAAATGGTCTGGCTCGCGATATCAAAGAAATCCTGAAATGCTCCGCCAATATTAATGGCGAAGAAGAACAAGGCATACATAACCGTCAAAAAGAAGGGAATGGCCACCACACGGTTTAAAAGAATGGCGTCAATGCGCGCCGTCCACGTCTTTGGTACGTTGACGCCGCGGGTGATGCAATTAGCGACGACATCATTAATAAATTGATAACGGGCATCGGCAAATAAAATATCAGCATCTTCATGCAGACTGGTTTGAATAGTTTGTTGCTGCGCGGTAACGGCCGCCAGTGTTGCAGCATCAACCAGAGAACGCGCTGCGGCATCGCCTTCCAATAAACGAATCGCCAGCCAGCGCGGCTCAATGTTTAAGGCATGAATTGCGTCTTCCAGTTTCTGAGGATAATTAATATGAATAGGATTGGCAGCCGGTGTGTATTGAACGATGGCGCGCTTCAATTCATTGACACCGCCACCCTTCTTCGCCTCAATCGCAATCACTGGGCAGCCGAGTGCTGCAGATAATTTCTCGGTGTCTATTTTAATGCGACGCTCACGCGCCACATCCATCATATTAAGCGCCACAATCAGCGGTGCACCCATTTCGATTAATTGCATGGTGAGATACAAATGACGTTCAAGATTACTGGCATCAAGAATATTCACCACCACATCAGCCTGATTAGAGAGGATAAAATCACAGGCAATACGCTCATCAATCGCAGCAGTCTCGGATGCCTGCATCAGCGAATAAACACCGGGTAAATCGATGGCTTCAACACCAACATTATCGAGTGAAAATATTCCTGATTTCTTTTCAACCGTCACACCCGGCCAATTACCAATGCGCTGGCGTGCGCCAGTGAGCGCATTAAATAATGTTGTTTTACCGCAATTAGGGTTGCCTGCCAGCGCGGCAGTGCGATTCACAACTTGGCTGCTATTCTCTACCTTGCAGCATGCTTTTGATTCACAGCATGATGGCATTTATATTTCTCCAGATGTTCCCGGCGCAAATAGCGCCGTTAATGTTCCCGGCCGCAAAAAGCGCGACCGGGCTACGAAACCGCTTCGATCTCTACCATATCCGCTTCTGTTTTTCGCAGGCTTAGCGCAAATCCGCGCACTTGAATTTCGATGGGATCACCCAACGGTGCCATGCGCGAGACGGTGAACTCAGTGCCAGGTATGATGCCCATGGCAATCAGCCGCTGGCGGTAAACTTTGTCGCCGCTACCAAAGCCAGTCACACGGGCTTGCTGGCCGATTTTCAGATCAGAGAATTTCATGGCTTACCTTTCTTTTAGTTACCGGCCGTAAAAAAAGCGCCCGGGCTACATATCAATAGAGGGAAGTATCACGCCGTGAATAGGCAAAGTCAACCCGAATGAGAATGATTCTTATTTGATTGATAATCAACCAATCAATCTTGTTAATTAACATAAGCTTAAGATAAGCTGGCCTTAATCTACGCTATTGGAATATGGTCTATACTCAGCGTAAGAAAAGATTACCCGGCTCGTAATTTGAGCTAACAAAATGATATTATTGCGAAAATTAAAATAAACGAGGTTAAGACGATGGAAGCCAGATTCGACAGAAGCGTTGCCACAATTATCGCAGAACTAGAAACAGCGCTGCGCACGATCAATCGCAACTTGAGTGACAAGAATACCACGCTGGATCGCTTGACCGAGTGCCAACAGTATCTTGATAGGATAAAAACAGAATTAGGA
>CAZWPD010000071.1:4239-5461 GCA_964636145.1 uncultured Coxiellaceae bacterium
CAGATAGAGACGCATTACCCAGAATTGATGATACCAGCGGATTGCTAGCACCACGCAAAAAAACAAATATGAGCAGTTTTTTCGAATCGTTTGACGATGATGATGACGATCTTTCACGCGCACGCGACATGGATTTACTGCCAGAGAACGATGATACCTTTGATGAAGATGAGGAAGAAGAAAACATTGCGGAAGAACATTTCTTTGCAACCACCGTCAAAGAATTTGAAGATAAAGCTAAAGAACTTAAAGCATTTAATCACAAAGAATTAGAAGAACATTTGAACATTGCCGGAAAACTACTATTAGCCTGCGAAAACATGGAAGATAGCGCCAGCACTCCCCAACAAAGAAAAGACTTGGTTAAGAGTATCAAGCATCAGCTTGAGCAATTTCGCAAAATTCAAGGTTTTCTCAGCGATTGTTTAAGCCTTGATCGAGGTGATGAAACTGATCGTTCAAACGTAAGTCGTCGGCGCGACCCAGCTCTATTAGCTAAATATTCGGGCACTGAAAAAATAACATCACCCGTAATCGTATCGGTGAAACAACGTTTCGCAGACTGCATTGAAAAACTACAAAATGCCAAAAAATTGCTATCTAGCATGCCTGAATCCGGCCCTACTCGAAGCGTCTTTTACTCCAACCTCAATGAAGCCGTGACATGCGCGAGCTTTCAAGAGGCAAAAGATCGTGCCACAGCATTCTTGAAGAACCGCGGACCAATAGATCCGACAGCACTCGTGATAGAAGCCAGTAAACCTGTGATTGACCCAACAGCCGTTTCTCAATTCCGCTTTATTGCTACTGAAGTAGATTCGAATGCTGGCAAACAAGCCGTCGCGATTATTCAAGAAACCAATGCCAGCAAGTCATATAGCAAGCAAACGGTTTTAACACCAGGCAACACGATTGCGAATTTGAAGAAAGCGAGCCATGATGACCAGATGAAGTTTGTCGCGCATTTGATTGAAACCCAGCTTGCTTCCATTACAACGAATGGCCCGATTCGCATTAGCAGAAATTGGGATGCGAAGCTTGCCTTGGCAGCAGCAACATATGCCAAAGCCATGGATTATGATTTTCAGCCAAAAGAATGGCTAGCTAAAGTCAAAGCGAGGGATGTCGAAGATTATCTCATGAAAAATAAAAATGAAGCATTCATGCTGGAAGCAATTGCGCGCCGTGATGCGAAAAATAATACGGTGAGCAGCCCGCGGTT
>CAZWPD010000071.1:5561-7948 GCA_964636145.1 uncultured Coxiellaceae bacterium
ATGTGAGAGCTTTAGATTTCATTATAAAAACAATATGAAGCGGCAAACATACGAGGTGATAGTATGCGCGGCAGAAAAAAAAGCGGGAACATTGCTAAAAGCGTACAAAAAGCCAAAGCAGATTTGAATAAGATCTTGCGTATGGATGAAGGCAAATTACGCAAATTGCCGGCTGCAACACTTGAGCAAGCCCTCTCTGCGTACTTACAACAAATCGAACGTGAACTCACCTCACCTAATACCTTGGATGCAGCCGAACTCAAAAGATGCGCTGAACGCACAGTTATTATTAATAAATTTTTTAAAATCATTGCAGAGACAAAACAACCAGAAAATAATCTCGCGCAAGAAATCGAAAGAATTAAGGGCATGCTAGGTGCACGCGTAAATGAGGTGCCAAAGGATGTATACGATGCGGCGATGGGGCCTAAAGCCCCAGCTGCAGCCACAGCAAAACCGCTCGGAATGAAAGCGCTTTTCAAGAAAGCGCCGAAACAAGCCAAAGCGCACCCTGAAAACCTGCAAATGATGGCAAAACAAGCTGAGGCAGCAAATCAAGAGATCACCGCTCAATTAGAAAAAACATTAGCAGATGAGGCAAAACTCGATCAAGAGCTGAAAAATGCGTTTGCCGAAGATGAAGCACGCGAGGCACAAGAAGATGAACAATTACGTGCAGCTTTTGAAGAACATGGAATTGAACCTGAGAGTGATGACGGCGCAAGCCTTGAGGGAAGCGGAGAAACATCTTCTGATGGTGATGTCGATGAAGATGATGAGCTAGATGAATCCTCGACCATTGCTGCTGATGATGAGTTCGCTAGATTGCTCAAGGTAATTTCTGAAATTGACGACAAGATTTACATGTATAGGTTAGAGGCTGATCGCTATGCACAGCTGGTGATAGATGATAGAGATAATCGTGGCACACATATAAAGAGCTACGCTGCAGCTGTAAAAAATTGTGAAGCCCTCATTCCAGTTGCAATCGATCTGAGGCAAAAAATATTTAAATTAATTCCAGACGTTGAAGGCTTGGATAAAAAGCAAAAAGAAGAATTCATCTCACAACATAATCAAGATATAAGTAACTACAGCAAAATACTAACTCATTATCGAAAAGAGCTGGCAAGCCTTCAAGCCAAGGCCGCAACTCAATCACCACCAGCAACGCGAGCAATGCAACCAGATGAACAGGCAGTGCCCTCTAAAGCGGTTGATGAGACACAGGAGATACTCGACGAAATTGGTCGTGGCTTCGCAGAAGATAACAAAATAAAATTAAATGATCACTCAACTAAGCTCAATCAATTACTCAGTGACATTCAGGCAATCAATCGAGCAGGAAAATACGATGAGAGTCTCGATGTAATCATCGCCAAAACTCAAGAAGCCATTAGACTGGCTAATGAAATTAAGCTTCTAGGAACTAAAATTGGGCCTGAATTCGCTGCAAGAGTCCAACAGGCAGAATCACAGCTTCAGGAAATATTTGCATTGAATACGCGAATGAACCAAGAAAGTGAGTTAGCCAAAGCTCCTAAACAACCAGTCGTTGGGAAATCTGCCGCGGAAGTTTTAAAGCAAGCACCAAATGTAAAAGCAGAGGGTTTGGAGCCACAGCCTCCAGCAGCTAAAATTGTTGAGCCTAAAATTGTAGAAGTTAAGGTGCCAATTGCAGAGATTAAACCTGAAGAGCTTCGTGCTTTGATCGAAGAGGCAAATCAAATCCTAAAAATCGGCGTTACACACATCAGCCTTGAGACAAGATTACCTGATCATGAGCTTGCAGAAATTAGAAATCGCATAAACAACCCAATTCACGCCAGAATCAAAGCAGCAGCAGAAAGTTATCCGCTAGATTCAAATCCTGCTATCAAAATACTCTACGATCAATATTTCGAAAATTTCCGAAACAAAAGAAACATTGTTCGCATCCATGATGGCATTCCACCTTCCCCAACAGCTGGCAGAGTCGCAGAACCAATCAAACCAGCAGTACCCGCTGAGCTCAATGCAGCCGCGAAGGACGCTAAAGCTGCGCCGGCCAAGGTCGTCGCAGGGGATGCATCCAAAGGCAAAGAAGAAGGCGGAGATGAACGCAAAGAACTGACGGTTGATGAAAAACTCAGCGCCATTATCGCCGCGGCAAAAGGACTAAAACAAGACCTTGCACGAATGAACGAGGCACTTAAAGGTGACGCTGAAAGCAAACCGGATCTTACCCTCATGCAGACTTATGCTACTGATTACTATGCTCAAGCGTCACGAATGCTTGATGATGTCAACGCACTCATTAGAGAAAAAACTGATGCTGACTTGCAAGAAGCCCGAACTTTACTTGGCAGCATTCAAACAGATATCGCTGACGTAAATCGCAGACTTGA
>CAZWPD010000072.1:0-4732 GCA_964636145.1 uncultured Coxiellaceae bacterium
ATAAAAGCAATTCACGATCGTGTGAAAGGGCGGCGGCGTTATCATGTGGCGGGACTATACAGATGCGAGCCCATGAAGTGCCGTTTGGAAAACGTCCTTTCGCAGCAACCGGATGTATTTTTTGCATCTGCAAATGTGCTCACGGGAAATCTCCTCGTAATCTATGATGATCGATGCAATCCCAAGCTCATTCTGTCTTTGCTGGAAAAGACGGTTTCGTCATTACAGCGAGCTGAATTGGACGAGGAGCAATTTCCCCGTAAAGTTTCACACCACGGTTACCTGCCCCAACGTGTAGAAGACAGATTTGCGTCCCTACTTGAAGTTCGCCGGAATGCACTTACTTGGCACACTATGGATGTCGATGAGATTTGCGGCATTTTTCACGCTTCAAGAACATTAGGGCTGGCTGAGGCTCAAATCGAATCAAACGCCCTGGAACATGGGCGAAATGCTCTGGAAGAAGTGGAGGGAAGATCCGGTTTAGATATATTCCTAGAGCAATTTAACTCGCTCCCTGTAGCATTGCTTGGAGTAGCAGCCGGTTTATCCGCAATTACCGGCGGACTTGCGGATGCGGCTGTAGTCTTGGCTGTTGTTGGTCTTAACGCCGTAATTGGCTACTACACAGAATCAACTGCGGAAAAGACGATCAAGAGCCTGAAAACCTTGATCAAGCCAACGGTAAAGGTGCTTCGTGGAGAGTCTGCTATAATTGAAGCTGAGAATGTAGTTGCCGGAGATGTTCTCATCCTTTGTCCGGGAACCTACGTTGCAGCCGATGCCAGAATAATCAACGCTAATAGGCTAACACTTGATGAATCGATTCTGACCGGCGAAAGCATGCCTGTAATCAAAACTTCTTCTAAACTGACCGATAGGCTCTTACCAATTGGTGATCGAACGAACATGATATACGGGGGCACGCTTGTAACTGGAGGTCAAGGCTTAGCGATCGTAGTGGCCGTTGGAAAAAATACAGAGATGGGCCGAATCCACGCTCTGGTTTCAAATTCTGAGCCACCTGAGACTCCAATACAGAAACAACTGACGGTAGTCGGTAACCAGCTTGTTCTCATCTCAGGGGCGGTTTGTGGTTTGGTATTCATCATAGGTTTTTTACGGGGCAACGGAATAGTCCAAATGCTCCAAATAGCCATTTCGTTGGCCGTCGCTGCCGTACCCGAAGGTCTGCCCGCTGTGGCCACCACAACCCTGGCTTTGGGAATCCGGAAAATGCGGAGAAATAAAGTTCTGATCCGCAATCTTGATGCGGTTTGCACCCTAGGCTCTCTGCAGACCATTTGTTTTGATAAGACAGGGACTGTTACTCTTAACCACATGACTGTTCAGTCCATTTATTCGAATAACCGATTGACCAGAATTAATGACAATTCATCCTTTCGTAATAGGCTGGAATCGTTAAACGGAGATTCACGAATTCTTGAAACCTGCTCCCTCTGCAATGAAACAGAAATAACATATGCAAACGGAAACGTCCTGTTGAACGGAAGCCCTACCGAAAACGCTCTAATTGAATATGCCTTATCGAGAAATGTTGATGTGGAAGGTCTGAGATCAAGAAACCCTCAGATATTGACGCTGCACAGGTCTGAGTCTCGTCAGTACATGGCTACAGCTCACAACACACGGGATGGAACCGTATTGGTTTGTATCAAGGGAAATCCAGTCGAGGTTCTTGCGAAATGCTCTTGGATGTTGGTGGACGAGAAACTAGTAGCGTTGGATGAAGACAATAGGGAGACAATAGAAGCCCAAAACGACACTATGGCCGGAGAAGCTCTGAGGGTCCTCGGTGTGTGTTACGTGTACCAGGAAAGTCTTGGGCAAGTCGACCAGAATAATGAATTTATATGGTTGGGCTTGATCGGCATGGCTGATCCGATTAGACCCGGCGTCAAAGAATGCATTAAAGCTTTTCATTTGGCAGGACTCGAAACGGTGATGATCACCGGAGATCAGGGTGCCACCGCCTATGCCATTGGGCAAGAGCTTGGGTTGCACAACGGAAAACCCCTTGAGATGATTGACTCAACTCACCTTGTGAATACCGGGCCTGAGCTCATGAAAGCTCTGTCCACAAATGTCCAAGTCTTTTCTCGAGTGAGTCCGTCTAACAAGCTACAAGTTGTCCAAGCACTCCAATCCAATGGGAAAATTGTTGCAATGACCGGTGATGGCATCAATGATGGACCGGCCCTAAAAGCTGCAGATGTTGGTATTGCCATGGGAGCGAGTGGTACTGATGTAGCACGAGAAGTAGCGGATGTGGTTCTCGAGGATGATGATCTGCAGACTCTCATTATTGCAGTACGAGACGGTCGAACTATATACCGGAATATCAGAAAGACTTTACACTATCTGCTGGCAACCAATTTCAGCGAAATTGAAGTGATGTTTGCGACGGGAGCTTTAGGACTTGGTTATCCTCTCAACAGTATGCAACTGCTTTGGATCAATCTTGTGTCGGATATTTTTCCTGGACTGGCCCTCGCTCTGGAAGAGCCCGAGCCGCACACTATGATGGAAAAACCTCGAGATCCCGAAGAGCCTATTGTGCGATCGCAGGATTTCATGAACATAGCAAAAGAATCCGGTGTAATGAGTCTGTCATGCCTAATGGCTTACTTTTTTGGAATATCACGATACGGCATCAGTCCGGCCGCAAGTTCAATTGCATTTCACAGCTTAACGGCTTCGCAAATTGTACATGCCTACAATTGCCGTTCAGAGACCGGCAGTTCCTTTGATTCACAGCCAAACAGAAATCATTATCTCGATGCAGCGGTTTCAGTATCTTTGGTCCTGCAAGTGATGATACAATTTGTCCCGGGCCTGAGATCCATTATGGGGCTTACTCCATTAACTCTAACCGATCTTTTGATAGCTGCTGGATCATCCGCCGCATCCTATTTCGTGTGCTCTTCAATGAAAACTAATGATAAGGAAATGCTCAATGAGCAAGGATTTCATACACACATCCGAATCGGTGACGGAAGGACATCCCGATAAACTGTGTGACCAAATAAGTGATGCAATTGTTGATCGATTCCTGGAGCATGATTTTCGATCGAGGGTAACTGCAGAATGCGCCGTTTCGCAGTCGGTAGTGTTCATCTCTGCCCGATTTGCCTCGAAGGCTAAGGTCGATTTTAACAACGTTGCTCGTAAAGTACTCAGAAAAGTTGGGTATTCCGGAGGCGATTTCGATTACCGAACCTGTAATATTTTAACAAGTTTGAAGGAAATGGCCCCTGAGGATCTTGGCGAATTTGATGAAGAATCCATGGAAGGTCCTCTGAGATCAATTCCGGTGAAGCAGCAGGTCACACTTTTCGGATTCGCTTGCAATCATACATCAGAATTTATGCCCTTGCCCATCCAACTTGCTCACGCTCTGTGCAGGCGATTAGCCGAGGTCAAATCCCTGGGGATGCTACCATATTTGGCTCCCGATGGCACTACACAGGTGGCCGTGTCCTTTTCCAACGGCAGGCCGACACGAATTCATAGCCTCGCAGTTAATACTAGTCAAATTGATCGGGATTTTCCTGCCCAATCTAAACTCCGAGGCGACATCATAGAAGCAGTAATAACTCATGTCTTCAAAGATTATGAAGTAAGACCTGATAATGAAACTCTGATTTTTGTCAACCCTGGAGGGCCACTGATGTTGGGCGGTCCATCCGTCCATTCGGGACTTACGGGCCGAAAAAACGCAATTGATACTTATGGCGGTTTTTCTCGAAACAGTGGATCAGCCTTAAGCGGCAAAGATCCGCTCAGAATTGATAGAGTTGGCGCTTACGCAGCGAGGCATGCTGCCAAAAATGTTGTAGCGGCCGGACTAGCCGAGAGATGTGAAGTTCAGCTCACCTATTCCATAGGACTCACGGAACCGACAGGACTTCAGGTAGAAACTATAGGTACTGGTAAGCTCCCGGATGAGGAAATAGCTCAGCTGCTGCAGGCAAACCTCGATTTTACCCTCAGTGGGATCATAAGGCGTTTCAACCTGAGAAAATTACCTCAAATTGCTCGTGGAGGATTCTTCAGAAGATTAGCCGCTTACGGACATTTCGGTCGGCCGGACTTGGATTTGCCGTGGGAGAATTTGCAAATTTCAGAAAAACTTCGTGGATAAACATCCAAATTCTATTTACGATTGACGTGTTGGCGGAGCTTGGTTCATGAAGCTCCGCTCTTTATTGCGCAATGGATTTTGTTCAAATCAAAACCGTCAACATTGATAGAGGAGTGCCCTGGAGTGCTCTGTCCAGAACTATTCCCAACAATGCCTTGGAAACTGTCTCTCCGACCTTTTTAACTTTTTGTTCCACATATTTCTGACTGGTTATCGTCTTATCAGCGTTGAAGTAACCATTGTACGTTAGGAAACTTATGATTGCTTCCGCTTTCGTTCTAGAATTGTCAAAAAAAATCACAAGACTACCAGTTACGGTATTTGTTTGTATTAAATTGACCCCCGGAATACTTTTCAATGAACGCTTAAGTTCCAATGCAACCCCGGGGGCTCTTCTCAATTGCGGAATTTTGACTCGGATTCGTCCGGGAACATGATGATAATAATACGACATATATTTAAGCTCCCAAGTCTAGAAATTATCTGCGGCTACACACTAATCGTTATTTACTAATTGCCGCCGCTTTGTTCAGAAATCATTAAGAGCAAATTATTTGTTCGTTAACC
>CAZWPD010000072.1:4832-6187 GCA_964636145.1 uncultured Coxiellaceae bacterium
AAAATGCAACACAATTCTAATAACAAGTAGCTTGGTAAATGTGTATTCTATAGTCAGTTCCATAAGAAAAATATATCTATCACTGAGGTTCATAATGATAGCCTGTGGCGACTTTGTTCAGGATTGGATGGGAAGGGCCGGAATCATTCTCGGACCAGGTAAACAACCGGAGAGCGATAGCTTTGACCGTGATTTGGCACGTATAATTGAGCATTGGAACGGGAACCTGCATTGGTGGAGAGTTGCTCTTCTATCAGGTTCAATTGTCGAAAGTCCGGAACCGGCAATGGACTCGTGGGGTCCAGTGAAAAAAGGAATTTTGGAATGGGCCATCAGAAGAAATGATGGAGAAGTCGCAAACCAACTCCGTTGGGTTGCAGCAACTTGTGTAAACGGCGAACCTCTAGTTGATGAGGATCAATCGAAGGAATGCTGCTGAATAAAAAACACGTAACGAATTTGGACGGTTACACAAGCTTTTGTATTAAGTCTTACCTCTAAAGCGTGTTACTGATAAAAATGCATCTCGATGCGTTTCAAGCGGTTCTCTTCTTCAATGGATGCACTTCACCGTTGTAAGATTCTTGCCAGGTGATCTTAAAAAGCTCGTCAAAAGCACGATTCTCCATTTGTTTACGAGCAGCCTGCCCCATTTTCCGCATCTTGCTTTTGTCATTAACCACCTTAGAAATACTGCTAGTGAACTCTTCCGCCGTAATAGTTTTAACTATTACTCCAGTGATACCGTCCACCACGTTTTCCTTCGGTCCGCCACAATCAGTGACTATTACGGGGAGACCTGACGCCTGAGCTTCCAGTACTACATTTCCGAACGTATCAGTGGTGCTCGGAAAAATGAATAGATCCGATGAGGCATATACTTGGCATAATTCCTCGCCCTGCAAATATCCGGTGAATGTCACATTGTAATTTTTGAGCCCATGCTTCATCGTTTCCAAATAGGGGCCATCCCCAACAACAATCAAATGGACACTTTGATGCACCGAGCTCAACTGTTTAAATGATTCCGAAAGGAGTTCCAAATTCTTTTCTCGAGAAACTCTACCGACGTATAATAGTTTTATGCAATCTTCTCTTATCCCGAACTTCCCCGAGAGATCGATACATTTAGACGGATGAAATTGATGAACGTCTACACCTCTTTTCATTACCGCGAGCCTGGCAGGGTTGATTCCTCTACTTATGAGCTCCTCTCCGGTTGCAGTGGACGGTACGTAAATTGTGTCCATTTGACCATAGAACCATACAATATAGTGCCAGACCAATTCAGTGACGGAGGAATCTTCTATTAGATAATCCGCGTATTGGGGTAAGGCCGTGTGATACGTACCTAT
>CAZWPD010000072.1:6287-7616 GCA_964636145.1 uncultured Coxiellaceae bacterium
TTAATCTCGAACAGTGTGTCAGTAAAATGGGCCACGTTCGGCTCACCATTTTTTTGCTCTACTCCGAATTCATGGTCTACTGATCTGCAAAAAATTCGATCTTGGGAAAAAATTGAATAAGAGATGAAGTACGGAGAAATGGTCGAATACAATGATCCAGCAGATCCCAAAGAGCCAAACAGATTGAGAATGTTAGCACTAAGAAAATCGCTAACCACATCATCCGCGAATTTTAGGAGTGCCTTATCAGAAACGTGCTCCACAAATTTGAACCAATTTTGATCAGAGGGAATCCGGTTGTTTCCCTTTTCAATCCGCAATGAATCCAGACCATCGTTCATGAAGATGAATCTATGAGTTTCATCACGCAGCAGATTCAGAAGATTCGGCTCTTGGGACTCGCCTTTATTTACTTTTCTGAGATTCCAGTAATATCCGATTCTCGCGGAAAATCCCGGCTTCTTGTTTTCATTCAACAGATGACGACTCAAAAACTGAGAAATGACGTCATTCTTGAGGACCTTTTCAATATCGAACTTGGATTTATAGAATTGGTAGGCAATGCTGTATATGTTGTGTGCCAAAGTCTTTGGAATCGAGCCCAAACCTTCTACCCGACCCTGATTTTGTTTTAACAGTTTAAAAAAGTGCTTAATATTTTCAGCAGCATTCACTTCAGTGTAGCGTCTAGCTATCGTAAGCGAACTATGGTCATCTGAACCGGCAGTCAAGAATCGTATCCAAGGTTTGTCCAAAACGTCTTTTAATCCGTGCTTCTCATTCAGATGATTGCACGAATCAGGGGTTAGACGGTTTAGGAAATTTTGAACACAAATGTTTTGTTCTTCACTCCGTGCCCCGTTCAGTTCCCAAGTGTCGAAAAGAAGGGCACATTGCTCCACCCGATCTATGGAAAGCTTGTTGTTAATTGAATAGAGGGGATGTGCTAGGGAGTGATTTATTGACCATGTTCTCAAATACTCAACCAAATCGTGGACATTGGACCGGACTTGCTGAATGTCATGATGCTGCCCCTCCGAGATGTCATAGACAAGAACGTGTAACTTGCACTTGTCTTCAGGAAAGTAGGTCGTTACCTCTTCGCTGATGAACGTATTCGGGAGGTCAATGATCTCCAAACATCCGTCTATGGTGTTATGATCGGTTATTGTGACATGCGTCATACCCTTCGACATGGCAATTCGGTAAAGTTCTCGCGGTTCCGTGAAACTTTCGGGACAGCCGAGCGTCTTTAGAATCCACTCAGAAGGTCTTTTCGAGTACTTGGAATGAACATGCAAATCTATTTTCATTTTCTGTCCGGACCTA
>CAZWPD010000073.1:0-2231 GCA_964636145.1 uncultured Coxiellaceae bacterium
GTTGGTGCGCAAGGTCAATTTCTGGAAAGCGCTGCAAGATACCTGAAGACTCGATCGCGAGCAGAATGCTGGATCCCTCGTCAATCTCAAGGGCGATAATCTCCTGACGCTCCGGCGTCGCATACGCCACTTCCACACGCAGACGCTTATTCACGGCCGTATAACTCCACGGCACGCTGGCAAAAGGCATCGACCAGCGAATTAGCAATCGATTGAAATACCGGCTGAAACAGCATATCGAAAAACCCGCCGGCGAACTCAAATTCCAGATCCAGCAAGACCTTGCACGCATGTTCATTGATCACCACAAAATCCCATTTGCCCTGCATATGCTTCATGGGCCCATTCACCAGACCAATATCCATGCTGTGATACGGGTGCAAGGTATTACGCGTACTGAAGCTTTTATGCATGCCTTTCCAGGAGATTTCGAGCTCAGCCACCACTTCCTCGTCAGTCCGCGAGATAACCTTGCTTTTACTGCACCAGGGCAAAAATCGTGGATAATCTTCAATACTATTGACCAGCTCATACATTTGCCGGGCTGAGTACGGGACCATCGCGCTTCTTTTCAATGTATTCATAATGATTTCCGAGTTTAAGGCGTGTATTATACGACGCAAGATGAAAAAGACACAAAAAACAAATGCAGCTATCGCACTAAATCGCAAAGCCACTCACGACTACTTCATTGAAGACCGCTACGAGGCTGGCGTGGTGTTGCAGGGCTGGGAAGTCAAAAGCTTGCGGGCGGGTCGCGTCCAGCTGGATCAGTCTTATGTTGTCTTGAGAAATTCGGAAGCCTACCTGTTTGGCGCCCTCATTACTCCTTTGCAAACCGCCTCGACTCACATCAACCCGGAACCGCAGCGCACACGCAAGCTATTGCTGCATGAACGTGAATTAAGTAAGCTGGTTGGCAGCGTTGAGCGCAAAGGCTACACCCTGGTTCCCCTACAACTCTACTGGAAAGACAACCGCGTCAAACTGGAAGTCGGTCTCGCCAAGGGTAAAAAATTGCACGACAAGCGCGCCGCAGAAAAGGATCGCGATTGGAAGCGAGAAAAAGAACGACTCATGAAAAAAAGCTAGGAGCCATGTAATGCACATAAGGATATGTCTATTCACCGTTATCACCGCACTCACCTGCTCAACACCCATCTTTGCACACGGTGAAGATCAACTTGGGCCACATCATGGCTACATTAGAATGTCAGGCACTTATCACATTGAAGTCATTCCTAACGATGACACGCTTGATATCATGCTGCTTGATAGCAACTTCAAAAATCCAACAGTGTTAAACTCAACCATTAAAGTCAAAATCAATAATGGCAAAAACTCATACGCGCTACGTTGCGAATCCATGGACAATTACTTTTCCTGCCCAATCAGCAGCAAATTACTCTCTCATGGTGGCACATTGAAAATTGAAAGCGAGCGTCAACTGAATGCTGGCGCACCAGTTGAATATTCTCTACCGTTACAGCTGCAAAAATCACCAGCATAAGCGCCACCACTCTCTTACTCACATTGAGCACGCAGAACGGCATGAACATCATGCCGTTATTTGCCTGTGCGTTGAATCATAAAAAATTATCAGCTAACATCAGGCGCATTCATGACACTAGGACAAATCAAGGAGATCTAAATGCAGTCCAGAATATCAAGCGACACTTCCTCAGATGAAGAAATGGATGTATCTGCTCTTGCTCCAGAAGAATTAGCAGAACTCGGACTTTCAAATTTATTTGACCACAGCGCGAGCAAAGATCGGCGCACTCAGGCCAGCGAACAGATGTCGACATTATTAGATGCCAGTTTTACCCGGCAACGCTCTGCCGACTCTACAAAGGTGTCTCGTGAATACTTTACTTATTTATCCGAATTTCGAAAATCAGAATATTATCTCGGCCTGCAAGAACGTTTAAATAAAAATCAGAAATTAACGCCGCAGGAATATACCATCTATGCGATGACCACAACTAACGTCAACGCACTCGACCCTGACGCACTGCGCAAAATGACAGACTACCTTCACGTTGATAACTTTGACGCCAATCTAAAAGTGCTGATCGCCGTGCGCGAGTGGCAAAATGCACCTCTCTGTAATATTAAAACTGAACTGAATAAGAAATTACGCGATGCGCTAATACAGCGCGGGTCATCGCGCAATCACGTTGAGATGTTTTTAAACTTACACGGTGTCAATCTCGCACATGCGGATTTAA
>CAZWPD010000073.1:2331-7362 GCA_964636145.1 uncultured Coxiellaceae bacterium
GAAATCAAGGCACGTCAAAATGTCATCGCTAATAATGTGATTTTTCACTTAGGCAAGTCCAGCCTAAGTGATACCGAAAAACTGGCCATGCTGGATGTGGCGCTTAATCATGCCATCTTCCAGCCAGAGAAAACTTTGCATCAATTGGCAAACTGGGCAGAACGCAGTTTTTACGCCGTACAAAGCACGCTCTTTAACAGTCAGCCGCATCATGATGTTTACGCAACAGAGGCAATCAAATTATTGGAACAAGAACGGGATGCGATTGCAGCACGCTGCACTACTCCCACACCAAATTAATAGGCAGACTGTACAAAATAAAAAGGCAGCCGCGGCTGCCTTTTTATTCGATGAAAACTATCGCGTCAATCCAGGTCTCGGTGCGACATGATAATTAACAATGCTGGCCAGCAATTCCCGCGCGGATGCTAACTGCCCATTCATAGCAAGGGTCTGAGCATTGGGTAAATTCCTGAGTAAACCTTCGGCAAAATTACGGCGGGTCGGACAAGGCTGATAATACGGCGGCGACTCATCAAGAACTTTCTGGATATCATCACCAATGAGATTAAACAGTACATTTTTGAAGTTGATGCATTGTGGAATAGAAATCGTCAGTGGCGCTTGCCGAATCAAAATTAACAAGTAATCAAGAGAAGTCCAATCTTTAGGAACAACATCTTGGTTTGCCATGAAATAATAGGGGTTCACACCGCATGCAACAAAAGATTGTGCGATCTCCAAAGCTCCAGATACACAGCATTTTTCAAATAAATAATTACCGGCACTAATCACAAAATTATGCTTTTGTTCTTCAGAAAGCTGACTGATCAACGAGCGCACCATCAGATAAGCATTTTGATCAACGAGTACCTTCATCAGCGGATCCAGCAAACCATACGGAGGCAACGGCAACGCAAAAGTTTCATGGTTCACGCCGGCAAGATAGGCTTTTATTTCATCGAGGTAATTCTGGCTGATGCCGGTGTTCAGATCCATGCCGAGTCCAGCAACACGAAAATTTAGTGTCGGCCGCAATTGTGTAATTTGAAAATTTGACACTCGTTTGACTTCGGCACGATATTTTTCAACTAGATCTTTATAACGCTGCTTGGGATTATTGGTGACGTCGACAAATTCATTAAAATCGCGCCGCAACAATCGACGCCAGACAACAGGATCAGCGATCAATGCTGACCAATGTCTGGCCGACTTTGAAAATGCAGCTAAGTCTTTCAGAGAAAGATTTTCGAGAATTATTAATTTGGCATCTTCATTGCCGCTTGCGCTAAACATAGCCACTCTCCTGTTATTTTTATGCAGAAATACTACCATGATTTCTCTCAAACACCAGTCGATTGGTCATTTATTGGTGCATGAATTCGTGTAAAATAATCAGACAGAAATACCTCGCCGCGCACAGGAGTCATGGATGAATCAGATTCAACAATTTTTATCGCACAAAATGAATGCGCCGCTAGATATTCCAACACCGCAAATTGCCAAGCTGCCTATGGGTGACATGCAATACGTGACATACGGCGAAGGCAAACCGGTACTCATAATTCACGGCGGCGGTGGTGGTTATGATCAAGCCGTGCTGTTATTTAGACGCTACATGCCGGCAGGCTATCAAATGATTTGCCCGTCACGTCCAGGTTATTTAGCAACGCCGCTGAGCACCGGACAAACAGCAGCAGAGCAAGCAGATGCCTTGGCCGCCCTGCTCGATTACCTGCATATACCCAGCGCGTTGATTGTTGGTTTATCCTCAGGCGGTCTTTGCCTGTATCCATTCGCCTTGCGTCATCCGCAAAAAACCAAGGCCATTATTGCGATTGATGCCATCGCCGGCGAATACTTGATGCCAGAAAACGCTGGTAAGCTCGCGCAAGCGCTCTATATGACAGATTTCGGTTTATGGTTAACAAAGAAAAGCATGATCTATTTTCCGCAAGCGGTGATTAAGAGTCTCATCAGCACAGAAGGTTATCTGGACCCAGCGCGCGTCAACGCACGCGTGCAAGAAATATTAAATAACCGCGAATTGCTAGATCTCTTTGCTGATGTGATGTTTTGCCTCGCCGACTATAAAACCCGTAAAGCCGGCACCATGAATGATGTCGCCTTGGGCGCAAAAACCAGCTGGTATGATTTTGCCAAGATTACTTGCCCGGCATTAGTCATACACGGCACGCACGATGCCGATGTGAAATTTTATAATGGCGTGTTTGCCTACGACCGATTAGCCTCAACGGAAAAAGAAAGATTCTGGATTGAATACGGCACTCATTTTGGATTTTTCTTCGCCGAAACTGCGCCGGCCGCTCAACAGGTGTTTCGCGAATTCATCGTCAAGCTTGCTTGACAGCGTAGCCATTCCCTTTCATCTCGAACCGAATGGCGTAGTTGAGATAGCCTTCGCGACAGATGAAGCCAGCAACGACCGCATCCATTATAATATATATTTTAAATCATCATGTTATGGATCGCTCCGCGTTAAGACCCCCTTAATCAGTCGCTGTTATGATATGGCCATAAATTAATCATCATAAAACAGGGCACCTCCGATGCAGGACAGACCAATCGACGAGCCAGAAGGAACAGGAATACATGAAGATGACTTCATAGAAATTAACCTGAGCGATCTTCAAGTTGATGCTGCCTTGCCGCGCAATGCAACCCAGGCCTTCCAGTCATGCATGCAACAATTTGTGATAAATTCTATTGTTCGCGATTACGAACCTCCCAAGAGCCTACCCAAAACAGTTATCCATGGATTATTTTGCGATAAGGGCGAGTTTTCTGCCAAACAAAGCACGAAGACAGTGCTCTCAGCAGGCATCGCCGGCGCCGCTTCATTGTTTGCCATCAAACCATCTAAAGATGCAGTAAGCATTTTGGCGCAGCTGATTACCAATAACCCTTATGCCACGTTTGTCGGTCAGGAAGCGGTGGTTGCACTAGCGCAGTTTGGCAATATGACGCGCACCATCATTCTGCTAAATTACATGTCGAGAAATATGTTCGACAAATATTTTAATGCCACACCCGACAGCGCGGCCTATCTGAAAGTTGAAACTCCGCGCAGACCTGGCACGATTCGCATACCGAAAACATTGCTTGAAAATATTTCTGAAAAATCGCAATTAGGCGGACGCAAGATATTTGATTTAGCCAGCGCTGCCGGAGCAAATTTTCCAGTTCTATTTTCATTGCTGAGCTCAAGTCCAGCGATGGCGTTTACTTCGTTCTTTGCATTTCTGCCATTGTCATTATTTGGTATGGATAATTTAAAATTACTTCCAGATAAGAAGTATCCAGCCAGAACTGTCGAAGTGAATTACATGCGCGAGCAATTACACACGTTTTTACTTCTCCCACGCGCCAAGCAATTAGCGATTATGGATAAAATCCAAATGCTCGAGGAGAGTCAACATCCCAATAAAGATAAAGCCATATTCGGTGCTCTTTTAAATTTGGCCAGACCAGACAATTCAATGGAAGAAATGGAATTAATCAAAATTCTGCAAGAGCATGTCAGCAAATGGTATGAAAAGCCAGTTACATACGGCGTAGCAACACTAAGCTCATATTCACAGTTACCGTTTACTGCAGCTGCTGGACTCAGCATTGCCAGACTGTTTGCTGATCCAAACTCAGCCGAAGCAATAGCGACCGGGGTACTTTGCTCAATGCTGGCCTTCCTGCCTACAGTAGGCCTCGGCTTTAAAGGCGGGAGAAAAGTTGGCGCGGAACTGTTTGTTGAGCATCCGACACTAGGAATGACTGTGAATCCAGAATTGCGCGACACTTTAAAATGGCTAGTATTAGGCATTAACTTACTCGCCGGCGGTACGTCCGTCACTTTTACCTATTACGCCTCCAGCGATTTAGCGAACTTATTGAGACTATCAGAAGAAGCAACTCGAATTCTGCAATGCTGCGCAATAGGAGCGGCATACACTGGCAGCACCATCACATTCGGACAATATTTTGTCGACGCAATGGATGAATTGACCGTGTTTTTTGCCAAACATAATGCTACTGAAGAAACCAGGCGTTTAATGAGTTTTATTACCGGTTATAGCCAACTTATAAATGTCATGGAATCGATGAACGCAGAAAATTATTGCGATATTACGGCCAACTGGAAACTCGCCGGAAATTCAGAAATGTCTAAAACTCTGCATGCTATTTTCAGCGCACAATTAAGTGACAATGATTATAGAAAATTGCAGCAAGATTTAACTGCTGCACACGATGTTGAGCATGGCCTGGAAGATAGCCACACCGTTGTATTGCCAGACAGAATGGTTGCAGATACTTATATCGTCGCACCCAGCTTTTTAGATCAACATCCCGGTTTGCGTAGACGCAGACCAGTGCGTGATGTTCGCGGCGAAGCGAGTGATGATATCGAAATGCAATTTAGCCAAGGCCGCAAAATACAATAAAACCCTGAGTATTTCGGCGTCAGTACCGAAATTTGTCGCTCCGCCCCTTGCATTTCCACCCCATAACACTGTATTAATACATTTCGCTTTATAAGTATTATACTTATGAATGGGGGCGACCTGGTTTCGACGTGGGTTACGAAACTAAAGGCGCATGCCGAGGATGTAGCTACCCTCGTTAAAAATGTTACAAATCTTATACTTGCCAATACATCACGCAAGCTCGTTGTTGCTAAATCACGTAAACCATCTAACGATGGCAAATTCGTTGAGTTAGCAAAAGCCGCCTAAACACCGGCACAACGCCATCCACCGATTGTGCTTATACGATCGGAGGTTAACGCAAGTTAACTAGGGTGGTCATATTATATAAGCTCGTCTGACGATCTGCCCGAGATCGAAGGACTAAAACTTTAGGGCTCGCTGACTTTACATCCTGCCTGTTGGAGGTGGGTCGGTTAAATTAAATACCAGGATAAGCATGTAGACCCGATAGCAGAGGATTCGCGGACGCGGGTTCAATTCCCGCCGCCTCCATTATTTGACTTATTGATTTATACAGATTTTTTATTTT
>CAZWPD010000074.1:0-3816 GCA_964636145.1 uncultured Coxiellaceae bacterium
CAACTGTATAGTCAACCAATTGATTTTATGCACTGTTTGTTTGATCGTTGGCGCTAGTATACCTCAAATTTTTCATCAGGTACTTCACTAAACCGCGCCCAGTTTCGAGAGTACTGGCAAGGCCGCCTAGTTCGGAAAATTGTGCCATTTGTAATTGGCTAAAACCACAGGGATTAATGCGGTTAAATGGTTCGAGATCTAGAGCGACATTAAACGCGATTCCATGATAGGAGCAACCTTTGCGAATGCGCAAGCCTATCGAGCAAATCTTTTTCTGCCCAACGTAAACGCCGGGTGCGTCAGCTTTGGCGGCTGCAGTAATATTGTATTCGGCGAGTAAATCAATCACTGATTGTTCGAGCAAGGTGACCAACTCGCGTACATTAAATTTTTTACGCTTAAGATCAATCAACGTGTAAACCATCAATTGGCCCGGGCCGTGGTAGGTTACTTGTCCACCGCGGTCGGTTTGCACCACAGGGATGTCACCCGGATTCAATACATGTTCAGGCTTGCCGTTTTGTCCTTGGGTAAAAACCGGGGTGTGTTCGAGCAGCCAGATTTCATCCGCGGTATTTTCATCGCGAGTTTGGGTGAATTCCTGCATGGCTTGCCAGCAGGGCTGGTAATCTTTACGCCCCAGCCAGCGAATAGTAATGGTGTTAGGAATCATAATGCCATTAATACCCTTGGTGAGCTGGTTAAAGCACGATAGATATTGTCGAGCTGCTCGCGCGACTCTACGTAAAGACTGACAGATAATGAAAGATATTTACCATTTTCACTGATGCGAGATTGAATGGCGCCACTGGAAAGTGAGGGCGCGAGTGGTCGTATCAATTCATAAATTGTTTGTTCAAAGTCTGGGGCCATTTCGCCGAAGACTTTAATGGTAAATTCACAAGGGAATTTTAATAGAGATTCATCGGCTGGGGTTTTTTCGGTCATTTTATTGTTCTCGTTATAATGAACCCGGATGCACAGAGCGCATCCGGGCTACAGATGCTTAACTGCGATTTAACTTCTCATCTCCACCGGAAAGATATTTGTGAATATTCATTTTCACGGAATCTGACACGCTTCTGAAGAAGCCGCCTTTTTTATCATCTTCCAGCGCGATTAATGGCTTTTTGGCGATCACTTGATCATTGATCTTGATAACCAGATTGCCGTAGACATTGCCTTTGACGATTGGTGCTTTGATCGGGCTGTTTAATTCCATGGACGCTTGCAGTTTTTTGTATTGTCCGGTTGGAACGGTCACGTAGAAGTCTTCCGTGAGGCCGAGTGGAACTTCACCTTGCTGACCTTGCCACACACGTGCCTGCACGAGTGGTTTGTCGGCATTATATAATTTGTGGGTTTCAAAGAATCGGAAGCCATAGGCCATTAAGCGCATGGAGTCTTCGGTGCGGCCGGCATCGTTTGGTTCACCGAGTACAACGGTGACAATACGCATCCCGTCTTTTTTCGCGGAACCAACCAGGCAGTATCCAGCTTCTTTGGTGTGACCGGTTTTCAAGCCGTCAGCATATTGATAGCGCCACAACAGGCGGTTACGGTTTGGTTGACGAATTTTGTTATAAGTAAACCATTTTTCAGAATAGAGGCTGTAGTCTTCCGGGAAGTTTTTGATATACGCCATGGTCAGAATCGCGAGATCGTGAGCCGTGGAATAATGTTCCGGATTTGGTAAGCCGGTGCTATCAACAAAATGTGAGTTTTTCATGCCCAACAGTTTGGCTTGCTGGTTCATGATTTCGGCGAAGCCTTCTTCCGTGCCGGCGATGTGCTCGGCAAGTGCAACTGCTGCATCGTTACCTGAGGCAACAACGACGCCTTGAACTAATTCACGAACAGGCACTTCATCACCAACTTTGACGAACATGCGTGAACCTTCAGTTTGCCAGGCTTTCTTGCTGATCAATACTTTGTCATCAAGTTTGATTTGGCCGTTCTTCAGGGCGCTGGACACTATATACATAGTCATTAATTTGGTGAGACTTGCTGGCGGCATGCGCTGGTCTGAATTCTTTTCAGCCAGAATGCGGCCGCTGGTGCCGTCAAGCATGATATAACCGGTGGCATTTAAATTTGGGGCAGACGGTGTAAACGTCGGTTGCGTCGGTTGGGTTGGGATTGGAATAATCGGGTTTGCCAACACACTGCCGGTTAACAGGGTTAGAATTGTGATTAATGACATCAATTTCATCAAACGTTTTGCTTTCATGGAGGTATCCTTAAGTGACAGCGATTTTATACTGCGGAAAGTTTAGCAAAAAATCATAATATTCTGTAGTAGCCATTTTCAAAAAATACAGATAGAATCGCTTTGCTTTCGGTCAGTTAATCGACGTTATTCCTTCCTTAAAGTGCGTGATTTACTGGTCGAATGCTTCTAACCCCAATAGCCGCTGTTTCGGGCTTCTGATAATCCCAATCTAACGTTGTGCTTCAACCCCGTCTTCTCATACGGCATTTTGTCGTTTGTGAGTTGGCAGCGGCCATTTGGCAGGAATCACCATTAAATTAAAACAAGGAAAAGTATTATGACAATCAAACGAAATATACACATTGCATTAGCCGCTGCCTTTATTATGGTGCCGGTTGTTTTCAACGCTGCACAGGCAGCCGTGACCAAATCCAAAACCGAGTCGGCAACTGTCGCTCAGACTGGAAAAGTCAGTATCAATAAAGCGGATGTTAAGGCGTTGATGCAGGTGAAAGGCATGAGTGCATATAAGGCGCATGCGATTGTTGCCTATCGTAACAAAAACGGCGAGTTTAAAAATACCGATGAATTGAACAAGGTAAAAGGGTTTAAAAGGATGAAGCCAGAAGAGTTAAAGGGGTTGGCGGATCAGTTACTGCTTGATTGAGCCGTCGAGAGAAAAGGGCGCTGCGGCGCCCTTTTTTTTACGTATGCTTGCGGCCCGAATTGACTTTATAGCTTGATTCGATAGAGTACTGACTCATTATGAAGCGCGAAGATGGATGCGCATAGAATCAAGGAATAGAAATAATGCTCGAAACTGAATATTTAATCGTTGGCGCAGGGATAGTTGGCTTGACGCTCGCCAGAGAATTGCTGGCACAGGGTGCCGATAAAATAATTTTGCTGGAAAAAGAAAGTGGTCTTGGCTTTCATGCTTCCGGACGCAATAGCGGCGTTCTTCACGCCGGCATTTATTACCCACCGAATACACTCAAAGCTAAACTTTGCCTGGAAGGGAATTTGTTGCTGCAAGAGTATTGCCTGCAAAAAAATCTGCCATTAGTGAAGTGTGGCAAGGTGATTGTTGCGCGTGAAGAGTCTGAATTACCTACCTTGGATCAATTGTATGAACGCTCTATTCAAAATGGCGCGAAAGTGGAAATGGTTGATGAAAAGCAGTTAGCGAAAATAGAGCCAAATGCCAGAACAGTTCGTCAGGCGCTCTTTTCGCATTACACCGCTATCGTTGACAATAAAGCCGTGTTGGCTGCGCTGCAGCAAGAATTGTTGGCTTCAGACCGCGTGCAGATATTATTTGATACGCGTTTGCAAGATGTGAAGGGTGAATTCACTGCCGTGACAACGCGTGGAGAAATCCGATTCAAGCGCTTTATCAATACCGCCGGTGCGTATGCAGATACGATTGCGCATCATTTCGGTGTTGGTACTGAGTATTATTTCATCCCGTTTAAAGGTATTTATCAGAAATTAATTGCTGAAAAGAAACATTTGGTGAATGGGAATATTTATCCAGTGCCTAATTTAAAAAATCCTTTTTTGGGGGTGCATTTCAGTAAAAATATTAGTGGTGATGTTTATGT
>CAZWPD010000074.1:3916-7203 GCA_964636145.1 uncultured Coxiellaceae bacterium
CCGCAGTTGATTAGTTTGCGCGAAAAGAAATTAATGATGGATTTTCTGGTCATTAAAGAGCGACACAGCTTGCACGTTTTAAATGCAATATCTCCAGCATTTACCAGTTCCATGGCGTTTGCGAAACACATGGTTGCGAATTATCTTGCTAAAGATTAATTGTTTGATTTTGCGCTCAGCGCGGGTGCATAATCACGTCGACCGCCGTGGATGTTGTGTCATAAGAGCGGTTTAAAGGAATAGGAAGTAACATTAATTTTTAGGGGAGGCGCATCTATGTTGCAAGAATTTTATACTGAGCAAGAGATAGAATTAACACGCCAATTTTTGAAAGACAAGTACATGATTACCCCGGCAGAGGATATGGATTCACTCAATGCCATTCGCAAAAAAATCGCGCACGAAGCGGCGAAAGCGATAAATCACTCGCTGGCGAGTGACGATGAAATTAGTTCCTTCCTGAATAATATCCATCAATATATGTCTGTTGATCAACTCAATGATGTGCGTTTAAAAATTATCGCGGAAATGAATCGCGATTCCTGGTTTCGACGCGCATATTTCAAGGCTGGTCGAAATGCGCTGATGGCATTAGTTGGTAATGAGCTTGCGATGCAGCGCCGCGTTAATTTAAGTATTCAAATTCCGAATGACGATAGTTCGCTGCTTCCTATTCATGCCGATGTCTGGTCTGGCGACTCACCTTTTGAAATCGTTATGTGGGTGCCGCTCGTTGATTGTTATGCTACCAAGTCAATGTATATAGCTGATGCCGCTGTCGATGATAAGGTGCAGGTTGATTTTAGTAAATTTAGCAATAAAAGCAGCGAAGATCTCTATCAGTCTGTGAAAGACGATGTGAAGTTTCTGGATGTACCATTTGGCTCGATTCTTCTGTTTTCGCAGAATGTGATGCACGGTAATCGACTGAATGTGGAAAGCGAAACCAGATGGTCGATGAATTGCCGTTTCAAAAGTATTCTCACACCGTATCACGGCAAGAAAATGGGTGAGTTTTTTGAGCCTATTGTTGTGCGCCCATTAACGCGTCTTGGTCTGGATTACAGATTACCGGGAGGCTTGCATGAATAAAGGACACGGTTATCGCGGCTATAACGGTAGCCGCGCTTACGATGGCATTGATTTTCCGCAGAATGTGCAAAACTTTCTGATTCGTAATTATTGCCAGAAGCACGGCTTAACTTATTTGCTAAGTGCCAGTGAATACAGAATGCCGGGATGCTATATGATTTTGGAAGAAGTGCTAAGTGCGATTGATTCACTTGAAGGCATAGTGTTATTTAGTTTGTTTATGTTGCCAAAAGTAAAAGAGCGACGTCAGCGCATTTATGAAATTGTATTGAATTCCGGTCGTTCATTGCATGCTGCGCTTGAGGATCTCTCTATTCACAAGTGGGAAGATGTGCAGAAGGTAGAAGATATTATACAGATGAATAAAATTGCGCTGACCGATGATTCGTTGCCAGAGTTGCGTGAATTTATTTATCACTCTCAGCCAGATTTACAGGCTGTTGTTGCAGCGTAAATATTAGATTTTTAGATTGATCACTATATGGCAAGGGACGTTAGATTATGACAGGTAAGAATGCAGTGAGCGAAAAGGAAGGTAGTCATTTAAATTTAGTTGCACCATTGGCGGTCTTGAGTCATGAGACAGATGATGATGTAACGAATGTGGCTGATAAAATTATTAGCAGGGAAGTAATAGGTGAAGTGCTGGCAGCATTCCGTCCCGCCAAGAAAATCGTGCAATGCCACGGTGTATTTGACTTATTGCATATTGGCCATATTAAGCATTTGAACCAGGCAAAAAGCGTCGGTGATATTTTGGTTGTATCGATTACCGCGGATCAATTTGTTAATAAAGGCCCGGGCAAGCCCCATTTCAATGAATATCTGCGTGCTGAGGCCTTGGCATCGCTCGCTTGTGTTGATTATGTAGTGATTAACTACGATCTCACTGCGATTAATGTCATCAAGGCTATTCGTCCAGATTATTATATGAAGGGTGTTGAGTATCAGGACGCTGATAAAGATATCACCGGTAAGATTAGTGAAGAAGAAGAAGCGGTTAGGGCTGCGGGCGGCCAGTTAAATTTCACCAAAGATATAGTCTTTAGCTCATCATCATTGCTTAATCGTTATTTTTCGCCGTTTGGCCAAGAAGTAGTAACGTATCTGGATCAGTTCAAACAGAAATACAAAGCCGATGACATTCTAAAGTATTTTGAAAGCTTCAAGAATATGCACGTATTATTAATCGGTGAAGCGATTATCGATATTTATCACTACGGCGAAGCAATTGGTAAATCTGGTAAAGAACCGATATTGGTGACGCGCTACCACCGTGAAGAAATGTATATTGGCGGTATTCTGGCGATTGCGAATCACCTCAGTGATTTTTGTGCCAAGGTTACTTGCGTGACCATGCTGGGCGAGAAAGGCCACTATGAACCGTTCATTAAAGAAAAATTAAAAGACAACGTCGAAATCATTTTCCATTACAAGAAAGATTCTCCGACCATCGTGAAAAGACGCTATATCGAAGAATACTCTTCGCAAAAATTATTTGAAATTTACGAGATGGACGATGCATATTTCGAAGAAGATCAGCGTAAAGCTGTCACTGATAGCATCGATGAACAGCTGGGCAAGCACGATGCGGTAATTGTGGCTGACTACGGCCATGGCTTGCTGGATGGCTGCTCGGTCGAAAAGATCCAGGAAAAGGCGAAGTTTTTGGCGGTGAATACCCAGGCTAACGCTAGTAACCACGGATTTAACTGTATTTCCAAATATAAAAAAGCTGACTATGTTTGTATTGCCAATCGTGAGCTTCAGCTTAATTATCGCCAGAAGCATATCTCTACCCAGGATCAAGTTAAAAAGCTCATGCAAGAGTTCCAGTACAAAAACGTTGTAGTAACTAGTGGGGTGAGCGGTTCTTTTGCTTGTCGTCAGGGTGAAGAAATTCACACAACGCCGGCATTCGCCACCTCGGTAAAAGACCGTGTTGGGGCGGGTGATGCAGTATTAGCTGTGACGAGTTTATTTGTATCGCAGGGCGCCCCTACGGAGCTGATTGGCTTTGTCGGTAATGTGGTTGGATCTCAGGCTGTGAATATTATGGGTAATAAGAGTTTTATCGAAAAAGTGCCGCTGATGAAGCATATCGTACACCTGATGAAGTGATACATTGTGAGAAACCTGTAGCCCGGTCGCGTTCTTTGCGGCCGGGGATTATCTCCCCGGCCGCAAAGAACGCG
>CAZWPD010000075.1:0-7202 GCA_964636145.1 uncultured Coxiellaceae bacterium
CTTGTAGCCGTAGATTGGAATGTCGTATTTCTCCTGATGGGAATGATGATTATTGTCGGTGTGCTCAAGGCTTCAGGCGTATTCCAGTGGATGGCGTACAAATCATTTCAGGTTGCTCGCGGCAACATCCTACTCCTTGCATCGGCTCTTTGTATAGTTACGGCTGTTCTCAGTGCATTTTTAGATAATGTTACGACCATGCTCCTTTTGACGCCGGTTACATTGGAAATCGCCGTGGTTCTGGGAGTTTCTCCATTTGTGTTCTTGATGCCTGAAATTCTCGCTTCAAATTTCGGCGGAACCGCAACTTTGATTGGAGATCCCCCGAACATAATGATCGGGTCATACGCAGGGATTACATTCAATGAATTCATTGTAAATCTCGCGCCGGTGGTTGTTGTGGTTTTGGCATTTCAGCTCGTTTACAACAAACTCCTTTATGGACGGGCTTACAACCAGGCCAAAGTTGATGATGTGCCTAAGATGATACATTTTCTTAAGGAGAAGTACAAGATTACGGACAAGAAAGTGCTCACTCTGGGTGGATCCGTGCTTCTGGGTGTGGTGCTTCTCTTCATTCTCCATGGGGTCTTCCACATGGAGGTAAGTGTGGCGGCCCTGTTCGGCGCAGCACTCATCGTGTTCCTCTGTAAGATGGACATTATTGAACTTCTGGAGAAGGAAATAGAATGGCCGTCTCTGATATTCTTCATCATGCTGTTTATTGTCGTGGGCGGGGCTGAGCAAACCGGCATTTTGCAAGTTATAGCCGATTGGATGAAGGATGTCTGCCAGGGAAAGCTGTGGCTTGCGATTCTCATAATACTTTGGGTTTCCGGCATTGCTTCAGCAATAGTGGACAATATACCTTATACCGCCACAATGCTGCCCATTATCGTGTTTCTCAATAAGACCATACCGGGCGCTGAATCGGGGGTTTTGTGGTGGGCTCTGGCATTAGGAGCCTGTTTTGGTGGAAACGGAAGTATAATCGGTGCATCTGCAAACGTCGTCACAACAGGTATTGCCGAAAAGGCCGGATACAAGATTACGTTCGGAAGATTCGTTTTGGAAGCTGCACCCATTACCATTGTTAGTCTGGTGATATCATCGATATATTTGCTGGTTTTCTTCTAGTATCGTTGAACCACATGCGATCAGGATCCATGATCCTCATGAAATATAAAAGAGGTGAACATGCCCCATTCAGTGCCTGTATCGAAACTGATGATTGAACCCAGAAACTGGCCTCTTTTGAGAGCGGATATTACGGCTAGTCAAGCAATAAAGACTCTTAGGATTATTTCCGAAGAAAGCAAGTTGGAAAGAGGCCATTCGGTCCCGTTTGTTTTGGATGATGATTACAAGCCATTGGGCTTCATCCATCTGGTAGATTTGCTGAAAAGTATCCGCCATCTTTGTGACAAGCAGGATGGGCCTTGTGAACTCGATTCGGCGCAAACAAAGCTTCGGGATCTGGTTACGGCGTTCGCGGGGACTGTTGGGCCGAACGATTCCATTCTCAATGCGATCGATATAATGATGGATAAGGGTGTTTCAGTTGTCCCGGTCATAGCCGATTCGAAGCTCGTGGGTATTCTGAAATTGTCGGATGTATTCAATACCGTTGCAGCAATTCTCTTTGATGCAGAAATCCCCAATGATAGAGATGAACTTCTCCGAATGGGCAGGGTTCATTGGTAGCCATTGAGGACGGTGGCTCGATGCATCGAGCGTATCGAAGATGTGCGGAAGTCAATGCAATTTGCAACCACTCACTGTAAAAAAGATCCATTGTGAAACTATGTGTATGTGTAGCATTCAATTATGCAATGTGATTTCAGCCATTTGTTCTGAAGTTATGTTTTGATCCGGGTTCGGCACAAAATTTGCTTAAAACCTAACGACGATCAACGCACATTTCCGAACAATAGGAGATCAGATTTCATGATATCAAAAACCGTAGCGGTTCCATCGATGCATCCCGGCGGTTTGGATGCAGCACGTTCAGGGCACTTCGGACACTGCGATGTATTTACTCTCATACGAGTCGAAAACGGCGAAATTAAGGACGTTTCCATACTCAACAATCCTCCTCACCAGCAGGGCGGCTGTCAAGCACCAGTGAACTTGCTTCATCAGAGTGCTGCCGAAGCTCTCATCGTAGGCGGAATCGGAATGCGCCCGCTTATGGGTTTCAGACAGGTGGGAATTGATGTTTATTACGGTCCGGAAGGGGAAACCGTCGGAGCGATTATTGGTCAATTACTCGAGGGCAAACTCGCTTTGATCCAGGAAACTCAGGTTTGCGGCGGCGGTCAATTTTAATTTATTCCGAGACCGGGGCCGGAATGACTTTATTCCGGCCCATTGATTTTTAAGAAGCCATTTCACGAACCATCACACCTTTCCGGATTTTTTTATTCAATAGAGCATTTGAACGGAGGCGATGAGTGACGACGTTTATACCTACGGCCATGGTGCTTGCCGATAACAATGTGGAATTATCGAAGCTGATCGGCTGTTTGAAAGCTCATGGGCTGGCGGTTTCAACTACAAACGAAATTGAGCGGACTCTGGAAATTTGCAGTCAAGCTCCACCTAATCTCATGATCGTCCAAAAAGAGGTTTGTGGAGACAGGGGAGTCAAATTTCTATCAGAATTAGTAAAGATTTCATGGACTACTTCAACCATACTGATCACGGACCAGGATGAAGCCGAAATACATGATCAAACGGAAGGTCTTGGAATACTTGGGAGTATAAAAACTGCCGACGACATCATAAATCTGCAGAAGCTCGTTGCACGATTTCTTGAGCTATGCCCATCTAAACCTTTGGATTCCAACACCGGACTGAACCCAACCGATGCCTAAGCTGATCTTCGAAACGATAGGCGTGATTAGGTCCCCTTTCAGTGATACCAAAGGCATGCCGATCCAGCCGCAAGCGGCCGTCGGGGTCAGAGGGTCAGTGGAGCTTGATCCCAGATTCGCCGAGGGTCTTAGGGACCTGGACGGATTCTCGCATATTACCTTACTTTATCATTTTCATCGATCGAAACCCCATTCACTTTTGGTCAAACCCTTCTTGGATAATACCCTGAGAGGAGTCTTTGCAACGAGAGTGCCTTCCCGACCTAGTTCCATTGGTATTTCCACGGTCAGACTCCTTGGAATTGAGGGTACGACCATTCTCATCGAGGAAGTTGATATTTTGGACGGCACGCCGGTGCTCGACATCAAACCCTTTATCCCGAGCTTCGATAATCGAGAAACGGATCGCATTGGATGGTTCGCAGAACGTGCTTCAAGAGTAAGTGAAGTGAGAGCGGACAGGAGATTTGCGGAATTTTCCGACGAATCGCCTCTCCAAAAGTAACGGTGTACCTTGTTCCCGGAAGTGCTTACCGCAGGACTTTGTTCATTGCTTTGGGCAATGCTGAAAGCAGCTCTTGGATGCCGGAAGCGGGTGTAGGGTTTGAGAATTCACCGAGATACCTGTTCACAAGTGCTCCGGTAGCTGCTGCATCAGGAATAGTCATCTTTGTTGCGGTCAATGCCGATGTTATCCCCGTGAGAGTATCTCCCGTGCCGCCGATTGGTTCCATGTTTTCTATGGACGGTTGGGAAATTTCGCTGATTATACCTTTCTTAGATGCAACAATGTCTTTCTTACCTTTTATCAAGAGATAGCGTGAAGCGTTTTCTTTGTCGTATGCCCTCGCAATGAGATCGGAGACGTCATTTTCTTCCTGCAACAAAAACCCGCGAGTATAGAAAGGATGAGGAGCGGATTCATCGGCTAAAAAGGCCATTTCGCCTGCATCGGGCGTGAAGAGATCATATGAACTCGCAAATCCGCTCATTTTGGCAACATACATGTATCCGGCGTCGGCCACCAAAGTAGGCGCATGAGCGAGAGCCTCAATTTGCATCAGTATACGGTTATGCCAATCAACATCCGGTTGTAGATAGTGAAATGTCATGATCTGGTCCGGGGTGTCGGGAAAATGGTCTTCCAAATGGGCATATATGCTTCTGCTTCCGTCACCAAGACCTATGTCGCCGGCGATAAAACCTTTTGGCGGCGGTAATCCCAAGAAGTCGCAAGCCAGACAAGCGGCAGCCAGCAAGGCTGCTGTTCCACGAATAATTGGAACCGACTCGCTACCTATAAACAGTTTGCCGCTTTTGAAGAGGCAATCGGCAACAGTGAGAGGAAACCCGGAAAAGGGGAGAGTACCAATGATATTTAGCGGCATGAGCGTTTCATCTCTTCATATGCAAGTTGAAGTGCATATCCACATAGCGTTGAACCCAAAGATCTAGGCTCAGGAGCAGATTCAAGAGTCCTACCCACCAGCCGGTCGGCTAAGTAAGGAACATCAGGGCAGCCGCCGCCCGAAATATTGACAATCATTCGATCTGATTTTCTCACGGTGATTTTCATATTGGCTGCGCGAATCATGAGGAATTCGCCGAAATCTTTTCTTTGAAAAATACTTACGGGCTCCAACAGGGGATCTTTCAAAGGGAGAAACTGCAGCGGTCTTATCCTGTTACTTTCGAGTATTCCAGACACCTTGAGTGCCGAGATTATTGGAAATTCAATGGCTAAATCGCAACCGGTACGAATTTGAGGCGGAGGCCCTTTTACTTGAACATCGAACCCGGCCTCCCTTAGGAGAGACTCAGCCCGTATGACCTCTCCTGTGTGTTCGAAAATGAGGAGTCCTCTTTGCGAAGCTTTTTCGTCCGGGACTTTCCTGAGTCGAAACTTTCGAAGGGGGGCCAAAGCCTTTTGGAGTAGTTTCATGGTCGCTTTACGAGGAGACGATATTCATCGGATTCCTCTCTGACATCTGCCACATCCCAGCCTTCCTTGGAGGCTGCTCGGCAGACATTCTCTTTGCTAACTTCATTGTCTACGAGGATCTCAAATTCCCCCGATTGCATTTCTCTCATTTTCGATAATGCCATTAAGACCGGCTGAGGGCATGATAGGCCTCTCGCGTCAACTCTCTGCTCCATTTTTCCTCCGATTAGGCTTCAATCCGACTCAGGTTTGTTAATCCAATATATAGGCTGACAGCTAAAGCAATTACGACGGCTGCAATCCCGTGAGGTCCTATTCCGGCGGGTGAACTCGCAAGACCGAAATTATGTGCGAAGGCTGCTCCGGCAATCATACCGAAGACAAATATAGCTGCATCACCATCCCCTTCTCCCGACATAAAAAGCTGACGTCCAGGGCAACCGCCCGCCAGAGCAAAAGCAAGTCCGGCCACGAGCATGCCCAAGAAATTCCACAGACTTTGGGAGTGTGCAACCGGCTGGTTGGCAAAACCCGGATGGAATTGACCTAAAAGAATGTTGGTTATCCAAGCAGCCAAGAAAAGTGCCAGAAATCCAGAAAAGAGGTGGAAATGTCGGAAGAGGATCAGATCTCTCAATGCCCCCATGGTGCAAAACCGGCTGCGCTGAGCTAGGACACCGACGACTAATCCGGCAATGATTGAAACGAGTAAAGGTGCATGCTGGGCACCTGGTCCTTTCACGCTATAGAAAAGAATGCCGCTCTTGGGTTCGTTGGGAACTTGAGGGAACAAGAGCAACAGGAAGAGAAAACCTACCATTAGCAAAGGCATCAGGAATCCAAGACCCGAATTTTGTTTGCTTGTTCGTCCCAGACTGTAACCTGATTTGAAAAAGAGAGTTCCGATTCCGACGCCTACAGTGAGTCCGGCTAGTCCGAATAATGCATTGCCGTCTCCACCGGCTAACCTGAGAATTGCCCTCCATGGGCATCCGAGAAATATGAGTGCACCAATCATGGCGCACATCCCTAGGAGAAATCTTGCCAAAGGTGCGGAACCCGATCGAGGTTTAAACTCCCCGAAAGCGAGTGCCGATCCGAATGCTCCAAGAACAAAAGCGATAATTTCCGGTCGCAGATATTGGACCAAATCAGCCCTATGTAAACCGAAGCTTCCGGCAACATCCCGTTCGAAGCATGCCACACAAATCCCCATATTGCCGGGATTACCCCATTTTTGAAGGAATGCGGCCAGTATTCCAATAACTAACCCCACTCCGATTATTCCGATGGATCCTGCAAAAACGTTCTTTCTAAAATCCAAGACCATCCTCCTGTGGCACGGTACATACATTCAGTTCAGGCCCGATTGCTGTGAGAAGCAACTTACTATAGGAAAAAGCAATAGTCAACATAAGAGGAACCGATAAAAAGAGAGGATGAATAAATCCGAAAGAGATCAGGGATTATCTAATATTAATTTGTAATTGGCTGAAACAAGCAAGTTCATGGATGAAGAAAGTAATTGGTTCAGATTAGTAATTATGATTTGAAATATCATAAAATCTGATGTATGATGCATTTAATTTATTGCAGGGCTGCGCCGTGAATATACTAAAATTAGTTTGCCCCAATCTTTTTGATGATGTGGACACTTTGAAATCATTTGCTCTTGATAATAAGTTACAGGGAATAGAATGGTCTCTCGCGGTTGGTGATTTGCCGCGAACCCGATTGGAGGAGATGCGTTTTACTAAGAAAATGCTGAAACTTGCTCCACTCGAAGTCAGATTCCACCTGTTTTTCCCCAATCATGAGATTGGGCATAGAGATTCGGTTCAAGCGAGCCTCGCTTCGGGAATTTATGGACATGCATTGAATCTAATTTCGAAAACAGCTGCTGAAATTGTGACTGTTCACGCAGGGTTTAATCATGAAGAGCCGGCGAGCGTTTCATGGGACAAAACAATATTCGGTCTCAAAAAGTTGGTGTCGAAGGCAAAAGCTTTGGGAATTTCACTATGTCTTGAAAATCTTGCCGGTGGATGGAGTGGACGGCCGGAATTGTACGAAAAGCTTCTTAGAAAAGCTAACTGCTGTGGAACTCTCGATATTGGCCACGCGAAAGTATGCACCTCTGTAAAATGCGAAGCATATAGGTTCGAGGACTTTGCCGTGCCGAACGCCGACCGTATTTTGGGCGCCCATATTTATCATGAGGAAAGACACGATAGACATTTTCCTCCGACTACTTCATTGGATCTAGAAAAAAGACTGGAAATTCTACTCGAACTCCCTCACTGCAATTGGTGGGTTCTTGAATTGCGAAATGAAACCGAGTTTATGCAGACGCTCAATTGCGTAAATCACTTCCTATGGAACAA
>CAZWPD010000076.1:0-2256 GCA_964636145.1 uncultured Coxiellaceae bacterium
AGTGAACGAACACATCTTCTCCGCTATCGCGCTGAATGAAACCAAAACCTTTGCTATTGTTGAACCACTTAACGGTTCCTTTTTCACGTGCTGCCATAAGTAATAAACCTTCATATAAAATTGTAAATAAAACTGTAAATTGTTCATGAACGACTAACAGGAGTGCAAATGAACTCACATAATCTACCAGAAAACGGGTTGAATTTGGTAGTGTTAATTAAGATATATCTTGCGCCTAGTGACAAGATTAGCCGTCGGCAGGGCTTATTCCATCTGATATTTCTCTATTAAACATATAGTTAATCTGCGCGTGTGCCAGTTTCCCAAGGTGTGCTACTATGCGCGCAACTCATGAATATAGTCGGATAAAAAAAGCAAAATGGATAATTTAATCACATTAGAAGGTGTCTCGCTGGCCTTTGGGCTTGATGTTTTGTTGGACAAGATCAAGCTCCAGATCGGTAGCGGCGAGCGCGTTTGCCTCATTGGCCGTAATGGCGCCGGCAAGTCCTCGCTCCTGAAGGTCATCGATGGCACCCTGCAGCCTGATAGTGGCACGGTCTGGCGTAAGCCTAACCTTCGTTATGCCCGGCTCACTCAGGAGTTTACCGAGACCACGGCCGTCACGGTGTTCGATTTTGTCGCTGAGGGGTTGGCGGAAACCGGTGCTTTGCTGGCAGCCTACCATGCCTTGACTCATCAACTGATGACCAGTCACAGCGACGAAGATCTCGTTAAGCTCGAGAAGCTCCAGCATCAGATTGATGTGGCGGGTGGCTGGGATTTTGAACGCGAAATATCCACCGTGTTGACGCGCCTGCAATTGAACCCTGATGCCGAGTTGGCGTCACTTTCAGGCGGCTGGAAACGTCGCGCCGCATTGGCACGCGCATTAGTCACAGCGCCAGAATTATTATTGCTCGATGAGCCCACTAACCATTTGGATATCGAAGCCATTCAGTGGCTGGAAGAATATCTCATCACTTGCAAAATCGGCTTGGTGTTTATTACGCATGATCGCTCGCTGTTGCAGCGCTTGGCGACGCGCATTCTCGAGTTGGATCGCGGTAATCTGACTTCATGGCCGGGTGATTATCAAAATTTTCTAATCCGCAAAGAAGAAATGCTCCACGCTGAAGATAAACAAAATGCAGATTTCGATAAGAAATTAGCGCAGGAAGAAAAATGGATACGACAGGGTATTAAAGCACGGCGTACTCGCAACGAAGGCCGCGTGCGTGCACTTGAAGCGATGCGTCTTGATCGCAGCAAACGCCGCGAGCAGCAAGGTAAAGTGAATTTGAGTTTGAGTGAAGCGGGGTCTTCAGGCCATTTGGTAATAGAAGCGAAAAATGTTACGCACGAATTTGATGATCGCGTCGTCATTAAAGATTTTTCGATACGCATTATGCGTGGTGACAGGATTGGTCTCATTGGTCCGAACGGGATTGGCAAGAGTACATTGTTGAATCTGTTGTTAGGCAAGATCACGCCGCAACAAGGCAGTGTGACTCAAGGCACTAAGTTGGAAGTTGCGTATTTCGATCAAATGCGTGCCGCCCTTGATATGAATAAGACGGTTGCAGATAACATTAGCCAAGGCGGCGATACGCTGGAAATAAACGGCCAAAAACGTCACGTTATCAGCTATCTTGCCGACTTTTTATTTACCCCGCAGCGTGCGCTCACACCGGTAAAAGCTTTATCCGGCGGTGAATGTAATCGTCTGTTGCTGGCGCGTTTGTTTAGTCGTCCGAGTAATTTGCTGGTGATGGACGAGCCAACCAATGATCTGGATATTGAAACGCTGGAACTGCTCGAGGAAATCTTAAGTACCTATCAAGGCACTTTATTACTGGTCAGCCATGATCGTAAATTTTTGGATAACGTGATTACCAGTACACTGGTGTTTGAAGGTAACGGCAAAATTCAGGAATACGTCGGTGGTTATCAGGATTGGCTGCGGCAGCGAAAAGTAATAGAAGAAGTGAAGCAGGTTAAGAAAAAAGAAGATGTGAAAGAAGCGAAGCCTTCTGCTGCAACTGCTGCCCGTAAAAAATTAAGTTTCAAAGAACAGAATGAGTTGAAGGAATTGCCGCAGCGCATTGAAAAACTGGAAGCGGAATTGAATGAGTTGCAAGCAGCCACCACACAGCCAGCTTTTTATCAGCAGCCACAAGAGAAAATTACGGCAGCATTGGCAAGCCTGCAAAAATTGCAGGTGGAACTGGAGAGGGCGTATCAGCGCTGGACTGA
>CAZWPD010000076.1:2356-6842 GCA_964636145.1 uncultured Coxiellaceae bacterium
TTTTCAATTTTTTGTGCTTTTTGTTCATCACTGAGTGTTGGTCTGCTTCCAGCCATAAAAACCTCGTCAATGTTTGTCATCTATCTTAATTATAGTCGTTTTTATGTTTTCTGCTGGCTCATAACCTATTGAAAATATGGAATATCATATAGAAATTCTTGGTTTTGTATCTAACACGAGCAGATTTTGACTACAGTGCTCTGATCAGTTAAATTGTACTCACTATAAAAAGAGAATAAAAATGACGGTCGCAATCATTAAATTATCGCCTGGAACTACCCCGGAAAACTTTGCTCGCGAGCGCCAAGAGTCCTTACCAGATGGTGTTGGCTTGCAGATTTTCTTTGAGGTCGATGGCGAATATTATTTAATTGCCGGGCCGCGCGCCGGCGGACGAGTCACCGCAGTGAATGGCGGTAAAATTGAAAATGCCGCGCATACCTTTTACGCGCAAATCGCTGAAGAATTATTCGAAGAAACTTTTGGCTTTCTTCGTCTTGAAAGCGGCAAAGATGGCTATGTGCTGGTGATCAATAATCACGAAAGCTATCCGTTGACCATGCTCGAAGATCAAACTGCTTTTGAGCAAAATTCTAATTACCATTATAACTACGTTACCTTCACGGCTGTGTGCAGCGGATTGTCGAGAGAAAAACTTGATATCATTGCTGCGATTTTAAATCCAAGCGCAAAATTCTGGAATCAGATTGGTAATTATCTTCATCAGCAATGTACGAAAGCACCATGTCATGTCTGCGGTGATTTCAAGAAATTCTGGGCGTTGGGGTATGAAGAGCGTCAGAAATTAATTACTGAGTGGGTTGCAAATTATTATGAATTGACCAGTGAAAGTGTGCTGCTCGCCGATCCTCGCGAAATATTTGAGAAAAATTCTGTTGAAGCAGCATTGGCAACTTTGCACGACATTGACAGCATCGATAAATTAGGTGAAGTTTTTCATCACGTCGTCGGTAATTATAGTGAGCGCTCTGGTTACCATGTTTTTAATGCGCGTGAATTAATGCAAGCGGCGAGATCTGGGAGTCAGGAAGTTAAAAATTCGCGTGGTGTGGTGGTTGCTAACGGAGTTTACTATTCAGAAGTAGTGGCAACACTGTATCCGCATATCTTTCAGAGACAGCCAAGTTTGCAGCGTTCACCCTTGTTCTCGCGATTAACGCTCTGGCCAGTAAAAAACGAAATTGCGTCGACTGAATCTCATCTTGATCAAGCGTCGGTTATAGTGAGACATTGCTAATTGCTGATATTCGGTGCCATCGTATTACTGCGCTGATATGATAATCGTTTAACAAGGAGCGTGAACCGTGAAATTAATGCTGCAGCGAGTATCAATGTTAATGGTGGCGGTGTTGTTATCAGCTTGTGCAACAAACCCGAAAGTGAATGGTGTTGCTGATCAGCCAAGATTCGTTACGCCATCAATCGAAAGCAAGAGTTTTATGTATCGTAGTCCGCCGCCGGCTGCTTTACGCGGAGCGGGTCTGGCTCGATAAACAGGCTTATTTACCAATACGGTGAGGATCATGCGCATATTAGTCGTAGAAGATGATATCAAGACAGCTGAATACATTAATAAAGGCTTGTCTGCCAGCGGTTTTAATGTCGATGTCGCCCATAATGGCGAAGATGGGTTGTTTGCCGCCACGCAGTATACCTTTGATCTAGTCATTCTCGATGTCATGATGCCCAAGCTTGATGGTTTTTCGGTGCTATCCAAATTACGTGCGCTGAATAGAGACGTACATGTCATTTTTCTCACTGCCTGCGATGCAGTGGAAGACAGAGTGCGTGGTCTCGAGTTGGGTGCGGATGATTATCTCGTTAAACCATTTTCGTTTGCTGAATTGCTGGCACGAGTGCGCTCATCACTGCGCCGAAATGTGACACAAAATAATCTTGAGATCTGTGTCGCTGATCTCAAGATCGATTTACTCAAGCACAAGGTCGAACGTGGTAACAAGCGTGTTGATCTCACGCCTAAAGAGTTTTCCTTGCTGGTTTTTTTGGCGCAGCGCGGCGGTGAAGTATTATCGCGCACGCTGATTGCAGAAGCAGTTTGGGATATTAATTTCGACAGCGACACCAATATTGTCGATGTTGCTATTCGCAGATTACGTCAAAAGATTGACGATGACTTCGATAATAAACTCATTCATACCGTTAGAGGCATGGGTTATTTGCTGGAAGAGCGCTGTGAAGCCGTTTAAATCTATCCATGCACAATTAACTTTTTTCTATAGTATTGCTGTCGTTTCCTTGCTGGTAATTGTGGCGCTCGCGTTTTACTGGGAAACGCAAAATGTGATGCGCGAAGCGGATTATAACTTCATCAAGGAAGAAGAGAGTAATCTGCAATCGATCATGAGCGATGCGGTGATCGATACGCAATTATTAAAGAAAGCTGTCGTTGAGCATCCAGTACGAACACGTAATTCACTGTATCGTTATTATGTCCGTGTTTTTGACGAGCAAGGGCAGGTGATAATGGAGACGCCGGGAATTGAGTCAATTATCAGCCGCCCGGATCCACTGCAAATCTCAACTGGCAGTGACGCCTATTTGTGGGGGACTTATCGCGGTGATCAATACCTCACATCAATTGTCCCGGTTAAATCAAGCAGTGGTGCTATTCAAGGTTATATTCAAGTGGCGTTAGATGCGACGTATCAACACACAATTACCCATGATAGACGTGTGTTTGTCGGCATGTTAAGTATCGCGATGCTCTTGTCTTTGCTGCTGGGGAAATTTGTGACGAGCCGTGGGTTGCGTGCGCTGAATATTTTGACTGACACTGTAAAAGATATTACTACCAGTTCATTGAGTCAGCGTGTCCAGCCGGCTTTGTTGCCGAAAGAGTTAAATCCACTTGGTAATGCGTTTAATCAAATGTTAGACCGCATTGAGACTTCATTTTCTCGCATGCACCAAATGTCCGCCGATATGTCGCACGAGCTGCGCACACCGATTACCAATTTGATCGGTCAAACCGAGTTGCTGCTTTCTTACGAGCATTCCGAGCTTGATTATCGCAATGCTCAAGCTTCTAATCTCGAAGAATTACAACGGATTGCTTCTTTGATCGAGAATATCTTGTTTTTATCACGTGCCGAGAGTCAGCAGCCAGGCATTGAAAAATCCACGGTTAGCGCCGCCACTGAAATTACAAAAATCTGTGATTATTACCAGGCTCTTGCTGAAGATAAAAACATTTCTATTACCCAGCATGGAGATGCCGACATCTTGGTGAATACAATTATGTTTCGCCGTTTGATGAGTAACCTTGTTTCAAATGCAATCAAATATACACCTCAGGATGGCTCAGTCTCTATCACTGTCAGCGCAATGGCCGAACATGTTTGTATCACGGTTAGTGATACCGGTATTGGTATTGCCCCGCAGCATATTCCACGTCTCTTCGACCGCTTTTATCGCGTTGATGATTCACGTTCCATGCAGGTGTCAGGTACCGGACTCGGATTATCGATTGTGAAATCAATTGTAGAGTTGCATCATGGTAAAATTACGGTGCACAGCGAATTAAATGTTGGGACTAATATTGAGTTGATGCTGCCAAAAACTTGAGAGTTTGTTTAGAGACTTTCGGCTTGTTTGCGCATGACTTCACTGGCGTGTGGATAGGCGAGTGCAAAGCCGCGGAACACGACTACGCTTAATTTCAATGCGAGTAATTCTGTGGTTGCGGTAACGGTTGCAGTACGTAATCCTGTGAGTGAGTAAAAGCCGTGTTCGCTAAGACCGATGGCGTTACCGTCTTTCAGGGACGCAACTTTGGTGAAAACCTCTTTATCATTTTCACGTTTGGAAACGACAACGTCTGCGCTTCCGTGAACAATGATGTAAACGCTATCAACATGATCACCTTCTTTCACGATCACATCACCGGGGTTAAACGTGATTTCAGTGAGCAAAGTAACCAGCACATCAATTTCAGTAGGATTGAGGTTAGAGAAACAGGTCTGTTTGCGGACCAGGCTTTTTTTCGTCTCTAAATCTGTCAGATCGGCCATATTCTCTTCCTGAAAATGATAACGTGACTGCCACATTTGTTCTTTATTCATTATAGCTGATTTTTCGCCGGTGGTTGTACATCTATTTACCAACTGGTTGTCTCGACCATAAAATCCATTAAATTCAATGAGATATCGAGTCAATTTTATCGACTATACTTTAGTATCACTTGATATCTAAGGGGTATCACCATGTTTTCGCCCGGCTCTGATGAGAAAGACACCAGTATTTTACGTTGCTTGCCAGAAGACTTGTTGGTTGAAATTGTTAAACAGCTGGATACTAAAGATGCGCTGAATGTGCGCTTGGTCGCGCAATTTTTAGGTAAATCAAAAAAAATTAATGACGAAATTTGGCGGCGCCTCATGCAGGAAGAGTTTGGGTTTCCAGCAGAGCTAATCGCTATTTCAGAAGATAAACGCTTGCTCTACGC
>CAZWPD010000077.1:0-6738 GCA_964636145.1 uncultured Coxiellaceae bacterium
TATGCAAGTCAGATATGTATTGATGCGATTGAAAGATGGCGTGATGGATGCCAAGAACACAAGATGCTTCGAGTCGAAAGCAAAGCTTGATGCGGTTTTCGAGGCTGAAAAAGAAAAATTTAATGCTATAGAGCTTCCAGAAAAAGAAACTCGCAGCGGCTCGTTGGGTACAACAGGGTTATTCAAATTTGCCGAAGGCAAGTGTAAGCACGGCCAAAAGGTTGAGTTGGAATATAGCGAAATTTCTGAAATGCCAGTTTGTTTTAAACAGAAAATTAAAAGATAGGTAATGAGCCTGGACACGATTTGTGTGTCCGGGAATTTTCCTGTTAAAGAATTGATTTTTATCCCAACCCTGGCTTCTTGGGTCTCGGGTCATCATTGAGAAATTCTTTGTTGAACGCATCACGAATTGTGCTCAAATCAGCTGGTTTACTTTGACCAGCATTAGGTTGCTTTTGCTCGATGGTTTTGCGTTGACCTGCTTCCTTGCTTCTGCGTAATGCTTCAGGATTTGGTGCCTCACCACTAGGTGGTGGCGGAGGGGCTGTGTTGGGTACACCGCGTGGATGTGCTAATGATATCTTTATAGTTGGCTTGGCAGGCTCTGCTGCTAGAGAACCTAGTTTGGTTCGTGGTGCATCAGGAGTTGGCGCTGGACTAGATTGTAGTTTGCCGGGTGCACTGCTCGATGCCTTGATTGGCTGAATTTCTTCACGTTGCCCGGCAGCAGGTTTTTGTTCGAGCCCTAAACCCTCGCGCAGTGGATCCAGGAAGGAATATTTATTCACGACTTCTTGATTAAAATAAGCTCTTATCACTCCCACCGCTTCTTTATCAGATTTCTTGTAATTTCCCGCGCTATCAGTTTTTAATGAGCCAGTCCATTCAGCAATATCCTGCATAATGTTTGATTTTTCTTTTGCAAAACGATCGAGCATAGCCATCAGACCTCTTTGAATTTTGGGTGTATCTTCTGGAGAGCATGACTTTAATTTCTGATGGAGAGCCGCGATCTCTTCACCGGCTTTACTTAACATATCTATCGATTTTTTCATTTTCTTTTGTTGGTCGTTCAAGAAGAAAGGTAGTTTGACTTGACTGGCTGATTGTTCGCTTGCATTGTTACCAGGCGCTGCGGGGGCGGCAGAAGGTGATTTTGCATCTTCTAATGTTCGGTAAATTCTTGAAAATTGACCCATGACATCAGTATTGACTTCAAATACCGCTTCTTTTTCGGCAAGATTTTTTTCCGCAGCAATAAGTTCATCTTTGCCAGCATCACTTTTCTTTAGTGCCGACAATTCATTTTTGAGAACAATTATTTCTTCTTTATAACTTAAGCCTTTTTTATTTTTATTAGCTTTTTCTTGCAGCGCGATTTGGCTTGGGCTCTGTCCATCAATATTCAACGCTTTTAGATTAATTCCTGGTGCAGTAACAAGTAGCTGTACGATATCCAGTTTTCTGGCGGCAACGGCAAGATGTAATAAGGTGTTGTTATCATTATCCAGAAAGGCATTGACGTTGCCGCCGGTCTGAAGATGTTTTTGTACCGCACTCATATCACCATTTTCGATGGCAGTTTTAAGTGATTCTCTACTCGCAGTATCTAGTCCATCGTTATAGGTTCTGCCATCCATACAGTCCTCATGGGGTAACCGTCTGATTACTATAATTATAGTCGATGGGGAGGCGGAGGTTTGTGAGGTTCACAGATTGTTGAGGGGTAAAAAAATATGAGAATATCAATAAGTTAGCAGGGGATGTGTCTTCAAGGCCAGAGGCCTTCGGCCTTCTCAATCAAGAATCGTAGTTTGCATATGTGCACTATGTCGTAGGTTGGGTTAGCGCGTTTTATGCGCGTAACCCAACGTGCCAATCTCGAAAGGTGGTTGTTGGGTTACGCAAAAAACGCTAACCCAACCTACGATCGCTAGCTCATCATGATGCAGACTTCGCCACCGGCTCCGCCAACTCCGCAGCAAATGCTGTGGCAATCTTTGCATAATCCGTCATGTGATTTTTATCGAGGTTGTCGATGGTGTCACGTGCAGAATGTAAAGTTGGATTAGTGTCTTCAAAGCGTGACTCGGCTGGCATGGCTGCGGTGTATCCAGCTTCAGACCAGGAAGCATGATCGCTGCAAGCATAGCCACAACGTGTGTATTGTACCGGTTGGCTGGTGTACGTCGTCACGATTTTTTCAAGGAACTTGGTGAGAGCGCTATCGACGTTGTCATCGATTAACCAGATGGTTGGTTCACCTTGGTAAGCATAACCGGTCATATCGAAATGCATGACGGCATCGACTGGAATTTTCTTTTTAGAAAATTCTGCGACGACGCTTTGCGAGCCAATTAAACCGGCTTCTTCTGCCGAGTACCAGATGAAGTAAATCGGTTTATTGAATTGCATGCCGCTGTTAATGATGGTGCGTGCACTTTCCATAACCGTCATGGAGCCGCTGCCATCGTCATCTGCGCCAGGTTTGCGTTCAAAGCGGCTAGAGGTCGTGTCCATGTGTGCGCCAACAACCACACCAGCGCCGGTGCCAGTACCGAGTTTGGCGACGACTGAAGGCTGTTTGTAACCTTTGGTTTGGACGAAATATACATTCACATCGGAGCGGCCAGCAGTTTTTGCCATGGTTTCAATTTGTGTCTTGATCCAGTTGGCAGCAGCAACGCCATCATCAGAATTAGCATAGCGGTCTTTTGAGCTCGAAAATTTCTTTAAGCTATCCCACATCAAATCCGGATTTAACTGATTGATGAGTTTGCTCACTTCTTTCTGGTAGCGAATGGAGTATGTCTTGCCGGCGGTCAGTGATTTTTTAGCGGTATGCGTATACTTATCTAAAAATGCTGCATGATCTTTTTTGGCAATTGCAGTGCCTTGATATTGTTGCCAGTCTGCAGTGACATCCATAAAGCCGCCGCACGGGGTTTTGGTTTTATGTTTGGCTGCGCTTAATGTTTCTATTGCTTCATCATCAACTTTTACCAGCATGAGTGATGGTGAGTGCGCCAGTAATTCGCCGTGTGCGCCGGAGGCTGTTAGCAGACAGCTTGGTACCGTGATGACATGATCACGAGCTGCATAGACAGCTGGTGACAATGATAAAAGTGCGAGTGTCGCTGCGCACATGAGTTTAGTTGATTTAGATAACATCGAGGGCTCCCTAAGTGAGTTTACGATCAAGAATTTTTTCCAGCACACGCAGCGGCGACAAATTTGGATTTTGCATGGCATGAACCGGCAGATAAAACGTTTGTTCCAGCAGATATTGACCTTGCATCGCGGCATGAGAGATGTGATCTGTTTGCACAATCCACGTGCTAGCTGGCGGGAATCTCACTTCCTGCTGGCTGACAGTCTGCTGATAATCTTCATCTTCTTTCATCCGGTCGTGCATTTGCAGCATGTAGTGGTCGTAAGCGGTGCGCTTGCTTTTGGTGATTTTCAGTAAATGCAATAATGACGCGCTGCCGGGGAATGGTCTCGGAATGATGGGTGCGAAGCGCTTGGCGACATTTTCAAATGGCTCGCCAATGCGCCAGACGCGATCTGCACTCGGGTTGATATTGCAAAATACACGTAAAATTCGTTTGCCTTGATTCGGCGACGAAGGAAAGGCATCGACGTGCAGGCGCTTGTCATCTTTGCGATACGAGGTTTTGCGATTGCTAACTTGCAGTGGGCGAAAACTGGTGCGACCGGTGATCAATTGACTTTGATAATGCGGCAACAGGTTATTAACCAGTGTGCGTGCTGATTGTGCGTAACGGCTTAACATGGTCTTTAGTTTGCGGCGTTGCTCTTCGCTGAGATTTTTGACGCCCCAAATTTTATGTTGCTCGGGATGATAGCCAATGTTTTTTGAATTAGCATCGGCGTATTCAGGATTTAAAAATATTTTCTCTTCTTCTGATAACACGAATGGTAATTCGGGAAAGTAAAGAATGCGGCCGCCTTCCAGCTGATTCAGAGCGCGTTGCTGGTTAAGGTCGTTAAAGTTTTCATTCCACTGGGTTGTTTGAAAAGATTCCAGCATGGGTTGATACCTTTGAGTGAAAGTGGTGAAGAGCGTCTTGCTGTCGTTGCGCGGCACCTTGTGAGCACCGCGCATTGACGATTGAGTTACTTGCTAACTGGAGTAGCTAATTCTACTGTGTACGATGTTGCGAGCTTGACGAAATCAGTCATGTGATCCAGAGACAACACATCCATTTTATCGTTGGAAGTATGGATATATGGGTCGTCATTGCCCATTTCAGATTCGAATGGGAATGCTGCTGCAACGCCTCCTTTATTCCACGAGGCGTGGTCGCTGCATGCATAGCCACACTTCGAGAACTTATACGGTTGTTTGACGTATGTAGTGATCAACTTTTCCATGAATGCAGTCAGGTCTTTGCTGACGAAGTCAGTCATTAACCAGATGGTTGGATCGTTTTCTGCGGCATAGCCGGTCATGTCCATTTGAATTGCTGCTGCAACTGGAATTTTCTTTTTCTTGAAATCAGCTACGACGTAGTCAGAGCCAACCAATCCCATTTCTTCAGCAGAGTACCAGATAAAGTAAATTGGTTTTTCGAATTTCATACCGCTTGCCAGAATAGTACGCGCTGTTTCCATGACGGTGACGCTGCCGCTGCCATCATCATCTGCACCTGGCTTATTTTCGAAGCCGCTGTTTAGGGTATCCATGTGGCCGCCAACGACAATACCAGCTTCGTTGCTCTTGCCAAATTTGGCAACAACGGAAGGTTGGGAGTAATTGCCGGTTGAAACGTAATAAACGGTGACATCATCATGACCGGTTTCTTTGGCAATCGTCTCAATTTTGGTTTTGATCCATTCTGCAGCCTTGACGCCATTTTTGGAGCCAGCATAACGATCTTTGAAGTTAGTCAGCGTTGTTAAATTATCCCACATGTTTTGTGGAGTGATGGTTTTTAACAGTGTTTGTGTTTCTTTCTCATATTGAATTTTGTAAGTCACATCTGTTGCGCTTTTGATGGCGGGATGTTTGGCAGTTTCAGTATAAGATTTCAGGAATGCAGTTGGGTTTTGTTCGCGTGTGCGTTCGCTAGTCCAGGCGCGGGTGACATCAGTAAAGCCGCCGCAAGATTGTTTGCTGTGATGTTTGGCTTCAGCGAGTTTTTCAATGCTGGCTGCGTTCATTTCGGCCAATTGAAAGCCGGGGGTGGTAGCCAGTGACTTGTATGCGACTTGAGCATTATTTAATAAGCACTGTGGAGCAATGACGATACGTGGTGCTGGAGCCGCCATGGCGCTGGTTGCGGATAAAGCAACGGCAGATGAAATAATAAACAACGATTTCTTCAAAAGCATGTGAACATTCCTTCGTATTAATGAGAAAAAGATGGGAAAAAGGTTATCTTATTTTCAGGTGAGATGCTACTGGAGGATGGATGAAAAACCGGCGCAAGGCTGCGCCGGTTTTTGCCGAGAAAAACGCTTGCTTAGCTGTTTTTCTTGATGACGGTCTGTAACTGGTTCAAATCCATGAAGCCAGGTACATAGTTGATAGTAGAAGAAGTGCTTGCATCAGTTTTGCCGATAAAGAACGCAGGCGTGCCGAGTAATTTCAGATCTTGGGCTAACTTCATGTTGGCTTTGATTTGATCTTTAACGGTATTGCTGTCCATGTCTTTCTGGAGTTGTTCGACGTTAATGCCAACAGTCTTGGCAGCAGCAAGGATGCTTTCTTGTGTGTAAGGCTGTTTGGTTTTCATTAATTCATCATGGAATGCCATGTATTTGCCTTGCATGTTTGCGGCAAGCGCTGCACGTGAAGCAAAATCAGATAATGGTCCGCGAATTGGGAATTCTTTGAAAATGACGCGAACTTCCGGGTTGTTTTTAATCGCGCTGCTGATGACTGGGCTCATGTCAACGCAATGCGGGCATTGGTAGTCGAAGAATTCGACAATGGTGATTTTACCATTTGGGTTGCCGCCAACTGGGTCATTGCTGGTATGGAATAATGGCTTCACAAATTGCGATGCATCTTTTTCGGTGTTCTTGATGGTTTGTTCAGCGTCTTGCATTTGCTTCTTTTGGTATTCCTGTAAAGCAGCAATGATGACTTGTGGGTTGCTTTGCAAATAGCTGCTGACCACGCCTTGAATTTCAGTTTTTTGTGCTGGGGTAAAGGCAGCAAATGCAGCTGTGGCGGCTAATGCTAGCGCCGGGACGAGTACGAATGCTGATAATTTTTTCATCGAACGTGACATGGAGTTCTCCTTGAACGGGTGTGTGAAAGATGGGGAAATCATAGCAGAGGAGTTTGGGATGATAAAGTGTTGCGTAGCGCGAGTAAAATATGTTTTTCGTTAACGACGATTGAAGCTGTTAGCTGCGAGATGATAGTGGTGTGCAGTGGCTGCGAAAAGGAAGTCCCCTCTCCAGCCCTCGGCACGGGCAAAACTGATGAAGGTGCGCTGCGGGAGAGGGAAAGGGTGAGGGGGAAGCACTGATTAAAGATAAATGGGAAATGTTGATGTTGTAGAGTTGGTCATTGGTTTTCCCTCACCCCATCCCTCTCCCGCAACCATTACCGAGTACTATTGAATGATTGAGGGCGGGAGAGGGGGTATCCTTTTCGCGAACATGCAATAACTTCTTGGCCTGATTTATGAATGTGTTTTTAACCACTCCGCAATCCTCTCCCTGCGTTTAATCTTCAACTGTTCAGCCAATGCCGCA
>CAZWPD010000078.1:0-6695 GCA_964636145.1 uncultured Coxiellaceae bacterium
TGCTTTTAAGCCAGTTTTTAAGGCTTTATCATCGGGTTTTTGTTCAAGTAATTTTTTGTAATCATCCATGAAGGCCTTGAATTTGGGATCAAGATTATTTTGCGTAGAATCCCCAGTTAAGATGCCCATGGTTTTACTTAATTGCAGTGTGAGTTCTTTTGACCCTTTCATTGTGGAATTGATCATGAGAGCGGCGGTTAGTTGCTGCGCGAATTTAGGATCGGTGAGTTTATTCACCGTGAGTTGTTCGCCAGACTTCATCGACATATCACGCAACATCTTGACCGTGTCTTTTACTAATTCTTTCAGGCCGGCATCGTTGAGTTCTTTGGCCGCAGGAATATTTTCTTTGATGAATTTTTCAAGTGCCTTTTCAAGGTGGTCATCATTGATTAATTCATTTGACGAGTGCATGGCGTAGATTCTCTTCTGGTTAGTCTTTTTATTCCCCGACTTTAATTATAACATAGGGGTCAACATGCCATCTTAATGAAAATACAGTGAAATTGTACAATGGAATTATTGCGACTTGCTTTGCCAACCCCGCTTCGACGGCTGTTTGATTATCTGCCGCCGCAAGGTGTTGATATCAAAAATTTAATTCCTGGTGTGCGTGTCAGAGTGCCGTTTCAGTCGCGAAACTTGGTGGGAATTTTAACGGCAGTGGTGAGCGAGACCACGATCCCGCTTGCTAAATTAAAGCACGCTGAAGAGATTCTTGATGCTGAGCCGGTTTTGACCAGCGACATTTATGCACTATGCGAGTGGGCAGCAAATTACTATCACTACTCACTGGGTGAGGTGATGGCGAGTGCGCTGCCGGTGGCGCTGCGCCGCGGCAAGCCGCTTGAGAGCAAAAAGAAGTTGCCTGCGTGCAGCGAGCAACGGCAAACAGCCTTAGTGTTGAATGAAGAACAGGAATCTGCGCTGCAAGCTATTCTCGCCGCAGAAAATAAATTTAATGTATTTTTAATCGATGGTGTCACTGGCAGCGGCAAGACGGAAGTGTATTTGCATGCAATTGATCACATGCTGCAAGCCGGTAAACAAACCTTAGTGTTAGTTCCAGAAATCAGTTTGACCCCGCAAACCATCGAACGTTTTCGCGCACGTTTTCCTGTGCCTATTGCCGCACTGCATTCCAGTTTATCTGATGGCGACAGATTACGTGCATGGCTAGCTGCGCGCAGCGGTGAAGCGAAAATTGTGATAGGCACGCGTTCGGCCATCTTCACGCAGTTTCAACAATTAGGATTAATCATTGTTGATGAAGAGCACGATCCTTCATTCAAGCAACAAGACCGCTTTCGTTATCATGCGCGCGACATGGCAGTGATGCGCGCGAATCAAAATAATATTCCGATTGTGTTAGGTTCAGCAACGCCGTCACTGGAATCACTGTTAAATGCGGAGCGCGGGCGTTATCAGTTATTGAATTTACCGGTGCGTGCTGGCGGCGCGTTGATGCCGACATTTAGAATGATCGATGTCCGGCAAAAGAAGATGGAAGAAGGTTTGTCGGATGAATTGATGCAGGCGATGCGCGAGCAATTAGCTGCCGGCAATCAAGTCATGTTGTTTTTGAACCGACGCGGTTTTGCACCAGTTTTGTTTTGCGGCCAATGCGGTTGGATTGCTGGCTGCAAACGCTGTGACGCACGCTTGGTCTATCATCGCTCGCCGCAGGAGCTGCGTTGCCATCATTGCGACGCCCGCATGAAATTGCCCAAAACATGCGAAGATTGCGGCGATCCAAACATTGAGCCAGTTGGTTTGGGTACGCAACGTGTCGAAGAAATTTTACATCAACACTTTTCGGAAATTCCGGTGATACGCGTTGATCGAGATAGTATCAAAGGCAAAGATGCGCTTGATGAGTTACTCGCACAAATTCATCAGGAACAACCATCCATTTTATTGGGCACGCAGATGCTGGCAAAAGGACATCATTTTCCACAGGTGACTTTAGTCGGCATTATTGATGCTGATAGCGGCTTATTCAGTGCTGATTTTCGTGCCGCTGAACAAATGGGGCAGTTACTCATGCAGGTTTCAGGCCGTGCTGGACGCGCAGAAAAACCCGGGACTGTCATGATTCAAACTCGCTGCCCGGATCATCCACACTTGCAGAAATTAATTCACGAAGGGTATCCAGCATTCGCGCGCGAATTAATGCATGAGCGCGCGCAATTTTTATTGCCGCCGTATTCATATTTTGCCGTATTCCGCGCTGAAGCTTATTCGAATAAATTAGCCGAAAGTTTTCTCGATAAAATTAAAGAGATTGGTGCTGGCATCAGCAATGTCGTATCCATGATGGGCCCGGTTCCTGCTTATATGACCAAGAAGAAGGGCTTGCACTGTCAGCACTTGCTGGTTAAATCTGATAAGCGTAATGTGCTGCAATCGTATCTCGCCCATATCTTGCAAAAAATTGAAGAGCTTCCTGGCAAGAACACGGTAAAGTGGGTGCTCGATGTTGACCCGGTCGATAGTCATTGATGGTTGCTGTTTGGACGCGGCCCAGGTTCCTGCGGTGACAGATGATGTTCCAAAATTAATTTATTTTCCTCTTTTAGACTGTTAACGATAAATTGTGCGCCTGGCTGTAATTCATTTTGCAGAGTTTTGAAAATTGATATTGAATTATCATCTAATTCGCCTTTAACTAGTGAAATGGAGTTCGCTTCGATTTTAAATTGATAAGATTGCGAGGTGCCATTAGCATGCTTGAATTGAATAGTCAGGACATTATTGCCATCACGTTCCCAGCTGATGCCTTCATTCTTGTTGCTCTTTGTATCGCATAAACGATGCAATATCCTTTTACTTTTTGTGCCAAGTAATGAACGTTGATCATCCCAATCGTTACAATCCGGATATGTTATTTGGACAATATTATTGGTGTTAGAGTTCTTGCGTGCAGGTAAGTTGGGCGGGCTATCTGCTGTCATGCTTAATCTACGTACAGCGCCAAGTGCTTCACTGAAGGTACGACTGACTTTACGGAACCCAGCGGAAATCGCCGACAAATCTTCGCCGGTTGCGGTGCGATATCTTTCCGTGATTTTTTGGTCTAGTTCGTAGAGATTCATTTCAAGCAGGCGGTGAACGACTCGCCCCCATTTTTCTTTGCCCATGTCCCAGTTGGGATTTAATTCGAGTCGATATTGTTGGAGATAATCTTGGTTAGAGAGGATGAAATTTAACAGTTCGGCTTCATTGGTTGTTAATGTGAATAATCCGTTCGTGCAATGAAGCATGCCGGAATCAAGATCTGATGCTTTACCAGGATTGCGATTCTCACAACCATGCTGAAGAAGATCATCAAGATGATCAACAAAAGCAGCGAAGCGTTGATTGATGATCGTAATAATATACGCTTCAAACGGTGTGATGCATCCTAGGCGAGCAAGCTTTTCATCTGTTATTAGGTTGAAATTAATCGGATCCGATTTTTCTAATAGGCATAAGGCCTGCATGTGCGTACGCATGCGAGGAATATTTTCGGGGTTGGAAAGATCCATGACCGTAAGTAAGGGGATAGATTTTTGAATAGCTTCTTTTACAAATGGATGTTGTTCGCTTGGACGAGAAATCCAAAGTAAATCCATGTCGCCGGTGATTGGTAACAACTCTTGGGTTGATGAATTGCGAATGGCAAGTACTTTTACCGGAGTGAATGGTTGCCCTGTCATTTTTGCACATTCGACAGGAAGTCTTATTTCCAGCATCTCACCGAAATTTCCAAGTTCCTGACTCCACCATTCAGGTGCGCCACGACTGGAATCATGAAGCACATTGATGTGCTGGGTATCAATTTCAATTGGTGCTAGTCCTGCTGTGAGGTCAACTTTATAGACATAGTCGCGTTTGCCAGGTGGTGCATCCAGGCACCTGATTAGTAGAAATTTATTCTTAGCAATGTTTTCCTGAAGACTTTGATTACCATTTGGAGACATTAATTCAAATGTAGGTGGTTTGGCATCAAGACCGCGTAAAATGTTTCGGAGAGAAATGCGGTGTAGTGTTGAGGTCACTCTATCGCTGTGCTGCATGCCAGAGTTGATGGGTTGACCTTTTGCATTATGCTTGCCAAGTTCAGCGTCTTCAGCGATGACACCTTTCGTTAATCCCCAATCACCGGTTTTGGCTTTCACATCACTCGGTTTTGGCTGGGCAGCATCACGATACTTTTGCTCAGGCATACTGGCGCGAATGGCAATGGTCACGCCGTATGTTTGTGCCAGCAGCATCAGTTGCGCAGCGAATTCTCGCGGCATACCAATAGCTGCCATTGCCTCAGGCCCAGTTTTAAGGCTGGGTACACGTTTAACTGTTATACCAAGACTGGATTTTCTTTCCAATTGTCCTCCTTACCAGTTTATTTTTTAATAATCGAGCTCAGTAAATCAATTGGCACTGGGAAAACAATCGTTGTATTATTTTCTTCACCGATGTTCGATAAGGTTTGCAAGTAACGTAATTGCAATGCCTCTGGTTGTTTCGAAAGAATTTGTGCGGCTTCAAGCAGCTTGGTTGAAGCTTGTAATTCACCGTCGGCATGAATGACTTTTGCGCGGCGTTCACGTTCCGCTTCTGCTTGCTTGGCAATGGCGCGTACCATGTTTTCGTTGATGTCGATGTGCTTGATTTCAACCATCGTAATTTTAATTCCCCAGGCATTAGTGTGTTCATCAAGAATTTTTTGAATATCAGCATTTAACTTCGTGCGTTCGGCAAGCATTTCATCTAATTCATGTTGGCCGAGTACAGAACGTAATGTGGTTTGTGAGAATTGGCTGACGGCCATGTAATAATCTTCCACTTGAATGACGGCGCGATCAGCTTCAATCACGCGGAAATAAACAACGGCACTGACGCGTACAGAAACGTTATCGCGAGAGATAACATCTTGTGGCGGTACATCCATGACCACGGTGCGCAATTCGACGCGCACAATTTGTTGTATAAACGGGATCACGAATATTAGTCCTGGTCCTTTGACGCCAGTGAAGCGGCCGAGTGTGAACGTGACTGCACGCTCGTACTCGCGGAGGACGAAAAAGAAATTAAATGCCAAAATAAAAAGTACAACGAGAAGTACCGAGAATGCGATTTGCATGATTTTATTCCTTATGCAGCAATTTAACAGTAAGTGTTAAGCCTTCAGCTTTGGCAACTTTAACATGCTGCCCTGGAGACAACATGTCATTTGATTTGGCATTCCAGATTTCTCCCATGAGCATGATCGTTAAGTTGTCATGATCATTGGCGATAACAATGCCTTCGCTGCCAATTAAGCCCTCGCGCCCGGTGATCACTTTCATTTTGTGCGAGCGCACCATCATGAAAATAATCGTAAAGAAAAATGCTGCGGTAATGGTGCTCATGGCTAATATTAATGTTGTGGTCACACGGAAGGCTGGATCATTCGAGTCGTATAACATGATCGAGCCTATGACAAAAGCGATGATGCCGCCAATGCCGATGACGCCAAAGCTTGAGATGTAAACCTCAAAGATCATGAAGGCAACACCAAGAAATATGAGTGTTAAGCCGACATAATTAACCGGCATTAACTGAAATGCATACAGTGCTAACAGCAATGAGATAACTCCTGCTACGCCAGGCAGCACTAGACCGGGGTTGGATAACTCAAAAAATAGTCCGTAGAGTGCGGCGAGCATGAGCAGGTAAGCAATATTCGGATCAGTAATGAAGGCGAGAAATTTACTGCGCCAATCAGGTGAAAGTCTTTCAACGCTGCTATCTTTTGTGGCTATAGACTTGGTGACACCGGCTTGGGATATTTTTTTACCGTCAATTTGTGTCAGTAATTCCGGGATGTCTTTGGCAACAATATTAATGACATTCATCTTTAAGGCTTCTTCTGCAGACAGGCTTGCAGCTTTGGTGACAGCAAGTTCTGCCCACTCGACATTGCGGCCGCGCAACTGCGCGAGACTGCGAATGTAAGCCGCAGCATCATTAATGGCTTTCTTTTCATGCGTGTCGAGTAATGTTGGGTTGGTTTTCTCTTCCGGCGTGAGTTTGACGGGTGAAGCAGCTCCTATGTTTGTGCCTGGTGCCATGGCGGCAATATTACTCGCATACATGATGAAGGTGCCAGCGCTTGCAGCACGTGAGCCGGTTGGTGAGACGTAAGAGATAACGGGAATGATTGAACTGGTGATGGCTTCATTGATACCGCGCATGGAAGTTTCGAGGCCACCCGGCGTATTTATTTCAATGATAATGGCCGAGGCGTGCATCTCTTCGCCTTTGGCAATGCCGCGCACGATATAGTCTTGCACCGCTGGGCCAATCGCGCCGTCAATTTCTAGCAGCAAAACTTTGTCCGCTGCCAGAGCAGGAGTTGTGAAAAGGCTTAGTAATATGCCGAGCAACCACATCCATTTGCGCATATTCATCTTCTTCTTATTGTTGTCATATTAGTATAGCAAGCGGGGGTCTCAAGTATGTTAAGGGATTAACAGCTTCATTTTATTCAGGTTTTTGTGCTCGCGGCACCCATCCCCCAGTGGGACCCCTGCCGCTGCGCTCAAAATCCTGAATAAAATGAAGCTGATCCGTGCCATACGATTGACCTTGGTAATGATGCTGATATACTTGCGCCGTTATCGTTTGCCGGGGTGGTGGAACTGGTAGACGCGCCGGACTCAAAATCCGGT
>CAZWPD010000079.1:0-3267 GCA_964636145.1 uncultured Coxiellaceae bacterium
TGTAATCGTTTTGACTTTGACTACGAGCTCTTAATCAAACTAGTTAAAAGTGGGCATCGACCTATCGAGATTCCTGTTAATTATCGGTCGCGTTCTTTCAAGGAAGGCAAGAAAATCAGAGTATTTCTCGATCCGTGGACATGGATAAAGGCTCTAGTAAGATTACGGTTACAAAGAAATTAGGTTTATCTGATCTGATGTGCCAGTGAATACTGGCACATCAACTTGATTTAAGACACTTTAAACGACGCAATCATTGCTCTGGCAGCGGGGAGATCAGCATCAAACTCTGCTTCCGGGGCAACAAATGAAATTGTGTACAACGCGCGGGCAGGGCTCTTGAAGTAAACAATATGTAACTGCTTCATCGACTGATTGTTTATCGTGTAACTATACAGCGTGTATTGGCCGTGTAATCTCTCATTCTGATTAGAATGCGGCGGCAGTAATCCATCTTCTACCACTTTAAAATCATCGGCATTATTTTTCAGTGCGTTTTCATTGCTATCAGTGGCCTGTTGAACGCTTTGTGCTGGCTGATCAGTAGTGGCTGCGAGTGGTTGTACGGTCAGGGCACCACCATTCGTTTCTACTCCCGATTTGCCAGTAAACACTGTCGCATTCGAATCGGTTTTAACGTATTGCCAGGTATCTGGGTAAGTTAGAGAAAACCCAAAGTTGCTATCTTGATAAGTATTTCTGGGTGTTTCTGCCACTGGAGCGGCAGGTGCCGCTGGTGCTGCTTCAGCTTCTGGTGCTGCTGCAGTCGCTGCCTGCGTGTCTGCAGTTGTTGTGGTGTCTGTGGCTACTAGTGGCGCTGGTTTGGCTGCAGCCGGTGTACTGTCAGCAATTGGTTCATCGTCGCCTTGCGGGGTGATGACCATGCTTTCAATTTTCCAGCGTTTATGTTCTTTTACTAATTGATAGAGTACGGGCGTGGTAATGCCGCCGCGTGATGTTAATGTCGCGTGTACTACCCCGACGCCATTTTTGATTTCACGTTGGTTGAAGGCGATGCTCGAGTTATTTCTCAAGCTGGAATATTGACCAATGAAGCGTTTGAAGGCTTCGAGAGAGGTGGCATCCTGAAATGAATGCGAGGTATAGGAATAAGCCGTCGCCGGGTCTTCCATGCGTATGGCATCAAGCTGGGCTTCAATAGGATCTTTCAAGCCAGAGCTAGGCAAGGTGGTAACAAGGTAGACGCCAAAAAATAAGACCAATAGCCCGCAACCGAGCATTGCTCCGCGCCACATGATGGTTGATTTTGGTTTCAGCATGACCCGCTCCATTATTTTTTTTATACCGCTCCTGATCTTCATATTTTACGCCTGTGGTTAAGTGACGGCAATCAACCTTGCCATGAAGCTATAATTATATGATTAAGAGTGGTTATTTGGCTATGGTCAGAACAGATGCAAATTGGTTATCTTGGGTCCCACACGGGCATGCGGAACCCAATCTCAAGGCTGTTAGTCAGAAGCTGGTCCGGATAAGAGGGTGATGAAGCTATTCCAGCCGGATTTGATCGATTCGTAGACAGAGCCATTGGAGTGATGACCGCTGCTTTTGTGTTTAGAGGCAGCTGGTTTTGCCGTGGTGCTTGGTGGCGTGTTGTTGGCCACGGGCGCTGCTGTGGTGCTGGGCGGCGCTGCAACTGTTACGGTAGATGGTGCAGAGGTGGTGCTTGGTGGTGCCGCAACTGTTGCTCCAGAGGTGCTTGGCGGTGCTCCGGTTGATACGGTATACGTGGTTGAGCCAGTGGTTGTTTCAGCAAATACAGGCGCAGCAATGATTGTGCAAATAATAGCTAATGCTATAGTTTTTGTTGTTTTCATGATTTGATCCTCCAATTCGATATTGTACCAGAATCCTGAGAATAGAAAGCATATCCCCGCGCAGCGGACACGCCTAGGTGAGGGAATGACGGGCGATGGCTAGCATGACGCTTTCACTCAGATGTCATATAATTGCGCGATTGAACTCATACAGCGATTCCCACATGACAAAATTCTTCGCATTAAATGGTAATTCACAAATGCTTGATGGTGGCGCGATGTTTGGCCACGTACCAAAAGCAGTCTGGAGCAAGTGGATGAAGCCAGATGAACAGAATCGCATTCCATTAGCTTGTCGCGCGCTGCTGATTCAGGAAGATAAGCGTAACATTTTGTTAGAGACTGGAATCGGTGCTTTTTTTTCACCTGAGCTGCGTGCGCGCTACGGTGTCGTTGAAGAAGATCACGTCTTGCTTTCGTCACTAAAAGAAATTGGTCTCACCCATGAAGACATTGATGTGGTGGTGATTTCGCACCTGCACTTTGATCACGCGGGTGGCTTGCTGGCTGCGTGGCAAGAAAACACTGCACCAACATTATTATTTCCGAATGCGAAAATACTGGTCGGGCGCGAAGCTTGGCAGCGTGCATGTGAGCCGCACGTGCGCGATCGAGCGTCGTTTATTCCTGAATTGAAGAAATTATTGGAAGAGTCAGGACGGCTGGAAATTGTTGATAGTCACGCGTCGAAAACGCTTGGTGAAAATTATCATTTCTATATTTCCAACGGACATACACCAGGCTTGATGCACACTATTATCAATCGCGATGAACAATCACCAATTATTTTTGCTTCAGATTTAATTCCCGGTTCACCCTGGGTCCATCTACCAATCACCATGGGTTACGATCGATCACCGGAATTAGTGGTTGATGAAAAGCGTGCGTTGCTGGATTATGCTTTTGAGAAAAATGCTTATTTGTTTTATACGCACGATCCGCGCGTTGTTATGTCGCAAGTGACGCGCGATGATCCGCCAAAATATTCCGCATACAAAATGATGTTGAGCAACGGAGCGGTAAACGAGATATAAAAAAACGGCAAGCTCTTCGCTTGCCGTTAGTGTTTTACCTCTTCGCACAACTCTCGTCATACGAAGAGGAGTAACAAAACATTGCTGACAGAGAGACAAATTTTTTTATTATGATGATTTCGTCCGGGAAATCAATTTATCAGTGTCTTTTTGACTGTCAGAATATTTTGTTACAGTTTTTCTTTTTCTAATAGGTTCATCTTATCACTTGCAGTGGGCTTGGGCCTATTGGGATGAATCCCTATGGTGTGAAGTGCTTGATTATAATCAAAAGAAAATTTGCTAAGGCGGAAATGACATTAAATCAAATTACACGGAAATAATGCTGTCTGGAGTGGATTATGAAAGTGTATCAACAAGTTATGCTGGCTTTTGCTTGCTAATGCCGCTAACAG
>CAZWPD010000079.1:3367-6590 GCA_964636145.1 uncultured Coxiellaceae bacterium
GTTAAGCGTGTGAGTAGCGGTTTCTTTTCTTCAAAAGTGATTTCATAAATATTGGCCGCATGAGCGTGGCTCAATAAATATTCGTCACTGGTTTTGATTTCATCGACAAGTTGTAACGGCAATGCTTGCTGAGCAAGCCAGTATTCACCAGTGGCTGTTTCTGCGAGATTAATCTGCGGGCGATGTTGTTTAATTAAATCTTTAAATTGTTCGTGAATATGATCAATTTCTTCTTTCAACTTTTCGCGACCTGCGTCAGTGTTTTCGCCAAACATGGTAATCGTGCGTTTGTACTCACCGGCGGTTTGCATTTCAAAATCAATATTATGTTCTTTCAGAAATTTATTAAAATTCGGCATTTGAATAACAACGCCAATCGAGCCAATAATCGCAAATGGCGCAGCGAGAATTTTGTTCGCGGTGCATGCCATGAGATAGCCGCCGCTGGCAGCGACTTTATCAATCGCAATTGTCAGTGGAATATTGCGGTTGCGGATACGCATTAATTGCGCGGCACCAAGACCGTAACCGTGCACCACACCACCTGGACTTTCAAGGCGTACCACGACTTCATCTTTTGGTTTGGCGGCATTTAATATCGCTGTTACTTCTTCACTAAGCGCAGAAACAGCGGAAGCCTTGATGTCGCCATGGAAGTTCAGCACGTAAATATTTTTCATATCTGCGGCATTCTCTTCACGCTTTTTGTCAGTTTCTTTTTTGTCTTTAGCGAATTTCTTGAATGATTTTTTCGGCAGTATTTCCTGCATGATCATTTCATTATTTTCGTCGTATTGCTTGTTGAGATTTTTGATGCTGAGTCGCCCAGTTGTCTTTTGTTTTGATTTGGCGATCAATACAAAAAACGCGATGAGAATAATTAACACAATGATGAGAATGATGAGCGATTTCGCTGCGAACAGCGCAAGTTGTAATAGAACTTCGTACATGAGTCACCTATAGTTTGGCGTGAGGGTTGGGTAGAACCAATAGAGTTTCCTGTGGCTTGCGTTTGCTGTCTGGCGTCGATACCGAAACCATTTTGTAAATCCACTGTTTTGATTTTCCGGAAAATATCAATTTCGGTTCGAGCTTGAAAGCGTCTTTGTGCTTTTTGAATACCCAGCTATACGTGCGTGGCACAATGCTGATAATTCCAACCCACAGCGGTTGTTGATTTTCGGCTATCACGCGGCTTGAATCCCAGAAGCGAATCACCAGCAGATTTTTAATGCCGGGCACCGTCCTGGTCATAATGAGCGCTGGCTTTTTGTCCTGATATTGCGGAGATATCATTGGCAGGTATTGTGTGCTGCTGATATCCGCAACACGATGTAAGATGCTAATCCAGTCACGTGCCGGCGGTTCATTCCAGCCTTGTGCTTGCAGAGTGTTTTTGATGGCATCGATACTGCCCACCCACTGCACATTGATAGGCTGTGATGGGAAGCCGAAGAGACTGCTGCGAAATTCAGGAATTTCACTTTCATCATCCAGCCATTTATCCATTTTGATGGTGACGACTGGCCAGTCGACTTGAGCGTAATTAACTTTTAATTGCTCGATGTTTTTGTAGTGATACATCGAATAACTCAGCATGAGTGTGGCGAGTGCAGGCAAGAATACATAAAGTGGATTAACGTATTTGATCGTGTTGCGTTCATAAGAAACGATGACGAAACACAAAATGGCGGCGCTTAACAGCCAGCTGCTCAAGACATCAGTGAACCAGTGTGCACCGAGATAAATGCGTGAGACGCCGACAGCGATACTCATCACGAAGGCGATGGTATAAACAATCCAGCGTTTTTGCTTGGTATGCATGGAGCTTGCGATCAGAAATGCCATGCCAACATACAGGGCGGCAGATAACAGGGTGTGACCGCTGGGCATGGAGTAGGTTTCCGGGCTATCAAAGATGCCCCATGGTCGCGGCGATTTGAGCAGGTTTTTAAATACGACAACACCGGCGACAGAAAATAAAATCAGTATAAAGGCGTGTGCAGCTTCACGATAATGTCTGGCTAGCAGTAAATATCCGAGAACTACTATGATCACGGGGAAGATCACCTGTTTTTGTCCAAGCAGGGTGATATTCAGCATGATGTTGTCCAGCCACGGATTGCGAATGCCGCGGAATAAATGATACATGGCTTCATTAATTGTGATGGAGTCGGCGCCAACTGATTTTACCAACCAGGCTAGTGCCAGAAAGAGTGAGCTAAAAATTAGAAAATACACGGCAAGGTTTAACTGGCCGTGGGTGCGGTGTTTATCATGATGCTTCAAGATCACGGTGATGGGTGCCAATAAGCGTGAGGCTTTCATTTTGCGCCAGATCCAGTTTTGCATTTGATCAATCTGGATGTGAATCAATTGAATGATTCGATATAACAGATATAAACAGAGACCGAAAAACAGCATTCCCATAAAGAAGGCGAGAATGACGTGTAAAGCGATATCAGGTGGCAATTCTAGTGATGCAGCGCCGACCATGATTCCAGGCAGCATATAGGCTGGAGCCCAGATGATAGCGGATGTGACGTTTGCGACACTGAATTGCAGGGGTTTCATGCCTAACATGCCAGCAACGACGGGTACGAGTGCGCGCACTGGCCCGACAAAACGGCCGATGAAAACGCTGGTGACACCGTATTTGTGCACGAATACTTCGCCTTTTTCCAGAATGCCCGGATTGTCTTTGAACGGCCACATGCGGCGCAGGCGATCTTTGAAGTAGTGTCCAATCCAGTAACTAATGCCGTCACCAACTATTGCGCCGAGAATTGCCCAGATGATGGTGCTCCATAATGGAATGACACCAGCACCTGCGAGAGCACCAACGGCTGTCATGGTGACAGATCCTGGAACAATGGTGCCAACAATCGCAACGGATTCAGCAGCAGAAATAATGAAGGTGGCAAGACCGGCTAATTCAGGGTTTTGATTTAGCCATTGTAGTATGGTGTTGACAACTCCAGACATTGATTGACCTCTTATCTAGCAGCTTGTTGATAGTATGAAAGGAGGCTCAGATGATGGATTGCTTGGCTGTTTATTTTATGCCAAGTCCCATGGCCGCATCTCCACATTAATTAATTTATTTCACCGGGAGCAATATGATGCATACGGTTTTTGAACGCTAGCTTGACCGCAAATTTTCCGGGTGTTTCTCTTTTTACATCATCAGCGCAGAAACCTGTTAGCCTTTATTCAACTGTAT
>CAZWPD010000080.1:0-6464 GCA_964636145.1 uncultured Coxiellaceae bacterium
GAGAATCCTGGGCCGGAACCGACGTGTTATCGAAAAGGCAAAATACAATAAGCAGCCCCAGAACGAAAAATAGGCTGCTCTTCCGAAGACAACTCACGTTACATTCCTTGACGGGCACTTAATGACTCTTTGATCTGAACGTTACTGACCGGTTGTCTTAATAACCCAAGTGAAGTCTCCGGTATGGAAAGCGCACGCGAAAGATCCGATTTTGCCTTTGCGCTTTCTCCCATAAGGTCGTACGCAACCGCTCTTTTCAGATAAGCATCTCTAAGTTTAGGATCTAGTTGCACCGATTTACTGAGCTGCTCCACGGATTCCAAAAGTTGTCCTTTCTTACCCAGAGCCACTCCCAGATTGAAATGTGCAATTGCATTCTTGGGTTTTAATGCCACCGCCCGGCTGAACAGCTTGACGGCTCCTGCATAGTCGCCCACCTGCTCTTTTATAACGCCGAGTATTGTTATGCTATCAAAATCCTGCGGGTCAAGTGAAATAGCTTCTTCTAGGTCTTTTATGGCTGCCGCTTGTTGATTTGTTTGCAAGTGGCACATCGCTCTTAAATTGTAAACCGAGGACGGCCCTTTATCGAGTTCGATCACTTTGGTAAAATCGGGAATTGCCTTTATACACTCACCTGTTTCTTTATATATCCACCCTCTATTGGAATAAGCCCTGGATAAATTCTGATTAAATGAAAGAGCCTTGGAAATATCTCTTAGAGCCAGTGCTTTATTACCCTTCTTATAATACACCCAACCCCTGTTGTTATAAGCCTCAGCGTAATTCGGTAGAATGCGAACGGCCTGATTATAGTCGTTCATGGCTGCATCGAGCTTGTCGGCCGTAAAATGAGCATTTCCCCGTTGAAAATAAGCCAGAGCATAATCCGATTTCAAATCAATGGCCCGAGTGAGATCGGAGATAGCATTCTGCGTGTTGCCGCTCTTTAGATGAGCATTCCCTCTGTTATACCAAGCCAGAGCGTAATTGGAATCCAGCTCCAAGGCTTTGGTAAAATCCTTTATGGCTGCATTCAAATCCCCCTGCTGCACTAATGCCCATCCTCGATTGTTGTAAATATCCTTATCGCCGGGATTTATTTCGATCGCTTTTGTAAAATCGGCTATAGATTTCTCGTAATCCCCTTTTCCATGATAGGCATTGCCCCGATTGTAATATGCAAGTGCGTAGGAAGGGTTGAGCTCGATGGCTTTCGTATAATCCGCTATTGATCTCTCGAAATCTCCTAATCTGTAATACGTGCTGCCCCTATTGTTGTATGCCGACTCCATTCCCGGATCCAGCTGAATGGCTCTTGAATAATCTTCAGCCGCTTCTTTTAATTTGCTCAGCTTTTCGTACGAAAGCCCTCGCCTGAAATACACGTCGGCATTGTTCAAGCCCGCCCGAATGGCTCTTGTATAGAGGTCAACGGCTTTCCAGTAATCTCCCGATCTCTGCGCCAGTCGTGCTTGGTCGACATTCTGTTCCGCACCACCGTCAACGGCCAAACACGGCGAATGTAACGCAAGAAGAAGAGAACACATCAGAAATGCGACCCGGATTTTCATCATCATGCAAAACTCCGAGAATAGAGGCACTCAGTTGTATTATAGCATAGCTTTAACTCTTATGTATACTTTTCTATTTTAATTTCGAGTTTTCGGATTCGGATCGCCTGAAAGGTTCGGCTGACACGCCTCAAATATTTTGACGACAACTCCCACTTTTATGTTCCGCAACTCCTATCACAATTAATCTCACAGGAACTTTATCCCAAATTGTTGATCAAAATTCATATTCCGGCAATACTTGACCCATGTAGCTTAATCGCTAAATTATGTATTATATTAGTAAGTTGCCGTTTGGAGGCTCAGAATGAATCAATTGCTTCCCGCTACTCACGATAGAGTGCAAGCGCATACCGATCCTAGAATTAATGAAGCCATCAGAAAGAAAACAATAGCCGATGCTATAAATTATATTAATAAAAGCGATGCGGAAATTTCCGCCCGAATCAGTCAGTTGAACCGAGAATGGGATACTGAACGTCTCATGGAAACCGCGGCAGCCGTGTTCGTGCTCGCGACCGTTGCCGCTGCCGTACTACTTAATATTTGGTGGCTCTCATTGACCGTCATAACCGCTATTTTCCTCGTATTCCATGCACTCGAAGGATGGTGTCCAGCTACACCCATTATCAGACGGCTAGGCTACAGAACCGCGTCCGAAATACACGACGAAAGAACCGCATTGAGAATTCTCCGAGGAGACTTTGACGGCGTAAGACGCGAAGCTCCGGAGTTACTTTCCCGAACAATGCATTGAATCGATGATCCGCTCTTTTTAGCGGATCATCTCGCGTTCACTATACCGAAACCTTTTAGTTCACCCCCGGCATGAGACTCTCAGCAATAAACCTACCCTAAATTTCAAAGAGGAATTTGATTTAGTACTGATAATACGCTATCATGAACTTACGTAACCCCTTCGCAGTACCCGGATCCCATTTTTTTACAGCCTACATACAGAATTTCCGCTCAGCAGGAGGAACAAATGGACTTTTTGGAATCCTTGGCCGAAATAGTGGGGACTCGTAACTTCAGCGCTTCTCCCATCGATTGCTTGGCATATTCGAGAGATATGTCCATCCATTCAGGAGTACCCCAAGCGGTCGTGTTTGTTACCGGCACGGAACAGATATCCGAGATCATGCGACTTGCCGACAGTAACAAGATTCCGGTTACCGCAAGAGGTACAGGATCTTCCGTAACGGGAGCGGTTCTGCCGGCCAAAGGCGGAATTATTCTGGATTTTACGAAAATGAACGCCGTGAAGGAAATCAATAAAGCTGATGGATATGCAATTGTTGAACCCGGTGTAATTTGCAATGCCTTGAATGCAAAATTGGCTCCGACCCATTTTTTTCCTCCCGATCCGGGAAGTGCCGCAATAGCAACGATTGGTGGCATGATTTCCACGAACGCAAGTGGAGTTCGAGCCGCAAAATACGGTACCACAAAAGATTACGTTAAAGCTTTGACTGTGGTCCTCGCTGATGGTCGTGTAATAAAAACCGGTGATATAGCCCCGAAAAGTACGGCAGGCTATGACCTGACACATCTATTTGCCAGTTCCGAAGGCACTTTAGGAATTATTACCGAAGCAGTCCTGAAAATACTTCCCATGCCGGAATATGAAGCTTTCGCAAAGGCTTCATTTCCCGATGTAGATACCGCAGGTAAAGCGGTGGAACGAATATTTAATTCGGGATTGGAATTGGCTACTTGCGAAATTCTTGACGACATGTGTCTTCAAGTCGCGAGAAAATCCCTCAAGATGGATATCCCGGCCGAGGTGAACTGTCAGCTGTTCATGGGAATCGATGGTCCCAAAACAGCCGTTCAAGAGCAAATCCGTAAAATTGATGAAATATGCAAGGATGTAGGCGGCATCGAAAATATCTGGTCGGATAATCCTGTCGAAAAGGCGAAACTCTTCGCCGCCCGCGGCGGCCTTGTGCCCGCACTCAGCCGATTGCAGCCCGACCACAGACTTGTTCCCCTTGTTGAAGACTTCGGAGTTCCCATAAGCAAGATTCCGGCTACTATTGCCGAAATCCAGGAAATAGGTCGCAAATTCGGTTTTCCCATTGCAACTTTTGGACACATAGGGGACGGAAACCTACACGCAACCTTCATAATGAACCCTACAATTCCCGAGCACTGGGAAAAAGTTAAAGGGATAGCTCTTGAATTTATCGAGATGACCCTCAAGCATGGAGGCACCGTTTCCGCGGAACACGGGGTCGGCATGGCGAAAGCCCCATACATCGGTCGGCAGCTCGGTGAGTCTCTAAACGTTATGAAGGACATAAAGAAAACGCTTGATCCCCAAAATATTCTGAACCCGGGAAAAATGGGGTTTGAAGATGCAATAACCGACATCCTTGATGAGAACAGTTTTCAGAAATACCTAACGAGCCCGGGATCAATCGATCATTTTCCCGCCGGGGTAGATTCCGAAATTCTTGCATGTATTCAATGCGGTTTTTGTCGAGCAGGCTGCCCTACCTTTGGGGAAACTTCATTGGAATCTCTTAACGCCAAAGGAAGAGTAACGCTTGCCTTCAACCTGATGATGGGAAACATCCCACCTTCCCAGGAGTTGGCCCAACGAATTTACCAATGCATGCTCTGCCTTAACTGCAAGGCGGTCTGCCCGGCACAGATCAAGGTTTCATCCATTGTCAGGAGCGCCAGAGAGAAACTCGTACAAAAAGGATACTTGCCGGACATCTTCAAACCGGCTCTGTCTGCTATGCTGGAAGCAGCAAACCCCCTGCTCGCTCCCAAGGAAAAACGAGCGGACAGTTATCCTGCCAATTTCAAGAAAGCTGCAGTCGGCCAAACGGAAAGTCTCGTCCATTTTGGCTGTGTAACCAGCTTTCAGGACATCAAAACCATACCGGCATTTATAGGTATTCTAGAAAAAGCTGGAGTCAACTACGGTGTAATGGCCGAGGAAGAAACCTGTTGTGGTTACCTTGCTTACTTGGTAGGCGATATGGATACCTTCGGCAAGGCCGCCAAAAAATGTGTTGATAATATGGCGGCGTTCGGACCCCAAAATATCATCACAACCTGTGCGGGATGCCTAAAAACCTTCAGAGACTTGTACCCCGAGTATGGTTACGTGAGCGGTTCCCAAACATTGCACGCAATTGAGTTGATGGAAGAACTTATCAGCCAGGAAAAATTAACGTTTAAGGCTGATTCGCAGCCGGCAAAAGTCATATATCATGACCCGTGTGATATCGGACGCCACATGGGAATCTATGAGCCTCCCAGAAATGTCATAAAAGCAATTCCCGGCATCGAACTTTTAGAATTCCCCGCAAATAGAGCGCAAGCTAAATGTTGCGGAGGTGGTGGTGGAATGAAGGGATTTGATAACGAGATGGCTTCCGAAATTGGATACAAACGTCTGTTGACCGCAATCGATTTAGGAGCGGAAATACTCGTATCCGCATGTCCTTCCTGTAAAGGTTCGTTTAATCAAGCAGCGGCAAGAGCCCGCAAGGAAAAGAAAGCCAAGATCAAAGTCATGGATTTAACTGAACTCGTGGCATCACGTTTGGCCTAGAACAACAAGCTGTTCAGGGGAAACATTCCGTTTCCCCTGAAATCCTCGCATTTCAGAGTCCTTCTCAGTCGGCAGCCGATGTGCTCAGAAAAAATATTGTCTCAAGCGATGTTTTGAAAACGTCTACCGCTTTCGTTGACTTATTCCACTCTAATGTAAAGACATTCAGCTTCCGCTGTGGTATGTAAATATTTACATTCAGAAATGAACGGCGATTTTGGAGGAAGCGCAACTTTCTTCCTGAGTAATCCGGATTTCAATGACTTCCCGGTACACGACGCTGCGTCCCCAATCACATTGTTCGTTCGATACGGAATTCTTTTGAACAATTAATATTGGTTCTTGCCGCGACAGGAATTTGTATTACGGTGATATGAGGACGTTTGCCTGATCCGCATTTTACGAGGTTTATCGGGTGTCAGGCTGCGAAAGTCATCAAAACTGAGGTAAGGATGGCCAAAATCCTGGTCGTTGATGATGAAGACAGCATCCGAGATTTGCTGAGAAAGAGTCTCGAGAAAAGAGGATACTCTGTATCCACTGCTTCGAACGGCGATGAAGCTCTCGCCGTATTATTGCAGGAAGAGATAGACCTTTTGATAACGGATCTCGTCATGCCCGACAAAGAAGGTCTTGAAGTAATACGTGAAGTACGTAAACAGTTGCCGAACGTTAAGGTGATCGCTATTTCCGGCGGGGGCAGAGTCGGTCCTGTTCCGTATTTGACCGCAGCCAAGCACCTGGGAGCACTGCGCACCTTCGCAAAGCCCTTCAGTATTCAGGAAATAGTTTCGGCAATCGATGACATTCTGGACAAGAATTAATCCCAGCCTACCCTCAGAGTCACACAATGGCTGACGACAAACTACCCGATTTCAGCTCCACTGAAAAAGACACAAACTCCTCTGCAGCGAAGTTTCTCCGTACTGATCAGCTCGCTACTCAAAGTATCGACATAGCTTCCCTTTTCGGCTCCGATACCGACGACTCAGGTAGTTTCAATATCAGTCACATTCAAACGTCTGAATTCGGGAAACTTCTGCAGGCCCTACCCATACCGACGCTTCTCATTGATACCAACAGAAGGATCATTCATCTCAATTCGGCATTTCAACGCTTCAGTCCTAAATATGAAACTCTTTTGAATCAGCCCTTCGATACCTTTTTCAAGGAAAACCCTTCCATGGAAATAGGTTTGAAGCTAGCCGATGAAATTATAGAAACCAGAAAACCCCAAATTGGAGAATGCCTTGTACGTATTGGTGACGTAAAGATTTGGGGCAGAATTAATATGCGCTCCGTCAGAATAGGATCGA
>CAZWPD010000081.1:0-4490 GCA_964636145.1 uncultured Coxiellaceae bacterium
ACTCAAAACTTCTTTAAGCAGTAATCTTAGTCAGGCATACTGATTCGACCGATTATTCCGCTAGGGCATTGTTGCGCAAATCGTCATTGCGAGGCGGCTTTTCAGCCGAAGCAATCCAGACAATATTCAAAGTTATAAGATATGAATATTGTCTGGATTGCTTCGTCGCACAAAACGCTCCTCGCAATGACGAATTGAGTATTAATTGATTTACCCAACAACGCCTTCCGCTATTAATAATTGGCTGTATTGTCTTAAATTGAAAAGGAAAGAAAAATGCTTAGTTCTTTGTCTAAAGTAATGAATGGGGTTGATGGCGGTATGATGCTGCTAAAGGTTCTGGCTGAAAACAGCTTTGACTCTGTGCTCATAACTGATGCATCGCCACAAAGTAAAATAATTTATGCCAATAACGCATTTAAAAAGCTTACCGGTTATTCACCAGCTGCTGTGATAGGCAAGTCCCCACGTATTCTTCAAGGGCCCGGCACGGATGCAAAGGTTATCGCGAAACTGGCAAGTGCACTAAAATCAGGTAAAAAATTTGAAGGTAAGGCCATCAACTACAAAAAAGATGGGACACCGTTCATTATGTATTGGCGAGTATTGCCCATCAAAGTCGGTAAAAAAATTACCGCTTGGGTAGCGATTCAGCGCGAAGGTTCCGTGATATAAAATAACTTAACAAAAATTGTAGTCTGTATCATGTGTGCCTCGAATTTAGAAGTAATTGATAAGCAGCTTGCTGACGGGGCACAAATGAGGGTGATGTGATCTTTTTGTTGCTATGTGCCCCTCTGAATATAGTATTCCATCTGCGGTCATAATCACGATGATTTTTATCGATTTTTTCGAGTATTGCCCCGTATGTTATAATGATAAAACTATCTGAAATAATTATAACTAATAAGGATAGATGTTCATGAAAAAAATGATCCGAGTTGTCATTTTATCAATTGTTGTAATCATGGCGGCTGCACCATTCATCTTCGGGTATTTGTTTGAAAAGAAATTTCAGCAGCAAATTGCCCACCTTCAGCAGTCGCAAGATGATTTTGGTATCAAGGTTAAACTCGAATCGTATCGTCGCGGTTGGTTTCAATCTTCCGCCAGTATCACTGTTACACAGACCATTAACACTACTCGTTACGGCACAGCAGTTCCACCATTAGTTTATCATATTGATTCCGTCATTTCGCATGGGCCGTTCATCTATTCTGATGGCAGCTTTGTTTTTGCTTATGCTTATCTCGAATCTATTTTACATCTGCCTGATATGATCCGAATTTTCATTCCAGAGCGCGGCCATGGGTTTATGCAAATTTATTCGCAATTGGGTTTCGATGGTTCGACGTGGACCAATCACTATAACGTCGAATCGATGGATTTCTTTAGTATGGTGACCTGGGATGGCCTCTTTGGCGATATTACCTTTTATACTAAAAACTACCAGCCGACCAGAATCTTGAATGCCATGACATTTGGGAAATTGACGACCAGCTCTTATGGGTCATCAGCCAAGATGTCGACTGTACAACCTATCAAATATTCAATCGATGTCACCAGGGACGCTAAGAATATATGGAATGGTGTATCAGCGACAGAGTCAGCTGGTTTTGAGGCAAATTCAGTTTTAGATTGGGGTGTCAGTCTCAAGAACCTGTTGATCAAATCTAACTATGGCGCGAGTGGCAATGCTTATCATTATTTCGCTGATGTTGTGATTGATAGTATTAAGTTGCCAACATCTTTTCAGATTTCCAATATTTCAAACATCAAGTATGCGGTGAAGCTCGATAATCTAGATATTGCTGGTTTTGAGAGTCTGAAGGAATATACCGATTTGAATTTATATCCAGGAGCGCAAGCCTCTAACCTGGAAAATTACTACGATTCCGTACTCAATATATTTATGACAGGATCGAGTTTTAATACTAATCTCAATTTCGATAGTAATTTAGGCGGCCTATCTGCCAACGTTAGCTTGAAAATGATAGCGAAACCGAAAACGAGAGACATGATTCTTGAGAATTTAGGCGGTGAGATGAGCGTACGAGTGTCGCAACCATTGCTACTCGCCACGCTGAAATACTATTTTTCAATGCCAGACTATACCCTGCGCTCAAATCGATATTCAGGGTATGGCAACAATAACAAAGTTGCTGGACAAGGAGCGATAGATAACAGCAAAGAGATCCTTGCTACTAAAATTAATTCTATATTAACGAATTTCGTCCAGCTTGGGTTTCTGGTTGTCGATAAAAATGATTACGTTATTGCAATTAATAAAAATGGATCAATATTCACCATTAATGGCAAGCAACTTGATAATCCACAGCAATTACTTGATCAAGTTGCTGATGCGTATCATCAGCTCTATGGTAATCATTGTTATTGGATGAATTCATATGATGGTAAAAATAAATGGCAAGTGTTCATGGGCCTAGCAATCGATGATTGTTATGCTAGTGATAGTTGCAGTAGAGGGTTTGGGCGATCCGGTGGTGGTTGTTACAAGTGGGCAGCCTCTGCGAATGCTAAGCCGGATCCATGGAATGCGGACAGTAAGACCAATCTTCAAGGGGCTTCTGTGCCTGTTGCTGGTAATATTGTTTTTAAAGCCAATACGCCAAATAACACTGTCACGGTGTGTACCAAAAAAGAAGATGGTACTCTCGATGCCTGTGTTGATTTTACATCTGTGACTTTCAATGCGCCGACTGAGGTTGTTGTTGCGCCATTAGGTGCGACGGTTAATGTCACTAATAGTGGTAATCAGACTACTTCTGTCTGTCTGCTTAACGGCAGCGGTGGTTTGTATGGGTGTGCAATTGCATCACCAGTCGTGCAAGCGCCTGCTCCAGTTCCGAGGTCTATAAGACCTTTAGTCTCTGGATTAAATGATTATGTTTTTTATCCAGGAATGGATTCAGGCGGCAATGATATTACGCAACGTATAGACCTGATTGGTAACGTTGATAAGCTGAAAGAAGACTGTAATCGATTACCTAATTGCATGGGTTTTAACACATCTGGCTGGCTAAAGTCCGTCATCCGCCCCAATAATCAGTGGTGGCGTTTCTCAGATAATCCTAATGATGGTTTATATGTGAAAAAATCTGCTGATGTACAAAATAATCAAACGTCAATGAATCGTAAATGTGCTGGCGGTACTTACTGGGATAATACGCCTGTTCCTGCCACTGAGGCTGGTCATGGAGCGGTGGTTTGCGGTACGGGGAATACTGGGCTATGGACGTGCAAGGACGGCGCATGGGTCAATACCAAGCCTGGAGCTTGCCCGCCTGGTATGCCACACGGACCTAAATAATATCTTGATGTGAATTTTTTAGCATCATATGACAGCGCTCGCATGTTTGATGCCTTACTCATTAAGTATGCAGCATTAGCGCCGATGCGTTCAGCTTGGATGATTTGTTGCCTTGCAGCTGAATATTCATCGTTTTATAGCGAAGAATACGAGATTAACAATAGAATCATTACCACAAACGTAACGAAAAATCTAAGCATTAAGAACCATCTTGGCATGATGCTCTTCAAGGTCAATGAGACATCAACACAGATAACGAAAACAAAGCTAATAATAAAGCCGATTAGTTGCAGCTTCGGATAGTGCAGGAGTAAAAGCAACCAAGCAACGAGAGATGGTATAATGCTGAGGGTGAAAAGATGTGGAAATGAAAGTTTATTTTCATCTAGCCTCACGACCCCGATTCCCCACTGAATGCCACCCAAAAAAGTCAATATTATTGCAGCATAGCTGAAGAGGAGTTCGTGTATTCTGGCATGATTGAGCCAATCTTTATGAGAGAAAAAAGCCAGCGACAGGAATGGGATAATTCCAGCAAATGTTAGAATTAGTAGTAAATGATAACTTCTTCTTAGAGTGGTGGCTCCGAGTATGCTTTTCTCATTGTGGTCTACTGAGCTTCCCTGCATGTTGAATTTTCTCTCTGAATTTAGTTGCCAGATAAACGCTCTAGAGGTAGCTTGTTACTGACCTTGCTATCAATGCTTCCTGGTTTTTTTTCTAGATACGCAGTCAATGCCCAATTAATAACTGGAAATGCCAGGTCATGCCACGGGATTTCCTCTTCTGAAAACAAGTCTACCTCAAGGCTCTCTGCACCTGGCGAGTATTCTGGAGTTATCATTTCTCCGGCATAAATGATGTGTATCTGATTGATTGCTGTTAATGAGTATGTGCCAATAAGTCGATTTAATTTGATTGTGATTCCAGCTTCTTCATTGGCCTCTCTCTTGGCGCCATCTTCTAATGATTCCTGATTTTCAAGGTAGCCAGCGGGGTAAGTCCATAATCCTTTTTGCGGTTCAATTGCTCTTTTGCATAACAAAAATTTATCGCGATAAGTGGTTACTGTGCCGACGACAATTTTCGGATTTTCGTAAAAAATGTTATGACAAAAGTCGCAAACATAACGATGTAGGCTGTCACCATTCGGTATGAC
>CAZWPD010000081.1:4590-6452 GCA_964636145.1 uncultured Coxiellaceae bacterium
TGTTATGACAAAAGTCGCAAACATAACGATGTAGGCTGTCACCATTCGGTATGACGAAGCTAATAGAGTCTTTGCCGCACTGGCTGCAAAAATTATAGATGGTCATGATATCTTCGCCAATTATCTGCAATAAATAAGTAAATTTTAGCTGGTATATTTCTCATTTGTAATAGTGGCGATGGCGTCTTTAACTTCCTGGGTGAGAGAGACGCTATTATCTTCATTATAGTAATCGCCGGTAACGTGCATCAAATCTTCATCTGGGATGCTTAATGATGTCGTGGAATGTTTTTTCAAGCTTATAAGCAAGCTGCTGATTTTGTCTAAACGTGTCTTGACCCATTGGTAGTAGTTTGGATCTGATTGCTTGAATTGATCATTCATATAGATGCTGTCAATGTGCCCCAATTTTTGAGTGATTTGAGTGTAGGTTCGATCCGGTAAAATTTGGTGCTTCAGCACCTCATTGAGAATCGAGTCGAATTCTTGTAATTGTTTGCTAACGTCTACTGAAATATGATTATTCATGAATTTTCCAAAATTATGACAATAATCATCATGATACAGCTAATACTCCTTTGGGTAAATCTTTGCTTAAAGAATAGGGACTTAAAGGTCCTTTGTTCGTATATATGTATCCGAAAATCAATTGCATAGCTGAGCGTATTCACCTGCCGTCGACTATAATTAAGGATAATGCGTTGTTATTTGAGTGTTTGAGAGTGATTGAATTTGCTTATATGCGTCTCAACTGGAGTCAACGCGATGAGTCTCAAGCAATTTAATGGTAGATATTCACCGCATGATGATCGCATCATTTTTCGATTTAATACGATGGATCAGAGTGAATATATATTCTGGCTCACTCGCAGAATTACGCATTATGTGTTGATATCGACGGCGGCTTTTATTCAAAAAGAATATGAAAAGCAAGTGCCATCAGTTGAAAAGGTAATATCCGAGATACAAAAACCTGATAAGCAGGGTGCGAATTTTTCCAAGCCATTTGAACCAGGTGTGCAATACCCTATCGGTGGTGATGCGATACTAGTGATGGATGCAAAATGCAAAATGATTCAAATTGATGATCAAGAGTTTTGCTCACTCGATTTTATTCTGCCTGCTGGTGCTAATATGAATCTCAAGTTAACAATGCCGGTGATGAAGGCGATGATCATGTTGTTGGAAGAATTAAATGTTCAAGCCAAGTGGGGTCATCCCAAGTAATCAGAAAAAACGCTTATTATCTTTGATGCTTCTAATAATCCGCTCTTAATTTAACATGATCGCCAGATTGTCTCTCATCTGTGTCAGGTGCTGGTGCAGGGTTACTTTTCTTTTTCTTTGACTCAATTGGTCTGGAATTAGCCTCTCTTGGTTTCATCATCTCTTGATAGATTGGATTTGCTGGGTTGAATGGGCTTGTTGGGCTTTGAGGATTCCATGGTTCGAAGCCATTTAAGGGGTCGTAGGAGAAAAATCTTTTTTGTCCGGCAAGTGGATTGTTGATTGTGAGCATTGATTTGAAAATGAAAGCTGTGCCGCGACCGTGCATGTAGAATCTCCGTGTCACTTTAATAGTATATTTCTAGAATGTAGCATGCATTACTAGGACATGTCTCTCATGATGCACATCGAACACTCGCCTCACGTCGTTCTTTGTGCGTCATGAGGATATTTGAGTCCGGTTTTCATTTAGATATAAAAACATAATTATTTAAACCCATGTTGCTTCCGCTCAGATTCATTATTTAAGGGCGACACATTATCTTCTCTAGTAATCTCTAGTCTTGGAGTGATGAATATACCGGTGTTTTTAGCCCAATCGCGGTCATTTGCAATTTTATCAGGTGCTCGTAGTG
>CAZWPD010000082.1:0-6449 GCA_964636145.1 uncultured Coxiellaceae bacterium
TCGCCAAGCTTTAATTCTAAAACCCTGATCAGGTAACTGCTCAGGGTTTTTTTATGTTTAGAAATATGTAAAAAAATAAAAAGGTAAAGTTAGGGAAACTAGATATTGCCTCTCGCGTTACTGTGGTCGTGGTGTCTGCTGTTGCAGATATGCATTCTTACTTAATTCTATAATATTGTTTAATTCATTTTCGTTGTCGTATTCTTTAATTGCATCGTCTAGGGTTCTGATTATTTCTAGATATCCGTTAACAGAGTTTTTTCGTTCCTGCGCAAGACGGCGCTCTTGTAACTCGAGCCTGGCTAATTCAAGATCAAAATCTATATCTCTCATACGCTGTTTCTTTTCATAAAGTTTGTCAATCTGACGGCTAATATCATTTCCCTCGACATCGAAAGATCTGATGCGTCGATTCCCGTACTCTTGTGCTGCTTTGACTGTTACGTCGCCGCCTGGCGATTGTAATATTTTGTTTATAGCTGCAATGCGTGCTTTTTTGGTTGTGCAATTAATTAATAGATGATTAAACAAGAGTTCGCCGGGATTGGCGCTTGATTGTGACGATCTCATGAAGCCTTCCTTGTTTGGTTGTTTTTTATATTGCTTAATTCGAGCCATGCTAAAGTGTCAGAGTATAAAAGAGGGGGATGCGTTTTGTCACTCGTCGTTTCCGTCAACGGATAATTCAAGTAATCATGCGCGGCGTGTCAGCAGTATCATTGTATGATTTAGTTACATTGTTGGATTTGCACTTCTAAATGATGCTCACAAACAAACAATCACGCTAGCTTGCGCAGATTTATTGTGTTAAATCTCGAGAAGGAAAACAATAAGAAGTAACATCCTCATGCAGCGTGCAGATACAACTAAAGTCAAACACCCAGATTATTTACTTTGCTCGATAACCCTGGCACTTTTCAACGAACCTGTGACCGTTGCACCGAGTGGAAAAATTTATGAATGGGAAACAATCGACAGATTAATCACCGATGCGAAAGCGCAAGGCAGGCAAGCACTTTGTCCTCTCACGCAAACTCCGATTACCGGCTATGTAAAAGCATTTAACATTGTTGCTGCTGTTGAAGATTACTTATTGATGCATCCAGAAGCGAAAACTGATGTCTACGAAAAACAAAAAGCTGAAACTGTTCCACCCATGGCTGTCGTAGTCGATTATTCTCAGCCCTTGGCTGATGTCACTGTATCGCCGAGAGCACCCGCTGAAATGACAGATGATGACAGAGTTGCCTTCGAAGCTGCTCAGGCTGATTTGAATCGTCGACCACAATACGCGCCAAGCGTACATGATAATCCTATGCATCACTTGCAAGAAGCAGTGCGAGCATCAGGTGCAACACAATCTTTGTTTGCAATAAGGGTGCCTAGATCACCCCAAGCATTACGCTCTGAACCACAGAGACGCCCACCGCAACTGCTGAGTGTGCATGATCAGGATGCGCGAGAAGATCTCATTTTCGATGTTCAAAATCTGATTTGGGCTCTTGGGTTTGAAAATGCGACACGGCCACATCCAAGCGAGACAAGTACATTTCTAAGTTCATGGCTACCCCAGTATTTTGGGTCGAATTTGCGCAGGCCGGCATGGCAAAACATCGTGGTGGCAGCTAAACCAAAGGTGGATGTACCTATGCACGCCGTCCTGCGTGCCGCGATCAGCTCATTGAAAGAGCTGCGACCTGAGTTACTACATGAAGAGCGAACACGCTGGAAAGGTTTATACGATGTTGTGCACACTTGGCTTGGTGGTCTCAAATCATTAGGGAATGGCGGTTATGTCGAGGTTGCAAAAGCGATGGGCACTATCAAAAATCAGCCAGGATATTTAATCGATCAAATTTTGATTCGAGTAGACTTCATGTTGAATGATCTCTGTCAAAAATATCCTCAACAAGAGCATCATCACAGGCTGAGGTTCTAAGTCTCACGCATAACCCCCGCGTAAGCGGGGGTTTTCTCAATCTCACTTCTTATCCCTCATGAACTTCGGTATAGTTCCTTTTTTTATAAGAAAGTTAAGGAATATACATGCGAATACCATTATTTATCGCCGCAACATGTTGCGCGTTTGCCGCGCAAGCAGATTCGTTATCGAATGCGCTAGTTGAAAATCTTTATGCCATGAAAAGTGTTTATCGTGCCGAATACGCTCCAGCAGCATGGAAAAAATCTTATGCGAATTATGATCTGGATGTATCGTTTCAACGTGCGATCGCAGCTGCGAATGCAAATCCTGGCTTAAACCAGATAGAAGCGCGCGATATTCTGAAAAACTTTATTTATGCGATGAAAGATTATCATACGAGCATTTCATTTGTTTCCACTGAAGCAGCAACGCTGCCAGTCACCATCAAAGGCGCAGAAGATCATTTCTTCCTGGCGTATATCGATCGTACAAAATTGCCGGAAAGTTCTTTCCCATTTCATGTTGGTGATGAAGTTGTTAGTTTTGATGGCAAACCAGCACTTGATGCCGTGAACGAAGTGCAAGCACAAATTCCAGAAAATGTTCTCGCGACCGATCGCTCTCTCGCTGAACTTTCGTTAACTAATCGCAAAGCGGCACGTGGTTATAAGGTTCCGAAAGGCCCGGTTACACTCGGTATAAAAAAACATGGTTCTGAAACGGTTTCTAATATCCAATTAATTTGGGAATATACAGCGGAAGAAATTACACCACGTGCTGATATGAATTCTCTCCAGTCACAGGTGAAAAAATCTTTGTTGTCACACACACCAATGATGGACGTGAACTTCGCTGAAAATCTTGCTGACAACCCATATGGTCTTGGCAGCCGCAAATCTTTCACTCCAGATTTAGGAGCTAAAATTTGGCAGAGCAGTGATAGCGATACCTTTCATGCTTATATTTACATGAATCAAAATAAGAATTTAATCGGATATGTCCGTATACCTTCTTATCACCCAGAAGATTACAACAAAGCCGTCGCAGATTTTAAAGCGATTATCTCGCGCTTCCAGTCCCAGACTGATGCCATGATTATCGATCAAGTTGATAACCCAGGCGGCTCGGTATTTTATTTGTATACTCTTGCATCAATGCTTTCTGATCAGCCATTACAAACACCGCAGCATCGCATGGCGATTACTCAAGCGGATGTCATGCTTGCTAAAAAAGCCATTAGTGCGTTGCAACAAGTTAAAAGTGATGAAGATGCGCGCAAGGTGGTGCCAACTATCGTAGATGATTTGGACGGCTATCCAGTTTCCTATGAATTGTCACAATTCTTATTGAGCTATAACCGTATGATCGTTGCTGAGTGGGATGCTGGCCACAAACTGACACGTCCGTATTGGATTTCAGGTGTGGATCACATCAATCCTGCCGATGTGCATTACACCCGTCCAATTTTACTGTTAACTAATCATCTGGATTTCTCTGGCGGTGATTTCTTCCCAACCATTCTTCAGGACAACAAGCGCGTCACCATTCTTGGTTCACGCACTGCCGGAGCTGGTGGTTACGTGAACAACGTCAAGATACCGAATAATATCGGCATTGATGCTTTCCGTGTCACTGAGTCAATTGCAGAGCGAGTAAGCGGTAATCCAATTGAGAACCTCGGTGTCACACCAGACATTCTCTATGAGATGACCCCGGCGGATTATCAGACTAACTTCAAGCCTTACACCAGTAAAATTCAGGCTACAGTCGATTCACTGATCAAGTAGTGCGCATCAATTAAACCCCGTACGAAATCGTTCGGGGTTTATCGTCATGTTTGTGTCTGCACTATCATTAAAAGTACGTTCCCTCTCCCGCCCAACAACGCACGGCGAGACTAGGTCATGGTTGCGGGAGAGGGAAAGGGTGAGGGTGAAGGGTGTTCCATCCAAATCATTTAAACTCACATTGCCATTTTCTTTCATTCCGCTAAAATGCCCACATTCTCACCATAACTATAATAAAGAGAAACCATCATGCGCTTGGCTAAAATTAGCTTTACCATCCTTTTCGCAATTCTTGCCACCAATGCTGCTGCCGGCATCAATGCCTATAAAGGGTTCTATATTGGCGGTAATCTCGAAGCAGTGGCCTATTCCCGTGTCCAAGGCGCCGCCCTTGGCGGTGTGTTCCCATTCGGTTCTTCATCTTTGGTGGCACGCCCGTACATTGGCTATCGATTTAACGATTTTTTCGCCCTCGAAGCTGGCTATAACGATTTCGTCAACGAAGATAATTACGCGAATGATGGCTATTGGGGTCCCGATCACTACCGTCTTTACTCGGTCGATCTTGCCGGCAAGTTTATCGCGCCGTTTGAAAGTGGCTTCAGCGTCTTTGCCAAAGGTGGTCTCGCCTATACTCATCAAAACGTATATAACCAAACGTTTGTCGGCGGCATCATTTCCGCGAATACCAACAGCAACCAGATTCAACCACTCGTAGGCCTTGGCACGAGCTATAACTTTAATAAAAATTTTGCTGCCGAATTAGGTGTGAATTATTACTTTCCGGTTGGCAATATTGGCGAAATCAGCGTCCTCGGTCTTGGTGTTAATTATACTTTTGGCAATGAATGATATTCTGCTTGCAAAATACACCATGCAATTTATTATCAGCAGTTATCAGTGAATATGAAGCGAGAGTAATATGGAAATGTTTGCGTTAGTTGGTCAGGCCATTATTGGTATCGTTTATATTTTGGGCGCCGTAACAGACATCATGGAACGCAAAGCACTATTGCAATTGCTACAGCGTAAAAATTTGCGCTATGAAGAATATTTATTACCCGGCGCTATCGGTTTAAAAATTGTCTGCGGTCTTGGTTTGATTGTTAATGTTTGGCCGCACGCATCCGCCTTTTTTCTAGCTGGTTTTACTCTCATTGCTAATATTATTTTTCACCCATTCTGGTCGTGCCCACCCAATGACCGCAAAAAAGAATATTTTGCCTTCGTGGTACACATGGCAGTGATTGGCGGCTTGATGGTTATCGTTGGCCGATAAAATGCTTTTTCTGGCATCAGTAAAGCAGCGTTAGCGCGAGAAGCCGCACTCAGTTGCACGCAATAGTAATTGAGTTCAATTCTTTATTCTCGTTCTTTTATTTGCCTCTGCCCTTGGGGCTGGCTATCGTGCTTTCAATCTTTGCTGTTTCCGCACCTTTCGCCAAGCTGGTAACGAGATGGGTGTTGCAGGTTTTGTCGATGATCTGCGCGATTTTTTTCACGACTACCCACAGTCCTTTGTCGACATTTCTTACTGGCGGTTTTTCTATGATGGTTACACCAATTTCACTCAGATACTCTGTTGGCAGCTTATGTTCCCACTGCCGGCGTTCATAAATCTTTGATAATTGGTCATGATAATTTTGTTGCTTAATCTTTCCCACATGAGCAATAACCTGATTGAGTGCATCGCATTCTTTCATGAGATGCATGGCGCGATCATTTATTTGCGCAGGCGGACGCTTAATATATGCGGCCAATTTCTTTGGATCTGTTTTATATAAAGATTCAAGGAAGGCGTCTTCATCTTTAGTTTGTTCGAAGTTCGCAATCATCTCCGGGATCTTGTCTGGAGTTGCAAAAAAGCTAGATGTCTTGGTGGCGCTTACAGCAGCTGGTTGAGACAGCTGCTGATTTAATTGCAAGTGACGCAATTCTTCCAGCTTTGCTTTTAACTCGGCAAACACAATGTCTGGAATTGAAACGGCTTTCAAGAATGCATCGGCGTCAGCTGGTAAGCGGGAGTAAAGTTTATATACACCATTTTCAGCTTTATTCAGGAAGGCTTCCAGTGTTTGAATATCTTCAACTGTGAAACTATTTACAAATGCTTGCAGCGAGTTCCTCGCTCTATCCTGCTCTTTTGTGTTATCTGGTTTAAGTAGAAAAAGAATATATCGATCTTTCTCTTCTATATTACGATACAGATAATCAAGTCTTTGCGCAGTAATAACATTATTAACGAATTGCTTTAATGCGCCAAGATCACGCTGTTGCGTATTAGCTCTCGCCGCCTCACGTGCTTCCTCGCGTGCCTGCTGCTCTTTTCGTTGCTGTTCAGCATCCGCTAGTTTCTGCGCTCGTATCTTGGTATTGACTCGGTCCAGTTCTTCATCAATAGGTCTCGGACTTCGATGACCAGGCGATGTGGCAGATGCGCCGGATTCATTAATAGACTCAGTCTTTTTATCATCTCTGCTTTTCATTGCCGCTCTCCTCGAGGTTTTCTCGATTCCATTCAGTAAGTATAGGCGTTGAAAATGGACGTGTTTATATTTTATTCATATGATTTTATTCGATTTATTAATGAGTTACCGTCGCAATCATCTGATACCGACTTTCCCGTACCACATCAGCATGTTTTTACGTTGTTTTTCTGAAAACAATTGAAATTTCTCAATATTCCTATAAAATTCCAACCCTAGCCCCAACGCTGGCGTAGCTCAGTTGGTAGAGCA
>CAZWPD010000083.1:0-6439 GCA_964636145.1 uncultured Coxiellaceae bacterium
GACTGGATGTTTTACGGGTTCGAAATAGGCATCTACTTCTAATTACTTCACGCAAGCAATACAAGCGCAATTCCCAATCCCACCAAAGGCAATCCACAGCACAGCAACCCTGGAAGCATCACTGCACCGGAAGCTCGGCCCGCACTTATGCCATGCACTTTGGTAATGGCTACGATGGTGATGTAAATCTTCCAGAACAATCCTACAATTCCACCAACTACGGGAATCACGTTCAGCAATTCCGGTCCGGATGTGTAGCAGACAAGCCGAAGGGTGGTTTCAAGCTTGTCCTTTGCGCCCCCGACCATGAGCAACGAAACGTGAAGCACAACGGCCCACAGCAGCACCGAAGCCAAGGCCGCAAACGGCAGCAGAATACCGACGGCAATTACTCCCAGAGGAGTAGATATTGAACCGAAAAGCTGATTTCCCGAGTTTAGGGACCAGATTAGTCCCACTACGGCACCTGTGGTCTCAATGAGAAATGCATACCAAATGGGCAGCGACAGGGGCGATCTCTTGGGCATTCCTGCGAAAAACGAATGCGGGTTGAGCATGGTCAATTTCAATGTGCGAAAGAGTCCTTCAGCAAACCCGATGTTCTCATGATCTTCCCAGGGGCTATATTCCAGGGGTATGCTGAGGTCTTCGGGTACAATATCAATCCCTTCCGATGAACTTTCCAGCTCGGGGTTGTAACCGCAGAATGGACACTTTTGCACATCGGCGCTTTCGTTCAATTCACGGCCGCAGTTACAGCATTGCACTAAATCGACTCCTCTCGAAAAAAGCGGCTCATCATTGTTATATGAGCCTTTGGGAAATCCAATCATCATCCGTCACGGTATTGTGCTCAATCACTCTGGACGCTTCCAATTCATCTTCAATGATTATTCGATTTCCCCGTAGAACCGGCTTTGTGTATCGCATTAATACCCCGGCAATAAGCGGTATTTCATCTTCCGTTGGTTTTCCCGCGCAAAACACGACCGGTGCGGGAAAATCGAACGGTTTCAAACGCATCCCTCTGAACTTGGGTTGATCAATGATGTCGTTTTCGATCTCACTTCTGCCGACTATTATCTTAAGGTCCGGCCTAAATCTGATGTGTCTCCCTAAATGGAGCAATTCAAGCTGAAGATCATCCACGGAATGATCATGTTCCAATAAGTCCCGCAGACGCTTTGAAAAGATCTTGTCGGTTAAAAGACATCCGCCGGCAGGGGCCGCAAATTTGGTTAACCCGAATTCTTTTGCCAAGCGGAGCTGTATTTTGCGTCCACGTCCTGCAATCCTTTGGAGCGATTCTCTTTGCACAAGACCTTCCAATTCGGGAAGACTCGGCGGGAGAAACTGCGCAGACAACGGTCGTACAATCAGGCCGTCGCAACCGGCTCGTTTTTCTATCATTCGAAGGGTATTCTTGAGCTGAGACATTGGTCTTTGACCGACAACTTCGCCGGTCACGAGAAAACCCGCTCCCATTTCTTCCATAAATTGCTTCGCCAGTTTGAGCGTATAGATTCTACAATCAATACATGGGTTGAGATTCTTACCGTGACCATATTTCGGGTGGCGAATTATATCGACAAAATCGTCACCCTTCTTAATGAAATGGAGAGGAACTCCCAGTTCTCGTGCGCTTTCCACAACGATGGTATCTTTTTTCCGTGGATCGATTGCCGTAAATTGCGATGTAAAATGCAGGGCAATGACTTCGATCCCCTGCATCTGGACGAGCTTGATGGCCAGAGCCGAATCCAATCCACCCGAAATGAGAGCCACTGCCGTCTTATTTATGCGTGGAGCCTTCTCGATGGGATCAGAAGACATCGGCTGAGAAGACATATATCTCGGTATCCTCGTCCTTCCAGGCATTGGTCGGTAGGCCTGCCTTGCGACACGTTTCATTCAGGAAAGTCACGTAGTCCCAATTTCTTTCGGCTGCAACCTGCGGCAGCAGCAGACCGGACCTGTAGCCTTTTCGTATAAGGATGCCATGTTTGCCGACCTGTATCAAAGCAGGGTCCGTGATCTTTTCCATTGGAGTCAACACGGATATTTCGATTTCGAGATAGGGCAATTCTTCTTCAACTACAGGAGCAAACCTGGGATCCCTGAACGCCGCCGCTTGGGACATTTCTTCTATGGTTTCATAGAGAGATTGTTGAGGTTCCAGTGAGCCTATACATCCCCGCAGCATACCCATTTTATGAATGCTTACGAAAGCTCCTCGTTTTTCCGTGAGCTTTCCGCCCTGTGCACGAAATGAAGGCGGTTTCTCACCCTTGGCCCTGGATTCGATCACCGTACGAGCTATCTCATGCAGTTCTCGTTTCTCCTCATCCGACAAACCCAGATCAACACCTATATCTTTCTTTTCGAGGGACATGCCCGCCTCCTAATTCAGGTTTACGGAAATAGAGACAATCCATCGAGGCCCGCAGTTTCGTCCAAACCCAACATGATGTTCATGTTTTGCACTGCCGTTCCTGAAGCTCCTTTGGTGAGATTGTCGATTGCGACCATCACAATGAGGAGGTCGGTGCGGTCATCCAATTCCACGGAAATGTGGCACTGATTGGAACCCCGGACTAAAGCTGTGTCAGGAAAAGCGCCGGCCGGTAATATGCGTACGAATGGATCACTCTTGTAAAAGTCCGTGTAAGCATTTCGAATTGTATCCACGGAGACGGAGCCGACCAACGGGAAATACATTGTCGAAATCATGCCCCGAGAGATCGGTAATAGATGAGGGGTGAACCTTACCTTGACTTCCCGGCCGGCAATCTTTGAAAGCTCTTGTTCCATTTCTGGAATGTGACGGTGGCGGGTGACGCCGTACGGTTTAAAACCTTCCCCCGATTCACAGAAGCTCGTGTTAAGCTTTGCCCCGCGCCCCGCGCCGGAAATGCCGGATTTAGAATCCACGATTGGGCGTCCGGCATCAATTTCCTCGATTTTGTAAAGAGGAGCGGTGCCCAAGATTACAGTGGTGGGATAACAGCCTGGATTCGCAACCAGTTTAGCGGATTTGATTTCGTCTCTGTAAAGCTCGGGCAGTCCATACACGGCTTCATCCAATAAGCCCGGATGATGATGCTTACCGTACCAGCTTTCATATACCGAAACATCTCGAAGGCGAAGGTCTGCAGACAAATCTATTGCTTTAATGCCGGCTCTAAATAGTCGGTCAGCCGCTGCAGCGGATTCACCATGAGGTAAGGCCAAAAACGCCACATCGGCCGAGGGATTGGCCAAAACTTCTTCTATCGTGTGCAGTTCAAAGCTCTTTTGGGGATTTACCTGTCTTAAAACCGCATTGATATTCTTGCCGGCCCACTGACGAGATGAACCTGCAATAATCCGAACTTCGGGATGTGATGAAAGTATGCGAATGAGTTCAATGCCCGTATATCCCGTGGCACCGAGAATAGTTGCTCTGATCATAAACGTATCTTCCGTTGCTTAGGATTCAATTCGGTAATTTGGGGCTTCCTTGGTTATCACAACATCGTGAACATGAGATTCTTTCAGACCTGCAGCCGTTATGCGTATAAACTCCGCACGCTCGCGCAGTTCCGGTAAATTTCGAGCCCCCAAATATCCCATGCCGGCCTTAAGACCTCCGATGAGCTGATTCACGGAATTGGCCACCGGTCCTTTCGCGGGAACCATACCCACGATACCTTCCGGAACGAGTTTCTGGTCGGATACATTTTCGTGTTGCCCATACCTGTCCTTGGATCCTTCCTTCATTGCTTCCAGGGATCCCATGCCTCTATAGGATTTGTAAGATCTACCTTGATAGAGCACCATCTCTCCTGGACTTTCGTCGGTGCCGGCCAGGAGGCCTCCTATCATGATAGTGCTGGCTCCGGCAGCCAGAGCTTTCGTGATATCGCCCGAAAACTTTATGCCGCCGTCCGCTATGAGAGGCACACCTAACTTCTCAGCCGCTTTCGCACAATCAAGTATTGCACTTATCTGGGGAACACCGACTCCGGCTACTATTCTCGTTGTGCAAATGGATCCTGGACCTACTCCGAGCTTAACTCCGTCAACCCCGGCTTTCACGAGATCTTCAACAGCCTCTTTGGTGGCTACATTTCCGCCGATAATCTGGAGTTTCGAATAGTGGCTACGGATAAGCTTTATCGTTTCGATGACATTCTTGGAGTGGCCGTGTGAAGTATCTACAATAATGACGTCAACTCCCCGTTTCACAAGTGCGGCTACTCGTTCTTCGCGATCTTTACCTACTCCGACTGCCGCACCGACTCTGAGTCGTCCTAATGGATCCTTGGACGATTCAGGGTATGTTATCGCTTTCTGAATGTCTTTGATGGTAATGAGTCCCTTGAGACGATAATCTTTATCAACCACGAGAAGTTTTTCTATTTTGTGCTTGTGCAAGAGTGACTTAGATTCTTCAATGCCTATCTTTTCGTCAACCGTGACCAAGTTTTCCTTGGTCATCACTTCTTCGACTTTCAAATCCAAGTTTTCCTGAAATCTGAGATCTCGATTGGTGAGAATGCCTTTCAAGTACCCGTTAATGGTAACAGGAACGCCGGAGACATGGTACTTTTTCATGATGGCAAGAGCGTCAGCGATCCTTTGATCGGGGTTGATCGTAATGGGATCCACGATCATGCCGGATTCAGATCTTTTTACCCTGTCAACTTCTCGGGCCTGATCTTTAATAGATAGATTTCGATGAATAATTCCAATGCCGCCCTGGCGAGCAAGGGCGATTGCCATTTCAGACTCGGTAACCGTGTCCATGGCGGCGCTCACCAATGGGATGTTCAAACTGATTTCTCTGGTGAGTAGCGTGTTGACATCGGTTTCCGTCGGCAGCACTTCCGAATAGCACGGCTTCAGCAGGACATCGTCGAACGTTAAAGACTCCTTAATCACCATACGAACATCTCCATTTCAGCAAGAGAATTAATGAGGTTCCGGTGCAGCAGGACTTGCCGCACGTACCTTTTGATACGTTTTCACTGCAGCTCCGGCTGCCGATTCCGCCAAAACATCCATGAAGTTGTCCCACTTCTTCTTGGGATACACAAGTTCCGGCTCCGTTTTGATGCCGCCAAGTTCAGCCGCAAGAGTCACGGCATCAAAAAAGTTTCCGATGGAATCCACCAAACCATATTCCTTTGCCCGTTCGCCTGTAAAAAAGCGACCATCGGCAATTTGTCTCAGATTCGCAAGTTCAATTTTACCCTGTCGTCCTTCGGCGACGTCGGAAATGAATTGCTCATGAATTTCCGTAGCAAAGGTTTCTAGGATATTTCGCTCTTCATCAGTGAGGGGCTTAAATGTGCTGCCGATATCCTTAAACTTACCCGCTTTTACTACGTTTACGTCAACTCCGATCTTTTCAATTATCTTATGAATCTCAGGGAGCATCATAATCACGCCTATGCTTCCGGTTATTGTTCCTTTCGAACAAACAATCCGGTCCGCACTGCTGGAGATGTAATAGGCTGCAGACGCTGCAACGGTTTCCATTGAGACGACAACGGGTTTCTTCTTTTTCGTTTTGGCTATTTCCCGGTAGATCTCCTGGGCTGGGGCAACGGTTCCTCCAGGCGAATTGACTCTGATCACGATAGCCTTAATTGAGGATTTCCTTCTGTATTTTCGAAGCTGTTTTAGTACTTCATCGGAAGAAGTCAGAGTGCCTTCAATCGTAATGACGCCTATTTTGTTTCCGAAATCGAATAGATCAGCCAGGGAACCCGAAGATTCCTTTTCGGAGTTGCCGGATGTCTGACTCCAAATTGCAACGCCGATGAAAATAGCGACTACGAACAAAATGAGCAATAATGCGCAACCTGTTCGGGATTTTTTCATATAAAAGCTCCTCGAAGCTGAGAGCAAAAACAAAATATATGCTCAATTGGGGTCAAAAGTAACAGAAATCCCGGCATCCCGCAACAAATCGACCGTACGCATAACCTCAGCGCTATGCCTGCTGCATTGACATTTCATTTTAAGAATAATGGGAAAGCTGCGACTCGGCTGATGTAGGAGTGCATATTTTAAGGAAATCATTTTGAAATGTGCCGAGTCGATAAATCAGTTTATAGTCAGCAAGAGACCTGCTCAAAGACGGAGCACCCAACCTTTTCTTTAGTGCATACTTGTCGTCCCTTTTGATCTTTGCAGACCTTTTCATAAACAGGTACAAGACATTTCCGGCACGTTTTGCCGCTTTTTGCTTTCTTGGATGCGGCGAAGACCATCCCAGGGAATAACACCATTGAGGCTGCATTAATTAGAGCGGTACCGATCATTTTACGTCGATCAATTTTTTGTTCGTCAATCATTTTTCCTCCCCCCATAACGAGCTAACACCTGATAGGATGTAGACGGAGATGAAATGGTTCTTCTGAGGAAAAATTGCCCGTTGGAAGAGGGATGA
>CAZWPD010000084.1:0-6315 GCA_964636145.1 uncultured Coxiellaceae bacterium
TAGCTAATGTGAGCATCACCGCAAACGGCGGCGCGCAAGTTGGCGGCCTTGTCGGCTTAGGAAACAGCACCTTTACGCTTTTGGAAAATATTACTGTTTCCGGCAACGTGACGGGTGCCAATCGCATCGCCGGCGTGGCAGGTGAATACAACGGCATGATCAGCAACTCATCCAGCAGCGCAGCTGTCACCGCCAACGATTATTTTTATGCTGGCGGCATTGTCGGCCGTCTCAATCCAGGCGGCAGACTCACTACGGTGACATCAAGTGGCGTCATTTCTGGTTCGCACGGCGTCGGTGGCTTAGTTGGCCTCATGCAAGGCGGTACGATTACATCAAGCTCAACAACAGGCTCGCTTGTTGGCCTTAACAATACGACAGATACCAACTGGTTTGGTGGGTTAGTCGGATACAGCTTTAGCGGCAGCAATATTTCTAACTCCAGCAGCAACATGACAATCAATGTTGCGACGCATCAAAGCAATGTCGGCGGTCTGGTTGGTTATAACGATCCAACTTCAACTATTTTAAGTTCGAATAGTAGCAGCACTGTCAGTGGCATTGATAAGGTCGGCGGTATTGCTGGACGCAACGATGGTGCTATTTCCAATTCATCAAATAGCGGCACCATCACCGGCCGTAATTATGTTGGCGGTGTCGCAGGCAGCACAGAAGCGCTCAGTGTATTAAGCACCGTCAGTAACACTGGCACCATCACCGGCGCATACATGGTTGGTGGTGTTGCGGGTGTTAATCGCAACATCATTCAAAGTAGTTCATATAATAATGGTAGTGTGACCGCGACCACGGGTGGCGCTGGTAATTCACATATTGGCGGTATCGCAGGTGTTAACTACGGCACCATTACCAGCTCTCACAACAATGGCGTGATCGATGGCGGCAGCACGCATGTGTATGTCGGCGGTATTGCCGGCGGTAGTGATTTCACATTTGGCACAACGCTGATTGATACTGTTTACAACACTGGCGCGGTCACTGGTGCTAATCACGTTGGCGGCATTGCTGGTTACTTACATCCAAATGGCACCATTTCCAACTCCAACAACCAGGGCACAGTTGTCGGAACCAATTACTACTACATAGGCGGTATTGCTGGCTATTCGAGTGGAACCATCACCAACTCATCAAATGCAGCTAGCGTTTCGGGTAACCATATGGTTGGCGGTATAGTGGGTCTCAACTATGGCATCGTGCAAACAAATTCATTCAATACTGGCACGATCACAGGCACCAGCGGGCCCGACGCACGTTTTGTAGGCGGACTGGTTGGTTACAACGTTGCTGGCAGTATTACTAACTCCAACAACCGCGGGGTCGTTTCGGCTGGATCACATATTTACGTTGGTGGTATCGCCGGTTACGCAGAACAAGCTGGATCCACTATTAGCAATGTTTACAACAATGCAAACGTTACAGGATATGATGTCGTCGGCGGTATCGTCGGTGAAAATCGTGGTTCCATCACCACTGCATATAATGTTTCAACTACCTATGACAACAGTTACAGCAATGTTGCAACGATATCAGGTCATACCTATGTTGGCGGCATCGTTGGTTTGAACGTCGGCGCGACACTAACTAATGTTCGCTCCGCAAGCGCTGTCAGCGGATCAGACAATCGGATTGGCGGATTAATCGGCTCGAACACTGGATCACTCACCGCATCGGTATTAGGCACAACATTTGCTGCTAATCATTCTTATGCTGTCGGCACAGTGACAGGTACAGGTGCAGCCGGCTCAAGTTCACTCGGCGGTTTAATTGGATACAACGAAGGCAATATCACCAATGCATACAACACGGCAGTCGTTACCGGCGCTAATTATACAGATGTCGGCGGTATTGCTGGCGGGAGCTACGGCACAGCAACGATAACGAATTCATACAACACCGCCAACATCACTGGACGCGAAGTCACGGGCGGGTTAATTGGACGCAACAATGGTATATCAATTAGCAATTCTTATAACACTGGCAATGTTTACTCATCAGGTAATGCTGCTTCAAATTATTTTGGCGGTGCGATTGCTTATCAAAACGGCGGCCCTGGAAGCGGCAATCCATCCGTCAATAATGTTTATAACACGGGCAACGTTATCACAACTGCTGCTGCCGGCAATCATATCGGTGGCTTATTCGGACAAATTGAAAATAACGCACTCAACATCATTACTAATGTCTACAACACTGGAAATATCACAACTGCGGCAAGCACAACAAATGTCGGCGGTGTCGTTGGTTTGATGAGCGGCGGCACAGTGAGGACATCTTATAGTGCAGGGAACGTCACCATCAACGGTGCTGGCACCAATATTGGCGGATTCGTCGGTCAAAACCTTGGTTTAATTACTGATTCCTACAGTATTGGCAATGTCACGACAACCGCCGCCAGCAGCAATGTCGGTGGTTTTATCGGCTTTAATAATGCTGCCACTATTAAACGTGCATACAGTTCTGGTGTCGTTTCCGCTGTTGGCGCAGGCGGTGTAGTGAATCTGCAAAGCAGCGGTATCGGTGGATTTGCCGGTAATGATACTGGCAGCACGATTATCGCTAGCGGTTACGATTCCACTACTTCGCCAGGTTTTGGTGATGCAATTGGTATCCGCGCAGACTATTTTGGTGAAGCTTCTGCATTCAGCGGCGGGATGACAATCAACACCTACTTAAGCACGCTGGCATTTGCCGGCGGACTAGGTGAAGGCGTGTGGAGCATTTCTAACGGCACCACAGGTGGCGCATTTACAGATGCGACGCCACCAAATGTGACATGGTTAATGTTTGAAAATTCAACGCGCCCAATGCTCGCGATGGAATGGAGTGAAACCATCAAGACACCGCATCAATTACAATTGATGGGTGCAGCACTCGATGGGAATTACCACCTGGCAAATAATATCAATTTAACCAATGTACTAAATAATAAATCGGAAGTCTGGGGCACACAGTCCAGCACTGCATCTGGCAAAGGATTTTACCCTGTCGGTACCGGCAGCAACACCAACAGCATGGCTGGCACTGAATTTATCGGCACGCTAGATGGACACGGTTACATCATCAACGGACTCTATATCAACAACACGTCACAGCCAACCTTCGGTTTATTTGGATCAACCGGCACTGGCGTGACATTACAAAATATCAGCATTACCAATGCTAACATCAGCGGCGGATCGGCAGGCGGTATTCTCGCAGGTAATGTCATTGGAAATAACACACTCATTCAAAATATTTATACCTCTGGCTCAGTGACAGCTGCACCCACAGGTTACAATGCTACTGGCGGTTTGATTGGTGTGATTAATAACGGCACGACTATTACCAACGTCTATTCAACAGCCAGCGTGACCGCACCCGGTGGGACACGCGGCAGCTTGATTGGTTACTCAGATGGTACAGCCAACCCGGTTGTTATTTCAAACGGTTATGGCACTGGCGCTGTCAGTATTGGCGGTGGCGGTGCCGCAGGCGGATTGATCGGCTATAACAATACCGGCTCGACAATTCAGAATAGTTTCTGGGACACGGATACAACTGGATACAGTATCAGCACAAGCGTTAATGCTGGCAATCCGTTTGCGAATGTCACCGGTGGCTGCTTTAATGGTGTTTGCACCAATGGCGGCACCGCTAATCTTTCTGACCGTACAACATTTAGCAACGTAGGTTGGAGTATCAGCGACACACCAAGCGCTAGCGCGACAGCGCCCAATACAACGTGGTTCTTGTTTGCCGGCAGTACGCGGCCCATATTGATGATGGAATACAACACGAATGTTTCGAACGCTCACCAACTGCAATTAATGGGTGCGGCATTAGATGGCAATTATACACTTGCTAATAACATTGATTTATCGAATGCATTGAATAACAAAGCCGAAATTTGGGGATCAGAAGCAAGCACTTCTTCTGGCGCAGGTTTCCATCCGATTGGCATTAGCAATAATCTCATCAATAATTTAATTAGCGGTACTGAGTTTACCGGATCACTCAATGGTAATGGCTACACTATCAGCAATCTCTACATCAACAACCCAGTAGACAGTCATTCCGCTGGCTTATTTGGCACTACAGGCAGCGGCTTCTCGGTCAACAATTTAGGTTTATATAATGTCAATGTCTCGGGCAATAAAGCAGTTGGCGCGCTCGCTGGCAACATGATTGGCAACGGCCCGATTAGCATCACTAATGTTTATTCCACTGGTGTCGTCAGCTCAAATCCGACACCGGTTGATTATTTTGGCGTTGGCGGCCTGGTTGGCGTGACATGGTTAACGTCCGGCTCCGCAACTTTCAATAACACCTATAGTCAAGCTCGAATCTTCTCCACACAGGTAGGCTCTCGCGGAAGCTTGCTAGGTATCGATGCAGGTGGCGCGGTTATTGGTTCTAATAATTATTATGATAGCGATACATCTGGCGTCGGTGGCAGCGGCAGCAGCAGAAACACGACGCAAATGATGCAGCAAGCAACTTTCTCCGGATTCGACTTCACGAATACTTGGGGTATCATTGAAGGCGCCTCCTATCCTTACTTACGCAATTCTTTCAGCAACAATGCACCAATCGCCATTTCTGGATCAACACCAGGCGCGGCGAATTCAGCAGTCAATATGGTTATTGCCGGCAACGTCACTGATACCACACGCACCGGTAATAATGGATCTTACTACTTCCTGAAAAATTTAGATGGCAGCAGCACCATCGCTGCTAATACACCAATATTAATTTATCTAAATGATGCCGCAGCAAAAGGCAGTGTCGCCCTGCTCGCTCCTGCTGAGAATACTGGTATTACAACGTCAAATATTAGCAGCGGAGTCTTTACGATTGGCACTGGTACGGCGCAATCAATCACAACAGCTAATCTCATTAGCGTACTCGGATCACTCAATGATACTGATGCGCTTTATAGTTATGATAGCGGCTTTAACAGAATCGTTGTTGGCACGGGTTACAGTGCAGCCTCCACAGCAAATACAACGTTTACACTTAACTCCAACTTCAGAGCAAATACTGGCAACATTAGCTTCAGCGGCCCCATCACCTCCATCGCTGCCACGCTCAGTATTTTAAATAGCGGCACATTAAGCATTAACAATGCTGTCGCCATGAACGGTGGCCTTGGTATCGATATAGCCGGAAGCGGCAGCATTTCAGGCGTCATTTCAGGGACAGGCGGGCTCACCAAAGGAGTGGAATTAGGCACTGGCACACTCACTTTATCCGGTGCCAACACTTACACGGGCGCAACAACGATTAACCTCGGCACATTAGCGCTCGGTGCATCCGATGTGTTGCCTGACTCAACAGCTGTTAGCGTGGCTTCGGGTGCTGTATTTAATCTTGCAAATAACAGTGATACGGTTGGCTCGATTGCTGGTGCTGGCAATATTACACTTGGCAGCGGCACATTAACGGCCGGCGGCGATAATTCATCCGCTACATTTAGCGGTGTCATGTCAGGTGGTGGTTCATTTACTAAATCTGGCAGCGGTACACTGACTGTTACAAACACTAATACATACAGCGGCGGGACCACCATCAGCGGCGGTACCGTTTCATTAAATAACGGCGGCTCAGGCGGCGATCTTGGCAGTGGTGACATTACCAATAATGGTAGCTTGATCTTCGCACGCGCGGACGGCTTCTTCTTCGGCAACAATATTAGCGGAACAGGTTCCGTCACAAATAATGGCGCCATCGTATTATTAACCGGTAACAATAGCTTCTCAGGCGGACTGAATATTAATTCCAGCATCGTGAAAATTGGTGCGCCTGGCGGGACCACCGGTACGCAAGGCACAGGTACGATTAATATTGCAAGCGGTGCAGCATTACAATTCGAACGCATCGATACCTTAACAGTCAATAACACCATCACTGGCAGCGGCAGTATTTACAACTGGAACAGCGGTACAGTTAATTTAGGCGGTGATAACTCAGGTTTCAGCGGTTTAGTTGCCACATACGCTGGCACACTCAATGTCACGCACGTGAATGCACTCGGCACGGATAAGATACTCGTACTCGGCAGCGGTGACACTAACAGCTTGTTATTCAGCCTCACTGGCACAGTTGGCACAGCAATCGAACTTTATAACAGCAACGCACGCGTTGGCGCGGCGACAGGCTATGTCACTATCCTCAGCAATACTATCAGCGCATATGGCGACGCATTCAATGTCAGTGGCGGCGGCAATCTCGTGCTGAATAACACAGTATTCAACGTTGGCGCCACCAACATTTTAAACGGCACTCTCACACTCGGCGCCTCCGATCGTCTCTGGGATA
>CAZWPD010000085.1:0-6086 GCA_964636145.1 uncultured Coxiellaceae bacterium
CATAGTATTTTTCATAAGATTAGTTTGCAGGCTGATTATCTTCAGACGCTAGAAGCATGCCTTCAACATATCTATGATGCTCGTCACGTGCCTGCGATTAAGAAACTGCTGGATGATAAAGATTGTTATCAACCAGCCAGTCGAAATCGTTGGTAACGAACTATCGCAGGTCGTGATGATGTACGCGTTCTTTCGGCTGACAGGATAAATATTTTAATTCTCTCGCTGCATTTTCCACGAGCATGTTGATGTGTTCTAGTTGATGTGTATCGCCAGCATATTTACTAATCTGACATTTAATGTCATGCAGATTTTTCTGCGCTAACTGATAAAAGAACTTCAATTGATTGGCATCGTTAATACCGGTTAAAGCGATTAAAGTATCGCGCAAATCCTTCGTCAGGCTGACTTCGTACGCAAGTGGTGCAGGTTGTTTTTCACTCGCACGCTGGTGCAACACGAGTTGTGTATATAATTCATCGAGAACAATTTGCAACGACTCAAGTCGTGAGTCTTGATGATTTGTACTCATTGCGAATCTCCTCAGCAGTATTCCATTTTTTATAATTATTTTGTGAGTGAGTTTTTTCTTGTGAGTGGCTGTTGAGCTTGACTCCTGAATTCTCCCTCCTTAAATACTTTTTCAGGCTCAATTTTTTTCTTTTGAAAGGCTTTATCGGCTAAAGCACCATATTCTTTATTTTCGACTACACCACCTAACTGTTGTATACACATAGCAATTTTAGTTAATCTCTTGTCATACATTTTCTCATGCTTCGATTTTAAGATTCCTGTTGTTGGTTTCTGATTACCAATAATCCCGTTTAATACCTCACATAGCTCTTTGCGTATCGCCAAAATATCTTTGTCGACACGTTCGTACTTTAGGATGCTATTTTCTATATCATCAATTTTTCTCCCTACTTGTTCATATTGCATGAGGTTGTAATACTTGTTGCTGCAGAAATGTTTTACAGCTAAAAAATCAATTCGAAATTGTCTTTCTTCCTCACTCATCATTTGCGCCGGTGCTGATGCAGATTTTACTGGCCGTGATGGCGGCGGTAACACGCTTCTAGCCGGTGGAGTGGATGCTTTTACAGCTGTTTGCTGCGACTGGGGTTGCATGACCACGCCAGCTTTTTTAAGCTCTTCACGCAACATTTTTTCTTTTGTGGATGCGTTTTGATCTAAGGTAAATTCGGAATTATTCTCCAGTTTTTTATATGCCTCGTGTAGCGCCTTATTGCTTTTTAGCATTTCTGCGAGCTTATCTTCTGCCTTAGATAGCGCCAGGGCTCTATCACGGATATCCAGGTTTTTCTTTGCAGCCTCTTCATTGATGTCATCAATATTCCGATCCAGATTAATTGCGGATGCTAGAGATATAGAGATAATCAAGCTTTCCAGCTTATTTCTTGCCTGATCAATCTGTATTAATTGCTTTACAAGAGCTACAACTGGATCTTGTTGATTTCCACCACTGGTTCTCATGACACCCTCCTCATCTTTTATCATTCTTTTTTAATTTTTGAGTTGCGCTTATTGTGTCTTGTTGCTCTGTTTGCTGAGCAGGCGCTGGAAACAACCGACTATTGTCCGCAAGCGGTCTAATTTTTTTGGAGTTCAATGCTTTATCCATTTCTTGTAACAAATTACTCACATCGTGAACAAGTAAGCCAATATGTTGTTTTTCATCATAACCCGGCGACTTCAATATGGTTTTGATGTCATTGATATCACCGCGCCAGGCTCTGGTTTTTCGTAGTAAGGCTTTTGCCGCGGATTGATGGGGATTGTTGTGATCTTTGGCGCCGACTTTCATCGTTTTCTCGAGTGCTTTCAGGCGTTGCTCGAGACTTTCGATGCGGTTATAGCTCTCGGATTGTGAGCGATACTTTTCCTCGAGTTGGGCTTCTACTTGCTCGATTAAGCCTCGATTTGGTTCTTTATTCAGGATAGTGTCATATAGGCCAGATAGCTTGGGCAGCGAGTTCTTTTTGAGTGGTCGTTGCAGGTCGATTTCCCAGGTCGTCAGCTGGCCGATGAGGGCTTCGGCATTCTTCCTTTCTTCAGGGCTCGCATTCGGGTTGGCGGCGAGACGATTCAGCCCGTCTTTCAGCAAACCCAGCCGATTCTGGAAATCTAGTTTTTTCCTCTCCCGCATGACCTGCTCCTCGGGGTTAAACTGGTTTTATGTATCATAAGTATAGACCATTCGGTCCGGGATATAACCCAATATAATCAACTGGTTAGCATTTTAATGGCTATTTTTTGCCACCTCCTTTCCCGGCTTCCGTGCAAGCTGTTGAAAACCGGCCATTTTGGTTTGACAATGCCCCCTTCAGCCCCTAAGATAGGCACCCTCTAGAGAAAGCTTTAGTATTAGGATCTTAATTATGAAAAGAACATTTCAACCAAGTAACGTAAAAAGAAAAAGAACCCACGGTTTTCGTGCTCGTATGGCAACTAAAGATGGTCGCGCTGTATTAAGCCGCCGTCGTGCTAAAGGCCGTAAAAGGCTTGCCGTTTAGTTATTCACGTAAATACAGGCTGGCCAGCAAACACGAGGTTCAGTCTGTATTTGCCGCTAAGCCTAGGAAAGTCTCGCGTCCGTATCTGCTCGTCCTATTTACGCCCAATCAGTTTTCATATGCACGATTAGGTATTATCGCGGGCAAACAACATCTGCGGCGTGCTGTAGACCGAAATCGGGTGAGGCGAATAATCCGGGAGAGTTTCCGTCAGTCGATGGCAAATCTTCAGGGGCTGGATCTGGTGGTGATGATACGCGCCGGATGCAGTGCAGTGGATTCCAAGACCTTACGTAACGATATCGATCACTTATGGCAGGCAATTCAGTGTTGAAGTCTATGCTCATCACACTCATACGCTGTTATCGCTACGCGATTAGCGCGCTGTTGGGTAATTGCTGTCGTTTTGAACCTACCTGCTCCCATTACGCCGTCACTGCTATTGAACAGCATGGCTGCTTGAAGGGTATTTATTTAACTACCAGACGTTTGCTGCGCTGCCATCCCTGGCATGCGGGCGGATTAGACCCAGTTCCCTAATTAAATCAGAAGGCAATTATGTTAGATAAAATTTTGGATTTTGCGCGCATCGGATTGTTTATCCTGCTCGGTATTACCGGGTTAATGATATACGAAGCGTGGGAAAAGGATCATGCGGTTGATAAAGCAGCGCCGCAAACCTTGATGCAGTCGCAAATTGCTGCCGAGGCTAACCGCTTCGTGCCGACAGCTGCCAACACAGCGTCAACTGCGCCTGCTGTTGCTGCTCCCGTAGCGGCACCGGCAAATGTGCCGGTATCTGATACTGGCAAGTTGGTCAAAGTGAAGACCGACGTTCTCGAAATCAGTATTGATACCATCGGCGGTGATATCGTTGAATCGAACTTGATTCAATATCCAGCGGAATTGGGTTCCAAAACCCCGTTTACCTTGATGACTAACGATCCAAAAAATCGCTACATAGCTGAAAGTGGTTTACTCGGCGTTGATGGCCCAGATACCACGACCCAGCAAGCGATTTACTCGGCAGAAAAATCTGATTATGCCTTACAACCTGACCAAAACGAGCTGGTCGTCAAACTGCATTGGCAAAGTCCGAATGACAGCAGCATCCAGGCCGTGAAAACCTACACCTTCACGCGTGGCAGCTATGAAGTCAAAGTTGGCTATGAGCTGGCTAACAATTCTAATCACCCGTGGAGTGGCAATGTTTACACCCAGCTCTCGCGTATGGATACACCTCCGGCTGGCAACGGCGGCTTGATTAACCTGGCAACCTATTTCGGTGCCGCGATTTCTAGCCAGGCCAAGCCATTCCAGAAGATTACTTTTAAAGAAATGAAAGAAAAGAATCTTGATCTCGCCATTACTGGTGGCTGGGCTTCCATGATTCAGCATTACTTTATTAGTGCGTGGATTCCGTCGCAGACAGCTCCAGCGAATTACTACTCGCGCGTGCTGCCAAATGGCATGTATACCATTGGTGTGTTGGGTTCTACCTTAACGGCTCCGGCTGGCGGCAAGATTGCGACCGAAAGCAAGTTATACACCGGTCCTGCAATCGCTGATCAAATGTCAGCTGCTGCACCAAATCTGAATCTGACGATTGATTACGGCTGGTTCTGGTTTATCTCAATTGCCATCTTCTGGATGATGCAAAAGATTTACGATGTCGTAGGCAATTGGGGTTGGTCGATTGTCCTGGTTACTATTGTCATCAAGATTCTGTTTTACAAGTTATCGGCGAAGAGTTATCGCTCCATGGCCGCGCTGAAGCGTTTGCAGCCGCGTATGGAAGCTTTGAAAGAACGTTATGCCGATGACAAGCAAAAGCTGACTCAGGCAACCATGGATTTATACCGTCAGGAAAAAGTAAATCCAATGAGCGGTTGCTTACCAATCCTCATCCAGATTCCGGTGTTTATCGCCTTGTATTGGGTGCTGGTTGAAAGCGTACAGTTACGTCAGGCGCCATTCATATTCTGGATACATGATTTAACCCAGCACGACCCGTATTACGTGTTGCCGTTGCTCATGGGTATTTCCATGTTCATTCAGCAACGTCTGAACCCACCGCCGCCAGATCCAACTCAGGCCAAGGTGATGATGCTGATGCCGGTTATTTTTACCGTCATGTTTGCTAACTTCCCGGCCGGTTTGATGTTGTACTGGTTCGTGAATAATACCCTTTCGTTTATGCAGCAATGGTATGTCATGCATCATATTAACAAGGAAGCCGCGCTGAAAAGTGCGTAACCCTTGCAGTCTTAATGTATGAATCCTTCAACTGATACGATTACCGCACAAGTGACACCGCCCGGAAGGGGCGGTGTTGCCGTGGTAAGAGTCTCGGGTCCGCTGACCAGATCTATCGCACAAGCAATCGTCCAGCAAGAATTAACCCCGCGTGTTGCCACCTACCTGCCGTTTCATGATGCTGATCACAGCGTAATGGACGAAGGTCTGGCTTTATTTTTCCCTAATCCACATTCCTTCACCGGCGAAGATGTGCTGGAGTTACAGGGGCACGGCGGCCCGGTGGTGGTCGATTTAATTTTGCAGCGTATTTTGCAACTGGGTGCGCGTCTCGCGCGGCCGGGGGAATTTTCTGAACGTGCGTTTTTGAACGGTAAAATGGATTTAGCGCAAGCTGAAGCGGTAGCAGATTTAATTGATGCCTCATCCTCACAGGCGGCGCGTTTGGCGCTGCGCTCGCTGCAAGGCGAGTTCTCACGCGCGATTAACGTATTAAACGAAAAAATAATTCACTTACGTATGTATATCGAAGCGGCTATCGATTTCACGGATGAAGAAATCGATTTTCTGGCTGATGACAAGCTGACCGCGCAAATGATCACGATTGTTAATGACCTGGATGCGATTCAAGCTAATGCCAAGCAAGGCAGCTTCTTGCGTGAAGGTATTACTGCTGTCATTGCCGGTGCGCCGAATGTGGGTAAATCCAGTTTACTTAATCAGCTGAGCGGTAAGGATCTGGCGATTGTCACCGATATTCCCGGTACCACGCGTGATGTGCTGCGCGAAGTGATTCTGATCGATGGTATGCCCATGCATATTGTCGATACGGCAGGCTTGCGTGAAAGCAATGATGTGGTTGAACAAGAAGGCATGCGTCGCGCGTACAAAGAAATTGCGAACGCTGATCTGGTTTTATATTTGCAAGATGCGACGCGGCCAGATGTTGTCGTTGAGTTGCCTGAGGCTGCGCGCCATCGTCCTACGATTATTGTTCGTAATAAAATTGATTTAACGGCTGAACAGCCTGGCTTAACTGACGAAGCGACGGTTTCCATCTCGGCGAAGACCGGTCATGGACTTGATTTACTGAAAACCCAGATCAAAAAAATGGTTGGTTTTCAGCAGCAGACTGAAGGTGTTTATCTCGCGCGCCGTCGTCACCTTGATGCGATTGCGCGTGCACGACTGCACGTCGGCAACGCACATCAACAATTATCTGAGAGCAAGGCTGGCGAACTGGCGGCAGAAGACTTGCGTCTTGCACAGCTCGCCATGTCAGAAATTACTGGCGAG
>CAZWPD010000086.1:0-5716 GCA_964636145.1 uncultured Coxiellaceae bacterium
CTGTCATTGGTGAGCACATTACCAGTGGCAATATTATCTTCGAGAATTGTTTGCGTGTCTGGTGTTAAGACACTTGAATCATCGACTGGTGTCACATTCACCGTCGAAGTAATCGTATTTGAATTTAATGCACTGTCATTGACAGTGTAGCTAACTGTTCGTGGAGATGCGGATGGGTTATCCGAACTATTGGAATATTGCACGGCGCGTAAAGCAGCTTGCCATTGTGCCAGTGTTGCGGTGTTGCCAGCAGAGGATAAACTCATCACACCTGTCGATGCATTATAACTGCCCACAATGTTGCCCATAGTGGCTGGGACATTCGTGAAGCTCAACACATCCTCGCCAGATACAAAGTTGGCAGTAATAGAAACCGTACCGGTTGAGAGTGTCGTGTTGTCGACATCAGCAGTCGTTATCACTAAATTGATCGCCGCTGCAGCGCCGTTTTCCGTATAGTTTAATGTGCTGCTGGTTGATAACACCGGCGCATCATTCACTGGGGTGACATTAATGGTTGATGTCACGGTATTGGAATTAAGTGCACTGTCATTCACCGTAAAGCTAACCGTTCTTGCCGACGCGGATGGATTATCCGAACTATTTGAATATTGGACGGCACGTAATGCAGCTTGCCATTGCGCTAATGTGGCGGTGTTACCAGCAGAAGATAAACTCATGACTCCAGTCGAGGCATTATAACTACCAGCAATATTGCCCATGGTAGCCGGCACATTTGTGAAGCTCAACACATCCTGGCCAGACACAAAATTTGTGGTGATCGATACACTGCCCGTAGAGAGCGTGGCATTGTCGACATCAGAAACAGTGATTGCTGTATTAATCGCCGCCGCGGCACCGTTTTCGGTATAAGATAATGTACTACCCGACGCTAACACAGGCGCATCATTCACCGGAGTGACATTAATCGTTGAGGTGACCGTATTGGAATTGAGTGCACTATCATTCACCGTGTAGCTAACTGTTCTTGCAGCACCCGATGGGTTATCCGAACTATTGGAATATTGCACGGCACGTAGCGCTGCTTGCCATTGAGCTAGTGTTGCGGTATTGCCTGCAGATGACAAGCTCATCACACCCGTTGTTGCATTGTAGCTGCCGGTGATATTACCCATGGTGGCAGGCACATTCGTGAAGCTCAACACATCCTGGCCAGACACAAAGTTGGTGGTTATTGCAACCGTACCGGTAGATAACGTCGCATTATCGACATCAGCAGTTGTAATAACTAAGTTAATCGCCGCGGCTGCACCATTTTCGGTATAAGATAATGTGCTGCCAGACGCTAATACTGGCGCATCATTCACCGGAGTGACATTAATCGTTGAGGTGACCGTATTGGAATTCAGCGCACTATCATTCACCCTGAAGGTAACGGTTCTTGCCGATGCGGATGGATTATCTGAACTATTCGAATACTGTACAGCACGTAACGCTGCTTGCCATTGTGCTAATGTTGCCGTGTTACCGGCTGAGGACAAGCTCATCACACCCGTTGTTGCATTATAGCTACCAGCAATATTACCCATAGTGGCAGGGACATTCGTGAAGCTCAACACATCCTGGCCAGACACAAAGTTCGTGGTGATCGATACGGTCCCGGTTGAAAGCGTCGTGTTATCAACATCAGAAACTGTAATGGCCGTATTAATCGCAGCCGCTGCACCGTTTTCTGTGTAAGATAATGTGCTGCCAGACGCTAGTACCGGCGCATCATTCACCGGGGTGACGTTAATTGTAGATGTGACTGTATTAGAATTTAGCGCGCTGTCGTTAACCGTGAAGCTCACCGTTCTCGACGCACCTGATGGATTATCTGAACTATTTGAATATCGCACCGCTCGTAACGCGGCTTGCCATTGTGCAACCGTGGCGGTGTTGCCAGCTGAAGACAAGCTCATTACACCTGTCGTTGCATTATAACTGCCAGCAATATTGCCCATGGTGGCAGGCACATTCGTGAAGCTCAACACATCCTGACCAGACACAAAGTTCGTCGTGATGGATACAGTACCAGTTGAAAGCGTCGTGTTATCAACATCAGAAACTGTAATCGTAGTGTTAATCGCAGCCGCGGCACCGTTTTCCGTATACGAGAGCGTACTGCCGGTTGCCAACACCGGTGCGTCGTTCACTGGGGTGACATTAATCGTTGATGTCACGGTGTTAGAATTCAGAGCGCTATCGTTAACCGTGAAGCTCACCGTTCTTGCTGCAGCGGATGGATTATCCGAACTATTAGAATATTGAACGGCGCGTAAAGCAGCTTGCCATTGTGCCAATGTTGCCGTGTTACCAGCTGAGGATAAGCTCATCACACCCGTTGTTGCATTGTAGCTGCCGGTGATATTACCCATGGTGGCTGGCACATTCGTAAAGCTCAACACATCCTGACCAGACACAAAGTTCGTCGTGATGGATACAGTACCAGTTGAGAGCGTCGTATTATCAACATCAGAAACTGTAATCGCCGTATTGATCGCAGCCGCTGCACCGTTTTCTGTATACGAGAGCGTGCTACCAGATGCCAACACCGGCGCATCATTCACTGGCGTCACATTAATCGTTGATGTCACCGTATTGGAATTCAGGGCACTATCGTTGACAGTGAAGCTCACCGTTCTTGCTGCAGCGGATGGATTATCCGAGCTATTAGAATATTGCACAGCACGTAATGCAGCTTGCCATTGTGCCAATGTTGCTGTGTTACCAGCAGAAGATAAACTCATGACACCAGTGGAGGCATTATAACTGCCGGTGATATTGCCCATGGTGGCCGGGACATTCGTGAAGCTCAACACATCCTGACCAGACACAAAGTTTGTGGTTATCGATACACTGCCTGTTGAGAGCGTGGCATTATCAACATCCGAAACCGTGATTGCAGTATTAATCGCAGCAGCTGCACCGTTTTCTGTATAAGATATTGTGCTGCCGGATGACAATACAGGCGCATCATTGTCAGGTGTCACGCTGATATTCAGCGTACTTGTAGAGCCCGTATTTACGGTGTAGGTCACTTCTGGCACGCTGCCATTATAATTTGCAACTGGCGTAAAAGTGTAAGTACCATTCGCATTTAATTGCATCGTTCCAACACCGGCGATTGTCGCTGTTTGGCCGGCGGTGTAAACATTCGCATCGCCATTGACAACGAAAGTGCTGACGGTAAGTGTATTATCCACATCGGTGTCATTCGTGAGCACATTGCCGGTAGCGATATTATCTTCCACAATAGTCTGGGTATCTGGTGTTAAGACACTGGCATCATCCACTGGTGTGACAGTGATATTTAAGGTGCTCGTGGAACCCGTGTTCACGGTATAAGTCACCTCTGGCACGCTGCCATTATAGTTAGCAACAGGTGTAAAAGTGTAAGTGCCATTAGCATTCAACTGCATCGTACCAACACCGGCGATCGTTGCGGTTTGTCCGGCTGTGTATACCGTCACATCGCCATTAACCATGAAGCTGGCAACGGTGAGTGTATTGTCAACGTCGCTGTCATTCGTGAGCACATTGCCGGTAGCGATATTATCTTCAAGGATAGTCTGAGTATCGGGTGTTAAGACGCTGGCATCGTCAACTGGCGTCACATTCACCGTCGAAGTAATCGTATTTGAATTGAGTGCACTGTCGTTGACAGTGTAGCTAACTGTTCTTGGAGATGCGGATGGATTATCCGAACTATTGGAATATTGCACGGCGCGTAAAGCTGCTTGCCATTGTGCAAGTGTTGCGGTGTTGCCAGCGGATGATAAGCTCATCACACCCGTTGTGGCATTGTAGCTGCCGATAATGTTACCCATGGTGGCTGGCACATTCGTAAATGAAAGAACATCCTGGCCAGAGACGAAGTTGGTCGTGATCGCAACCGTACCGGTTGAGAGTGTTGTATTGTCGACATCTGCCGTTGTAATCACTAAATTGATCGCTGCTGCGGCACCGTTTTCCGTGTAATTTAAGGTGCTGCCGGTTGATAACACCGGCGCATCATTCACCGGCGTCACATTAATCGTTGATGTCACAGTATTGGAATTCAGCGCACTATCGTTGACCGTGAAGCTCACCGTTCTTGCTGCACCTGATGGATTATCCGAACTATTAGAATATTGCACCGCACGTAACGCAGCTTGCCATTGTGCCAATGTTGCCGTGTTACCAGCTGACGATAAGCTCATCACACCGGTCGAGGCATTGTAACTGCCGACGATATTGCCCATGGTGGCCGGCACATTCGTTAAGGTTAAGACATCTTCACCGCTGACGAAGTTGGTGGTGATCGATACACTGCCCGTAGATAGCGTGGCATTATCGACATCGCTCACCGTGATCGCGGTATTGATCGCTGCCGCTGCACCGTTTTCGGTATACGATAATGTGCTACCAGAGGCCAATACAGGCGCGTCATTATCTGGTGTCACGCTGATATTCAGCGTACTTGTAGAGCCAGTGTTTACGGTGTAAGTCACTTCTGGCACGCTGCCATTATAATTTGCAACTGGCGTAAAGGTGTAAGTACCATTCGCATTTAATTGCATGGTACCAACACCGACGATCGTCGCTGTTTGGCCGGCGGTGTAAACCGTCACATCGCCGTTGACCACGAAAGTGCTGACGGTAAGCGTATTATCCACATCGCTGTCATTAGTTAAGACGTTACCGGTCGCGATATTATCTTCCAGAATAGTCTGAGTATCTGGCGTTAAGACGCTGGCATCATCAACTGGTGTGACAGTGATATTTAACGTGCTGACAGAACCAGTGTTCACGGTGTATGACACTTCTGGCACGCTGCCGTTGTAGTTAGCGACCGGTGTAAAAGTGTAAGTGCCATTAGCATTCAACTGCATCGTACCAACACCGACGATCGTCGCTGTTTGGCCAGCGGTGTAAACCGTCACATCGCCATTAACCATGAAGCTGGCAACGGTGAGTGTATTGTCAACATCGCTGTCATTCGTGAGCACATTGCCAGTAGCGATATTATCTTCCAGGATAGTCTGGGTATCGGGTGTTAAGACGCTGGCATCGTCAACTGGCGTCACATTCACTGTAGAAGTAATCGTATTAGAATTCAACGCACTGTCATTGACAGTGTAGCTAACTGTTCTTGGCGATGAGGATGGGTTATCCGAACTATTGGAATATTGCACGGCGCGTAAAGCAGCTTGCCATTGTGCAACCGTTGCGGTGTTGCCAGCAGAAGATAAGCTCATCACACCCGTGGTGGCGTTATAACTGCCGGTGATGTTACCCATGGTGGCTGGCACATTCGTAAATGAAAGAACATCCTGGCCAGAGACGAAGTTGGTCGTAATAGCAACCGTACCGGTTGAGAGTGTTGTGTTGTCGGCATCAGCAGTTGTAATCACTAAATTGATCGCTGCTGCGGCACCGTTTTCCGTGTAATTTAAGGTGCTGCCGGTTGATAACACCGGTGCATCGTTCACTGGCGTGACATTTATCGTTGATGTCACGGTGTTGGAATTCAACGCACTGTCATTCACCGTGAAGCTAACGGTGCGGGCAGATGCAGATGGATTATCCGAACTATTAGAATATTGCACAGCACGTAACGCGGCTTGCCATTGGGCTAATGTCGCCGTGTTACCGGCTGATGATAAGCTCATCACACCGGTCGTGGCGTTATAACTGCCGGTGATGTTACCCATGGTGGCGGGAACATTCGTGA
>CAZWPD010000087.1:0-5438 GCA_964636145.1 uncultured Coxiellaceae bacterium
TTTTCCAAGGACACCATCATGAAAAGCAGACGCCCTGGCAATAAATTAACCATCATCGGTGGTGGCATTATTGGCGCCATGGAAGCGTATGCCGCATATCAAGAAGCTAAGCAAAATGGCGAGACAATCAGAATTACAATTTATGAAAAGCATCCAGAGCTCAAACAATCTACCACTGGCAATATTGTGCCAAGCCTCACGCCAGATGAAATACTATCCGTAGTTCCCCGTGGACAGGAATTAACTGCAAAGCTAAAACTATTATTCAGTGAACCGGGCGGAATTCGTGTTGATGATGCGAAAAATGTTAATGACACAGAAGCAGCAGATCGCTTTAAAATGACTGTCATTGACGATAGCAAAGATGAACAAGCCCATCAGAAGCGTACCGACACCCTGCTCTCTCTTGGCAGACTAAGCATGCAGATGTGGCAAGAGATTTACGATCAGGCTGACGATGAATTAAAGCAAATCTTTGAAGAGTCTAACTTCAACCCTTGTCGAGAGCCCTTCGACGAGGCAACCATGAAACTACACGATGGTTACCGTATCGATCTGATTTACGGGGTGCCGCAAGCAGCAGACAAGGCAAATAGCATGAAGGCCAGCTACCAAACGCTGGGCTATTCACACTGCAAACTTCTCACCCCACAAGATGTCATCAAAGCTGATCCGTTTTTAAAAGATTTCTGCCTGAAAAATTCTGATTTTGCAAATAACGTCTGGAACAACGATGCTGTAGCATTATGGCGACCAGGCGGCTGCCTTGATACGCAAATCTTCCTACCCAAGTTTTACGAATATTTACGTAAAGAAATGGGAACATACACCAACAATAACGGACAAACTCAAAACTGCTTTCGACTGAAGCTAGACAGAGAAATAACCGAAGTGTTAACGCGGAATAAAATATACAAAAAATCAAAAGTAACAGGATTAAGATTTTTTCATACTGACAAGATTAAAGAGAATAACAAAAAATATAAAGCAGATAATTATGTATTCTGTCCGGGTGAAGCAGTCGGCACGCTACAGTCACTCGGCTTCACAGAGCCGGCATATGCGGGCTTCGCTGGGCCGTCGTTAATGTTAAACATTCCACTCTCGATAGATGAGCAAGAGGCCTTCAAAGCATTCAATCATTGCATGGAAGTACACCAGGAAGGCGTTGTCCTGGCATGGCAAGCTAGAATACGTAATGGTGAACTCTTTATTGGTGTTGGCGGAACAAAAGCTTTTTACGGGGACCAACGCCCTCATGTAAATCAGGCATTTGCGAAAGATAGAAATCTACTGCAGTTAAATATTATCAACGATGTCTTGCCACAATTCATCTCCAAAGCGCTTGGACGGGATACGACTGGAGTGAAGTTAAGCGAAGATGACATGGAAATACTAGAGAAGCGCAACATTGCTAAGCGCTGGGTAGGCGTGCGAGCAGTTGCATTTGATGGATTCCCAACCCTAGGTCAAATCTACCTTGGCGATAGAAAAGTTATCAATGCACGTTGCACAACACACATGGGATCGGGCGGTGTATCATTTGCGCCTGCTAGTGTTTTTGCCAGTCGCTCCATTCATAATAAAAAAACGGATAACTTGATTTCACGCGTTATTACGTACTCTGATACCAGGCGCTCGCCGGAAATGCCCCACAAACATAAGCCAGCTGATGCTGGCTTATGTTTGTGATTAGATAAGAAGCATAATGAGGACAATGAGCATCGCAGAGATGAATCACTGCATGCCCACCTTAATAGCCTGCCGTTTTCCTGCTATCTTAGTTGCGTCATCACTTGGCTTAATCTGCTCCGACCGTTCCTGATAAAACAACCTAGCTTGAGGAGCATGTGGCAGCGCGTCTAACATTTTCGCGACTATTTTTTCTCTATCCTCAGATGAGGTTATTATATCAGCCTCAAGCGGAGCGACAAGATTCAGCCTGGTCGGCTCTAATGGTGCAGGTAATTTTGCTGGTATAGTTGGTATCAATGGTAACGGTAAATTTTCTGGCATACGGTCAAATAATAATGTCATCACATCTTGCTCAACAACTTCTGTCTCCGCGTGCAAAGCATTAATCCTGACATGCTTATCCTCTAATATACCGGTCGTTGCTTCAAGCTTTTGCAATGAACTTGCATCAGGGTATAACTTATCGCGAGTTAACCCAGCTAATTCAGTGTCAATTTGATTAGCTGAGGGAAATTTCGTTTCGTTAACATCAACAGCATCTAGTCTCTCTGCTTTCGCCGGTTGAGGTAAGGTTTTTTTTCAAATTTTGGACTTAGTTGAATTTTCATTTGTTGTTGACGCAATATCTGCAAACGTTCATTAACTTGTTTTAAAGTACCGCGTTCAATTGATGGCGCGAGCCAGCCACACTTGATATAAAGCAGACGACCTAAAACAGTTTCGCGATTGCAGGCCATCGCACAAGCACGGATGGCAGTTTCATTATCCAGACTCTGTAGCCAGGCAAGAAATGCGCGCTTCATGAGCGCCACGTTTGCCACATTCACTTGGCTATCAAACGGTTTAATGCTGGCTTGGTCTTTAGCAGACAACGACAAGCAAGCATTAAACCAAATTTTATATTCCTTATGCTGCAATTCTTTAGAAGCAATATTTATCTTCCGCATCGAATTGGCAAGCTCAGTCGCAACGGAATCATCGACAACACGACTGAGCGTAGCCGACAAAGCTAGTAATTGCTGGCCAATAGTTACTGGCTGTGTTTGTTTTTTCTTCTGAACAACTTTTTGTTTAACAGTTTCGGGTTGATAAGAAACAAGATCCATGCGACCTTTTTTCTCAGCAATCTGTGTGCGCCTGCGAACAGTCTCGCCATTATCATGATGTCTGCTATTGATGGATGGATTGATCGGCGTCTCACCCCACCTGTTTTGCACATCACAGCGCGCGCCATAACGAGCCAATAATGTAACCATCTCATCTGACGCCATTGAGAAGGCATTATGCATCGCACTATTGCCCCAAAAGAGATTCGGGTCAGCACCGTGATTTAATAATAGCTCAGCAATCTCTAAACGATCACAATAACTCGCAATTTCTAAAGGTCTATCACCAAACCAATCTATGAGGTGCGGATCAGCGCCACGCTCAAGCAGCAACTTAACTATATCGGCTCTATTCTCTTTGACAGCCTTCATCAAAGCAGTGCTGCCGTAGCCATCTTGAAAATTCACATCTACACTGGAATCTTTTAGCAGCTCTTCTATCTCATCAAGAGTTGGATTTCGATCTTCAATCAATCTATGTAATCGTATTTTTTCATTCGCAACACGATGGCAATCCTTTCCCGCCTGTATATATGATTTTATCTTATCATTGTTCTTTTCAAAAAAGTCCAACAACGCAGTTTGATCTTGCGCGGAAACAAGCTTCAGTTTTTGCAGTAATGCAGCAAGCTTATTGACGAACCCAGGAACAACAAATTGATCTATATTAAATCTTACACCAACCCATGCCTCATCTTTCTTGATAGAACTATAAGGAATGGGACCGAACTCAGCATAAATTGCATCGAGTATTACCTTGAATTCATCGGATTGATAAACCCGCTTCAAATTGAAATCAATAGAGTAATATGGCATGAAAGTATGACTGTCTGATTTCACAGCAGTGACACTTGCAATTTTCGACTCATGACAAGTGGATTGAAATGTCGGTAAGCCCAGTTCTCTGGCGCGGAAAGTTAGCACGCTCGACTCCGGTTTCTGTCTTGTTAGAATATTGAGCAGTTTACCAGCGAGGACTTAAACAAAGCTTAAGGCTTGATAGATGTGATTGAGCAAGTGGCCGCACCGTCTTCAACACTTATGTAAAGCGTTGATTTTACCAGAAAGCATCACTCACTGCGGCCTAACAGCTTGTGCAAACACATCACTCGCACCACTTCTAAGTTTTGCCATATCAATGGTGACAACTGGAATACTTCTGGCAAAATGAGCCGCCTTACTATAATCATCTGCATCTTTAAATAACTGCTCCATTTCCTCATTGCTCGTGCTGGTTCTGCCAGTGCCTTCGAAAAATGGATTTTGATCATCATTAATAATCGCAAAGAAAGCGATAACCGGGACTTGCTCAGCACTAATTTTATCTTTATCCCAGGCGCTAATGATCAGTTCATTATGGTCACGGCAGCGATTGCCGACACATATAGAGTGAGAAGCTTTTTGGAAATGATCTTTATACACGTATTTATGTAACTGCATAGCAAGATCAAAACCGTCTTTATCTGCCTGAAACCCCAACAAACTAAATGACCACGCACCTGCACCAGCATTAGAAAAAAACTTTCTGATATAGTCATCAACAGTTTTAATATCCGTGCTTTCAACTGTTACACCGGGGAGTTCTTCAACGCTGAAATGACAGCTTTCTTCAGCATCGCCAAAACTGCCGCCGTCTCCCGGGTAAGCGCAAAACACTTTATAGTTATATTCCCTAACTGATTGGACTTCATCTAAAGGTGTTAGAATAAAGCCGGTATTCACCCAAATCGGTTCGCCAGTGTGAGGAGTGATATCAGCTCTCAAATAAGAAAATGAGCCGACGCTTCTGTATGCAGGTAAATACCAACTAGGAAGTAAATTTTCATTCTCGTCTTTTACGGGAACGACTTGGCCGTGTATGACAATGCCGGAGCAATAATATGCTGGTTCGTCATTAGCACATGGTAGTGTGCGGCTATATAATTCATTCAATTTATCAGCCACATCTTTCGCATTTGAGTTAGCATCAAGCGCGTAAGCAGGTGAGATGTTCGCGAGCAGAGCACAGAATACTGCACTTACGATGATTTTGAATTTATTAGTTAATACCATCATTTTTATTTCTCGATTAGGTTAGCGGCGCATTATGACAGCTATACCTTAAATAAATATTACAGAGATATGACGTGGACATTTGCGAGCGCGGTTAAACCAATTAAAATTGAGAATCTTGTGATATATTCCATGGAAATATCTGAATAACAACGATAAATCATTAAGTGAGATGCAACATGGCAAAGACCAGAGCACAGACAGATAACGCTCAGCATGTATATACAACCCTGTTAGTTTCCGCCAATAAAAGGGGCGATATCTTAGGCGACAGAAAAGAAAAACGGATTAACTACCTCATTAGACTAGCTGATAAGCATGGTGAGAGTTTATTGTTACGAGTCCGCAAGAAAGCTGAGAATGATATTCTCAAACTGGAAATCAGATTTGCACAAAAACATCGATTAAATCACCCCGCTTTAGGTGAGAACTTTTCCCATGGCTCGCAAGTATACCCATATAAAGAAATAATTGGTGAAATCATCAATGCTCTCGAGATTGTACGCGCCATCAACTCTAATAACCACGCACCCAACCATAGATTAAATAGGCCACATTGATACCTGGTCGCTAACAGAAATCATC
>CAZWPD010000088.1:0-5327 GCA_964636145.1 uncultured Coxiellaceae bacterium
CCAGTGTTTACTTTCTCTTTATACCTATTCTAAATCCGGACAAAATTCTCGAACGAACAATTGGATTGGCCCGATTCGTGGGCAAGTGGCTCCTATTGATAGCAATGCTTCTTTCCCCCGGTGCCCTTTATCTGATAATTGACGGGCTGCCGAAGATAAAAACCGAATACTTGTTTTTTTTCAATGTTGAAAACATTCTCTATTTGTGGATCACGCTTGCCGTAACAAAGCTTATCCATGAGTTTGCACACGCCTACACTGCAAAATCATTCGGACTGTCTGTCCCCCAAATGGGAGTAGGTTTTCTCATCTTTTTCCCATGTCTGTATTGCAATACAACGGAAGCTTGGCAATTGGGGGATCGTAGGCAAAGAATGTTGATCAGTGCAGCAGGAATAGCTGCAGAAGCAGTCATGGCTATTTTCGCAACGTATTGCTGGCATTATACGAAACCCGGTGTCATAAATTCCTTGGCTTTTTACTTGATGGCCATATCATTCATTTCCACTGTCCTGTTCAATGGTAATCCGTTACTGAAATTTGATGGTTACTTCATACTGATGGATTACCTGAAGATCCCCAACTTAGCCTCGAAGTCTTTCGGCTATATAAAATATCTCTTCTTGAATGGAGCTTTAGGCATCTCCCTCATTCCGAATACAGCCGCAGATTCACGTGAGAGCGTCATTTTTTCCGTGTATGGAATGAGCGCAATCATTTATCGCTTTTTTCTCTATTTCGGTATCATTGCCACCGTTTACTACCGTTTTGATAAAACCATAGGAATTTTATTGGCTGTTTTGGCCATCGGTCTGTTCCTTGTGCGCCCACTGATTAGGGGTTTCATCATGATATACAAACAGAAAAGTGAAATTCGTTTTCGGCCTGTCGGCCTGGTCTGTTGTTTGCTGCTGCTTATAGGATTAGGCCTGTTTCTCTTTGTACCGGTTGCAGGAAATTCCGTTTATCCCTGCTATGTCACAGGAGCCAGATTGCAGAAAATGACTGTTCCCCTTCAGACTCTTGTTTCCAATATGTACATTCGAGAAGGATCACGTCTTTCAGCCGGAGAACCGTTGTTTACCTTGGATCCATCTCTTCTCAAATTAACTTTGTCACAAAAAGAGTTTGAACGTGAAGCGGCCCTCAAAGAAATGGAAATGTGGTTACTCGATGAGAAGAGAATGCCCGAAGCCGGCAAGAAGCAATCCGAATATCTCAAACTCTGTCAGGATGTCGAATATGTCGAGGGTGAATTGCGAAAAGCCGATTCCGACAATATTGCACCATTTAACGGCATAGTTACCAAGCTGGACAAGAGAATGCAACCGGGTTTTATGCCTGGAGAAGGCGCGGTAGTAGGCGAATTTCAATCATCGGATGACTGCGTTATTCATGCCCTTGTCCCGGGTCGAGATATTCACAAAGTAAATCTCGGGGGAAGCGTGGACGTCTGGTTGCCTCTGGGTACCGGTCTTACCCTGTCCCGAAAAGTTGACAGGGTTAGGAACTGGAGCGAAACCGACCTCAAGGACTCCCCGTTTTCCAGCCGTTTCGGAGGAGAGTTAGCTACAGAGGCCACAGGAGATCAGGATAAGGACGTGCCGCTGGATGATTATTTCATTTGTTCATCCTACTTCGTTAATTCAGCACGAATTCCCCTAGGTCTCACTGGACGATATGTCATTCCAACCCCTCCCCAGAGCAGAATCAGCCGATATATTGACGGTCTGTATTCCTTGTTTCACCGGGAATCGGTTCTGTAACAGGAAAGGCGAGAAAGTGTACTCCAAAACTCCTGCAATTCAGTCTTCATCACCCAGTGTATCTCCGGTTCGGGACATCAATTCTGACGCGATTCTGTTGGGACTCAAGATAATAACGAGATCATTGGAATTCCAGTCTCTGGCCAAACTGTACTATTTCTTGACCAATGATACCAGAACCCTCATTGAATTTGACAGATGCCATTTGTTTACACACTTTGGCGGAACTTCGAGCTTTACCGCCACCAACAATCAACCGAGTCTCGAACCGAAATCCGGTGTTCAGATAGAACTGAATGCACTCGCTCCTCTCCTCTTTTCCGTCCAAAAGGCTCAATTACTCTCCAGCAATTTGCGAAACAGTCAAATTTCCGAGCAGGATCTTTCTATAGCAGCAAGGGAAGCTCTGAGCGACTATATTGAACAATCAGGCTGTAATTATCTTTTCTGTGTACCTTTGGAGCACAATCGGGCTGTGATCGGCCATTTAGTTATGGAATTTTTTGGAGAGAATCTTCCTAAAGAGAATCAGCTCAGGAATTTTCTTGCATTTTCTCCCTTTCTCGCAACGGCACTTTCAGACAAGTGGATTCTCGAGAACAGACCCCAGGTTTGGACCGACATTGATCCGACTTCCGCCAAACGCAAGATCGATTCCCGGTTCTTTAAAAAATGGGGACTCATAGGATTGGCATTGGCGACTTTTATCATCGTTTTCTTTCTCATGCCGTATGAATTTACAGCCGGCGGCGAAGCGGTAACTACTCCATTTGAAAAGCACATGGCTTTTTCCAAAATTGACGGAATCGTCCAGCAGGTTTCGGTAGTGGAAGGAGACACTGTAGATAAAGGTCAAATACTGGCGAATCTTGACCCGACCGAATTGAATCACAAGATCGGAATTGAACGCCGCCATCTGGAAATTCTGACGAAAGAAATGAAATTACTTATTCACGGGGCCGACGAGGTTCCCGCCCGGCTTGCGGAAAGTGAATTGGTTGAACTGAAGCGGCAAAGCAAGATCCAGGAAATACGTTTTTTGGAATGGCAGAAACAGTTTATACAGATACCTGCACCTATTTCTGGAACGGTTCTCACGAAGGATATAGACGGGTTTGTCGGAAAGAAATTTAAGGCCGGTGAAGTCTTTGCAGAAATTGCGGCTCCCGGGGAACTCTATGTGGATGTATACATACCCGAGGACCGTATCGGTTACGTGAGAATCGGTCAAAAACTGAAAGTATTTCTCAACAGCAGCCCTTCGGTGATGCACGAACTTATAGTGAGTGAAGTTGCTCCCATAGCCGAAGTACTGCCGCGACTGGGGGCGGTTTATCGGGTGCGGGCGCCGTTCGTAAATGCACCGAAAGATATAAAATTGGGAATGAAGGGCTTCGGAAAAATTGTGTGTTCAGACTCAAGTTTGGCTTCGGTCGTAAAGCAGCGAATGTTAACTCGATGGAACCAGTGGATTCTGCAATTCTAAACAGACACTTCCACCAGAGCTATTAGCAACAACTCCGGATTAGATGAGCGTTTTAGTGTTCACGACATTCTCAAAGCGTACAATTCTCTTCACCGACCCCTTGAAACTCAGGAATGGATCTATTGAGTCGTTTCGTACTCCAGAGGGCGTTTTTGTAAACCCTTGGTTTTTAAAAGTTGCAGCCTTTTTTTCACTGCCTCCCTGTTTCTATCCGGAAGCCATTGAGCCAAATCCTTGTTGCTCATTGGAAACGTCAAAACCACGAGGTCTTCTCTAAGACTCCAAGCTTTTAGGGAAGTATTCCTCTTTAAATTGACTAAAATTCTCAATTCGCTCGCAGTGAATTGCTTTAAGAGATCATGACTTTCCTTAATTCTATCGATCCTGGTTCTAGTTTCCAGGAGTTCTGAGGCAAGTTCATTGCGCTGCTCGTATAATTCTCCATGTCCCTCTAAATCCTCAATGGATTCAGGTTGCAACCAATCATCCAATGCAGCGGCTTCAGTCCACCACTGAACGCCTGTCCCCGCTCCCCCTTCAATGTCAACTTCCAGTGCCTTATGTTCTTGCTCAGCCACGGCAACCCTCTTTTAAATGTGAAGAATAGCCGAACCACATGCATTATCAATTAACGCCTGATCTGTGGTTAATCGCCGCATCAATCATCAATTCCGTAGAGCTCAAGTGTATTGATTCAAATAATAAAAGCCGCAAGAATCAGTATATCCGGTAAACATTCCCACGGCCAACACTCCCCATTGGAATCGCGTTCGACTCATCTGTTGAATGTGAGTGTATAGTTTAATCTCTTTTTTGTCATTAATTTTTAGTCGAATTTTAATAAAGGAAGTAGTGGCTGCGATTTGCGTCGAATTCTACCAATTCGGATCTCCAATAACTCTCGATTGCATCAACATTTGATCCTGACTCCAACATTGTACGGATCCGATCATCACCCAAGATCATATCTATCGGCAGCTTAGTTTGTTCGTATTCATACGGCGGGTCCGACCATGCAAAATCGTTTGAGTGAATTTCCATAAGGACCTTGAAAAGATTCAGAACAAAAGTGAAAGGCTTAAAAAGAGACCGATCAAGGATATGAATCTGAAATCCTTTGCACAATTCCCCGGCCCACTTGTTGAATGTAGGTCGAAAAGCAATCTCCCGCAGAACTATTCCTCGCAAGGCATCTTTTTCCCGCAAGAGACTTACAATGCGACTACAATCGAAATAAGGTGCTCCAAAAATCTCAAACGGTCTCGTGGTACCCCTTCCCTCGGAAACGTTGGTGCCTTCGAGCATGACCATTCCCGGATACACGACTGCGGTTTCAACAAGAGGCATGTTCGGAGAAGGTGGAAACCACAGCAAACCGGTTTCCTCAAAATACATGGATCGTTCCCAGCCTTGAACCTTGACAATATCGAGATTACACCCTATCCCGTGTTCGCTGTTATAGAAGCTCATGAGTTCGCCAATGGTGAATCCGTGGCGCATGGGAAGAGGAAACGGTCCAACAAAACCGGAAAAATCCTCCTTTAGGACATTCCCCTCAACATTGATTCCGTTAATGGGATTGGGGCGGTCAAGGATTATTACCTGTTTGCCGTAACGGGCGCATTCCTGCATCAGATAGACGATGGTTGTTGCGTAAGTGTAAACCCGTGTCCCGACATCCTGAAGATCAACAAGAACCGTATCGATGTCGCGAAGCATCATTTCGGAAGGTTTACGGTTGTCGGCGTACAGGCTGAACAGCGGTATACCGAGCTTCGGATGAATACCGTGCTCGGTCTCCTTCATATTGTCCTGCTCGGTTAACTCTGCACCGTGTTGAGGACCAAAGAGGACCTTTAACTTTCCGGGAAAAAGAGAATCGATCAGCAAAGGTGCGGAAACAAAATTGCCGGTTACCGAAGCCTGGTTGTAGAGTAAACCTACCAGGCCGGTACCGGCTATTAAAGAGGGATCACATTGTAATGTATCAAGCCCGGATAATACCTGATTTGACCCCACAAGCCGCTACTCCCACCGGCCGGATCTATCACGTCTCAAATCAATTGAATTATCCC
>CAZWPD010000089.1:0-5213 GCA_964636145.1 uncultured Coxiellaceae bacterium
CCTTGCGAAGAACTGTATCCTGATCTGCCGTTCATATTACTTTCCTTATAAGTTTGTGAAATCCATTGTTAAATTAGCAATTTGTTTGCGAGATGTAAATCACGTTAGTGTTGTCATTGCGAGGAGCCCGTAGGGCGACGAAGCAATCCAGTTGATAGTTGTATTCCAATAAGGAAATTGTAGCCCTGACAAAAAAATACAGGGCTACATTGTTTGATGAGCGTGGCATTAATGTCTGGATTGCCAATCCCTGCAAAAAGCGCAGGGCTCGCAATGACGTTATTAGCTACATCGGTGGTCTTGATGTCTCTGCAACTGGTGCGTTGTTGTTACTTGCTTCCGCTTGCGGTGAGGCAGCCATTGCATTGTTATTAACCGGCGCATCGTGATTCAGAATGTACAGTCTCATGTTTTCTGATGCGGCGTTGCATTTGGCGCGGGCAATATAGAGACTGTCGAGCGCCTTGGCTTCTTTGATTACAGTGGCGGAGTTGTCACCTGCATTGTCGGCGAGAAAATTCACCATTGTTAATTCCGCAGAGGATTTATTATCATTCGTACGAATTTTGCCATGCAATTCTGCGATGGTATTAATTTGTATAGTATTGCGAGCATGAGCAATCGCTGCGGCCAGCAGTGTATTTTGCTGTGCAAAAATATCTTTATCTATCGATTTTACTTTGTTGGCTAGATATGCGCGTGCAAAATCAAATTCCTGACGACCGTTTTCACCTTTAATGAGCTCATCTGCTTGTGACTTGGTTTTTACGCCATCACCAAAATTCAAAAATAAATTAGCTAGCTTTTCACCGTGAACTTTTTCTGATGCAAAAAACTTTCTTCCTGTAGCCATTGGTCGATCTCCTTGTGATTTAGACTATTTTTTTTATACCCAATTAAAAACAACTTTTCCAGAATTGCCAGAATTCATGATGTCGAATCCTTTCTGAAAATCTTTGATCCCGAGTTCGTGGGTGATCACAGGCGCAATATTTAACCCGCTCTGTAGCATGGTTGTCATCTTATACCAGGTGTCATACATCTCGCGTCCGTAGATACCTTTAATCATCATGCCTTTCATGATCACTTGGCTCCAGTCTATGCCTGTATCTTTAGGTAAGAATCCGAGCAGAGCCACTTTACCCGCGTGGTTCATGTGATCGAGCATGTCGTTGAATGCTGAGGCGTTGCCAGACATTTCGAGTCCAACATCAAAACCTTCACGCATGCCTAATTCTTTCATCACATTAGTGAGTGATTTGTCCTTGGTGTTAACTGCCATCGTTGCGCCAATTTTTTCAGCGAGTTTAAGGCGGTATTCATTCACATCTGTGATAACAACGTGACGCGCGCCGACGTGTTTTGCGATTGCGACAGCCATGATGCCGACCGGTCCTGCTCCTGTGATTAATACATCTTCGCCGACCAAATCGTAAGATAAGGTTGTGTGTGTGGCGTTGCCGAACGGGTCCATGATCGCAGCTTGATTCGATGGAATGTCATCTGGAATAGGGTAGGCGTTGGTGGCTGGGATGCATAAGTATTCGGCAAATGCGCCGTCGCGTGTTACGCCAACGCTTACATTTTTACGGCACAGATGTGAACGTCCTGCGCGGCAATTGCGGCAGTGCATGCAGGCAATATGTCCCTCGCCAGAGACTCGATCACCAATGTTAAAGTAAGACTTCACTTCTTTGCCAACTTCAACAATTTCACCAACGAACTCATGGCCGACAGTCATCGGTGTTTTGATGTGCGTCTGTGCCCAGGCGTCCCAATTGTAAATATGAATATCAGTGCCGCAGATAGCAGTCTTGTGAATTTTAATAATGACATCATTATTGCCAAGAGTTGGTTCTGGTACGTCTTGCATCCAGATGCCTGGTTCAGGTTTTACTTTAACTAATGCTTTCATATTTTTCTCATTAAAAAATTATTCTTCAGTTTGTGCCATCGCAGGGAGTTCCCGCTTGCGCGGGAATGACGCTACGCAGGTATAACGCCAAGGCTGCGCCCAACTTTCGTAAATGCCTCGATTGCTTTATCGAGATGTTCAAAGTCGTGTCCAGCTGACATCTGTGTGCGAATGCGCGCCTGACCTTGGGGTACAACGGGGTATGAAAATCCGATGACGTACACGCCTTCTTTCAGCATGGCTTCTGCCATGGCACTCGCTAGCTTGGCATCGCCTAACATCACTGGAATGATAGGGTGATTGCCAGGAACTAATTTGAAACCCAGAGCACTCATTTTTTCGCGGAAATACGTGCTATTCTCATGAACTTTCTTAATCAAATGCGGGTTGGCTTCGAGTAATTCCAGTGCTTTGATGGAGGCGCCAGCGATCGATGGGCATAGTGTGTTGGAAAATAAATACGGACGCGAGCGTTGTCTGAGCCAGGCGACAATCTCTTTACGTGCGCTGGTGTAGCCGCCTGACGCGCCGCCGAGTGCCTTGCCCAGTGTGCCAGTGATAATGTCGACTCGACCCATGACGCCGCAGTACTCGTGAGTGCCGCGGCCGTGTTCGCCCATAAAGCCAACGGCATGCGAATCATCGACCATAACGAGTGCATTATATTGGTCAGCGAGATCACAAATTTCTTTTAGATAAGCAGTTGTGCCGTCCATGGAAAAAACGCCGTCAGTGACAATTAATTTCACGCGCGCATTGCTTGCTGCTTGTAATTGCTTTTCCAAATCTTGCATATCATTATTCTGATAACGATAGCGTTGCGCTTTGCACAGTCTGACGCCATCAATAATACTCGCATGATTTAATGCGTCACTGATGACCGCATCTTCAGCGCCGAGCAGTGTTTCAAATAATCCGCCATTCGCATCAAAGCACGAGGAATAAAGTATTGTGTCTTCAGTGCCGAGAAACCTGCTGATTTTTTCTTCGAGCTTTTTATGAATAGATTGTGTGCCGCAGATAAAGCGCACCGAAGACAAGCCAAAGCCGTATTCATCCAGCGATGATTTAGCGGCAGCAACTAGCGCTGGATGGTTAGATAGCCCAAGATAATTGTTTGCGCATAAATTGATAACTTCGGTGCCATCTTGCAGGGTAATGACGGCTTGCTGTGGCGAGGTGATGACGCGTTCGGCTTTATATAGGCCATCTAGTTTAAGTTTTTCGAGCTCGGTATTCAGAAATTGCAGATATTCTTTGCGTGACATGTTGCTAGATTGTGCCTGGGTGTCCATAAGTGATGCTCCCATCAAGGTTCAACTTGACGGCGATTATGGCGGGGATTCTGACGGGTTACAAGAGGCGCGCAAGGCTTGCACGCCTGAAGCTTAATAGCCGGGGAAATCTTCAACTTTAATGCGCTCATCTGGGATTTGCAGTTCCTTTAACATTTGTTGCATCGCCGTCACCATGCCTGGTGAGCCGCAGGCATAAAAAATTGGTGTGTCCAGATCGGGCAGATTTTTTACTAATAACTCATCGGTGATATAACCTTTGGCGCCGTTCCATTCTGGATTGGGGTTGGTGAGTGCGGCGATCATTTTAAATTGCGGATGTTGTGTGGTGAGCTCGGTGAGCTCATTCATAAACGCGCTGTCAGCAAGAGTTTGGTTACCGTAGAACAAATATATTTTTTGTTGCGGTCGGTGTAGCACGGCGTGTTTGATCATGCTGTAAAATGGCGCAATGCCAATACCGCCGGCAATTAACACTGCAGGAATATTGGTGTCTTCGTGCAAAATAAAGTTTCCAGTTGGTCCTGCCAGCTTGATTTCGTCGCCAATATTCAGATTTTGCAAATTGCGTTTATATGCTGAGTGCTGGACGCGGGTGACCATCGTCAGGACTTTATCATCTGGCGCACTTAAAAATGAAAATCGCCTCGTGCTGCCTTTGTCATCGGTTTCAACTGGATTAATCAATGTCCAGCCAGCGAACTGACCGGCCTGATAGGTCATGCCGTCTGGTTTTTCAAACGTCAGTTTGATGGTGTTGTTGGCGACGGTTTCACGCTGCAATAATTTTATTTTATAAATGGGCATGTGTTCTAATTCAGGGTCGTCAGGTTTTTTTGGCCAGATTGCTAGTAGGCGTGTTATCGGGTGTCACGAGATGTTTTTTAGAAAAATTCACGATTAATTTCTTGTTAGCATCATTCATTGGGAATGCTGGAACCGGTAGGGCGCAGAATAAAGAGGCAATAACAGTCGACATCCACATTTGCTGCTTGGCGGGGATCTGAAATGCTGGATCCTTTAATTTGGCTAGCATTTGCTTGTAATCGGCCAGCATATCTTTCGGCATTTCTTGCATGCCATCAAAGCTGCTTAGCAATTTGATGAAATTTACTTTAATTGCATTAACCATTCGATTACTCTTCCCATTAGTGTTCCTATTCTTTCAGTATATCAGTCAAAAATAAAGAGAAGCTTAAAGTGACGCAAGAAAAAAATAATAATGAAATGATTCATCAGCTTCCCCGTCTCAAATGGGCGTGCCGCCGCGGTATGCTGGAACTTGATGTTTTATTGGGGAATTTTCTCGAAACTGGCTATCTGCAATTGTCTGATGAAGATAAACAGCTATTTATCAATCTATTGGAATGTGCCGATCCGGAGCTGTTTTCCTGGCTAATGGGCAAAGCAGAGGCTCCAGATGCTGGTTTAGCGAGAATCACGGAAATAATTCGCAATCATGCAAAATCTCGAATTTAAGCTAAAGCGCTCGTTGGTTTATATGGTTTTTCTCGATGCCATGTTACTGGCAAGTGCGGTTATTATCTGGATGCTGCCATTGGATCTTGGGGTGCGCGTATTATTATTTGCCGTATTGGCGTTCTATAGCGCAACGATTCTCTGGCGATTTGCTTTGCTGCAGGCAAAACTGTCCGTACTCGGATTCAAAAAACTCGAAGGCAAACGCTGGCAGGTGACACTCGGATCTGGAGTGAAAGAAGGTGTGTTACGCGGCGATTCAACAGTCACAAACTTTGTGTCGGTGCTGCGTTTTGATCTTCACGGTATGCGGCGACCGGTGACGGCGATGGTATTTCGTGATTCGCTGAGCGCGGATGATTACAGAAGGATGGTGGGTGTGATACGGATGTAGGTGTTATTGCGAGCCCTGCGCTTTTTGCAGGGCGCGGCAATCCAGTCCCTCTGCTGCTCTCATCTTGGAAATGAAGTATTCACAAAAGATTAGATTTGTTGCAGCTTGAGCGCAGATCCATGGGCTGGAT
>CAZWPD010000090.1:0-5150 GCA_964636145.1 uncultured Coxiellaceae bacterium
AGTAAATTTCTTTCACATCGCTTCCGTTTGAGTAAATCCATTCAAAAGTCCGTTTTAGCTCCTCCCAATCGTGCGCCCGGAGGTCCTTGAAAGATTTGTGGTAGTAGCAATATTTGCATCGGTATGGGCACCCTCTCACTGTTTCCAAGAAAATGGTTCCGTCCCGAGCGGGATCGATGAACTCCTCAAGATATGGATTCGCCAGATTCTTCAATTCGTACGAAGAAACTAGATGAGAAGCTCTGCCGGGCCTAAATTTTCCTATAAATGCATCAGGGATTGTTCTGGATTTTCCGCCTCCCAGCAATTCGCGTGTAACCGTTGCCATTCGAGACTCGCCTTCACCGAATATTCCGGCGTCAACGGCAGGATGATCCAGCACCCAGGAGTTGTCCGGTGTTGTCTCGGGGCCACCGATGAGGATGCGAATATCTCGTTTTGCCTGTTTAAGCATTGAAGCAATGTACAAACTGCGTTCAACGTTCCAAACATAAAGAGTAAATCCAACTACATCGGGGTCTCGTTCCAGAATTTTCTGAACGAGGGCGGAATCCGCATACACGTCCAGAACATCGGGCGGAATGATTTCCGAGCGCAATTCGGAATTTTTCAATGCTGAAGTCAAGTAACCTGCCGCAAGCGGAATGTTCGCTGGTGGTTCTTCAAAGCCGAATCTTGGGGCCGGCAATTGAACAAAAACAACTTTCTTGATAAAATTCATTAAAAGAATCCAATTCCAATGAGGTCAAGTATTTAAATATCGGCAAAAGGCGAACGTCTCTTTTATATTAATTTCATTGAAATGAGAACAACTCTAGGGCTCTATGGAACACATCCATGTCAGAGAGATGCACGTGACCTCCGAGATTCTGTCCAACCGATTGTCCACACATAAACGCAATACTATCTTTATGGGAATTTTAGGAACCATTCTGTTAGGGATTTCCTTTGTATGGAACTTCTATCAAATTGGTCTGAACGTGGAAGAAAATGCCGTTCTCAGAGCACGTGCAGCCTTTGAGAAGGATGTTTTTTATTCTCAGTGGAATAGCCGGCATGGGGGTATTTACGTCGAAGTCGATGAGCACGTTCAGCCCAATGTCTTTCTCGACGATAATGAAAGAGATATCCAGACGTCCTCAAGAGGACTCCTAACGCTTGTAAATCCAGCTTATATGAACCGCTTGGTAAACGATATTCAAACGGCGAATAACAGCATACATTCTCATATTACCAGCTTGCGTCCCATTCGACCGGAGAATGCAGCAGATCCATGGGAAACCCAAGCACTTAAATCACTGGAAGCCGGTAAGCATGAGGTGAATTCGATAGAATCGCTCAATGGTAAACCTCACATGCGTGTTATGAGATCGCTCGCTATTGAGAATAGCTGTCTCAAATGCCATGCAAAGCACGGGTACAAATTGGGAGATGTTCGAGGAGGCATCAGCGTCTCAGTTCCAATGGAACCTTTATGGTTGGAATCCCGGACGCCTATTGGCGTTCTTGCGGCAAGCCACGTCATGATTTGGCTTCTCGGAATGACGGTCTTGTTCACCGTCTCCGGAAAAATGAAGGCAAAACTGGAAATGGAGCAGAACAAAGAAAATGCCCTACTTGAGAGTGAACAACGTTATCGTCAGATGTTTGAAGGAAATCGGGCAGTTAAACTGATAGTTGACCCGGATTCGCTTTCGATCTTGGATGCTAATCAGGCCGCAGCCGACTTTTATGGATACGATAGATCAGAACTTAAACAAATGAAGATCGGCAGTCTCAATACCTTACCAATCGAGGAGATTCTTGAGCAAACGGGAAAAGCGAAGAATTTTCATCAAAATTATTTTCTTTTCAAGCACAAAACAAAATCAGGCGACATTCGAGACGTAGAAGTTTATTCAAGCCCCTTTGATCTTAAAGACAAAAAGGTTCTCTATTCGATTGTCCATGATGTTACCGATCGTAAACGGACAGAAAGAGAATTGAGCGAAGCTGAGGAAAAATATCGATCTCTATTCGCCGGCGTCAGGGACTCCATTATGGTTTTCGACCAACAGACTTTTGACATCGTGGATGTGAACGATGCCGTGATCAACATGTACGGCTATGCGAAAGATGAGCTTCTTAAGATGAAATCATTGGATTTCTCTACGGATCCGGAGGAATCCTTGGCGAGCTACAAACAGAGTCTAACAAATGATTGTACCGGGGTTTGGAATAGACTCCACAAGAAGAAGGATGGATCCGTATTCCCGGTTGAAATATCGAGAACGCCAATAGAAATCAAAGGAAGAAAACTTTTCTGTGGAATTATACGTGATGTCACGACCCGAGTAAAAGCCGAGAATGAACTTAAGGTAGCCTACTCCGATATGGAGCGACGAGTCGCAGATCGTACGGCCCAATTACGGAAATCCAATGTTGAGCTCGAATTTGAGATACAGGAAAGAAAAAACGCAGAAGAAACAGCCAAAACGAGTGAGACGATGCTTAAGGCGATCTTATCCGCCTCTCCGGTAGGTATTGGAATGGAATCGCCGGATAGAGAGATTCTCTGGGTGAACGAAGCGTGGTTAGCGATCTTCGGTTTTGAGAACGAAAAGGATTGCGTAGGGCTCAATGCTCGAGATTTTTACGCTTACAAATCTGCTTATGACCTGACGGAAAAAGCTATGTTTGAGAACGGCACATCTACAAAGGTATTGCAAATGGATGCTGCCATGCTCAGAAGAGACGGCAGCACTTTTGACGCTCACCTTAGAATCGGAGCCATAGACATTGGTAATGCGGAGAGAGGTTTGATTGTTACGGTCACGGATGTTTCCGATAGAAAAAAATACGAAAAAGCGCTTGTCGAAAGTGAGTCAAAGTATCGAACTCTCTTTGAATCAGCCGGGGACGCAATTTACATCCTAAGCATGGATGCCGAAACCCAGGGTTCGATTATCTCAGCCAATCATCAGGCTGCCGAAATGCATGGATACACTCTCCCTGAATTGCTGGAACTCAACATTTCAGATCTGGATTCGTCGGAGTCGGCACAACATATAAAGAATAGAATGGAGAGACTCCTTGAAGGGGGCGTTGTTCGTGAAGTGACGACACACCGAAGGAAGGACGGCAGCATTTTCCCAATTGAGCTGAATGCCCGTAAAATGGAAATCGCCGGAAAAAACTATGTTCTCGCAATAGACAGAGACGTCACCGAACGGGAAATGGCCCATGAAGCGCTCCTTGCCTCGGAACGTAAAATGCGCATGATCAATGATTCATCTCCGATCGGCATTAGGGTTGTTCAAGACAACAAATATGTGTACGTCAACCCGGCCTTCGCACAAATGTTCGGTTATAATGATCAAGACGAAATTCTGGGTTTGTCCGTCGAGTTGCTCTATGCGGAAGAAAGCAGGCCATTAATTCTCGAAAGACAGCAGAGTAGGTCTGAAGGAAAGATAATACCTTCGCATTATGAAGCCGTCGGTATTACTAAGAACGGAGTTCCCTTTGAGGTGGAGGCATGGGGAACTGAAATTGATTATCTTGGGAGGGCGGCATCACTGGCATTTGTAGTGAACGTAAGTGAGACCAGGAGTTTACGATCACAACTTTTCCGTGCCCAAAAATTGGAGGCCGTTGGAACTTTGGCAGGGGGAATTGCTCACGATTTTAATAACATCTTGCAAGTGACTCTCGGCTATTCAGACTTGATGCTGCGTGAAGAAGATCTTTCACAAAGGTCCAAAGATGACATACAAAAGATACATGAAGCAGCCCGGAAAGGAGCCGAACTGGTCAAGGGACTTCTGACCTTTAGTCGCAAAACCGAATTTAGTCCTCGTCCCATCAATCTCAATCAACGGATTAACGATTGTCGCAAAATGATTGAGAGAACCCTTCCTAAGATGATTGAAATTCAGCTCTCTCTTGCTGACGATCTCTTGACTGTTAATGCGGATCCGAACCGGATAGATCAGATTCTTATGAATCTTGCGGTAAACGCAAGAGATGCCATGCCCGAAGGTGGTAAGCTTATTTTTACCACGGAGAACGTATGCTGGACCGAAGAAAGTGCATCACGACCACCGGAACTTATTCCAGGGGATTATGTTGTTTTGCATGTGACCGACAACGGCATCGGCATGAGCGCCCAGACTGTCGATCGCATTTTTGAGCCCTTCTTTACTACCAAGGGAGTAGGCGAAGGTACCGGACTGGGACTTGCCACAGTATATGGTATTGTTCAGCAGCACGGAGGTCACATTCAATGCCGGAGTGATTTAGGACATGGGACGACATTCACGCTGTACTTTCCTTCGATAAAACGTGAACGAGAAGAATATTGCGAGACTTCCGGCTCGCAAATACCTGTTGGCGGCTCTGAAACGATCTTGCTGGTTGATGATGAAGAGCTGATCCGGGAATTAGGTGCAAAAATACTGAAGAGAGCCGGTTACAAGGTAATGACGGCAAGTGATGGAATGCAGGCACTGGAAACATACAGTCATAGCAAAGAATCCATAGCTCTCGTGCTGTTGGATCTTATGATGCCCAGAATGGGTGGAAAACAATGTCTTGATATTCTCCTAAGGTTTGATTCGAATATAAAAGTAGTTATAGCCAGCGGTTTTTCTTCCGGTTCCGAGATTAAGGACAGCTTGGAAAGAGGGGCAAAGGCCTTTGTCAGGAAACCCTATGATGGGTACGAAATTCTACAAATTATCCGGAAAGTCCTTGATGAGAGACTTTAATTGTGTTTGAAGCCGCCGATGTTGGATTGAGGAGCATAAAATTGTATAGATGAACAATTGGGCGGTATTGTGGTATTATGAAACTATTGATCATGGAACGTAATACTCACCTCCTTATTTAAAACAATAATTCGTTACCTAACCACAATGTTTTTTATCTACTTTAAGTGTATGTATTTTCCGGCAAATTGCCTTTTCTGACCGGCACTAAACATAGACGGGATATTCGGCGGAAAAAACTTTCATTTTCTTGAGCGCGTAAGCACAACGGCAATAAAAATTTCGAGCTAAATCGACTTCCAATGATCGACGTAGCGTCTTGGATTCGCTCCAATTTCCGGACCGCCATTCCCGAAGGCGGGAATTTAGATCGAGGAGGGTCTTATGAGGAAGAAGGTGTGT
>CAZWPD010000091.1:0-5026 GCA_964636145.1 uncultured Coxiellaceae bacterium
GATTACCTCTCTGTAGTGCATGTTATGCCATTTCATTAGTAAATCACTCCCGTTTGTCATTTTGTCCGCCAAATTTGCTTGTCCATATATTTATATACAGCGGCGGGAGCAAAAATTACAAAACTTGTAGCGCGGAAGCGGAAGCGAATCACAGCTTCATGACGGACAAAATTATCAGCAGCAGCCCGCTAAGCCATGAAAAATCCAGCGGGAGTTTTTCGGCGATTTTGTTTCCGGCGAAGCAGCCGCATTTTACGGCGGTCATGCCGAATACGAATGAGAAAGCCGCCACCTGTATTACGCTGACGGAAGCAAGCCCCGCGCCGAAGCCCACGGCCAAGCCGTCCAGCGACAGCGCAACGGCAAGCGACGCGGCTTCCGTCGGTGAAAGCTCCTTCGAACAGTCGCGATCGGCGGCCTCCGGGTCGGCGTAAATATTTAAGATGAACCGGAGGTTAAACATCGTGAAGTTTAAGCGTTTGTTGAGGTTATTATTTTTTTTGATAAGCGCCTTGATTGAGCTGTCGAACAGCCGCGTTACGCCGAGGAAGAATAAAATAAAAAAGCAGAAATATATTGTCAGCTCGCGCGGGATATACGGACTGATAACTTGCCCGGCAAGCAGCGACGCCGCTAGAATACCGCTGCATATTAAGTTTATGATTACGGCTGAGCCGAGCGGGATTTTGATTTTGTCGCCGCCGTACGCGAACGCCGCTACAAACGCGTCCGTCGTCAGCGCCACTACAAGAATAACAGCCTCTAACACATGAAGCACCGCCTTAAGGGATTTTTACCAGTGTATTCATGTCGTACAAGGTTGGTTACAGCTACGGGCGCAGCGTGTTATGAACAAATGTAGGAAAAATTGTTGAACAGTGGCTTGAAATATATTACAGTATACGAGGGTAATCTGATGTTTTGATTGGAGTGATATAAATGAACACTAACCCCGACACCCCAGAAAAATTAAAGGCGCTAATATCAAACTACACCGACGACTATGCCGACGACATAAAATCTATAGCCGAAGCCGTTTTCGCAACGCCCGAGCTTGGCTACAAAGAAGAGAAAACCAGCAAAACCGTCCGCGAAGCATTTACACGACTGAACATCGCATACAGCTACCCCCACGCCGTAACAGGCGTGCTAGGCAAGCTGACCGGCGGTGGCAAATCTCCGAGCACACGCCCCCTTAACATCTGCATCATTGGAGAAATGGACGGCATTACCTGCTACGGACACAGAAGCGCCGACAGGCTAACCGGCGCATCCCACGCGTGCGGCCACAACACCCAAATAGCAGCGATGCTTGGCGTAGCGACGGTACTTTCCAAAAGCGGCGTAATGAATCATCTCTGCGGCGACGTCAGCTTTCTAGCTGCACCCGCCGAAGAGTTCGCCGAGCTTGAATACCGGTGCGGACTTATTGCGGACGGGAAAATTTCGTACGCCGGGGGCAAGCAGCAGCTCATAACCGAGGGCGTATTCGATGATGTGGACATGGCAATAATGCTTCACTCCCACGCTGCGACGCCGGAGCTTACGCTGTTCCTGAACGGGAAGAACCTAGGCTTCACAGCCAAGACGATAACGCTTCACGGCAAGGAGGCTCATGCAAGCGAGCCGTTTAACGGAATCAACGCGCTAAACGCCGCGACGATGGCGCTGATGGGCATACACGCCAACCGCGAAACGTTCCGCGACGAGGACAGAATACGCATCCATCCGATAATAACCCAAGGCGGCGACATAGTTAACGTCGTGCCGTCGAAGGTCGTAATGGAAACCTTCGTGCGCGGCGCGAACCTTAAGGCGATCGAGGACGCTTGCGAAAAAGTAGACCGCTGCGTTAACGGTGCGGCCTACGCCGTCGGAGCGCGCGCCGAAATAAAAAATCTGCAAGGCTACTTACCGCTACGACAAGACCCCGCGCTGTCCGCCGTTATGGAAAAGAACGCCGCCGGGCTTGTTACCGACGTCGTACACGGCGTAGACATGACCGGCTCGACGGATATCGGCGACTTAAGCCACCTGATACCGGTAATCCAGCCGACTATCGGCGGCTTCTCCGGTGCTTTGCATAGCAAGGAATTCGGCGTTGCCGACGAAAACATTTACACCGTCATGACAAAGCTGATGGCGTTTACCGTTATCGACTTGCTGTGCGACAGTGCGGCTCTCGGGCTTGACATCAAAAACAACTTCAAACCAGCGTTGACTAAGGACGAGTATTTACAAAATTTGAATAAAACAGGGAGCAAAACAAATGTGGACTGAAGAAAAGCTTAACGATTTATTAACTGAACCGTCTGCGGCGCTCGTCGCCGATATGAAACAACTGAAGGGCAACATAACCGTGCTGGGCGCTGGCGGCAAAATGGGTGCAACGCTGTGCCTGCTCGCCAAAAAAGCCATCGACAAAGCCGGAACCGGTGCAACCGTAACGGCTGTCTCACGCTTTTCGGACGCGGCGGCTATTAAGCTGCTGTCAGATAATGGCGTAAAAATGGTTTCGATGGACTTACAGGACATAAAAGCGCTGAACACGCTCGAAGAAACGGAACATGTCGTCTATATGGCCGGGCGCAAGTTCGGCACGGACGGCGGCGAATGGCAGACATGGGGCATGAACGCATCGCTGCCCGCATTCGTCGCTGAGAAGTTTAAGCGCTCGGGTATAGTCGTGTTTTCCTCGGGCAACATATACCCGATAGTTCCGATACACACCGGCGGTTGCACCGAAGCCGTCAAGCCCGTACCCGTCGGCGAATACGCAATGTCTACGTTGGCGCGTGAGCGCGCGTTTGAATATGCCGCCCACAGCTTCGGCACGAAGGTGCTGATGTACCGGCTCAACTACGCCGTCGATCTGCGTTACGGCGTGCTGTTCGACATCGCGCAGAACGTACTCGCCGGTAAGCCGGTTTCCGTATCGACGCCCGTTTTCAACTGCATATGGCAAGGCAGTGCGAACGAAATCGCTCTCCGCGCTCTGCTGCACACCGACAACCCACCGGCAATCCTTAACGTAACCGGCCCCGAAACGGTCTCCGTAAAAAAAGCCGCCGTCAGGTTCGGCGAATTTTTCGGACGCGAGCCGATTTTTGAAGGCGTCGAGCAGAACGACGCGTACCTGAACGACGCGGGCAAGGCTATGAAGCTGTTCGGCTATCCGGAGTATTCGATCGATACGTTGATCGAGTGGCAAGCGGAGTGGATTAAAGACGGCGGTCGGAGCTTGGGCAAGCCCACGCACTTTGAGGAACGAAAGGGGAGCTATTAATGAGCGGACATTCACGCAACAATGCGCTTGATATATTAAAAAAAGGTGACGTAATACCGGCCATACCGCTTGCGCTGAACGGCGACAGGCAGTTTAGCGAGAAGGGACAGCGGCTGCTGTGCCGGTACTACTTAAACGCCGGAGCGGGCGGTATCGCCATCGCAGTACACACGACGCAGTTCGAGATACGGTTGCCCGAGCATAACCTGTTCGAACCGGTTTTAAAAATAGTCGCGGAGGAAATCGAGCGGTACGAAAACGAAACGGGCAGAACGGTCGTACGTGTCTGCGGAGTTTGCGGCGAAGCGGCGCAAGCCATAAGCGAAGCCCGGCTCGCAAAGTCCTACGGCTACGATGCCGTGCTGCTTAGCCCCGGCGGGCTTGGACATCTGTCGGAGCACGAGCTGCTCGCGCGTACGGCGGCCGTCGCGGAAGTCATGCCGGTGATAGGGTTTTACCTTCAATCCGCTGTCGGCGGCAGACGCCTCAGCTACGATTACTGGAAGCAGTTTTGCGAAATAAATAACGTCATCGCAATAAAATGCGCTTCATTCAATCGCTATCAGACGCTTGATGTTGTACGAGCTGCCGCGCTGTCCAGCCGTAGCGGCGACATCACTCTTTACACCGGTAATGACGACAACATCGTCATAGACCTGCTGACGGAATACGCGTTTACGGAAAACGGCGTTACGTACAAAAAACGGTTTGAAGGCGGCTTACTCGGCCACTGGTCGGTATGGACGCACACCGTCGTGCAGCAATTCAAGCTAATAAAACAGGCGGCCGCGGGTAATAATATTCCTAAGGAGCTGCTCACTCTGGCAGCCGAAATAACTGACGCGAACGCCGCACTGTTTGATGTCGCGAACAATTTCAAAGGTTGCATAGCGGGGCTACACGAGGTGCTGAGACGGCAGGGGCTTATGGAAGGTATTTGGTGTCTTAACCCGGAGGAAACGCTCTCAGACGGGCAAGCCGCGGAAATCGACAGGGTTTACCGCATGTACCCGCACCTGAACGACGACGCGTTCATAAAAGAAAACATCAGTAAGTGGAGCTGACGCAAAGCGCGCAGCGGAGGTAATCATGAACATCTTTGACATTATCGGCCCCGTAATGGTCGGCCCATCTTCTTCACACACCGCCGGAGCCGCCCGCATCGGCAAAATAGCCGGGCGGCTTCTGGGCGCGCCCATAAAGCACGCCGATGTAATTCTGCACGGCTCATTCGAAAAAACATATATCGGACACGGCACCGATAAGGCAATCGTCGGCGGCTTGCTCGGCTACGACCCCGACGACGCGCGACTGACGGAAAGCTTCGAACACGCGCGAAAAGCCGGGCTGACGTATACATTTACGCCTGGTGATCTGGGGCATGTTCACCCGAATACGGTTAGGCTTGAGCTTACGGCAGAGTCAGGCGAGAAAATAAACGTAACGGCGTCGTCCGTCGGCGGCGGTGTCATAAACATATCGAAAATTGGCGACGCCGATGTTTCGTTCTCGGTGGATCTGCCGACAACGGTTATTTTTAACGAGGACAAGGCCGGTGTCGTCGCGCATGTCTCGGGCGTACTCGCGGACGAACAGATTAATATTGCGTTTATGAAGCTGTTTCGGAAGGGGCGTAATGCCGTCATGGTTATTGAGACTGATCAGAGCATTGGGAAAGATGTTGTTGAGAGGTTGAAGGCGCAGGAGCATGTGGATAGGGTTATTGAGATAGGAAGATAA
>CAZWPD010000092.1:0-2479 GCA_964636145.1 uncultured Coxiellaceae bacterium
GTTCGTGGGGGCCGGGGAAAATCTCCCCGGCCGCAACGAACGCGACCGGGCTACAATTTTGAAATAAGGCCAACCATGAACGAAATTAATTTTCTCGAGAAATACCAAAAAGCCACCAAGCGTAACTACGTAGAGCGTGTCGTTAGCCACAGCAAAGCCGAATGTGCGGAAAAAGCCAAAAATTGGGGCTTTGACTATTGGGATGGTGATAGACAATACGGCTACGGCGGCTATCACTACGACGGCAGATGGCGTTCAATTGCAGAAGATATTGCCAAGCATTATGGTTTGAAAGCCGGTGATCGAATTCTCGATATTGGCTGCGGCAAGGCGTTTCTATTGTATGAATTCACCCAAGTTGTGCCTGGTATCGAAGTAGCTGGTATCGATATTTCGCAATATGCGATTGATCATGCCAAAGAAGAAGTAAAGGATAAGCTCAAGGTCGGCAGCTGCACAGACCTGCCTTTTGAAGATAAATCATTTGATTTCGTTTACTCCATTAATACTTTTCATAATCTGACTGTCGATGAATTAGAGCGTGCGGTTAAAGAAATGGAAAGAGTTGGCAAGAAATCCAAATGGTGTTGCATTGAGTCGTATCGTGATGAAAATGAAAAAGCAAATCTGCTGTATTGGCAGTTAACTTGCGAATCATTTTTCAGGCCAGACGGCTGGAAATGGTTATTCCAGAAATGGGGCTACAACGGCGATTGCGGCTTTATTTATTTCCTGTAAGCACGGAAGGTTGCGATGTCTGGATTGAAGCATCTTGTTATCGGCATGAATGGGACAATAGGGTCCGCATTGTTCGCGCGTCTGCGTGAATCTGGCGCCGCTGTTTGGGGTACCACACAGCGGCAGCAGATGCTGGCAGACAGTTCAACTTTGTATTTGAATTTACGCGACCCTTCCAGCTGGTCTTTTACGCAAAAATTCGATGTTGTTTATTTTTGTGCAGGGATTTGCCGTATGAATCTTTGCGAAGATGATCCACTGGATACCTATCACGTCAATGTGGATGCAACCTTGGCATTGGCGCAGCGCTTGTCAGATCAGGGCGCACATTTTATTTTTCTCTCTACCAATCAGGTGTTCTCTGGAGATGTGCCATTTGCCGCCGCTGATGCGAGCTACCAGCCTTTAAATGAATACGGTCGTCAGAAAGCAAAAATAGAGGAATTGCTGCGGACAAATATTCCCAGCCTGGCAATTGTCAGATTGACCAAGGTGGTTGAACCACGCATGCCACTTATTCAAAACTGGATTCAGAATTTGCGACAAGGTGAAACAGTACAAGCTTTCACCGATATGATGTTGGCGCCGGTGACATTGAGGCAAGTAATAGACGTATTGGTGAAAATTGGCGAAAAAAAACAGAACGGAATTTTTCAGGTTTCAGGTGTAGAAGATATTTCATACTATGATTTGGCTAATTATCTCGCGAAACATTTAGGTTGTGCATCATCATTAGTGCAAGCTGCGAATGCCGAACAGAATGGGATGCGAAAATCTTTTCTTCCAAAGTTTACAACACTGGATTGTTCCAGCATAATTGCTGCCGTTAGCGAAAATCCGCCACATTATGCGGAGGTGCTACAAGAATGCTTTGAATGCGTCTAAAAATTTTATGGAAAAATAATCAGAATATGACTCATCAATTAATGGATCTCGTAACAGGCGGCGCAGGCTTTATTGGCAGCCATCTTGTTGATCGTTTGCTCTCTGAAGGAAGAAAGGTGCGTGTCGTGGATAATATGGTATCCGGCCACCCAAGAAATCTCGAGCAGCACAAAAATAATCCTAATCTCGAAGTGATCACTGGCGATGTCGCCAATTTGGAATTAATGCAGAGCGCGTGTCAGGGTGCGGATCGTGTATTTCACCTTGCGGCTCGGGCAGATATTGTTCCGTCTATCGAAAACCCGCTTGAGTATTATCGCTCGAATGTTGATGGCACGTTTTCAGTACTGGAAGCTGCACGAGCACATCAGGTGAAGAAATTTATCTATATTGCTTCTTCCAGTTGCTACGGCTTTCCAGACGTTGTCCCAACCCATGAAAAAGCCGGTATCTCTCCACAATATCCGTATGCACTCACCAAGTATCTTGGCGAAGAATTAGCTTTGCACTGGCATAAAGTTTATAAGTTGCCGGTTGTTTCTCTGCGCTTCTTTAATGTCTACGGCCCAAGAGCACGTACCTCTGGTACATACGGTGCGGTTTTTGGCGTATTCCTGGCTCAATTGTTGGCAAATAAGCCGCTCACCGTGGTGGGTGACGGTGAGCAACGCCGCGACTTTACTTACGTTGGTGATGTGGTCGATGCGATCGTTTGTGCCGGTAGCAGCAATATTACAGGCGAAATCTTTAATGTCGGCAGCGGCAGAGAGCCGGTCACCATTAATCGCCTGGTTGAATTACTGGGTGCTAAAGAGGTTGTACATATACCAAAGCGTCCGGGTGAGCCAGATATTAC
>CAZWPD010000092.1:2579-4729 GCA_964636145.1 uncultured Coxiellaceae bacterium
CTGAAAATAACCGGGTCTTAGATGGGGATTCCTGCTCGCGCAGGAATGACGCGTTAACATGTGTTAATGACGCCTCATCGATCAAGATGTGAATGATAGAGAAGAAGTCAAACAGGAGTTTTATGCTTGAATGGATAAAGGATCATTTTAATAAGCTGCATCAACTACAATCAAACGCTACGGTTACTGATATTCACGGCAAGGAAATTGGTTTAGCGGCAGGATTTGAGCACTATGTGGACGCTGCTCTTGCTACACGTGCGAAACTTAACAAAATTATTTTTATTGGCAACGGTGGCAGTGCCGGTATCGCCAGCCACTTGGCAATTGATCACTGCAAAAACGGTGGCTTGCCAGCGATAGCATTCTCAGATGCCTCAGCTATAACTTGCTTGAGTAACGATTATGGTTATGAACATGTTTTTGCCAAACAGATTGAGTATCATGCCCGCAAAGGCGATTTGTTAATTGCCATCAGTAGTTCGGGTAAATCCATCAATATCCTCAATGCCGTCAATGCTGCCAGAACTGTTGGTTGTGGTGTAGTGACACTGGCAGGATTTGATCGTGCCAACCCGCTCAATAAGATGGGAGATGTCAACTTTTACGTCGACTCGAAAGAATACGGCTATGTTGAAGTTGCACACATGGCATTAATACATTCCATGCTCGATTACATTATTGAATCACAGTGTCAGGAATCAGAAATCAGTCGTCAACCGTTATTGGCAGCAGTGGAATAAGGAGAAAAAAATGGCTAATCAATTTAAGAAAGTATTTGTAACCGGCGGTGCAGGTTATGTGGGTGCGCGTTTAATTCCAAAATTGCTGGATAATGGTTATGAAGTGAATGTGCTGGATTTGTATATATATGGTAAAGATGTATTCGGCAGCTATCACGGCCATAAAGGCTTGATTGAAATCTGTGGTGATATCCGTGATCCAGAAGTGGTGCGTAAAGCTATGACCGGCTGCGATGCCGTGATTCATTTGGCATGTATTTCTAATGACCCATCTTTTGATCTCGATCCCACGCTAGGCAAATCTATTAATCTGGATGCATTTCGTCCGATGGTGAAAATTGCCAAGGAACTAGGCGTAAAGCGTTTCATTTACGCATCTTCTTCCTCGGTCTACGGTATCAAAGATGAACCAAATGTCACTGAAGAATTGCCGTTAGATCCGCTCACTGATTATTCTAAATATAAAGCTGAATGCGAAGTCATTTTGCAGGAAGAAGCGGCTGAAGGTTTTGAAACCGTTACGATTCGTCCGGCAACCGTGTGTGGATATTCTTCACGTCTGCGTCTTGATTTGACCGTCAACATTCTTACTACCCATGCCTTCTACAACAAGAAAATTAAAGTATTTGGCGGCGGTCAATTGCGCCCAAATATTCATATTGAAGATATGGCTGATGCTTATCTTTGTATTTTGGCGGCGGACAAGAAGGCCATCGACGGCAAGATTTTTAATGTTGGTTATCAAAACTTGCCAGTCGCGGAAATTGCTGAACTGGTCAAAGATTCATTTGGCGAAAAAATTGAAATTGAAGTGGTACCAACCAATGATAATCGCTCTTACCATGTTTCTGCCGACAAAATTAAGCGCGAACTTGGTTTCACTCCCAAGCATACCATTGAAAATGCCATCAATGATTTGAAGGCAGCATTTGAAAAGAACCTGGTCACAGATCCATTCAATAATGAAATTTACTACAACATTAAACAGATGCAGGGAATTGGGTTGAATTAACCCGTGTCGTTAATGCGAGAGTGTCATTGCGAGCCATGCAAAGAGCGCGGGGTTTGCAATGACAGGCCTCGAAAAATATGAACGACTTAATTACAGGAAGTGCTACTTTTGCCATCCGATCAAAGCCCATGTAAAGCTCGCGTCCTATTAGCAGTATGGGGTGAGAGCTTTATCAGAAATTTTCTGGAATTCAGCTTGCCTAGCTTGCTGGCACCGGGGAATTTGCCTGCTTTGGCGGAGGAATATCCGCTTACCTTTGTCTTTTTGACGCGCCCGTCTGACATTATTGTCTTCGAAGAAACACCTGCATTTCAGAAACTGAAAGCAATCTGTAGTGTCGAATTCATTTCCATCAAAGATTTTATTGTCTTCGGTAATTATTCAACAACCTTAAC
>CAZWPD010000093.1:0-4544 GCA_964636145.1 uncultured Coxiellaceae bacterium
TCAGACTTACACGACATAAACAATCGCCTCGCTATGAAACCGCCGTCCGATTTCATCGCGCAAAAACCGCTCCCCGTCCTCGCGGTAAGGCTGTTTGTAACAATACTTCCCCCGTCCTCTGCCCGTCATCAAATCCTTGTCATACAACGCAGCCTTATTCGGGAACGCCTGTTCATTAATAGCGCGATGCACGTAGCTGTACGTCATAAATATAATTTCGAACCTGACTTTCGCCTTGGCCTTTGCGGATAAACTTTCAACCAACTGGTCTAAAAGCGCGGCATACAACCGCTTCCAGTCTTCAACCATAACAACAGGCGCTATCAAAATCCCTACATTATAATCAGCCTCGCACATATCATTAAGCGCCTTGATTCGGTAACTCAAGCTCGACGTACCTATCTCAATATCCCGTATAATCTCCTCCGGGTTAACACTCATTCTGAAAATAACCTTGCCGCCGTGCTTAAGCGGTAGCAAATCTTCGACCATTCCGAACTTCGTAGGAAACGTAATGCTGCCCTTGCCACGCCTTCCGAATTCCTCTATCGTACGCATCAACGACCCGGTAATCCGCTGCTCAATAATCAAATCACTATTACTGCCAATCTCAAAAACCTTCTCGGCTTCAGCCGACTTCTTCATAAGCCGCTCGAGCATCTGCTCATGGTTCACAAACACCCTCAAATACGAACACTTGTTGTAATTACAGACGAGATAGCAATACAAACACATCGCAGGACAGCCCGACGACGTGAACGGCACTAAATAGTCGGAAATCTTAAAATTATCCACGTACTTATGCGTTTTACGTGTGCCTATTATCAAGTATTTTTTCATCTTCACAAAATCCGTGTTCGGACGCGTTCGCAGTTCTTCGATGTTATTGTGACTCTCAATGGGGATTTTGGGTGTGTCTTTATACTTGGAGAGTAAGTATTTCCCCATCGAGTAGTTCTCTATATCGGGTTCGTAGTAAATTTTTTCCGGGTACATTTTGACCTCCTTAGGGCTATTGATTTTATTATTTTCTTACGCAAGGGTAAATATGTGCCACACCCGCACCGACGTAAAAAATGCGAACCCTTAGCCGATAAAATCGACTCAGGGTTCGCATTTCTATTAATTATTAATTTCCAAAATATTCTCAGTACAATCCGTTTCCATACTTATTTGAAGCGCACCGCTTGGACAACGCTCATACGATGCGTTCGCACCGTTAAGCTTAACCGCCGCTTCAAAACCTTCGGGCATAACCACAATAATGCTAAATTTCTTTTCAAACTGACCGTAATAACGGAACTTTAATACGAGCGATGAAAAATCCTCAGCAAAGGATTTCTCGGTAATAAACACGTTAAAGCCCGTCGTGACCGTTCCGACTACGTAGTACGAATAAAACCAAATAACAGCCGGTGAGGACAGTCCCCCGAAGTGATGCCAACCCGCGCCGCGCCCCGATTGTATTATGAAATGCTCAAACGAGTTATACGAAAGATCAACCTCACGTTTCCATAGATTTAAAGCCGTATCCGCTATGCGTAAGGCAAAAGCCTCGTCACCCATATCTAAAGCCGCTTTGAAGAAAAACCACTGATGAGGCAACCAAACCGCGCCGTTCCAATATCCGTCGGGCTTATAGTAAGGTGCGGACAATGAGACGGTCGAAAGACCGCAGTCCGTCCACATTTCGTCGGGGGATTTAAGATGCGAAAGAAGCCGCGTGTTTAACGTGTCGTCTTTTAAGTCGCATATTAATGGGCATACACCGTCAAGCCCCATATTATAGTTGACTTCATTGTTATACTTTAGTATCCCTATGGGTTTCAAATCATCATCGTGGCAAACATATCCAAAGTAACCGGATTCCTCATCCCACGAATATTTCAACAGACAGTCCGTGAAATAAGCAGCATCGTTTTCATAGACATCGATATCATCAACATTCCCCAAAAACTCAGCCACCATATGCATAAACTTAGCAAGCCTGACTGCATGTGATGTCGATACGACCGGGGCGACTGTCTTTTCGGAGTTCGTTTTATGTACGTGTACTTGCGGCGGGTAGTCGTCCCAACCGCCGGAATTATAGAAATAATCCCATGTCTTCAGAAGCGATGAAGTCAAGCTATTGGTTGTAGAACTCCCGAGACGGCCGACGAAAAATTCGTAGTACCGCTTAAGCTTGGGATAGTTTGCGCTTAAAAAGTCACAGTCTTGAGTTTTGTTCCAAATTTCCATGTACAAATAAAACTGTACAGGAACCATGCTGCCGTGGTGTAAAAAGGCGTGCTGTTCGTCGTCGGTGTTTGTAAGATAAGTCTCGAGGCAGTCGACGGCGCGTTTTGTATCAAGCTGCGACAGCCCCAAACCAACAAAGCCCGAGTCCCACGTATACAAGCAGTCCCACCAGCGCCCGGGCGTGTTGTGACGTATGTATCTTCCGAGGGTATATACAGGATAAACCACGTTCGTTAAAAGTGTCGCGTTCATTATCCGCTGACTTAGCTTGTAGGGTTCGCTTTTGGCTAAACATACGGGGTTTATACACTTCTCACGTGCTATAGCCATATGCGCATCAAGCGTTGAGAAATCGACGGAGTTGAGCTTGTCTGCCGGATTTGTTTTATCAATGGCCAAGACGGTGTAGAATTTTTTTGTGGACATAGGCTCGATAGTAACCGGCCGCATAAAGATGTTAGTAAAATGACCGTTACCATTTCCTCGAAAGACCTTTGTCGTGTGAAGATGCACGCTAAACTTCATAATACTGTCAAGCTCGTCATGCAAAAACTCGCGTACCTCCGTCAAAGGGAAATCCCATTTTATACCGTAAACATCTTCGACAGCATCGTATTTTAAGGTGATGTAGTCTTTTCCCTGAAACATCTGCGGCTTGTGTTCGTTGGCATTTTCAATAAAATTTACAGACGTCTCGGCAAATGCGAAGCCATCAAAAATTATTGCGCTGCCGCCGTCGCAGATGATTTCGAAGCTATGCTCGCCTTCGTTTAAGGATATAGATTTTTCGTAAGTGCATATGCTGTTTATTTGCTCCAGTGAAATCCTGTAAGGTACGCCGTCAATGGTTAGCGTTGCTAAAAAAGCAGTATCGGTTTGATTCGTGCTGGCGTAGCGGATTATTAACTTCTCGGCTTTATGAGCGAGCGTAACAGTGTAGCTGACTTTGTCGCCGCGCTCCGCTCCAAATCGACTGCCAAGCCCGCTTCCGTTTACGAAGTTCATGTGTCTTTGCTCGCCTTTTTTTAAGCCGTCATAAACCAAGTTGTCCTGTGGGCGAGGCGTGGCGAAGTCAAGACTGTCATAGGAAAGTGCGTCTACAAATGTTCCGTTTCCTTCAAAGACCGGAACAGCTTTAACAAGCTCGCTCGAAAGCTGACCGCCGACACGCGGAAAATGAATCGAACTCATTATATGAAGTACGGCGTTTTGGGGAGTGTCGGTGTTGTTGACAAACTCAGCACAGCAGATGCGTATATCCTTGTCATATTCGGCGAACTCTACATCGCAGTAAAATTTGTCCTTCCATTCGATGTCGTGCCTGTGAGAAAAGTATTCAAAATTCGGCGAGGCGTTCCAAACATGATATCCGGATTCCCACATTACGTTTGGGACATTCACGACGCGCCGGTACAAACCGGGGAATACACTTAAGTCAAACCGAATGCCCTCTTCGGCGTTGGCGATGTGCGATAGGCCGATAGTGCTTTTGGTATACGGGCCAAATGCGGGCAAATCTAAATCAGGTGCGTTAATACTCATGGTTTTTCCTCCCTTAGTGTAATTTTTAAACCGTTCTTCATGCACATATAATCATATCCCTACGTCATCAAAACATCAACCATTATTCAGCTTCTTCCATTTCCTGATTGCTGTTCTAAACGACTTAAACGGAGCCACCGTATTAATATGCACCCATTTCCAAGCCGGCCACTTCGAGGGGGTAGAGGATGCCCATTTGCGCAGACCACTGGTAAACAATTCCTCATCGGGCAAATCATCCAGCCAAGTTATAATCTGTCTCGTACATGCATTGAACTGCTCCTTTAACTCAACCAGCGAGCAGCCACTATATGTTTCGTAAAAGCTGTTGTACAAACCGCCAAGGTTGTTCCATTTATAACCCGGGGCAGGAGTAACCACTTCTTCTCCGTTCAGTTCCCGACGCTCCCAGTCCATTATTAAGTTCATCCAGCCCAGTTGGTATGCAATCATCTGTGAGGGTGTACGGTCCACACCAGTAATCAATTTGTCTTTATCGGCCTCATTTGTAGTATCAAACTCGCTTATAAAAAGGTTGGCTGTCTTGGCTATTTCCGCGATCAGCTCGCCTTTGCTGCTATATTCTTGCATAATTTCCCTCCTTCGTTTTTTTAGTATAACACATTATTCTACATATAAACAAAAAGCTGCCGGATTCATGTCCGACAGCTCTAAACAATCTGTGCGTATACACCGATAGTCGATTTTGCATTCGTGGATAATCTACTCGTAACTTCTTTCTACGGTAAAATAATTTACTT
>CAZWPD010000094.1:0-4177 GCA_964636145.1 uncultured Coxiellaceae bacterium
ATCCAGCCCATAATTGGCACTCAAGCACCAGAAAGACTGGATTGCCGCGCCCTGCAAAGAACGCAGGGCTCGCAATGACGAGTTCACCCACCATTCTCCACTGGCAAAATTCACCCATTCGTTTTATCATGCGAACCATCTCAACTGACGAACTGCTCTTTCACACATTATGCGCGAACCTATAGTCAATATTGCTATCGAAGCAGCCCGTGCGGGCGCTAACATTATAAACAGGGCCTTAAAACGCCCAGATTTGATCAAAATCGCTGAAAAAAGCCCGAATGACTTCGTCACCGAAGTCGACCAGAAGGTGGAAAGCGAGATCATTTACCACATCAAAAGAGCCTATCCCGAGCACAGCATCCTGGGCGAAGAATCCGGTGAAATCGACGGCAATGAGTATCAATGGGTCATCGATCCTATTGATGGAACGCGTAATTTTATCCACGGTTTTCCGCATTTCGCCATCTCCATCGCTGTCTTGCACAAAGGCAAGGTTGAGCACGGCGTGATTTACGACCCCAACCGTCAGGAATTATTCACCGCGACACGCGGCAAAGGCGCCGTCTTAAACGACCGCCGTATCCGTGTCAGTACGCGTAAACGTCTGGAAGACTGCCTGCTTGGCACTGGCTTTGCGTATCGCCATACCAATAAAGACGCGAAAATCCCGACCCAAATTCTGCAAACTTTCCTGCCTGGCTGCGGCGATGTCCGCCGCGCTGGTGCTGCCACGCTGGATCTCGCCTATGTGGCCTGCGGCCGTCTCGACGGTTTCTGGGAGTTAGGCTTAAAAATCTGGGATGTCGCCGCAGGTGCGCTGTTAATCAAAGAAGCTGGCGGTATTGTCTGTGATCTCGATGGCAGTGAAAACTTCCTCAAATCCGGCAATGTCGTCGCGGCAAGCCCGACCATCATCAAACAGATGTTGAAGGCGATTAAGCCTAGTCTGGATAGCGAATAATTGTCACGTTGGGTTACGCGCATAAAACGCGCTAACCCAACCTATGTTTGGTGCTATCACAACCCTGACGGCAACATCAAATCCTTAAGAGCCTCCCTGAAGACATCTGGAATCGGTCTGGAAAAGCCTAATTTGGTATCCTGGTAAAACTCTACCCGACCTGTCGAGATATCATGAGTACCGCCGACAATCCCGCATGCGCCAGTCTCTACCAGTTCTTTCAAAATAGGGCTGCGTTTCAAGATTTCTTCTACAGAGTGATGCACATTGATCGCCTCGACTTTTTCCACAAATTCGGCGTTACCAGATGTACGATCATTAACGGTCGATGTTTCCTCATCTACTGCTGGTTGTATCTTCTCTAGCAAACCGGTCAAACTACCCATTTCCACATGATCGCACGCACCTTTCACAGCGCCGCATTTTGTATGGCCAAGTACGACAATAATTTTGGCTCCCGCTACTTTACATGCAAACTCCAAACTGCCGATGATGTCATCATTGATAACTGAACCAGCTATCCTGACACTAAATACATCTCCCAATCCCTGATCGAAAATCAATTCCACTGACGTGCGCGAATCAATACAACTCAATATAACTGCGAAAGGATGCTGTCCATCAGACGTTTCGTTTGCCTGTTGCAACAAATTGCGATTCACTTTTAAATTATTAATAAATCGCTTATTACCTTCCTGCAACAAATATAATGCAACTGACGGTGTAATGGCCGCTTGCATCTCTTTAGTTAACGTTTTCATTTCTCACCCCTCCCCGAGATATAACTATGAAACTGGCTCAATGAAATTAATTAATTCAACCACAATATCTTTCTGCTTGGCATTGACTCGATAATCACGTATACACTCGACCACATCATAGGCAATCGATTTTGAATTCGAGCAATCAATAATAACTTTCGACTGTGGCGGAATAGCTTCAAGCGCCTGAATAATGCTCGCCTTATTGAAAAACGATACCTCTTCAGCAAGCATCAGGTGATGCACCGTCCGCCCATCATCTTTAGTGATAACATCTTTCATATAATAGGCGTTGCGATAACTATGTTTCAGCGTGTAGAAAATACCGAACAACAGACCGATACAAATTCCTTTCAGCAAATCTGTTGCCAAAATACCAATAACCGTTGCCATGAATGGCACAAATTGTTCAGCACCCAAATGGTAAAACTGTCTGAATAGTGCTGGTTTAGCGAGTTTATAGCCGACAATAATTAATATGGTTGCCAAACTCGCGAGTGGAATTAAATTTAGTAGTTGTGCAATCGTTGCCGCACAAATCAATAAGAGAAAACCGTGGAGAATGGTCGACAACTTGGTTTTACCGCCGAAGGTAATATTTGCTGAACTACGCACAATCACTTGTGTTACAGGTAACCCACCACACATACCAGAAACAATATTTCCGAGTCCTTGCGCTTTCAACTCTCTATTGGTTGGCGTCACGCGCTTATATGGGTCTAGCTTGTCTGTTGCCTCCACACAAAGTAATGTCTCGAGACTGGCAACAATCGCCAGCACAATCGCACATTTCCATACTTCTAACTGATAAATTCCCGAAAAATCAGGCGTAGTAAACTGCTTGAAAAAATCAGCTGGGGTTTCAGCCACTGGAATATTGACCAAACTACCCGGTGATAAACTCACGTTCAGCAGCCCGGATTGGAATAAGAGATTCATGCCAATCCCTATCATCACCACCACAATCGGACCTTGCAGCAATTGAAAAAATTTATGTTTATGGATTAAAACAGCGTCCCAAAAAATCAGCACGGCTAAAGAGATACTGGAGATAAGAATAGCGCCCGGTGTAAATGCACGCGCAGCATCTTCAATTGATATAAAGGTAGCCATGCCATCCATTTGGAAATCGGACAGATCAAGCACGCCGCTGTTATAACCAAGTGCATAGGGAATTTGTTTTAGGATGATCAATAACCCAATACCGGTTAACATCCCTTTGATCACAGAAGATGGGAAGAAGTAAGCAATAAACCCTGCCCGCGCGTAACCCATCATAAGCTGAATGACACCAGCAAGAACCACGGCTGTTAAAAAAACCTGCCAGGATCCCAAGGTATTAATAGCAGTGAGGACGATAACAGCCAAACCAGCTGCCGGGCCGCTCACACCAAGCGGCGATCCACTGGCAATGCCGACAACAATACCACCGACGATTCCGGCAATAATCCCGGCAAACAAGGGAGCACCAGATGCCAAAGCAATACCAAGACATAGTGGTACGGCCACAAAAAACACCACTATACTTGCAGTCAGATCACTCTTGAATTCTCTAAACATTAACTCCCCCTTAGCGAATCGAAACACACAGTTACGTTAATATTTTATTGAGCATTCACCGCTTACTATCAAGCTAACTATCTGAACCATCATCATTCTGAATCTTTGCTTCCGCGTGCTTCCAAATCTCTTTAACCTCATCAACCGCCTGCCTAACACCCTGCTCTGATTGCATCCCTCCCTCAAGATACGCAAGCCCATGAAGCAACCAACTCGCTAGTTCACGTTGTGCGAGCTGATAAAAAACCTGATTACCTTCTTTGCGCTGCGTGACGACCTTATGCGCTTTGAGGATGGTGAGATGTTGGGAAACGACGGAGTGGCTGGTGCCTAATATCGCTTGTAAGCTATTGACGTTTTGCTCCTTCGCATATAGCTCTTCAATAATGCGAATGCGATACGGATGAGAGATCGCGCTTAAAAATTCTGCCATCTTCTCTGAAATGAATTTTCTGATTGGCATGTGTCACCCCTGACTGACGCATTAGAATGTTAGAATGTTCTAATATAAGAACAGTATAACATATTTAGGGGCAACTGATTTTCAGGAGAATATTCATTGTGTTAGTTTACAGACTAGGCATTGTTGCGCATATGGTCATTGCGAGCCCTGCGCTTTTTGCAGGGCGTGGCAATCTAGTCTTGCTGTTGCTGTGGTGCAAAGCCATAGGCTGGATTGCTTCGTCGTAAAAATCACTCCTCGCAATGACGGTGCTGCGGCTTCGTCATTGCGAGCCCTGCGCTTTTTGCAGGGCGTGGCAATCTAGTCTTGCTGTTGCTGTGGTGCAAAGCCATAGGCTGGATTGCTTCGTCGTAAAAATCACTCCTCGCAATGAAGAACTTCAGCATTAATTGATTTACGCAACAACGCCTACTGCCAACAACTAGAGCC
>CAZWPD010000095.1:0-4147 GCA_964636145.1 uncultured Coxiellaceae bacterium
CGTACTCACGATATCGACACCCCACTCTACTCAAATCGCAAATAGCGAGATTCCGTCACTCTGGCGCCCATCATGGGATAAAAAGTATTAATTGAGAATTGATGGACTTTGTCCTGAATTTTTGGATCTATGGCTGATGCCATAATGCAATCAGCAATCATCACGGTTTCCAAGCCCTCATCCCATGCACCGAGAAAAGTGCCGTAAATTGCGATAGGTTCGGCAACCCCAGTAAATATCATTGTGCTGATTTTTAATTTGCGCACGATATCACTTAGATTTGTTTCGCGAAATCCATTCGACCAACTACCTTTCTCGACAATATAATCCTCTTGATGAGGCTTTAGTTCATCGAGCACACGCATATTCCACTCCAACTGTTCCGGCGTTAATTTATCCCATGGAATGACTTTCTTTAGTTTCGTAAATAACTGCGTATTGGGCATTAAATCCGGATTGAGAATGGTATTGAGATAGATAACAGGAATCCGATTCTCTCGTGCTTTTTCAATAATTGCTTTTGTCTTCGGTATCACATTATTTTTATCTTCGAATAAGTGACCGAGAAAACCTTTCTTATTCATATTGAAATTTTGAAAATCAATGACAAGCAATGCAGATTCTTGCGGATTGATGATTCCTGCCTGCTCCAGGCTGTCAGTATTTGATAATTCCCATACAGCTTGTTTATCCTTCTCTGGACACATATCGTTCTCCTAATAGCGACATTCAACCATATCATAGCTATGATATGGAGATAAAATATTCTAGCACTTTACATGAGGGGACACATGTCAGATCAAGAATCAAGCCAGGCTACCGACGCTGATCTCATCCGTAACACGGAACGCAAACGTCTTCGCGCATTAGTAGATGGAGACATTGGTCTGGCAAGGCAGCTTCACGCCCCGGACTTCCAGCTTATTACACCCATTGGCCAATCACTCTCAAAAGATGAATACCTTGGTGCAATCGAGTCTGGACACATCAAATATTTAGCTTGGGAACCTGGGACTATTGAAGTGCGAATGCTTGGCAATGCAGCGGTCATTCGATATCAAGCACAGCTTGAGCTTGTTTTTTCAGGATATAAAGTTCCGACCAGTACCTACTGGCACACAGACACCTACGAAAAACGCGAAGGATGCTGGCAGGTTGTTTGGTCGCAAGCGACTGAAGTCAAAACCGGCTAGAGCAACGCGTACCACATAAGGACGCTTATATGGATTATTTAGCGATCAATAAAAATCAATGCATGCCACTGTTGAGCGGGATTATTCGACATCGATATATTTTTTGATCGAACTCACTTGCTCAATTTTACATTCTTGACGTCTATTTCTTTAACTTCTGTGCTATTGTCCGGCCTATATGCAAACAAAGCACAGAGATTATTGCGTGCATATTGAATATTGCCATAAAATATTTTTCGAGACTCAATCGTCACATTCTTGGGTAGGATGTATTGAATCAAATGCTCCATACATTCAGCTGGTAGTTTTTCTATTGGATTGCCCAGACTGGCATTTTGCAGACGTGATAGCACCACACACGCAGCCGCGGCTTCAAATAATGCTACCTGTTCTTGTCGTGTCATTTCCTTTGGGAAATTCTTTTCATCATTACCCATCAAGCTAAACACAAGCTTGGCTCTTTCTTCTAATGTTAATGATACAAAGGCATCTTTCATTTTAACATCAAAGCAGCCGCGTTTTTCAGAATAAGAACTGAGATTCGATTCCAGTGCGAGTTTTAAATCTGGAATAGGCAGCAATAAAAGTATTTGTGCCAATTTTGGTAGCTGAAATATTCCGTAATGGAAATATAGCAATGACACCTCATGCGTATCGCTAAGATCGCGCACTTCATGTTGAAGAGCAATTAATCTATTCTGTTCTGGCAACGACAACATCGTCGCCAGAATCCAGTCATGTCTTTGTTTCATTGTTCTGGCAGCACTATATCTGTATCTAGGATCGTTGTTTCCATAAGATTCATAAGTTCTGGCAAACAATTCTTCACGTTCATTTTCAGGGTATAAATTAAATATACGTATAAAAGCATTGATATTCCGAGACATCGCAGCAAGATCCAGCAAAACGACTCCATCACTCAATTTCACTGCTTTATATCTTTCAGCATCATCCGGCAATCCTTCTTTGATGACCTTCATGGCATTTTCCATGCTATTTCTTGCGTAGCGCACTAAAAATGAATCATAAAATGAGTTATTATGTCTTTCCATCATTGTTACTTTATCGCTCACCCAGCGAATAACATTATGAGGACGCTCTCTGTTAGTCGCAGGCAGCAAATTCAGCACCGCAACAATAGTTTCAGGAGCAGAATCGATTAACTCTTTATCCGGCACAGCGGCTAATCTGTCATCTTCATGATAGAAACCCAATACTTCCAGCATTTTCATAGGCTCTCTTGCTAATGTTTTAACTAATTTATGCCCTTCTTCTCCGGCAGCTTTCATCGCTTCAGGCCATGAGTCTGGATTTAACAATGCCAGCACCGCTTTCAACCAATTGTAATTTTTGCAAGCCACGGCAATTGCAGTGTTATGATGAGTTGGCTTATATGTTAATTCCATCAAGTGATCTTGTGGTGGTATACATGACAATACCGACAACATATTCTTTTGCGTTTGCGAGTAATGAATGAGCCGCCTTCCATCTTTGTCACTTTCGTAAATTACGTGACGACGATCTTTTTCCGATATCAGTGAAAACGCAGTTTCAAATGATTCATCATTGTTAGCAGCACGCTGCAACACAGTTACCCGCTGGTTATTTTTAGCTGTTAATGCGCGGCGTTTAACATTTTCATCTTTTTCCAAATCCAGGACTTTTTTAAATGCCATTGGATGATATGCTGATTGATGCAGGATGCGATCCCGATTTTTATCAACAACATTAAATAAAATCCATCGCCCTAATTCACTCAACATGGAAATGTAAATATCGAGCTTTTCTTGCTGATGAAATAATTTATCTACAATATTAATATATGGCAGCATGTCTTGTGGAATACATTCCAGCACAGCACGCATATGTTCAGCAGGGCAATCATACTCTGTGGCATGATTCAGCAAATTCGAAGTACTAAGATAACTACGCATCTCCCAATGCGAAAAAAATATGAGTGGAAGTCTTTCTTCCTCGGGTACGCTATTGATGGCTTCTTTAACAGTTGATACTGGATATTTTTTTGTTAAACATTCTCTTATCTTTACATGCCATTCATTATATTTTTTATTATGTGCAATCGTTTCCATGTATTCAGAAAATTTACCCCACACAATTGGATGCTGTTCTACCGGTAATTTAAATAATTCATGCCAGTTCAGCTCTTCATTTTTTGAGGTAGCAATACCATCTGCTATAGCCTGTGCCAAGGCTCTTTCATCTATACGTATGAAACTCATATCACCCTCGTTATTTATATTTTGCGCAGGATTATATCCGCAAATGGTGCTTTACTCGACCATATTTGCATGGATTTAAATATTTAACATCTAACCTATTGAATTACTGATAATTATCGTTTGGATTACATGATTATGCTGGCAGTGTCTTGTCTGTAAACCAGTAAACCATCCGATATCATATAAATTAAATTTCACCTCCCCATATCGGATGAGGCAGTTAATTATATTTAAAAGAGAATAAAAGTCGCGGAATTACAACTGAAGGCAAACCATCCATCTCTGATGTGGACAAGTGAGTTATTTTTAGAAATTTATCAGTGTCCACATCAGACACCGCATTCATACAGCTAATAATTTATTTGAGCCTGCTACCACACCAAAGCAATCCAACGGTAATAACAGCGCTGACAATCACCACAATCAAATTAAGTGTCGGCGTCCATACGATATGAATATTTGGAGATAAAACAGCAAGATTAAAACCAACAGGTAAAGAAATAATGTAAGGAAAAATGATGTGGCTGACAGTGTGAAGGAAAAACGCACCCGAAAGGAACATGACAACATCTCTTGTTTTAAACATGGAGGATTCTCCCCGTTAGTTATATAGCGTGTATTGTTACATTATAGCAAATGGATACAATTTCGACGCGGCGCATGTGCAGCCGTATATGCATGAATTCATTCTAATAATCCAATTTCGAATCCATA
>CAZWPD010000096.1:0-4084 GCA_964636145.1 uncultured Coxiellaceae bacterium
AGCCCGGATGAAATGCTTTTTATTTCATCCTGGGTCATGAAGAATATATTCAAAATATTTAATGCCGGAATTAATTTTTTCAGATATAAATATTGCCTTACGGAAGGAACGATTTGAGATGCAAAGATCTGCTTTAATCAACCCAACTCCAGTTGTCTCTCGCGAATATTCATTTGCGAATCAGGAAGTCGATTATTCACTATTCAGGCCGCAGTGGCCAGTCAGCTTCGCGCGTGCAGCATTAGAACATGCAGATATTCGCTACATTTCAAAAATCAGTCAATGGTTAGGTTTAGAGAATCATATTATACCTGTCATCGTCATTATTGGCTCCGGCGCGGGAGCGGATGCGCAGCCATTTTTAGAATTGGGTTGTATCGTCTACGGCATTGAACCTAACGCCGAATTGCGCAGACTGGCTGTTGAGAAATTCTCGTCACATTACCCTAACTTCATTAGCATTGATGGTGACGCGCATACGCTCAATCTTCCTGAAATGGTAAAAGCAGATTTAATTGTCTGCGCACAAGCTCTTCACACCTTCAGTGCTGAAACCACGGGTTATGTTGGCAGTGAAGGTCTTGCTCGCCAAAGTTGGAAAGATATCTTGCCCAATGATCAAAGAAATCGGCTGTCTATCTGGTATTACAATATCGATGCATCTGTTCCTGCCGTCGTTGATTTAGATGCTGTATTAAAGCAGGCAAGCGTAACTTACGCAAAAAGCAAAACACCGTTTCTAAATGCACCGATGCTCGAGCCGCAAAAATTTCAGCACTATATTGCAGCAGATGCGATGGCTATTTCCACCGCGCAGTTTGTTGACCAGGCAAAGCTAAATTCAGATACCATGATTAGATGGCTGCGCTCATTTTCATTTTATCCGAAAGTGCATGAAGAAGAGCGTCAAGTCATTTGCGCTTTACATGCATGGTTTGAAAGAAATAAAAATGTAGATAATGAAGTCGTATTGCCTTTTTATGGATTTATCTCACAAGGTCCGCTGCGAGCTACGCCTTACTTTCAAACTGGTTATCAAGGCACTAAACACCTGGTGTCGCCAATTTCTCTCGCTATGAGGAATGAAGCTAAAGATGAGATCGCCCCATTTTGGCCGACTACGAACCTAGTCAAGCGGCCATCGCCAGTGTAGTGAATATAGTTGAATAAACCCGGATGAAATTCAGCATTTCATCCGGGTTAGCATGCTAAGAATTATAAGTGAAATTGTAGATATGCTTCGATATCTCTTCTAATGCGTGATACCCATCATTTTGCGTGGCAACACTTAAGTTATCTATCCCTAATAATTTAATATCGGTGACAGGTATATCAATCGTTAAGGTTGTTTCGGGTGTGGCGCGTGGCCCGATTTGAATATGAATTTTTCCTGTGCCCAGCATTTTTGGTCCATCAAGTGTAATATAAGTCTGCGTCTTGTTGAGAGCTGCTTTAAGGTAATTGAAGTACACTTCGAGGTAGGCGCGATCACTACTGGAAGCTGTGCCATTAACAGACTGCATGGCAAGAATCTGTGATTGGGCTAGTAAATCGAAGTCTTGATTCAGCACGAATGGGATGCTGCGTAACATATTGATAGCATCATCTACGACCGGTGTGTTCAAGGTGACTAGCACCTCATTAATGGTGTTGATAGAAAAAGATAGCAAATACAGAGCTTGATTAGCGTCTCTAACGTTGGTAATTGATAATTCATCAAGCATGAGTGAGGTTGAATCAAAGGCTGGAAGCTTGATGGTTAAGGTTGATAATGGGTTGCTATCTTCACCAAATTGAATGGTAATGTCGCCGCCGCTAATGATTTTCTCGCCATTCAATAAGCCTACTCTCTGCATATAATGAACTGCGTTTTTTAATCCTTGAAATTTCATATCTAATGCTTCTAATTCATCAGATGAAGCGGTGCCACTCGCTGCTGCAGAAGCGAGTTCTCTCATTTTTAATATGGTTTCTCCGGTTTGCCGGGCAGAGAGATTGACAACCATGAGCATCATCACGGCGTCACTTAAACGCAGGTCGAGAAAATTCATCCCTTCTTCTACTTTTTTGGAGCCATATCGATTTGCGGATTCTGAGTTGCGCTTGTCGATCGAGGAATTCAATAAACTTAACAGCGATGACTTGGCGTCATTCTTCATCTGCAATTTCGACAGCTTGGTTTTGAGGTCTGTCAGTATCACAGCTTGACCTTGCATCAGTTCATGATACTTGGCATTTTTGCGCGCCGAAATTCGTTCTTGGCCGATGGCGCTATTTCGATTTGCCAATTCTTGAATTAAATTATATTTAGGATAATTATTTTTCGCTGGTTGACTGTTATCGCTGATGGTTGCATAAGAGAAAGAGCTGGCACAAGCGGCGGTGATTAAAACGGTAAGCAAGCGGCGACGAATCATTTCATTACTCCCTGTAAGATGATGATGGCAATCCAATTGCCAGATAAATGGTAGCAAGATTTTTTTGCTGAATATAGCTAAAAGTAACTATCTAGGGATGTGAACATGCCGTCCGGATGAGTTGGAATTATTTCATCCGGACAGCACTGTTAGATGCTTAAGCTTGCAACTTCAATGGCGCTAGTTTGGTCTGCTGGTGCAGATGGACCTGCCGCGAAGAAGGTCGCTGCCGATGTGCTTGAGTGTTTGATATTTTGTTCTTGTGTCTGCAGAAGTTTGAAAAACTGTTGTTTGCTCTGCGCAAGTTGTCTGGTTAATTCGGTTGTGGTATCTGCAATCATTTTCAATTTGTGACTAGCGCGTTGATGAGCAAGCTCGTCGAGTGTGCTCTGTGCGTCTGGGAATGTCATATTCCCAGTAAGATTGGGGATATCACCAAGCATCGCGTTAACGCTCAGGTTATTCTGCATGAGAATATCAGATTGTAATTTTTCGATAGTTGAGGTGGTGACGCTAAGCATTGCGATGACTTGTTCTGATGGAAATGTGTAAATTTTCTGATTGGCAGCGTTTAACTGGTCAATATACTTCTGTTGCTCTTCAAGTTGGGTAATTAACCAGTGAATCTGTTTGTTAGCAATATGTTGATGTAATCGTGATTTGGTGTGGGCAAGCAGGGTGGAATTGAGGGTGAATTCGCTAGAGATATCAGGCTCTGAGTTTTTAAGCTCAAGGCTATATTTTCGCCACTGTGCCGCGCAATTAATCAAAGTTTTTAGTCGTGAAGTGGCATCGTGTAAGTGTTTTTGTAAGATTTCTTGCATAGCAGTCCCTGTATTTGAAATTAGATGATAAGACATACTAGTGGAATCAAATTGTTGATTCAACGATTGTTATCGTTAAAGATATGATGTGATCAGAAGCATGGCCACTGCCACTCTATATTCTCAATCATACGATTTGCTGGTGGTTTGTTTCTAATCCAGTAAAATGCGAATCGAATCCTGGTTCAAAGCGGCGCTTGAATAAATTGCTATATACAATGAGACAGAACAATGACAACCGAATTCAAAAAATTATTAATAATGATCATGCTCAGTCTGACAGTAAACTCAGCCTTTGCTGCGAATCTGCCAGCCAAAAACTTCAGCCATTCTATGCAACACGATCTCTTCGGTTTTTATATTCCTGTGACGCCCGTCAAGGTTGGTCAGTATCATCTTGTTAATCTGTCTATCGGCAGCCCTAAGGATTTTGATGAGTACGAGCAAGGTAAAAATAAGATAGCAAGTTACGCGCCCATCATGTTTACCTTCAATGATGTGACATCCAGAAAGTTAAGCGGTGAAATGGGCGAGTATTATGAAAACTCAGCAAGAATCTTGCCGACATTTTATAGCCTCAAAGGCAACGAGATCAGCTTTGTTGGCAAGGATAAGCAAGTCGGTGCGGTTACATTTTCCGGCACCATCGACATTAAAACACTCGCACAAGAACAAGTTGATACCAGCAAGATGGCGTCAGAAAAAGTGATAGTAAAGGGTGACCTGACGATCAACGGCCAACAATTCAAGAATGTGAACTTCACCTGGTTTGCTGGGGATTAAGTTGTTGCACGTAAAGCACAGGTAGCCCGGATGAAACGTTTTTTTGTTTCATCCGGGGTG
>CAZWPD010000097.1:0-2779 GCA_964636145.1 uncultured Coxiellaceae bacterium
TTGCTGGTGCGAATACTGGCACACTTTACAACTCCAGCAGCAGCGGCACCGTTACTGCCAATAGCAGCACTTATGTCGGCGGTTTAGTTGGATCCTCTGCTGGTGATGAAGATGATAATTCTAGTTCCAGCACCATTATTGCTGGCAATAGTACGAATGTTGGCGGTTTATACGGACAAACCAATGGCGGAACCTTCACCAACGTCAGTGGCACTGGCACTGTCAATGCAACTGACAGCACGAATGTCGGCGGATTAATTGGCCGCATGACAGCCGGCACGGTTACCTTCGCGCACACTACTGGCACTGTTTCCTCCACAAACGGCACATCAGTCGGTGGTCTGGTTGGTTTAAATGACACGGGATATGGCTACACAGCGATTGGTGATTCATACAGCACCGCAACCGTTAACGGTGCCTACAATGTCGGCGGATTAGTGGGCGTCAACAGCGGTAAAATTGCTCGCACGTATTTCGGCGGCGCTGTTAGTGGTGCGATGGTAGCACTGCAAAGCATCGGGGGATTGGTTGGCTGGAATCCGGGTAATATCGAGAACTCATATAGTTATGGCACGGTCACCAGCACAAATAGCAATGGTTTTGTCGGCGGACTCACCGGTGCTAGCGCGGGTACGATTACGAATTCATACGCCACAGGATTCGTATCCGGCGGCGCCGTGCGCGGCGGCTTGACTGCTTATAATATTGGCGCGGGTGATATCACAAATAGTTATTGGGATACGCAAACGACTGGCCAAAGCAGATCTGCACTGAGTGGTGGTTACTCACCTGTTTGGGATACAACTGCCGGTAAAACGACAGCGCAACTCATGACAATGGCGACATTTGGTGATGGTGACAGTCAAGCATCCACATCCGGCGACTGGGACATTATTAATTCAACGAACAGCTTAACATCAGGCAGCACTGCAGCAGCCAATCCTTGGATAATTTTCGAAGGCGGTACGCGGCCGATGTTGATGATGGAATGGAGTGAATCGATCAGTAATGCACATCAATTACAAATGATGGGTGCAGCGCGTGATGGTGATTATGAATTAGCAAATAATATTAATCTGAATAGCGCAATGAATAATGCAGCGGATGCCTGGGGCACGAATCAAGGCTCCGCGTCCGGTAAAGGTTTTTATCCGATTGGCCCAACCGGATTCAGCGACACACCGTCTGCTACTGTCTTCACCGGCAGCTTGAATGGTAACAGTTATAACATCAGTAACTTATATATTCATGATCCAAACGCAAGTATCTCCTCTGGTTTATTTAGTGGATTAAGTAATGCGAGCATACAAAAGCTAAGCTTGACCAATGTGAATGTTACTGGATCAAACACCACGGGCAGTCTGACTGGAAGCGCATTCAACGGGACAACTATTTCTGAAGTTTATGTGTCGGGTAATGTCACCGGTATCGAAACGAATCCTGCAGCCGAAGCGATAGGCGGCTTAGCTGGCGCGTTACTAAGCGGCAGTAGTATCAGCAATAGCTATTCAACCGTAAACATATCAACCACTCTCGGTCGTAATGCCGGCGGACTAGTCGGTTATGCGTGGAACAGCACCATCAGCAATTCATATAGCAGCGGCTCCGTCCCCGTTCTTAGCGCATCTGGCGGATTGATCGGCGGCGATGGCATAGGGACCACTATCACCAATAGTTACTGGGATAAACAAACATCCGGCTGGACAACCAGTGTTGGTGGCGGCACAGGTTTCAATACTAATGAAATGATGGCTCTTGGCACACCTGGTATATACAACACATGGAGCATTTCTAACGGCACCACCGGCGGCGCATTTACCGGCAGCACGATACCGAATGTTACCTGGCTGATGTTTGAGGGTGCGACACGTCCGATGCTGGCGATGGAATACAGCACCAATGTATCCGATTCACACCAATTGCAATTGATGGGTGCAGCGCTTAACGCAAATTACACGCTAACCAATAATATTGAATTAAGCAGCGTACTCAATAACAAATCTGAAGTTTGGGGCACGCAATCTAGCATCTCATCAGGCAAAGGTTTCATGCCGATTGGTACCAACAGCACCGGTACTTCGACACCATCAGGCACAGAATTTAGCGGTAGTTTCAATGGCCAAGGCCACATCATCAATGGTCTTTATATCAATAGAGGCGGTGAAAATTACGTTGGGTTATTTGGTACAACTGGCGGAAGCCCCACCATACGAAATTTAAGTCTCACCAATGTAAATGTGACCGGTCTCAACCGCGTCGGTGGTTTAGTTGGTGAAGCCATCGCACTCAGTAATGGCTGGGGAACCATCGAAAACGTCTATGTCAGCGGCAGTGTCACTGGTAACTCTGATGTCGGCGGGATATTAGGCGGCGCATGGTTATTCGGCAACATGACGGTTTCCAATTCCTATAACACCGCATCTGTTACCGGCAACAATATTGTCGGCGGCATCATGGGCTTCAGTGAAAAAGGTCACATCAACAATTCATACAGCAGCGGCCTCATCACCAGCGGCGGTAACAAAGGTGGACTGGTCGGCTACTATAACGGCGGCTCCGCTTACACCAATTCATACTGGGATAGCACGGTTAACGCAACTTTAGCCAGCAATCAGGGTTGTGGACAAACTGGCTGCGCAGGTCTCAGTGCATTAAATACCGCAGACATGATGTCAGCCAGCAACTTTAACGGCTGGAGCATCACCGACACCACAAGCTTCAGCAACGCTGCACCAACCACAACATGGTTTGTATTTGCAGGCCAGACACGCCCGATGTT
>CAZWPD010000097.1:2879-4011 GCA_964636145.1 uncultured Coxiellaceae bacterium
GCATCAGCAATTCTTATAGCACGGCGAACGTAACAACTGCTGGCTATGGTTCAAATGGTATCGGCGGCTTCATCGGAGGAAATCGCTTCGGTACGATTGCCGATTCATATGCAACCGGTAATGTCAGTGTAACAAATAACACCGCTGGCGGCTGGATTGGTGGCTTTGTCGGTGTCAATTCAGGCACGATCAACACATCTTATAGCGCTGGCACAGTGACCGTTAGCGGCGATAACAAACTAGGTGTTGGCGGATTTGTCGGTGCGAATGCCTATGAAGCCAATGCAGCCATTAACAACTCCTATAGCCTGAGCAATGTGGACGCAGGCACTAATACATACGTCGGCGGCTTTGTCGGCGTCAATTGCGGCGCCGGTGTTAGCTGCACCAATAGTTATACCGGCACCATTACTAATGCATACAGCGCAGGCTCGCTCACTGGCGGCACGACTGTGGGCGGCTTTGCTGGTTATACAGGAACCAACAGTGGCATTACCAATTCATATTGGGATACGACTACGGATGGTGGCTCATTCTCAGCAACAGGCACTGGCGATACAACTGGTATGACAGGTTACACTTCTAACAATATGGTTCTTACTGCGAATTTCCCGAGCTTTGATTTCTTAAACATCTGGGCGATTGATGAAGGTACTTCTTATCCATATTTACGCGCCATACCAAATCCGGTTTATCCAACACTCGCTAATCGCATCTTTAGCGGCAGCATTGGCGATGCATTAAACACAGCTGATTACACGATATTACTATACATAAATGGTATAGCTGGTCCAACAGCAACTTCTTCTGGCGGCTTATTTAGCCTGAATGCCAGCGCCGATGATAATGCGATTTTACTATTCGTATTAACCGGCGGCGGCAACACGAAAGCGAATTTACTAGCCAGCGCACCGATTGGATCAACTGCGGGATTAAGTGACTTACACTTCCTCGCTAACACCGTGAAAGTAGACGGCAGCGCCACTACCTTCTCTAACACAAATATCAGCAACGGCGCGTATGCTTCATCAGATGTGTTATATACCGCTTCCGGCAACAATATTACCTTTGGTTCGAATTATAATTTCCTGACAACTTCTGCAACGCAATTTAGCTTGAACGGCAATCTTAC
>CAZWPD010000098.1:0-3662 GCA_964636145.1 uncultured Coxiellaceae bacterium
ACAGGGAATTGCCTAAAGCCCGGGGAGTTGCGGTTCAGATGGTGAGCCAAGCCGAGGGATATGCGATTGAGCAAGTCAACAGGGCTACTGGCGAAGCAACGAGATTTCAGGCCATATTACAGGAATACAAAGGTGCTCCTGAAGTCACGCGACAAAGATTCTACTTGGATGCGGTCGGCAACTACATGGCGGAAACGCGAGGCGTTTACGTAGTTGATAGCTCGCAGAAGGCCCTCGTTCCATGGCTGCCGATGGAATCCGGTTCGCAACTCGCAGGTAGTGCGTCTCAAACCCCCACAGGTAAATGAGAATGAATACACCCATGAAAATTGTTGTAATTATTGTCCTACCGCTAGTGATAATAGCCTATGCAACTTTCTATACTATTCAAGAAGGTCAGCAGGCAGTAATAGTGCAGTTCGGTCGGCCGGTTGGAGACACAATTACCGACCCCGGGCTCCACGTGAAAATTCCTTTTATTCAACAGGTTCGGTTATTTGATAAACGCCTACTTATTTGGGATGGTGATCCAAACCAGATCCCAACAAAAGGAAGAGAATTCATATGGGTTGATACAACTGCGAGGTGGCGAATCGTTGATGCCCGTAAATTCCTCGAAAATGTCGCGAGCGAGACAGGCGCCCTTTCCAGACTGAATGATATTATCGATTCCGTTGTACGAGACCAGGTCTCAAGCAGCGAACTGGTCGAACTTGTGCGAAGCACAACCTGGGAGGTTCCCAATCAGGAAGTCCTTGAAGAAGTGCCTACCGAGAGAGAAGAAGAGCTCAAAAAAGAAATTACGAGGGGTCGTGAGGAAATTACTCGAACGATTCTGGCCGAAGCAGGACGAGTAATTCCGCAATATGGAATCGAATTGGTAGATGTACGAATCAAGCGCTTGGATTACGTGGAAAGCGTTCGCGAAAAAGTCTATGCGAGAATGATTTCCGAACGTCAGCGAATTGCCGCTCAGTTCCGATCCGAAGGTGAAGGAAGGAGCGCTGAGATTTTGGGTGAGATGGAAAAAGAGCTACGCAGGATCAGGTCAACGGCATATCGACAAGTTCAGGAAATTAACGGTAAAGCGGATGCTGAGGCCACACGTATTTATGGACAGGCCTTTGGTCAAGATCCCGAATTTTTCGCCTTTCTTCGCACATTGGAAACGTATAGAGACAAACAAAATAAGAACTCTGTTCTCATAATGACCACTGACAGCGATTTTTATAAATACATCAAGAATATTTCTCCAGTATCGGCAACTAGTCCCTGACAAAAAAAAACGACGGGCACGACACCGGAGTCCGGTTCGGTCGGCGTCATTTCCGAGCAGATTACCGCAATTTCTAGCTGTCTCGACCTAACGAACAAGTAGATGTTGAATAGAATTGATTTTTTCCAAGTATGCCTGAAAATCCATTGATTTTGTGAGATAGAGTTTCACCCCGAGATCATAGCAGGTCCGCTTATCTGATTCCGAATCGGACGTAGTGACGACCACTACTTTTATAGATTCCAGCCCAGGATTTTTTCTCATTTCTTCCAAAATCTCTTTACCATTTCTTTTTGGAAGATTGAGATCCAATATAATGAGATCCGGACGTTTTGCGTCTTTGTAATTATCCTTCGCAAAAATATAATCCAGCGCATCCTGACCGTTTTCCACGACGTGCAGAGTGGTCTCCTTTGTCCATCTCTCAAGGGCTTGGCGCATCAAAATGACATCGAGAGGGTTGTCTTCGACTAGTAATATTCTGAAGCAATTATCTAGTTTTTTCATGATCTTCCATTCGGTAGGCTTATATAAAATGTAGAACCAATTCCTACTCGTGATTCGACCCAGACTCTTCCACGGTGCAGTTCCACTATTTTTTTCACTATTGTCAGACCCATCCCGGTCCCTTCGGCTGATTTCTTTTTTTCAAGTTGTTGAAAAATCATAAATATACGTTCGTACTGATCTGCATCGATACCGATCCCATTGTCCCGTACAGAAATTATCCACTCTTCACCCTCTCTCTTAGCTTCTATTTGAATGCTGGGAGATTCATCACCGGCGAACTTCAAAGCATTCTGAATCAAGTTTTGAAAAACTTGAATCAACTGAGAGGAGTCGCCCCACAGCACAGGCAAGTCGCCGTACGAAATTTGAGCATTTGTGGATTCCATGAGACTGCCCAAATTGGCAATGGATTGCTTGACCACATCGGCGATAGAAATTGCTTGAAAACTCCGGTCACGGTTCAAACGGGAATAATGGAGCATATTATTGATAAGAACTTTCATCTTTTGAGCCGAACCAACCGCATAGTCCATCAACTCGCTCGATTGCTGATCGAGTTTTCCCTTGTTACGATCCTGAATCATCTGGAGAGCAATGGCGATATTATGGAGCGGCTCTCGAAGATCATGAGAAGCAATATAAGCAAAGTCCTCCAAATCTTTGTTCGACCGAGCAAGATCTTTAGCTTTTGATGCCAACCTGTAATTCATTTTCTCGAGTTGAGCCGTTCGTTCCTGAACTATTTCCTCCAAGTTCTTTCTATATTTTGCAAGTTCCAGAAAGGCTTTCGCCTTACATTGTAAAACGAGTGGATTGTAAGGCTTGACTATGTAGTCTATGGCTCCGGATTCATAACCTTTGAAGGTATTTGCCTGATCGTAAAGAGTTGCCGTAATAAATATGATGGGTAATGAACGTGTCTTGTCGTCACTTCGTAAAAATGAGGCCAGTTCAAATCCGCTCATATCAGGCATATAGACATCCAGAATTGCGAGGGCAAATTCATGATATAGAGTTGCAGTGAGCGCATCATTTCCATTGACGGCCTTGACGATTTCCGTTTCCGTATCTCTCAGAGCCTTCTCAAGGACAAAAAGGTCTTCTTCTCTATCATCTACAATGAGAATTTTCTGGTTTTCCATACGACTCATTCCTATCCAGACCCCATTACTATGTTGATTAAGGTAACCGGTATATCGGAAGCTGATTGCACGTAATCAGGGCTAATTGCGTTTATTACCGATTCCGGCATGCACCTGTATTCAGACGTTTCGGGTGATTGCACGATTGTTGTTCCACCGCATTGCTTGACGATTTTCATGCCAAACGCCCCATCTTGACTGGCTCCCGTAAGAATTACCGCCACCAGGCCCGTGCCGAATGCATGGGCGGCACTCTCGAAAAGCACGTCTATCGACGGTCTGGAATGATTTACTTTTTCGTCAACGGATAAAGCAACCGTCTTATTTTTCTCAACAAGCATATGGTATCCCGCAGGCGCTACATATGCCTTAGCTTTAAAGATTGGGCTTTTGTCCAATGGAATGATGACCGGCAGATTCGACGTCATCGCCAAATTTTCAGCTAAAAGCCCTTTATCGCTTTCATGCAGATGTTGCACGATCAGTATGGGTACACCAAAATCATCGGGCATTCTCGAAAGAATGTCCCTGATTACTTGAGTGCTCCCAGCGGATCCGCCAATCGCGACCAGAGAATATCCATCAACTGAATTTGTTTTATCGATCTCATTGAGCTTCAATTAATATCTTTCTTTTTATAAATTCCGGCTTTCTCATTTATTACCGTAAATTCGTCGCGTACATCCGTAAATTCGATGCTTTCTTTGGTTCCAAGGCACAGAAATCCGTTTCGA
>CAZWPD010000099.1:0-3635 GCA_964636145.1 uncultured Coxiellaceae bacterium
ATCGGACTTCTAATCCGTAGGTCACAGGTTCGAATCCTGTCGGGCGTGCCAATAATAGTTAAGAAATTGACTAGCTTACCTGCCCTGCATATCTCGCCACAGCATAACAAAAACTAAAAGCGTAACGCAGGCGTAACCATCGTGCTGATTGTGACATTTTTTATTTTGTTTTTCATGGCATTCAAATACTGATTTCACTATTTCAAATAATTCTAGCCAAACAAGGCGTGGTAATTTAGGTTTCTCCGAAACTTTTCTTCCATTGCCGTACATGTGCCCGAGTCAGTGAACGCTCATTATCCAATAGGAATCGCGGTTCGCCAATAAATTTCATTTCATCGCTTTCCGATTCTCCCTGAAACAAAATCTTTCGCATACCGCATGAAAGTCGACTTATTTTTTTGGCCATTTTATTTTTTCGGAACTATTATGGCAAAGAAAGTTCGTCTAGCAACTAATTGGGCCTGCGGCATCGAATTTGGGGGGCTACATGGAACCAAAGAAGTTGAGTTCCCAGGAATTAACTAATGATATTCGCACGGGAATGTCGGATGCAGATTTGAAAGAGAAATATCGTCTATCACAGAATGAACTGGAAAGAGTTTTCTTGAAACTTGTTGAGTACGGTGCAATTCAGCAGATTGAGATGGATCTAAGAAGGGCCATATTTCAAAAAAGAGACGAGGGAAAAGTAAGAGAACTCGATAAAGAGCTTAATAGCATACAAATCACCCCTACTCGGTCGGCGGAAGCCAAACCGCGGACAGAATCCACTCCGAACTATGCTTCCAGTATTTTCAGTGCGGCAAGATCTGGTAGCACTGTAGGTGTAAAGGAATTGATCAACAAAGGTGCCAATATCGAAGGAAAGGATAAAGATGGATGCACACCTTTAATTTTGGCTGCACAAAATGGTCATAGAGAAATTGTGGAACTTTTACTGCAACATGGTGCTGGCGTCGACATCAAAGATAAAACGGCCAAAACAGCAGCTTCCTGGGCGGCAATTAATGGCCATACCGAACTCGCGGGAATCTTATGGAAACTCGAAATTCAAGAAGCACAGGGGTTAAGGCATGTCCCGCAAACAAGCACCCTGAGAAATCGTATCCCGGATCGGGGTAAACAGGAAACCGAAAAAGCCTCATACCAAACACCCAAGGAAAGCAAATTTATGGGCCCCGAAAAGAATCAAGACATGATCACTTCTAATCTTCCGCAAAGGGAGCCCGACCTAGAGACTTTGAAAAAAGAACAGCGCATCTTTCTATTTGGTTTCATAGGAACGGTCGTCTTAGCATACTTTTTAGCAGTGCTTATTTCTATTGACACGGCCCAAACGGAGAGGGAAATTGGCATAATAGTCATTATCGCATTAATTTCACGGATCTACTTTGTTGGCCGACTTTCATGGGCTATGCATCAACCACTCTGGTTGACTATTGTATGGTGCATATTAGCACCTTTAAATTTCTTCTGGGTCATTCCTGTAATTGGACTGCTAATAAGCTTAAAGCAGACGAAAACCAAACTTATGAATGCCACCTGAAACAAAGTGAGTGGGGATTCAGTGCTTGCCAATTCACAGCATGCAATCAGCGACTATTTTCCCAGTGAGAATAGAGTCACTTTGAAAGGGTGCATAATCGTATCAGAAGTGCCAAATGAAACGATTTTTTTGAGAAGGGAATAGTAAACCCTACCCTCTGGATAAAACTCGAAAAATCGCGTGATTTTCTCCATAAACTAAACAGACCCGGATAGGGGGAGCCCCTGGGGATTGCATCCCTCGGTACATGTATTGACACCCCTAATCCCATTTACGTGATAGTAGATTTTAGAAAAGCTATTTTCGTGGAACGTATCCAAACCAGCCGTATTGTCTATAACTGTTCTAGGTGAATTATTTATACAGCTAAAAACAATCGGAGGTGGGCACAATATCTGTTTATATATATTTATATCTATATAGCTATATATTAACTTAGTATATATAGAGTGGATGACAAACTGAAGCCTTAGTCAGTGTCCGTTCCTTTTAACATTTAGGCATATCAGATGAGGCAAGCTCAATAACTTCTATTATATTTGAACTGGCTTTGCGATTTGGCCGGAATAATCGCATGAATCGCGTTGCGCTATATTGGTCGTTCACCTTTTTTGTCCTTCTCGAAAGAAGCCTCAACAACGTATTTGACTTGGTGTGCATAAAAAATGCAAAAAAGCTTTGGACACGCTTACTTTCTGTTTCACCGGCCACAAATGGTTATTTCGGGATTAAACAAATTGATCTGTTTCTTACCACTTTGATCTGGCAAGGTAAGTGGAATCAAAAAAAAGAGTTGCTGATTAACACACTGTAATGCAAATCATTGGAAACTACTGCTAGCTTTGGACTTGATTTGCTTCGAGACGAACAGCAATCAAAGAGTGGATAAAGAAATTGTGCGTTTTAATCGATACATGCTGCGGCTAGATTTGTGGGACATTTGACTCTCGTTCTGGTTGGCATCACAAAAAATCGTCACCGGTATGGTAATCCAGAAGCCGGTCTAGATTCAGCTAAAAAGAAATTCAGACACGATTTGAATATTCAGGTTTTGAAGAGGCGGCAATGAGAAAAATATTACACACATGCATATTATTCCTAGTCACAATTTCACTGGCCTGGGGAGCCTGCACTGAAGCCAATCTTGTAGCCAATTTTGAACGAGGGAAAATTCTTTGCATGCAAGTAGGTTCAAGGCACTTCGTATTTGAGCCGTTACTAGGTGAATCCTTCGAAACATGGAGCTGGTCGCGAAAAAGTAAGTGTGTAATCGTAGAAGATGGTTTGCAATTCAAGGTAATTAATCTGGACGAGAAACGAATCATTGATGCAAAACAATTGCGCATCGTAAACGCATCTGTTGTGAACTTAATGGATTCCGGAAAATACGTGTCACTGCAAGTAGGGCCTAAGAAAGCTCTATTTGAAGTAACATCTTCTAATACCTATGAAAGCTCGATCTGGCTGCCTTTTCAAAACTGCCTTATTGTAGAAGATGATTTTTCCAATTGTAAATTGCTGAATATAGACGCTAACTCCATCGTGGAAGCTAAGCTAGTCAGCGTGAAATGATATTAAAGCCGATTTATAAAAGCTGATCCCCAAATCAAACTTTGAACTTCCGCGATAACTAATTCTGAATATTTTGCAAATTAGAAACGAGTTTTCGAGCGCTGGCAAGTAACCTAGTTTTCATTACCAACATCAGATATGGCTCGGCTTTAATAAAAGGTTCGGGTATGACGACATCACCTCCCACCGCAAAGCTTCGGTCTGAGGCAACATCGTCAATGGTGGCACATTTAATAGAAAGACTCAGAGAATTCCCGATGATCTCAACAGTCTTTCACCGAATACAGCGGGCATCTTCCAATTTCGATCCATGAGTCACCGTTAATTCCACAGTAATCAGTATAGAAAAAACTACATTCATGATCCGGACAAACCGTAGATTGCTCTTCCATCATTTCTCTAATATCGCCGTGAAATCCGTCCAAGTGTCCAATTGACAGATCAGACTGATCCATAGCCAGTTTCGTGTTGGGCAGATCGTGGACAGACAATGTTGGTTGGACAGATGAATCTT
>CAZWPD010000100.1:0-3540 GCA_964636145.1 uncultured Coxiellaceae bacterium
TTACATGCCAACGGTACGGTCGCAATCACTTTATCGTCCTTGGCGGCATATTGGCGCAATACAAAGTCATTCTTATTGTCACCTTCCACCACTAAGGTTACATATACGTCTTCCCCGTCTTCCATCTTGTAGTCTTCTGAGGCAACCCCATTCTTCCCTTGGGTGCCCGCGGTAATTTTGAGTACTGTGCCATTGACGTTAATGGTGTTGGTATCTTCATCATACAGGACGTTAATTTGGGCGCCTTCGCCATCCATGCCTACGCATTTATGGGTGCTGGCATAAGCGCCAGATAGGGGAATGAGGGTACAGGCGGCGCTAATTGCCAGCATTCGTGAGATTTTCATTACCGACTCCTTTTCTTGTTATTCTGGGTGTCTCATTAAGATTATAGCGCAATTTTTTCACGCCGTGATTTGCACAACATGTTGTATTTTCATCAAAAAATGAATAAGTCATAGTTGCTGACCGTTTTGCGATGGTCAAAAGATGGCCCGAGCATCATTGCGAGCTTCATTTAAATTTAATGAAGGTATAGTATGCTGAGGTTCTATAGCTACCTTCATGATATAGGGAGAATATTATGCAAAGAAAAGACCCTCCTAAAGTTGTAACACCAAACACACCTCTTGCCAAAAATGAAACCGTTGATGATGTCATTGAAGACTCGCTGCGCTCAGCACGTAATTCCTTGGCGATGCTGCACGGGACTAGAGAGGTAGCAGCTGAAACCTTGCAAGAACTGGATAAGCAAGGTCAGCAAATTGACCATATACAAGGTGATGTTGATAAGATTCTGCATAAGGAAGCCATCGCCAAACGGCAAACAAAAAGTATAGCCAGCATCTGGGGTTCGTTTTGTAACTGGTTTAAGCCGGCGCCGGTTGTACCAGATCATCTCATCAAAATTCCAGATAAGGCACCTGATAAAAAATCAGGGCCAGTGAAACAGCAGAATTCAAATCCTGGTACGTTATTTGCCGGCGATATTGTCGATACGAGTAAAATGAAAGAAGAGAGTGTGGATAAAATCAGGCAGACAGACGATCTACTCGATCAAATGGGTTCATATGTGTCAGACTTGCACGCTATGGCTAAAGATATGGGAGCTGAGTTGGATGCGCAAAATAAACAACTCGAGGTGTTGACGGATACGACTGACGATGCCAACCTCAATATGAAGGCGCTAACACGAGAAACAAGGCGGTTAACGGAAAGATTGAAATAGCGTTACTTAAATCAAAGGAATGTTTACATGAAAAAACTATTGTTAGCAGCATTTTTATTAATGTCTGTGTTTGGTTCAGTGTATGCCGAAGGTAGTAAGAAAATTGATTGGCATAACTACTCTAAAGAGGTGTTTGCAGAAGCGAAAGATCATAAACAAACAGTCATGTTGTTCGCCATGTCTGATACCTGTCCATGGTGTGAGAAAATGGAATCAACCACGTTTCAATCATCGGCAATTATTAAAATGGTAAATGAGAATTTTTATCCGGTCATTCTTCATGTTAATAAAAATTATGCCGAAGCGAAAAAACTCAAGTTATCAGGTGTGCCGACTATCATATTCTTTAATGACGATGGCAAGGTTAAAAATAAATACTCAGGGTATAAAGATCCAGAAGTCATGATGCAGAATTTGACGGAAAATATTCCCGCCAGCTAACACGAAAAGTGGCGGGGGGTTAATCTTTGCCGCCACTTGATTTTTCAGCGTTTCGGAAAAATTCTTCGATGGTCTTGTGTAAGACTTCCTTGTCTATGGGCTTTGCCAGGCAAGGATTCATCTGACTAATACCAAAATCATCCAGAAAAGTTGCAAATGGACCGGCGGTCATAAATATGATTTTGGTTTCGAGGCCTGGATATTTGTTGGCGAGGTGTAGATAAAAATATGCGCCATTGATTTCTGGCATGCTCAAATCACAGAGAATCAGATCAACACTGTCGCTAATTGTAGCTAACACATCAAGCGCCGCTTTGCCGCCGCCGGCAGTCATGACGACATATTGATCGCCCAGCATTTTTTCGATGCTTATTAAGCTGCTTGGGTCATCGTCAATGACAAGCACATTTTTTTTATCCATCTTTAAATATCCCTATAGTGCGTAAGCTAGGCCGATAATGAGATTTTGTGTATAGACGCGGGCTGAATGTGAATACGTTGCTGTGAAGTTTTGAAAGTTGGGGAAGTTCACCGTGCCGTAATCATGGTACTGGTATTCCGTGAAAAGTGCAGTATTAGTCGTAACAAATTTCTTGAAGCCGAGACCAAATCCGCCACCAAATTTGTTACGAGAGCTGCTTGAATTTACATAGCTTGGGGTAAAGCCGGTTGGTGTGTTGATCTCTGCAGAAATTGCGGCGTACGAGAGACCAATTCTTGCATAGACTGATGCGGTATCGGTAAGCGCAAAACCAGAGATTAGAGACAGATCAATGTTACCAGCGATCGATAATTTATCATTGAATGCGGTCGATGATGCGCCGCTCGCGAAACTTGCCTCATCTGTCGGCGCACTGGCGGAAAACTCGCCGCCGATAAAATATTCATTGAGGAAAGATTTGTTGTATCCGATTGCAACGCCGCCGCTGTACCCATTTTGATAGACCGGCTCGTGAATATTTTGCGCGATGACATCAGTCAAATCGTTATATTGCGCATTAAAATGACCTTGAAAGATTCCGGCATTTGCTGCCAGATACCAATAATTTTCAGGCAAGTCAGCCCGTGACGTTGTGGAGGCACATAGAAAAATTGTGAATATTACGCTGGAAACAATCCTTGCTTTCACCTCGATCTCCTTCCTACCAATATTTACGGCGACGGGTAATATAATGACTTTATTCGTGCACAATATTCAATAAAATTTTGTTGTGATTTAGCGTATTCGTTCATCGGCGATGTAGTTGGTACGTAAATTAAATTAATCAAGAAGGCGTATAAGCTGGCATCTATACTCGAAGCTTGGTTGCCAAGCAGGAAGGTATTATTTGATAGTAATGTATTGAGCGCGGTTAAATCGTTTAATCCCATTTGATATATTTCATGGCTGGTGTGGCGACCTATGCCTTGTTCGTGTAAGGATGTACGCATTTTCTTTCGAATAGAATTGGCAAGAAAACTACGGATTAGAAATGGTACTTTTGCAAATAATGTGCGTTTGGTTTCAGGCCAGTTGCTATCGTCCATCCAGCGGGAATACAACATGCACCAATAGAGATGTTCCTCCAGCGTGCGTTGAATCAGAGTGCTCTGGGCATGTTGGGCTGGAGTTTGGTTGGCGTCCAGTACATCGCCGTATTTTTCTTTTAAATAGGCGATAATCAAATCGGTATCAGCAATGCGGATACCGTTATCTTCAATGTATGGCAACTTGCCCTTGGGGGCTTTGCGTGGATCCATTACTTTTTTGATCTCAAATGGCAGCTTGGTCATGCGCAGATATGTTTCCAGTTTGGCGCAAAATGGGCTGGCATTTGGTATGCCCCAGCAAGATGGAAATTGATAGAGCTTGATCATGATGTACCTCAGTT
>CAZWPD010000101.1:0-3484 GCA_964636145.1 uncultured Coxiellaceae bacterium
GCGCGGTAAGGCCGAAGGCCTGCTTTTTCATAGCCCAGGGTCAGGCGTGCTTTTTTTTACGCCGCAACCCTGGGACATAAACATCGGGCTCCCTTTATCTCTCCAATTGCACCAAAGTAAATGCGCGGTAAGGCCGAAGGCCTGCTTTTTCATAGCCCAGGGTCAGGCGTGCTTTTTACGCCGCAACCCTGGGACGTAAACATCGGATACCCTTTATCTCTCCAATGGCACTGAGCGCTGTAAGCGCGATTACTACATCATCCCGCGCTTTCAGCGCTCAATACAAATTCGCATTTTCACCCAGGGTTGCGGCGTAAAAAGCACGCCTGACCCTGGGCTAGGATTCAGGCTTTCAGCCTGGAAACTACTAAAGCCTTAAAGAAACCATGAGGATATCAACAACTTAGCGCTCGACCTTAAAGCCGCTTTTCGTGCCCGTAAACGTGCCCGGCTTTTAATCTTGCCTTTGCCCTGCTTTTAAAAAAACGGTAACGCAAACGGTAACGTTCACGTTCACGGAAAAGACGGGCACGCACGCGGGCACGTTTACGGGCACGGTAAAATCCCAATAAAAATAATGGAAATCTCCCGCCGAAGTGTATAGAATTGCCCGACTTGTTAGAGGAAGATCAAAATGCGTAACAAAATTATCCAAGATTTAGAAAACGAATTAATGAAGTCGGTCAAACCCTTACCGGCTTTCCAAGCTGGCGATACCGTTATCGTTCAGGTGAAAGTTAAAGAAGGCGAACGTGCCCGTTTGCAGTCCTATGAAGGTGTAGTCATCGCTAAACGTAACCGCGGCTTCAACTCCGCCTTTACCGTCCGCAAGATTTCCCATGGTGTAGGCGTAGAACGTGTATTCCTGACTTCAAGCCCAGCGCTTGAATCCGTGGTAGTGAAGCGTCGTGGCGATGTGCGCCGCGCTAAACTCTATTACATGCGTGATCTCAGCGGCCGTGCAGCTCGTATTAAAGAAAAATTAACCGCCAAAGTTGGTCCAGCCGCTATTCCAGCAGCAGTTGAAGCACCAAAAGACAGCGATGCAGCGTCAGAATAAGCAGTGATTTTTCAAGCACATAAAAGCCCGCATTCGCGGGCTTTTTTTTAATCCCAAATTAACGTAACGAGGTTAATACTGCCTTAATAATGCTCACTTATGATACACTTCAGCGTTAAATTATTCTAAATAATACAAATATAAGAATCGACGGGGACGACATGCAAACGAGAAATAAAGACCTGATTAAGCCCACTCTTCTGCAATTAACCGAACAATACAAAAAAAGCCCTAATGCCAATGCCGCCCTCGACGCACTTTGCAGGAACACGGCTTCAGGTCCAGACATGAATCTGCTGCTCTATATTGTCTCCGAATCGAAAAACTATGCAGACGCCAAGTCTTGTCTGAAATTAATCGGCCAACTTGCCGCTAATGAAAAAACCGATATTAAAAAATTAATCGGCATGCTGACTGCCTACGCATACGCACCAGATCAAAAGATGAATGCAGGGGCTTACATCACCACGAAATTCAATCACAAAATCATCGAACGATATCTCAAAGTATTAGACACCATCGCACATCGCGACGACGTTAACGCCGATGATCTGAGAAAATTAATTGGCGAACACAGCCAATATAATCAAAAATCAGATAAAACCGTTGCACACAATCTCGCTCACTGGAACTTTCGCGACACTGACTTACTAAAGCAATACCTGACAACCTTGTTATACCTAGCAAAAAACAAGAAAATCGACACCGAAACCATCTGGGATGCCCTGCGCAAACCAAGAGGCGCCGAAAACAATATTGGGACGATGATTGTCAAGCAGCACCACAAGCCAGAGTGCATATTCTTATTGACACAATTACTGGACCACTTGAATGCAACCCAAGTGGAATTGTTAATGCCGCATAACTACACAATATTCTGCAATTTCTTAACGAAGGAAGCGTTGCGCGATCACATTAAAACATTGCCATTAGACGAACAAGTTGCAGCCTGCAATAACGCACTGACTGAAGGCAGCGCGCTAAATAAAATTTTCATGTTCAGACGCGGCAGCGAAGACTGCAGCCCAGACAAAGGCACACTCAAAGACTTGGCGGCAACGCTCGGCATGGCTGTCAACGCACTGGACAAACAAGGCAAAGGCATAACCGCTGCTGCTGCGCGCCAGGCACCACTTCCATCTGCGCCGCCGCTAAGCATGCATGATTCTGAAAATATCGCACTGTTCGACAAAGCACCGCCGCCAGAAAATGCTGAGATACCAGCTGTTGAATTTATGGGACTAAGCAAAGAGGAGCTAGGCGAAAGACTACGCAGTGCGGCATTTAACGGTAACAACGAAATCATCTTGCAATTACTCCAAAACGGAGCAGATGTTAACTACCACGTCGACAGCGCCACTAATTTTGTCGATGGCTCGCCGCTATATATGGCCGCTCAGGAAGGCAAATTGGATACTGTTGCGCTGCTCTTGCAACACGGCGCCAATTACAACCTTTGCCGCCGTAATAATATGGGACCGCTTGCTGCCGCTGCTTATTCCGGACATGCAGCAATTGCCAGCTTACTCTTAAGGGAGGGCGCAGATACTACCAATATTACACGCGAGAAAAACTCACCGCTGATGTTTGCCGCCAAATTTGGACATGCCGAAGTGATTCATACAATCATCGCGCATATGATTACGCATATAGCACACGAAGATTTACTCGCCTTCATGCAGAGAGATAATCACTTTTTAACTTGCGTGGAAAAAGCAAAAAATGCTGCCAGCCTGCTTGCATTATTAACATTCATTGACCATTTGCAAGCCTTGAAAATAAATCCTGAGATAATCAATTCACTATTGCCAAATACATACACCTTCGATGCATTCAACATAAAAGAACTAATTGTGGCACACATCAAAACTTTGGGTATTCAAGAAAGAATCCAGCTGTGCAATCAAGCGCTTGATAGAAATACGCCACTAGGGAGATTTATGTATATGTCTCGAGGCCTGACAAACGTAAAACCGGGTCATGGCACACTGGGTGAGCTTGAAAAACTTCGTGACGAAGCACAAAACATCACGGAAATTCTTATTAATAAATGCCTTAATGGCACAACTCAAGATGTACTGTCATTATTAGCAATAGATGGTATCAATCTGGATGCCAGAGGTGCGCAAACATATACCGTCTTAATGGCAGCCGCACAGTCAGGAAAAACGGACGTTGCCCGCGAATTATTGAAACGCGGCGCAAACACAACTCTCGGATTAGCAATCAGCCGGGCCGCTATCATCGATGGCATCAAAGGATATAGCAAGGAAACCAGACAGCGCTTTGAAACGATGCTCAAAGAAGACGAGAAGAAAAATAACTTTGTCCTCATGCCTGAGAAACTGGCTGAATTATTCGGCCGCACTGAAATCGCAAGCTTGATTCGCACTCATCAGGAACAGCTCGCACAAGCTGCAGCCG
>CAZWPD010000102.1:0-3299 GCA_964636145.1 uncultured Coxiellaceae bacterium
TTTAACCTTGCCCTCCTCCCCTTCTAGTCGCGCTGGGGAAGAGGCACTGGTAGGCTTGACTGGCCCGATACCTTCATTTGTAGTTGGTTTCTTAAATAGCACTGGAGAAGACGCCGAGCGATACTGCCCCCGCACTGCCTGAACAAGCGGCGACTGCTCTACCTTCTTCTTTTCCGGAACCGGACTATTTTTCGGAAGTGTATCAAAGTATTCCTGTGGAATGTCAGCGGGCTTTTCCTGTAACGGCGCTACAATCACCCTTACTAGTTCTGGAGAGGCGACATTATTATCTATAATGCCGCTCAAGCTATCAGCATTCTTTGCATCGACTTTGTGCTTATTTCTTGTGTGTGATTTTTGCAACAAATCATTCGCAAGCGTTTGCTCGGGATTGCCGCCATTTTTAAATAAATCAGTTTTAAAGTAATCTAACACTCCATAATTCAAGGCGGTAATTTCCATCGGAATGGCGATATCAGCTACATTACCATCCAAATTTAAATTGTGGCGCCTTACCAATTCTCCATAAAGATTACTGAATAAATGCGCAGATCTAATTGGATCACCAACAAAGGCCTTATATTTGCCATCCATCAAAAAAGCGGCGCAAATCCCATAAATGGTTTGCGTTGATAATTTTTGTGTATCGATTAATCTCCGTTGAAATTCAGCGATAAATGCTTCTTCACCAAAACCGATACGAGCCTGATCTTGACGTGACACACCTTTCGTAATTGCATCATAAACCGAATTGAAAACCGCTAGAGGGGTAAAGTTAGACCCTGGACGACTATAGTCTTCAATCATGTTGATAAAAGTTTTCTCGGCGGCAGTTAGTTCTCTTGCACTAGACATATCACGCACCCCTTATTGACCGCGTCATGACATCTGGCTTTTTGATCTTCACTTTAAGTATAGCGGATTATCCAGAAGACGATATTTGGATTTGTTCATTAAAATCATTATGTTGCGAAAAATCTCCGCCACCCCGCTTCCGCTGCACCTGAAGACAACTCAAGGTTTGTTAACAACCAACCCTCACGCTACACTACCTCATCAACAAATAGATAAAGAGAGACAGCATGCAACGCATTGACCCTCCTGCTTACCAGGCTGCTATTGATAAAACTTTTCTCGCCACCACTCAGTATTCTGGCATGGCTAATTATCAACATCGCCTTAACGATCATTTAATGACATGGTATGCACAACAGTACACGGGGCATTATGAGATTAGTTCTGCTGAAAGCATACTTGAGCTTGGCTGCGGTGATGGCAGCTTTTGGACTAACTTTCCCAATCTTTCACACACCACGCGCCTGGTTTTAACTGACCTTGCACCTGGCATGCTGGCAGCGAGTAAATCAACACTAACAAAACTTGGATTAAATGCTGAATATGGCATTGCCGATATGGAAGCACTGCCGTTTCCTACCGCAACATTCAGCAGCGTCATCGCCCATAAAGTTATTTATCATGCGCATCAACCGGAAACAGCTATTGCTGATATCGCAAGGGTTTTAAAGCCTGATGGCTGGTTCGGATTATCCGTATTGCAAAGTGGAGCGTATGGCAGTATCTGGAAACTGGCTCATGAGCTCGAACCTCAAATTCCTGATGCTTCGCTGTCTTCACGCTTCACCGAAATTGAAGCGGCCGCCATTCTTCCCAAATATTTCGACCAAATCGATACCCGCAGTTACACCAGCACACGGACCTACACCACTGCCGCGCCCGTTGTAGAATATGTGAAAACAAATCCCATCGTTCAGCCACTCAACGTCTCGTCACAATTTTTTAATTTATTTAGCCGCAAAGTTGATGAGATTATCGCGCGGGATGGCAAGCTGGAATGCGAATACAATTCCAATTTATATTTATGCAAGAAAAGATAAACCTTGGCATCATCGCATAAATTATATGCGCAGCCACAGATGAATCAGATGATTAAGGTGGCGTTGTTGCGTAAATCAATTAATTCTCAATTTCGTCATTGCGAGGAGCGCTTTGTGCGACGAAGCAATCCAGAAAATATTCATAGCATACAACTTTGAATATTTTCTGGATTGCTTCGGCTGAAAAGCAGCCTCGCAATGACGATTTACGTAACAATGCCAATTAAGGCATATAATGCATTGAATTGATGAAATATATTTACGGCAAAATTGCTCTATACTTAAGTCAGGCAACGATCACAGGATTTCGTCAATGCAATCACATACACCTGATTCGCAAAAGAAAGCGATGATTTTGGGATGCGGTCACTCACATCGTTTGGTCAATGGCTGCAGGCTCTCACATCCTCCGGCTGAATTCATTACTGTCGACATCAACCCTGACTGCAAACCAGACATAGTTGCCGACATTGGCCAGGTTGATTCTCTTTGCAAGAAAATTGAAGAAAGAAATGACTCCCTATCTGCGGTGATATTTGAATTTTGCCCTTTACAAGGCAAAACCAGGCTTTCCGAATTTAAAAAACTGCTCGATGAAAACGGTTACATTATTCTTCTCGGCAGCACCATTGATCAACTTGACCACCTTGAGATTGGTCATAAAATATGGGTCTGCCAGGAAAAAAATAAATGCTTACCTCGCAAAGCTGTTATTATCCCTATCACACCAGACCATGCCGCTGCCGAACCAAATCTCAATGCGAGTGTTAAAAAATATCTGTGCTCGCATCTCAATTTTGAGAACGAACAACAACTCTCTGAGCTAACAACACCACACGTTATTTCCGAGCGATTTAAATCGGTCATGCCACATTTTCGTGACTACATAGGCAGCCCCATCAGCAGCGCGTTTATACCCAGAATGGCTAGCTACCAAGAAACTATTTTAATGTTAGACGAACATGCATATCTGGCACCTACGAAAGACGAGATTCTGGCAGTCATCAATACCTATACTCCCGGCTTTTTTCGTCGCAATATTGGTGAGGGTAAAACAGATGACCTGGCTAAATTAATCGAGCATCTTGAATCGAAAAAAGATCCGTTGTCAAATGAGGATCTGATAGAAATTTTGCAGCTACTAGAAGATCGTCGTCAAGCTGGCTCACGTATCATCTCCAGCATTTTTGTTATCCCCGACAAAACAGAAACCACGCGGATATTCGCTGCTATCTACGCTCGTGTTCATTCTTACCTATTCAGCTATAATCTCTCTCCAGAACAAATCTGGAACCCAGCCTTCCAATCAAAACCGAATTAATCTTGCTACACACGTGCTCACAACGAATGGCCGTGCGGCAGATCGACGATTATCAATCTTCACAAAAGATCTAAGCCATTCAC
>CAZWPD010000103.1:0-3110 GCA_964636145.1 uncultured Coxiellaceae bacterium
AATTCAACATCATTCATGGATGTGGCACACGCCATAATGACTACGGATACTCGCCCTAAAACGGTTTCACTAACTGTGGATACCGACGGCGGTCCGGTTAAAATTGTAGGAATGGCTAAAGGGGCAGGTATGATAGCTCCCAATATGGCCACTATGCTATCGATCATGCTCGTGGATGCCGAAGTTGCTCTAACGGATCTGAACGCAATTGCTGGATCAGCCGCAGACAAAACATTTAACCGAATAACAATCGACGGCGATACGAGCACAAATGACACTTTTATAGTACTGGCCGGGGGAAGAACGGATTGCACGAAAATCTCAGGATCCAAGGATTTGGAGCTGCTATCGGACGCCATGGAGCATGCCGCTTGGAGCCTTTCCAAACAAATTCTGCAGGATGGGGAAGGGACCACTAAAATTATCGAGATCCGGGTTCGCGGAGCGGATTCTGCGGATGATGCCAAAAAGATCGCCCGGAAAATCGCTGAATCGCCGCTCGTGAAAACGGCCTTTCACGGTGAAGACCCCAACTGGGGTAGAATAATTTGTGCTGCCGGTAATGCCGGTTGCAATCTAAATCCTGATGTTTTGGAACTCCGGGTGGGAGATGTGGTTTTGGTCCAAGAGGGAGCCCCGGCCTCCGGAGAATGGGAGCAAGCGGCTCATGCCGTCATGAAGCAACCGGAATTTACCGTCGTTCTTGATCTTCATATGGGTGAGTCGGAAGAATCGGTTTGGACAACGGATTTATCTGAGGAGTACGTGGGAATCAATGCGGACTACAGGTCCTGAGAGTGGTATTGACTTTTCGCGCGAATACTTGTATATTTTACCAAATAGTAAAGAGAGGCCGCCATGCAAGAACAGGAAAAAGAACGGCTTAAACTCAAATCTGAGGTGTTCAAGGCTATGGGGCATCCCATTAGATTGGGTATAATTGAGTTCCTTAAATCAGGCGAAATGTGTGTTTGCGACATAGTGCAGCATGTCGGAACGGAAATTTCCAATGTGTCAAAGCATTTGTCGGTTTTGAAGAAGGCGGGAATAGTGACTGATCGGCGGGACGGTCTTAAAATCATGTATCGATTGACCATGCCGTGTGCTCTTGAATTCACAACCTGTGTAGAGAAGGTCGTAATCAACAGACTTGAAAATCAACGCTCATTTTTGGTGGCGTAAACCATTCCGGCTCCCCTAAGCTTTTAGTTCATCTGAAAAATGGAGATGAAGAATCATGAAAGTAGAAATTCTGGGTATCGGTTGCAAAAAATGCACAAAGTTGTACGACGAAGTCAAAGATTTAGTCGGTAAGAACGGTATTGATGCAGAAGTGGTGAAGGTTGAAGATATGCCGACAATAGCAAAATACGGGGTATTTATGACTCCTGCACTTGTTATCGATGGGGAGGTCAAAGTTGCGGGAAAAGTACCCAAAGAGGCGGAAATACTTGGTTGGTTAAAGTCCAAGTAGAGATAAGTGTGATGCTGTTTTATTTGGAGGTGTAATGAAAAAATCTGTTGGCTTGATATCCGTTGTTGTTGCATTGACGGTGATTTTCACCTTGGGAAGTTGCCTTAGTATCGGAGCCGCAGAACCCAAGATAGACATAAAGGAACTTGCTAAAAAGAATGTCCCTATTCTGTTGGAATTTGGGAGAGGCTGGTGCAAGCCCTGCAAATATATGAAACCTATCCTCGATGACATGACAAAAGTGTACGGTTCGAAAGCCATCATTACTACGGTAGACATGGACGTGAATGCCGGGTTGGTAAGAGAGTTCAAAATCCGATTAATGCCTACGCAGGTTTTCATTACCCCGGATGGAAAAGAGTTTTATCGAAATGAAGGCACCATGGAGCGTGAGCAGATCGTGCAGATCTTTGAGAAAATGGGACTACCTAAACCTGCCATGTAAGTTACGAGACTAGAATCAAAATTGTGAGCCGCAACCCATCCTTAAGGTGCGGCTTTGTTTTTTGAGGCAGACCTCTTTGCCTCGGATTACTTGATGCGATGGTGAGTTGCTAATGATGAGTCATACGAAGATTCAGGTCGGTGATGTTGAAATCGGAATTTTGGGGCTCAAAGAAGCTGTAGACAATGTGAAAGCGTTGAGTCTCACAGGGGAAGACGAGATCAAGTCCAAGTTGCTGGATCACGTCATCAAAAGCAATTATGTACCGAGTTCCACCCGTGAAGACTACATGGATGCTCTGTATCGTGAATATTGCAAAGCAATGGGTTTGCCGTTTGAACGGCCAAAGGCACAATACGTAAAAGTGACTGTACTCGGACCCGGCTGTTCACAATGTGATGCTCTGGAAAAGCAGGTCATTCAGGTATTGAATGAACTGCAGGTACCAGCTTCGTTTGAGCATGTGTCGGACATTAAGGAAATAGGGAAATATGGATTCATCAGAGTGCCGGCGGTTGTCGTGGGGTCAAATGTAGTTGTTTCGGGCACTGTTCCTGCCTACAAAAAGCTCAAGGATTTGCTTGTAAAGGCAATAGAAAACCAATCATGAGACATCTAGAGGGGTTAAGCTGCATTAATTTTCACAAACTCTGGAATATTGATTCAATCATGTTGTGAGCATCCGGCAACTTCCGCCCATAATTGTGTTCAAGAATTTCAGCAAGCAGATTGGTGGACGGCTTGGGATGCCGGGGTTTGAAATAATACCGTGAATTTAGAGTTTTAGCGGGGGATTGAATATCCATCCGGGATTTCAGTAGAAGAAGTTTTCGGGCAACATCACGTTCTTTGTCTTTAAATTCTGATATGCAACGAATACCTGTTCTTATTTGTAATAGATTCAGGACACAATCCACATAATCCACATCATTTATTATCAATCCGTATGAGCACCAGTCATCTACGAGATCAACGACGAAATCTCTGCGCTCGGGTGCAAGATGAATCCATGCGGGACAATAGAACATTTTGCAAGCCATGCTTCCGTAGTGACAAAGGCCTCTAAAGTCGATTCCTGCATTTCCCGGAGATGTCGGATGTAGCATACACCCGACTATCTTGTGATCCTCATCTAAGAATCCTGAGAATTCGCAGAAATGAATGTCATTGTCGAGAGTTCTGACTTTTTCA
>CAZWPD010000104.1:0-3051 GCA_964636145.1 uncultured Coxiellaceae bacterium
GAATGGTTTCAGCGGTAACTGCAAATAGTCTTGGTAAGCGAGTTGGCGTAATTGAAAAGAAAAAAGTCGGGGGAAACTGCACCAATACAACGTGCATTCCTAGTAAAACGCTAATCAGGGCAGGACATGCCGCACGTGAGACAAGGCATTTATTCAAACATGGTCTTGAAACCGATGGTACACTCAGCACGGATGGATTGACAGCTCACATTAGAGACGTAGTAAAAACCGCTCACGACAAGGATCTTCCGGAAACCTTTGAAAAAATCGGTATTCGGATGTTTCAAGGTGAAGCGTCCTTCCTCGATGAGCATCACATCAAAGTCGGCCATACAACCTTATCGAGTAAATACTTCATCATTGCTGTCGGAACGAGACCGCTGATTCCTCCCATTGCCGGCTTAAACGATATTGAATTCCTCACGAACGAAACGATCTATGACCTTGATAAGCTGCCTTCATCACTCACAATCCTGGGAGGTGGAGTAGATGGTCTTGAGTATGCATCAGCATTCGGTCGTTTGGGTGTAAAAACAACCGCGGTGGAAATGTCCGAACGTCTGTTGCCGTTGGCGGACTTTGAACTTGTTAAAATTTTACGTTCGGAAATGGAGTCGGACGGCATACGCATTCTTACGGGAACTCGGGCCGCCCAAGTAGTCAAAGGGAGCGGCAACGTAGTTCTCAATTACGAAGACCAAGACGGTGGGTTGGGAACATTGGAATCCGACAGCCTGCTGGTTGCATTGGGCAGAGTACCGGATTACGGACATCTTGCACTGGAAAAAGCAGGAGTAAAATACGGCAATCGGGGAATCTTTACCGACCGAAAACTGAGGACGTCGGTTCCTAACATCTACGCGTGCGGGGACATCGTCGGCCCGGACCAGCTTGCGGCAATGGCTGAATACCAAGGTATTCTCGCTGCTACCAACATTTTTTCTCCGCTGAAAGCTTCGATCGACTATGCAAATAAAATATACGTGATTTTTACTGACCCTGTTCTGGCTTATTTCGGTTTGACCGAGGCTCAGGCACACCAGAAATATGGTCATAATTTGAGCGTTTATCGATTTGATTATTCAAACATGCGACGAGCGCTTATTGACGGATGCCGAGTCGGTTTAGGAAAGTTTCTCTGCAACAAACAAGGCAAGCTTGTGGGTGCACATATTCTGGGGGAATCAGCCGCTGAGGTAATCCATGAAGCGCAACTCATACGGGCATTCAACAAACCTCTGCACAAAGTAAATGCGATTACTCACGCATACCCTACGTATTCCCAGGCACTTGTAGGAAGAGCAGGCCAACTTGCATATTTAGACAAAATGTCATCCAATGCTTTCGTACAGACCGCACTAAAGATTCTGCCCGGGTTTGCGAACAACCTGCATTCCGCTCGAGAACGGCTTGCCGAAGAAGAAAATGAATCCGCTGATAAATATTTACAGCCTTCAAGAGATCAATTGCCGCTGAAATCGACGTATGCAGGCAACAATTCCTGCTTCATATGCATGCCGAAATATTTGACCCACCACGATGAAGATCATTACCTCCGAATATGCTCCAAACTGGAAACGAAGGGTCGCAAATTCGTTGTACTCGATTTTTCGATAATGGAAGAGATAAACGCTTTCGGAGTAGACATGCTGATCAAGCTTTCCGCTCAGCTTGCCCGGAAAAAAATCAAGCTAATCGCCTTCGGCGTGAATGATTATCTGAAACAAATCTTCGTTTCAACGGAGCTCTACAAAATCTTGGAATCATTTCAAACCACTCGCCAAATTTTTGATGAGATCGGACTAGAACCGGATCATTCTCTGCTGTGCAATTCGGACACGCAATTCCGTAACACCAAATATTGGGCAAAACCTGTTTACCTGCTGCAAGTTCCTCCTATGCCCAGAGAGGCTAACAACCTTAATGTTGACGGCAGAAGGACCGAAAGTCCGGTGAGCGGATTTGGACAGCTCTGGGAGAAGATCTACAGACTTAAAATTGACAAAAATCAAGCAAGTGCAAAAGATGTGATCACTGCGTTCAAAAAAAACTTTATCAATTTTCAACCCCCTTTCAATAGGTTCTACGCGACTGCGGCTGGAATAGCTCCGGGTGAGATCGTATTGATTAATTCCATGACTCCGGGTGGTCCTGTTGCCACGGGAGTCATGATCGTTCACTGCGATGACAATTCCTTCACCTTCATTACACCGCAAGGGCACCCGGAATGCGGTCTCGTATCCTTCAGCGCACATGAAGAGAATGGTCATACCATTGCTCAGATTTTGGGACTTGCCCGGGCAAGCGATCCAATTTTCGAAGCAGCATTTCGTATGGTGGGTTCGAAAATCCAGGTCCGAATATGGAATCACGTACTCACATCATTGGCTCTCCATTTAGGTGTAAGACCGGATATTTCCGTTCAGCAGCGCTGCGTAGATCCCAAATTGAATTGGTCGAAAATGTTTAACGCGAGATACAATGCTCAAATTCTTACCTTAATTAATGAACCGTTCAGGTGGTTCGGAAAGTAATCCGGTGTCGGATGGGGTCTGATTTAATTGGAAAAAAGTACGATGCAGTGGTTGTAGGTTCCGGACCGAATGGTTTAGCCGCAGCAATAACAATTGCACAAGCAGGACGAACGGTGCTCTTGCTCGAGGGCAAAGAAACGATAGGCGGCGGCACTCGCACCCTGGAATTGACCCTGCCGGGATTTCGCCACGATGTCTGTTCGGCAATACATCCTCTGGCTCTTGCATCACCATTTTTCAGATCCGTTGATCTTCGGTCTTTCGGTCTTGAGTGGATAAAGCCCCCCGTACCACTGGCCCATCCGCTGGACGATGAAGAGGCTGTTTTGTTGGAAAGCTCCGTCGAGGCAACGGCGGATAAACTCGGCTCAGATGCCGAACACTACCGTAACCTGATTCAGCCTGTTGTCGGAAATTGGGAAAATATAGTGGATGAGCTGCTCAGGCCTTTACGGATACCTCGGCATCCATTTGCTTTGCTGGGTTTCGGTCCGAATGCAATGAGGTCGGCGATGGG
>CAZWPD010000105.1:0-3007 GCA_964636145.1 uncultured Coxiellaceae bacterium
AAGCAGATGTTCTGGCCAAGCTCTGAATTGAAGTCTTCAAGATTCATGAACTTGTAAGTAAGCTTATCAAAGTTAGAACCCTGGGCCTTATCAATACCAATCTCCCTTAAGCGTGTTTCGCCGTATGGTACAACCACTCTGCCGAAATCAATTTGGAACCCGTTAACGTCACCAACTATCCCCTTAAACGCGTTTACAACCGGAGGCAAGATGACAAAATCTGGTCGATGAGACCAAGACCAGCTCGGTTGATAAATGGATCGAGGTGCTTCGATCGCAATCTTATCGTAGAGGAAGCCACCAAATGGAGACGAGGATGCTGTTTGTGTATCTAACACAGGCACAAAGCTATCTAGTATAAACGGAGGCGTGATTGGATCTGGTGAATTATTAATTGCCATAATCACCAGCTCGCCTACGCTCACATCATTTCTGGTGTTGCCAGCAATATCCGTCATGGTTGCGGTGACATTAAATGTTCCGACTGGTAGCGGGCTAGTCAGCGGAATTGACCAAGCTGTTGCCCCTGCCGCAGGTGTTGTTGTGTAAGTCTGGTCAGCAACCCTAAGTGTAAAGACATCACCAGCATTCGCAGGCGTCGACAAGTTACCGGAAATTGTCGGCATGGTGTCAAGCGTCGACTGTGAAGCAACAAGCGGTGTTGCAACTTGTGTGTCGTAAATAAATGTGATGCTCGCAGTCGGACTAATATTGCCCGCGACATCAATTTGACGCATATAAAGCGTATTCGTACCTTCCACCCAGACTGGTGGCGTTGATGACCACGAAGTGCCATCAGGACTATAAATAACAATTGCCGATGGCTCCATTCCACCGTAATACATACTGGCGTCATTGGTGATCATGTCAGTGCTGCTCATACCGCTATCATGACTTAATGCCATTGTCGGCGCAGTTGGCGCAACTGTGTCGTAAATAATATTGAAAATTCCAGGAGCGCTAACATTTCCAACTTTATCAGTCTGTCTGACCATCATGGTATTGGCACCCTGCACTAAAGCAGGCGCGACTGTTGACCAGTGACTGCCGCCATCATTACTGTACTCAACCAATGCATCCGTCTCTATGCCACTAACAGTAAACGTACCTACATTGGTGATGAGATCTGTGTTGCTTCTACCGGAATCTACGTCCAGAACAATGGCTGGAGGCGCAACTTGCGTGTCAACCGTTACTGTAAATGGTGCTGATGACAACCCAGTTTGCGTCAAATGGGTCACGGTCGCTGACAGTGTAATATTGCCATCACCTTCAGCAGTAATAACTGATGTCGGAACATTAATCGTTGCAAGGCTGTTGGTAATATCCGTTGCTGTTAATACGTAGTTAATTGTCTGTGAGCCCCAATGCAAGGTCAACGTATCGCCTGCAACAGCATCGAATGGCGGAGTCACATTGACAAGTGTACCGCCGCTGCTCGCAACTTCTGCAGCATTAATTCCAAACCCGGCATTTTCTGGAACCGAGGTAATGGTAGGTGCCTCTGGAATACTGATCACTGCAATAGTTGCAGACTTGGTCGCCGTTAACGGACCGCCGCTGCCAACATTACCACCGTCATTCAATACGAATGTAACTGAACGTGTTGCTTCAGATGGTGCCTGTGAACTATCTGAATACATAATACTGCGAGCCAATGCCTGCACTGCTGCTGGAGAAGCATTACTATTCAAAAGAATCTTCAATGGCTGGCCATTAAATCCATCTAGGCTTACGTCAATTGTACCGATGACCACTGATGCCATTCCAGAGTTGTAGCTGACGGTAGAACCGCTCACACTGATCTGGCCCGGAGCTGTTCCCTGATTTTGAACAGTCAGCTGATCCTCAACTGCACCATTAGCAGTAATAGAAACTTGTAAATATCCACCGTTAAAATTAATCGGCAAATCAATATCATTGACTGTGATCGAATTATCTATAACAACTCCAGGACCATCTTCAATAAAGGTAACACTCTGCGGCGTACCGCCTAGTGCTGGGGCATCATTAACTGGTGTGACTGTCACATCAATCACATCAGTAGCTGTTGAAAACGCGGTGTTGCCACCATTCACTGAAGTATTAACTTTGGTTCCAGCTGAACCGCTGGTTTGATCCCATGCTCTCACCGTAATTGCAGCGCTGGCTGGGCCGTTATAATTAAGTGAAGGCGCGAAATACAATCTGGTGCTGGCATTATCTGCCAACAATAATGATTGCGTGTTACTAACGGTTCCAACTGCAATCCAGTTAGCACCATTATCGACAGAATAATACCACGTGCCATGTGTTTGATTAATTGCAGTGATAGCAACACCTTTCACAGCTCCAGCATCTAAATCAGTGATGCCGCCAGTGAAATCACCAATTAATGATCCGACTGCACCTGAAGGCAGGCCTGCATCCTCAGCGACGACTAAGGTTAAAGGTGTATCAGACAGGACTGGTGCTTCATTTAATATTGGCGCTGGTGTCACAGTGATATCCAGCGTACTGACAGAACCAGTATTAACTGTATAAGAGACTTGCGGTACGTTGCCGTCGAAGTTTGTATCTGGAGTGAACGTGTAACTACCATTAGCACTCAAGGTCATAGTGCCGACACCCGCAATTGTAGCTGTAGACCCTGCGCTATAGATTGTTAAGTCGCCAGCAACAACAAAGCTGCTGACTGATAACGTGTTATCGACATCGCTATCATTCGTTAACACGTTTCCATTCGCAACTGAATTAGCAACAATCGTTTGCGTATCTGGCGTCAGGACGCTCGCATCATCCACTGGTGTGACCGTAATATTTAGCGTACTGGTAGAGCCAGTAGTCACTGTGTACGTTACTTCAGGCACACTGCCGTTGTAGTTTGCTACTGGTGTGAAGGTGTAAGTACCATTCGCATTTAATTGCATCGTGCCCACACCGGCGATCGTTGCGGTTTGACCTGCCGTGTACACATTGGCATCGCCATTGACCGTGAAGGTAGCGACGGTCAGCGTGTTATCGACGT
>CAZWPD010000106.1:0-2893 GCA_964636145.1 uncultured Coxiellaceae bacterium
AATTCGTCGAGATCAGTGCCGGCATCGGGTTCTCCGGTGTCATGCTTTCCAAGGGGTGCTTATGAAGCAATACAAAACCGAAGATGTACGTAATGTCGCGGTCGTCTCACATGCCGGCTCCGGTAAAACGACCTTGTGCGAAGCAATGCTTTTTGTTGCCGGAGCAGTGGATAGATTGGGTAAAGTCACGGATGGATCTTCTAATTTCGACTTTGAACCTGAAGAAGTAAAACGCGGCATAACCATCAGCGCCTCTCTTTATACGATTGAGTGGAAAAAGAAAAAGATTAACATTCTCGATACTCCCGGTGACCCAAATTTCTCGGCCGAGGTCACGGCTGCACTCCAGGCCGCTGACATTGCTATGCTGGTAATCGATGCAGTGGACTCGGTGAAGCCTTTGACGGAAAAGATATGGGCTGCGATTGAGGCCAGAGGCATACCTCGGGTTTTGGCGGTCACCAAAATGGACAGGGAAAGAGCCAATTTTGACAAGGTCATAGCCGATGTGAAGGAAACATTGGGCACCAAACCTTTGTTGTTGCAGTTGCCTATTGGAAAAGAAGCCAACTTCAAGGGAGTGGTTGATCTCCTCTCAATGAAGGGAATCATCTTTGAAGGTGAAGGTCGCAATATAACTAAATCCGATATTCCGGCTGATATGAAAGATGAAGCGGATGCCGGGAGAGAGCGGCTTATCGAAGATTTGGCGGAAGTGGATGACGCCTTGATGGAGCGCTATCTTGAAGGAGAAGAACTTGGAGCGGATGAGCTTGCTCATGCTTTGAAACAAGGAATTCTCAACAAAGTCTTTATGCCGGTTTTTCCTTGTTCAGGATTTACCAATAAAGGGATCCAGCCCATATTGGATCTTCTGGCCGAAGCTTGTCCGTCCCCTGCAGATATGCCTGAAGTTGAAGGAACGGTGCAGAGTGGCGACAAAGTCACCCGCAAGCCCTCTCCGGATGAACCATTTTGTGCATATGTGTTCAAGACTCTTGCAGACCCGTATGCCGGTCGACTCACATTGTTCCGCATTTTCTCCGGAAGGCTCACGCCCGATTCAAATTTTTACAATGCTAATCGAGGCACCCGTGAGCGTTTCGGCCAGTTATTGGCCATACAAGGGAAGCAGCAGAAACAGCTGGAAGCTGCTCAAGCTGGTGATATCGTAGCAGTTGCAAAATTGAAAGAAACTTTGACCGGGGATACCTTAACGGACGAAAAGTCACCCATGGTGTTGATGAAAGCACCTCTGCCGCAAGCGGTTATATCATTTGCCATTGAACCTAAAGCGAAAGGCGATGAAGAAAAAATCACTCAGAGTTTGGCTAAGCTGGCAGAGGAAGATCCGACGCTAACCATTAATCGCGATCCTCAGACGAATGAATTTCTTATTTCAGGAATGGGACAGGTTCATATTGAGGTAGTGGTTGAAAAGTTGAAAAGGAAATTTGGAGTCGATGTTAATTTGAAGACTCCGAAGGTTCCATATAAAGAAACTATTAAGGGCCGTTCAAAGGTAGAAGGTAAGCTCAAGAAGCAGACGGGCGGTCGAGGCCAGTTTGCAGTTGCATGGTTGGAACTCGAACCGCTTCCTCGAGGCGAAGGTTTTCAGTTTGTTGATAAAATAGTGGGCGGTGTTATTCCGAGACAGTACATTCCTGCAGTAGAAAAGGGCGTTCAGGAAGCTATGAACGGCGGATCGATGGCCGGCTATCCTGTTATCGATGTACGGGTTACCGTTTTTGACGGTAAGTACCATGATGTGGACTCGTCGGAACAGGCCTTTAAGATCGCAGCTTCAAAGGGATTTAAAAAGGGTGTTCTTGAAGCAATGCCGGTACTGCTCGAACCCATCATGAACATGGAAATAATTGTTCCCGAAGACTGCATGGGTGACGTTATGGGAGACTTAAATTCACGCCGAGGACGCATCAGCGGCATGGATGCAAAGGGCGGTAGCCAGGTGATCAAAGCTCAGGTTCCCATGTCCGAAGTGCTCAAATATGCGTCGGATTTGACGTCCATGACATCGGGCCGGGGTATTTTTTCCATGGAATTCTCTCATTATGAAGAGGTTCCGGCGCACATCGCGGACAAAATTGTGGAAGCTTCGGGAAAACGACATGAAGAAGAAGACTAGCTAGAACCTGGATCACCCTGCTTCTTCACGTTCGTATCAAAATTCACGCGTAACCCATCGTATCCCTGTTCAAGCCTTAACAACTTGGACAGGGATTTATTCTTTAGGGGCTTAAAATGAAGTCAGGCAAAATCGTGGCGGTCTGCCGAAGCAAAAACAAGGGTACGCCCAAAAAGGACGTACAATCGGGGTATTTCGAAGTAAATCTCGGCATGCAGGATGATGCTCATGCTGGAGATTGGCATCGGCAAGTATCACTACTTTCAATTGAACAGATTGCCACAATGTCGGATAAGGGCTTAGAAGTGGGGCCGGGAAGCTTTGCGGAAAATCTCACGACGGAAGGATTCGATCTGGCATCCATCAGAGTAGGTGATCGGATACAGGTAGGCAACGAGGCGATATTTGAGATAACTCAGATCGGAAAGGAATGTCATACTCGATGCGCTATCTATCACAAAATCGGTGACTGTATTATGCCTGAACAAGGCGTTTTCGCAATTGTCATCAATTCGGGCCATGTAAAGAACGGTGACACGATCCAACTAATTCAACATGATTAAGACCTGTCCGAAGTGCTAAGTTCTCACGCACTATGGTGAAAGTTTGATCACTTATGAATCGGTATATGAGAGAAGAGACGCGGTTTTGGTCTTGACAAAATTCTGATACGCATTGTATAGTTGCTGATGTCGCGGGAATAACTCAGTGGTAGAGTGCAACCTTGCCAAGGTTGAAGTCGCGGGT
>CAZWPD010000107.1:0-2828 GCA_964636145.1 uncultured Coxiellaceae bacterium
CGTTCCATGCTGAAGTTCTTAAACTCTGGATTGATGTAATCAACTGTATTTTGTTTGGCTTTTTTCCATAAAGCGTTCTTATCCGGTAATAATCCTATTATGATAGAATGATCGACTTTTTTCTCGAGTAGATAATCAACGACACGATATAATTCTGCAAATACTGCTTGATTGCCAGCGTGACTGATTGCAAAGCGGAAATTGTTTTCCTTGCTCAAGATCTCAATGATTTTCTTTGGATCGCCGATTGCCAGCAGGCGGTCAACCAGCAATTTGAGAATGTCATGCCGTTTTCCTGCTGCAGCGACTGCAAGAGCAGAGACGCTGGAGTAGACCAAATAAGGATTCTCACCATTATCCAGCAGCATTTGAACTAACTCTTTGGAGCTATGCATGCACGCATGCATAAATATAGATGAGGGGTAGTTATATCCATAGCCAACATTATAGTTTTCAGATCTAAATGTGGCTTGTGGTGAGGCACCAGCAGCGAGCAGTAGTCTGGTAGCAGCAAGCTTATTATGCTCAACTGCGTAGCGGAGCGGGTTGTTACGACTATTATTGCCTGGATTAATCATCTTCGCGATTTCTGGACGAGAAACCAGTAAAATCAGCGCAGCCATGTCATCATTTTTAATAGCCTGTTCAATTGCATCAAACGGTTGTGCTGGATTGTATTGCCGAGGCAGTTCCATGTTTTCTGGAATTAACTTTCTAATCTCATCCAGTCTCACCTTCTGTAAGAGAAGCTTTTCAATTATCTTGAAAAGTAAATCACGTTTCATAGCTGAATTTGTAGTGAAATTGAAGCAACGTTTAAGAAAAACACTGCGAGTAAAATATTCAATATCTGCAGCAGTCATATCTTTAGAAATAATGTGATTAACAACGGCTTCCAGAATCCCAGATGGCGCTTTGGCTGCTTCTTCTAATGGTAGTAAATGTGAGCCTTTAACAATATACGGAGAGGCGCCGTGTTTGAGTAGTAACTCGACCAGTTCTTTGTTGTTATTCCTGATCGCCAGCAATAAAGGTGTGCGTGATCCTGCGTTGACGATATTAGCGTCGGCATTATTTTCCAATAATATTCTGGCTGTTTTGGTTTGTCCGTATTCTGCGGCGAAGTGCAGCGGGGTCTGGTTTTTATCGTCACGTCTGCCAAGGTTGACATCAGCTCCCGCAGCGATGAGTGCGCGCATGGCGTTTAAGCTGCCGTGTGCGGCGGCACAATCCAGTGCGGTTTGACCATATGGTTCGTGAAATATATTCACTTCTGCGCCTTGGGCGATGAGTGTCTGGATAGAAGCAGCATTATCAAATCTGGCTGCTTCGAGCAGTCCTGCATTTAGTTCAGGTAACTGCAAATCGCTGGGCTGTGACATTGCTGTTACTAATGCTGGCTTAGCTAGACTGGCGAGAATGGTGTTGATGTCAGGGAGCGCTAATGGTTTGATATTGGCAATAACTTCTTTGATGCTGGCAATCAAATCCTGTTGAGCGGTATTGGTTGCTGCCGCAGCGGTCATCTTAAGACTAGTCGCGTCAGGAATTTTTGCACCTTGTGCGAGCGCCCCGGCTTTAACTTCAGCAATTGCTTTCAATATGCCGTGACCAGGCCGGCATTTTTGTGCGCCGCGCTGTATCTGCATGACGTGCCCGAGTAAATCATTAGGGTTTTCAGCGGCTAGGCACATTTCCAGCCGTTGTTGCGGCGGGAGTAATTTAATTTCTTGTAAAAGATATTCTTTTAAGGTTGTTGCAAAATCTTTACCGAAGCCGCTATCGTTATGCGGCAGCATTAATTTTAAATTTTCGCGGTTGATATTATATGCTTCTAACTTTTTATAAATTTTATAGATGCTGAGAAGCGCCTTGGCACTATTGGCATGAGAAGCGAGACTGTTGAATATACCCCTGAAGTAGTGCAGGTTGTCAGTGTTGGCTGCGATAGCGGCAAGATTGAATTCGGGCGCGAGAATTTTCGAGACAATATGATCCAGGGTTGCTGACGGCATTTGTTGACTGGCACATTTAATCATACTAAACCATAATTGCTGTTGAAATTCAGGTGTATTCGCATACTCGTTGTCTAGCATTGTGTTGCGCATTTCAGGTGTTTGTGCCATCGCAATATCGAACGCGGACTGATTATAGGCGAGCATTGGATCAGGGCGAAATACATTCGCGCCGCACGCGACTAGTGTTTTAACAGACGAGGTATCTCTGCTTTCTGCTGCTTTAATCAGTCGAGTATCCAGCTGTTTTTGTATCAGCAAGTTCAGCGCTGCGGATGAAGCGGTTCTGTCTGGCAAGAGTGATTGAATATCGTTGCTTGATACCCTGGCTTTCAGTAACACATCGATCAGTTCAAATAGAGATTTGACAGCATCTTCACTGGTGGCTTTCTCAAAACTATGACGCAGGTAATCATTAAACTTGAACAGCTTGAGCAGTGTTTCAGCGCCGTGTTTTGCTTTCATGGCATTGACGATGGCATTTATCGTGCCTTGATGCCCGCTTTCAATTGCCAGTGATAACGGCGAATCCCCATTTGCCGAACGACGAAATAGCGATGCCCCATGTTTGATAAGCAGTGCGGTGTTGAGGCCGCGCCCGTGTTTCGCTGCAAAAAACAACGGTGTCATGCCATTACTCATCATTACATTTGGATCGACTTTGGCTGTCATCAATTCATCGATATATTTGCCGTCACCCATTGCGGCAGCGAGGTGCAGCGGTGTGACATCGAGTCCATCGAGGCATGGTTGAACGGGGTTTGCACCCAGTTGCAATAAAAATTTGAATGAAGAAAGCTGATTTGTTTCAAG
>CAZWPD010000108.1:0-2772 GCA_964636145.1 uncultured Coxiellaceae bacterium
CCACGCAAATTCAATGTTTGTAAGAATCTCAGTGTTACAGGCTGAAAGCCTGAATGTTAGCCCAGGGTCAGGCGCGCTTTTTGCGCCGCAACCCTGGGGGGGAACACGTATCAACACCCTCATCACCTAACCACATGCACGGAGCGCTGAAAGCGCGGAATTAAAAATAATTAAGGAGAAATTCAAATGTCACAATCATTATCTCAAATATGGGTTCATGTAATATTCTCAACGAAAAATCATAAATCTTTTCTAAAAGATCCTGGTATTAGAAAGTTATTTCATAATCATATAGCTTCATTGTGTAACCAGCATGGCAGTCCGGCACTAATTGTCGGCGGCGTGGAAGATCATGTTCATCTGCTAATAAATTTAAATAAGAATCAGTCGTTGTCATCAATTATTGAAAATATCAAAAAATATTCTTCTAAATGGATAAAAGCACTCGCGATCTCAGATGAAAACTTAAGCCAATTTTATTGGCAAAACGGATATGGCGCATTCAGTGTCAGCCAATCAAATGTTGAGAAAGTTAAAAACTATATAGAAAATCAAGAGTCTCATCATCGTAAGATTAGCTTTCAAGATGAATTGCGAAAGATTTTTGCTTTATATGGTGTTAATTATGATGAGCGATATGTTTGGGGTTAAATCTACGCGCTTTCAGCGCTTGTTAGGGTGTGGATGTTTTAACCTGGGATTGCAACGCATTTTGTCCCAGGGTTGCGGCGCAAAAAACGCGCCCCTGGGCTAACAATCAGGCTTTCAGCCTGCTGGAATGAGGCTTTTTAGGCTTATTAATATTACGTTTCAATATATAGATAGCAATTCATCAATAAATATCCTGAGGCCTCATATTAGCCCGGGGTCGGGCGCGCTTTTTGCGCGTAGCCCAACGTGCTACTCTCGAAAGGCGGTTGTTGGGTTACGCGCAAAAAGCGCGCTAACCCAACCTACGAACAATCGTTGCGGCTACCATTACCCCTCGTGCTGCACCAACCAATCCTTAATCGCCACCAAGTTCCCATCGGTCGCGCCGCAGTAACCGCCCATGCCGTGTGAGCTGGTCACGCGATGGCAGGGGACGACAACAGGTGTTGGGTTGTCGCGACAAGCCTGGCCAACCGCGCGCGGGCTGGAATCGAGTTGTCTAGCCAATGTGCCGTAAGTGACGGTTGTGCCGTGCGGAATTTCGCAGAGTGCGCGCCACACGCGTTGCTGGAAGGGTGTGCCTTTGATGTTCAGATTAATACTGAAACTGTGCTTGGAATTTTTGAAGTACTTGTTGATCTCAGCCACAATCTCAGTGGTGTTCTCGTGTGCGAACGGCGTGGCATCTTCCTCAAGAAAATGCAGCTCAGTCAAGGCATTATCATCAATTTTCAAGCCGAGTTTGCCGACTGGTGTCGCTATTACTGCATCGAACTGAGTTTCATATGGGTTCACAATAAGACCGCCTGTTTTGTGTGTTTGGTTTGTGTGGCATTTTTTTGTTTTGTTGGTTGTTCTTCATCTTGCTTGGTATCTTGAGCACGAAACATCGTTGGACTCGTGCGGTTAAATATACTATCTAGTTTGGCAAGATCTTCTGCCACCTGAGATTCTGTCATGGTTGCTACAGCAGCGGCAATCGTCTGCGGCTCTTGTCTCTGCGGCTCGCTTGCGGCTGTAAACACTTCTTCCAGCTGTGCAAGCTGTGATTCTAACACAGGATCGCGTCTGATTTCAGGTGCTACAGCAGGCTGGTCCAGGGAAAATAATGTTCCATTATTGATCGAATAAGTGTGACTAGCTGCAGGCGTTGGCTGCAGCGGTACGGCAAGAGTACTTGGCATGTGGGGGTTTTCGAATAATAAGTCGAATACACTCTTTTGTACGGCGATTGCCTGACTCACAGTGTCCAGTACTGGTGTGCTCACGAGTAGCGCCGGCATCGGGACGGTTGTCGCTTTCGCGGCATCAACGCTTTCCTGGTTAATTCCAAAATCACTGAACTTTGGATACATGTGCGATGTTGATTCAACCGGCGCAGGCGTCACTACTGGCGCGGCAACTGTTTCAACTTCTTTCGCCGCAACGGGTGCAGCTTGCTCAGGCTTCGCTTCTTCTTTCTTTGGTAGTTGTGCTTGCGCTCTGCTGACAAGCTCGGCTTCGTCCTTGGCGGATACCAGTTCACGAATATTTTCAGTTGTGAATTGTTCATGGTTTTTGAACATATGAATCAAGGCTTGCGCGACAACATTATCGGCATCGTGCTTTTCCATTTCCATGTCACCAGTTGGCAGCATGGCTTTGATGGTATCAATCGATACCGAATGATTCAGTAAATGACTGACAATGCGCAGCATGACCAGCACAGCGTTAGCAGATTTGGCATCGGTCAATGCAGATCGCAGCTGATTTTCACTCTGCAGGAACTCAAGAATCTCGGCTGGTGAAAGCGATTTCAGCAGATGATCGGCAAGCAAGCCGGCAGCCTCGGTATGACCATCAGCGACAGCAATGAAGAGTGGAAACTTGTTTTTGCCATTCGTTATTTTGCGTGGGTTCGCGCCCTTGAATAGCAGTAACGAAACCAGTTTAGCATTGCCGTTTGTTGCCGCCCGGTAGAGAGGGGTGATATTAAATTTAGACGTGACTGCATTAATATCAGCACCGTTTTCCAATAAGAGATTTACAATATCAATATGGCCGCTTTCAGTGGCGGCGAATAGCGCTCTGGCTCCAATTTGCACCTCACTACCTTTGGTTATTGCGGCATTCACATCGGCA
>CAZWPD010000109.1:0-2640 GCA_964636145.1 uncultured Coxiellaceae bacterium
AAAGCCCGGCTTGTCCGGGCTTTTTTATTTGCGGCAAATATCGTGCATTTTCGGAAGTTTTCTGGTAATCTCGGATTTTGAACAGGAATATCTATTGGGGACCATAGTACAGTCTGCCCCTGATTCCGTCCGCACCGTCATTAATTAGCAATACATGTAGTAATCAGGTCCGCTTGCCAATTTGGTAGCGAGCGTGGTTCTGCGTTTTATTATGCTTCGGGGCCGTTTACACTTACGGCTCCCAGAGGATCTATGACCGAACTTCTCCTAATTGGTGCAGTTATAGTCCTGGTACTTGAGTTTTGGTTTTGGGGAACCAGGATCAAGGAAGTCTTGCAAAACCATAAGGGCGTTCCGGTAATCCCTTATAAGCCTCTATTATTGCCGGAATCTGCTCCGCTTGTATCCATAATTATACCTGCACACAACGAGGAGAACACCATACGGCAATCGCTCCAATCGGTTATGGATCAGGACTATCCCCATTATGAGATAATCGTCGTTAATGACAGGTCGTCCGATGCCACCTCCCGCATAGCATCGGAAATGCTTAAGGGCATAGCCGGCGCCCGGATCATCGACGTGGACCACCTACCCGCAGATTGGACCGGCAAATGCCATGCACTGGCCGAAGGGGTTAAGCATGCCGCCGGAGAATGGCTCGCTTTCTTGGATTCGGACAGTCGGCTCGAACCTTCCGGGATCAGGAATTGCCTCGCAACGGCTAAGGCTCAAAAAGTTGGGATGGTTACGCTAACCCCAAAGTTCATTTTGAATACCTTCTGGGAACGTGCATTGCAGCCTACATTTGCCGCAATGTCCTGCATCCTGTACCCGCTCGGCAAAGTCAACGATCCTGATGATCCCACCGCTTCGGCAAATGGAATGTTCTATCTAATCAGTCGTGACGCTTACGATAAGATTAATGGTCACCACGACGTCAAGAGTTTAGCCGTCGAAGATATCGGCATAGGAAAGAGGGTAAAGGCCGCGGGACTTGGCTTGACATTCGCTAATGGACGAAATGTTTTGTCCACCCGTATGTATACGAATTTTCGCGAAGTCATGGCCGGATGGACACGTATCTTGAGCGCCTCAATGAATTATGATGCGTTCACGGTAATCAAGTATCTTCTGATGCATATTGTAAATAGTCCGCCGGTGATCATAGCCTCGTTATACCTGATTCTCCCGCACCTCTATTCTATATCTCCCGGTGCTGCCGTATTGCTTCCAATTACCCTCTTCGCAATGATCGGAGCTTCTTGCTATTTTCTATGCAGAGATCTCGGCGTGAGTCCTTTATATGGAAGCTTTCTGGCATTGGGAAATCTCGGATTGATCTGGGTTTTCATACTCATTACCGTGAAGATCTTCAGGAAAGACTCTCTGCAATGGCGAGGCACTACGTATCACGATAACGTTTATGAACCCACTGCACTGGAACCTAATTAATCCTCCTTTGTTTACCTGCATCGATGCCTTACAATTAGAGTATGTACGTTCTCTGGGAAATACTACTAGCCTCCTATAGAATCTTTGTTGAGGCTGCGATCTACATCTTGCTCGGCTTCTTCACTGCAGGCCTGATCCGCGTATATTTGCGACCTGAATCCGTTGCACACTACTTCCAGAAGGGCCGTTTCAGGTCTGTTTTGTATGCATCACTTTTAGGAATTCCTATTCCCCTCTGATCCTGCGGAGTAGTCCCGGCAGTTGCCGGCATAAAGAAGCAGGGTGCAAACAACGGAGCTTGTTTATCTTTTCTCATATCCACTCCCGAGAGCGGTGTAGATTCAATTCTCCTGACGTATTCTCTTCTGGACGGAATCATGACCGTGCTGCGGCCGGTTGCCGCATTCATTACGGCCTTTACTGCGGGATTCCTTGAGAATCTCACAGGGGAATCTTACAAGAAGGCGAGCACAATACCTCCCGATCTGACATGCACGGTAGATGCCTGCTGCGACGGAATAGGGTGCGATCCTAAAGTTCATGCAGCACATCACAGTTTCCAGGAAAAATTGATCGCCGGCACCGGATTTGCCTTTAGTGAGTTAATGGCTGATATAGCAAAATGGTTTTTGTTGGGAATTTTGCTTGCTGGGATCATCGAGGTATTCATTCCCGAAGGTTTCTTTTCAGAACACCTTGGTACAGGTCTGCCGGCCTATCTGGCCGTAATGAGCGCGGCGCTTCCCATGTATATCTGTGCGAGCATGTCAACACCGGTTGCAGCGGCCCTCATAGTAAAGGGTCTCAGTCCGGGAGCAGCTCTGGTGCTGCTCATGGCGGGTCCGGCAACGAACATTGCCACCATAACGATGGTTTGGGGAATCCTTGGTCGGCGCACATTAATCATTTACTTATTTTCAATAGTAGTTTGTACACTGGTTCTAGCCTTTGCTACGGATGCCATTTATCAGGGACTTGGGATTCCGGCCCAAGCGGTTATTGGCCAAACCGGCAGCGAGTTATTGCCCGAGTGGTTGCAAGTAACCGCGGCGGCAATCTTGGCGTTCTTCTTAATCCGAGTCTATGTGCTCAAATTGAAATTACTGCTTCTCCAAAACCGCGCGCAGCATAGCACCCCGGAAGATTCAGCCGGTTGCAATTCCTGCGGAAACGAAAACTCCGATT
>CAZWPD010000110.1:0-2520 GCA_964636145.1 uncultured Coxiellaceae bacterium
GCGGCTTTGAGTAGTTTTTTATTTTGCTCTGCTCGTATTTGCATTAGCCTAATACCATTTGTTTATATTGGGTTTTTAGTTTTTTCTTGTCTCCAGTCGGCACTGATGGCATTGCATCAATCTGGGCTGATATCTCAGCTTCTCTGGTTGCTGCGGCTACTTCTTCATCATCTCGCTCAGTTTCTGTGGTGTTAGTGGCCTCTGCTGGCGCAAAAAATGACAAATCACTTAACGCGTTTATGGTGGCTGCTATTCTGGCCTCTTTTTCTTTTTGCAATTCGTTTACTGCAACAGGTGCGGTAAACGATATAAGGCATCCATCTGCAAATGGTGCGGCAACAGGTGTTGGTATTAAGACTGGTGCTGGGACGACGCCTGGCGTTGCAATCGGGTTGGCAGTGGTAGTTGGTTGCATAAATTCGCTGACTGGTGTGGTGGCGATCTTGATTGCATCTGCATAAAGAGTGCTTGGTGTCATAAAGAGTGATGATTTCTTCTTGGGGGTTGCAAGAGCCGGAATTTCTTCTGATGAAGTCTTTGCTGCTGGAGTCAATACACCAGGTGCAGTTTCAGTTGTTGAAACTGGTGCCGCAACTTTTACATTTTCTGGCTGCGTTTCAGCTGTTGCTACTGCTGGGGCGGTAGCATGAATTTTCACAGTAACTGGCGCGGCTGGTTTTGGCAGGTATTGTTCGAGTAAGGCTACAATTCCAGTATTTTCTTTGTCTCTGAAGGTTGCAAGCTGCAATGCAGAGATTTCGGCGGTATCTGTGTCGAAGCTGGCTAAATAAGCACGAGCAGTATTTTTTGCTTCTGCGCTCATTGTGTTTGCGGGCGCTCCTTCAATTTTGCTGAGCAACATCTTTTTAGAAACTCGTGCAGTGAGTGATGGGTCCGCGCCGCTTTCAAGCAACAGTTTAACCGTGGCGAGATTGTTGTAATCAATCGCCTTTATCAGCGCAGAGACGCCGCTACTGGTTGTCAAATTGACGTCTGCCCCATCGTGGATGAGTTGAGCAACTGCGTGGCTGGATTGTCCCGCTGCGATTAGAATAGCTGGTTCACCGTTCGTGAATTTGTTGGCTGCGTCTTTGCGTTTGAGTGCTGCTACTCTCATTGCGACAACTTTTTTAAGTGATCCACTGTCTAGATCGCACTTATTATCAAAGCGCTGCAGGCGCATGAAATAACCGCGTGGGGTGGTTTCATTTAATATGTCGTCACAGAGTTTAATTTGTTCGTTAACTGGTAGAGTGGCGATGTGATTGACGTAATGTCGTTTAATATAGAATGCATTTGTGCCAAAGGTATCTACTAATTCGTTAGATCTTGTCATCATTCTCACAATATCGCTATCACTTACGCCATTTTCTCGCAAATGATCCAGGAGGCGAAATATTTCAATGGCTTTGTATTTGATGTCGTATCTGGTTTCGATATGTAATATTGAACGAAGATAGGTGCTTAGATGTTTTGTTAACTGATCGATGGTGTAGCTTGAAATCAGCTTGTTAACGATGAGGTTTAATACTTCAGGTGAGGCATGTTGAGCCGCCATTTCCAGAACGGATTGATTGCCATCTGCATCCAATACTTTTGCGCCAGCTGCAAGTAAAGCTTCGATGGTTGCTTGAACTTCTGTATGGTAGTGACAACAAACAGCATCCATTAATGGCTTACGTCGGGTGTAATTTCCAAAGTGGTGAATATCTGCGCCTTTATCGATGAGTAGTTTTACTGCGCCAGCATATCCTGATGCGGCAGCGATATTTAAGGCCGAGTTGCCTTTTTCATCGAGTGCTTCATCAATTCCGAACGCCTCTAACTTCAGTATCGATTCAATTTCATCAATTTTTCCATAATAGGCGGCTGATTTTAATTTTGCTTTTAGTGCTGTGATGTCTTCACTCGTTTGTGCTTTTGGTTCGAGTTCCTTCAGGGCGTTTTCACACTTTAATAATGCGCCATGACCAAGCCGGCATCTGACTGCCCCGCGGCTTAAGCGCATGAAGCGGCCCATGGGTGTATCTGGATTTAGTGCTTCGCGATAAGCTGTAATGCGTTCTTCCTTGGTCAGTGTTTCAAGATATGTTAAGACATCTTCTTTAATGGATTTATTTTGAAATTGATGTGCTGCAATCACGTCGGGCAGTAATGGCATAATTTTCGATAAATTACCTCCATTAGCCATATCATTACATAGATTAACCAGTCTGACGGTGATCTTCGCATTCATTGTCCAGATGGCTGGGTCTGATAATTTTTTATTTTTGATGAAGAAATTAAGTAACGCCGCTTTTGTTTCAAGCGTTGTTGAGAGCTTATCGAAAAGCAGATCGACAACTTCGCTATGACCGTTGCGCGCCGCCAATTCCAGCGCGGTTCGGCCGTCAACACCAGCAGCGATAACGCTGGCGCCACGTTCAAGCAGCGCCGTGACGAGTTTTAAATTACCGCTGGCCGCAGCACTTAATAGATCTTTATCAAGTGTTGCCTGATCTGGTCTGGTTTGCATAATTA
>CAZWPD010000111.1:0-2503 GCA_964636145.1 uncultured Coxiellaceae bacterium
CATCCGGGGTTATATATCAATATTCATTAATAACAATTTAATTGTGCAAACAGCTTGGAAGAATTTATATTTTAACCCCGGATGAAGCAGAGCATTTCATCCGGGCTACAGTTGCTATTAAACATATACATTTCCTCAATTACTTTTTCAAGACAATCTAAAAGAATGGCACCTCAATCAAATATCAGGTTATGTTCCCCGCCCGATATTCGCCGCAATATCGTGACCGATCCCTTGCGAACCAGAATTTGCTGCTACTAAAGCTAAAGCCCCAACGAGGAGCACAACCCCCGCACCGATAGCAAGCGCTTTTGCTCCCGTTGAATATCCCGATGAATCTTCTTCGTCGACAGTCTTCTCAACATTGCTTCGCCCATGATGTGCAAGATTGGGCGGTGCAACTCCACGACCATTGGTGGCGCATCCAGTAGCAGAGCACACAAAAGAAATTAGCGTGACGAAAATCACAAAACGTTTTAATAGTTGCATAGCTCCTCACCCCGACCAAATGTAGACATTATCAACTGAAAGCAATATTATGAGCAATTACTCACATTAACAACTCGCATTTCAGCAGAGAAGATGATGAAGCCTATAAAAGATCGTAAGCGCATGAAAAAACCGGCAAAACAAGACCGCGCGAAAGCCACCGTTGAAGCCATTCTACAAGGAGCTACTCGTGTTTTAGTAAAAGAAGGCTACGAGGGAACCAACACGAATCGAATAGCTGAAGTTGCAGGAGTCAGCATTGGGTCGGTTTATCAGTATTTTTCTAACAAGGAGGCAATACTAGGCGAATTGATTGAATTACATATCCAAAAACTAATGGATGTGTTTGTGGAAAACTACAACACACTAAGCACTGTTTCATTAAAAGACGGTATTCGTATTTTAATTCGAGCCATGATTGAGGCACGCTCAGTAGAACCGAAACTCCAACGAGTATTTGACGAACAATTGCCGAAAATTGGCAAGCTTAGCCGCCTTCTAAGAGAATATGAAAAACAGGCCGTGGAAATGATAAGAGCTTACCTACAATCGAAAAAGAATGAAGTGGCGATAAAAAATATAGAGACGGCTGCATATATATCTGTTCATGCTGTTGAGGCAGTGATTCTTGTAGCACTGAATAATCGTCAAGACATCCTGACCGGTGGCCACCTTGAAGATGAACTGACCAATCTAATTGTCCGCTACTTAGTGGCGGATGATCTGCGCTAAAGCAAGCCGCAGCCCGAATAAAATATATTACCCGGACTCGCTCTCTTAACCAGGATTATATATTTTCTTTCTCAAACAATTCGATATATTTATTCGCGCGTAATATTTCCCTGCCTTTTTCTGTCAACATCGGCATGTCATATATTGAGAGGAGCAGATATTTATTTATGTTCTCAGAAATTATTTTCGCACCAAAATCTGTAATGTTGGTGCTACTGATGTCTAGCATAACCAACTGAGGCAGACGCGTAATAACATCTATGCTTGCATCAGTGATATTGGTGTGACTGACTTTGACAGTGTCGATATTCTTGAGTTGCGACAACATGGAAATACCGTGGTCTGTTACTTTTGTGCCAGACAAATTGATGAGTCGAAGACCTGCTAATTTGGTAAGATCACTCATGCCAGCATCGGTAATATTGTTATAACTAATATCGAGGATATCTAACTGCTGCATAGTCGCTAATGATTTAACGCCCGCATCAGACATGCCGGTATTTTCCAGATACAGTGTAGTAACGCTGCTTAACGCTGTGAGTGCGGCAGCGCCGTCATCACCAATGGCATTACCGCTCATGGAGAGATAATCCAGTGTTCTGCTATATGCGAGTCCATGCACACAAGCAGCTGTTAAATTATTTTTTTCGATATCAAGAAATCGCAATGACTTATCACTGCCGAGTGCGAAGCATGATTTGTCTGTCATCTTTGTGTGATTTAGATTTAATAGCTCTACGTTATTATAATATGCAATCGTGATAACACCGTAATCGGTCACCGGATTATTTTCCAGAATCAGTTCTTTGATATTTGATTGTTTTGCGAGAGCGACCGCTCCCAAATCGCCTATTGAATTATTAGCAACATTGACAGAAGAAAGTTGCTGCACCATAGACAAATCAAACGCTGTTTTGTCGGCTAATTTGCAATGCTGGAAACTGATGGAATTAAGCTCTTTGCGGGATAAAATAAAGCGCATCAGGTCGATCATGCTATCTGCAACGTTATCGCAATGTTGAATGGCCAGTGTGCCGGTGCCGTTATAATCCTGGATTGCCTGCTGCAGGCAGTCAGTTGCCGGTGCGGCATTGGCGGCCTGCATCACTCCTAACGCGCTGATGAATAGTAATTTCTTCATGCTGACACCCTCATTAATGATAAGTTATTATTTTTATTACCAAGGATACTAGCAAATCTTGAACTGTTTGATCACCGTAAAAAATACCTGTATAAATTCAATACGGGGCATCTTGAATCTCGTTGGCAGGAGAAGCCAGGT